>NZ_LRTK01000012.1 GCF_001636565.1 Frankia sp. EI5c
TCCGGGGTGCTGGTGAGCAGGGCGCGGGCGTGCACCAGCACGATGGGGTCGTTGTCGACGTAGACGATCCGCGACTCGGGCGCCACCTGCTGGACGACCTCGTGCAGGTTCGGCGCGGTCGGCAGCCCGGTGCCGATGTCGAGGAACTGCCGGATGCCGTGCTCGGCGGCCAGGACACGGGCCATCCGAACCATGAAATCGCGGTTCGCCCGCATGGACGTCGGCAGGTTCGGCAGATGCCTGGTGAATTCTCCGGCCGCCGTGCGGTCGGCCGGGAAGTTGTCCTTGCCGCCGAGGATGTAGTCGTAGACGCGGGCCGAATGCGGGACGTCCGTTCTGAGGTCGACCTTCGACGGTGTCCAGCCCGGTGCCGCCGGACTCCTGCCCCAACCAGCGTCGTCGCGGTCAGTCACGACCACCCCAATCTCGGATACCGTCCGCTGCGGACGGTACTTATGCTTTTAGCAGACTCGGCCATAGCCCGGACGGGCGGTATCGAAACCCGGGTCGTGTTCGGTGCCNGCCTCGTTGATGGCCGGTAAATGCCCTGGTCAGCGCGGTGGATGCCCGCCGGCCGGCGATTTCGGCCGGGCGCGGGAGGACGTCGTCCAGGTGCCCGGTGGCCCAGCCGCGCGGCTGGGCCACCCGCAATCTCCCGGCAGATCAGGCGAGGTCGTAGCGGCCGAGATTCATCACCTTCGCCCAGGCGGCGACGAAGTCGTGGACGAACTTCTCCCGCGCGTCGTCGCTCGCGTACACCTCCGCCAGCGCCCGCAGTTCGGAGTTCGACCCGAAGACCAGGTCGACGCGACTCGCCGTCCACCGCGGCTCTCCGGTCGCGACGTCCCGGCCCTCGAAGACATCCGCGTCGTCGGCCGTGGGCGCCCAGGCCGTGCCCAGGTCGAGCAGGTTGGCGAAGAAGTCGTTCGTCAGCGTGCCCGGGGTGGTGGTGAGCACGCCGAGCGGCGACTGCCGGTAGTTCGCGCCCAGTACCCGCAGGCCACCGACAAGCACCGTCAGCTCGGGCGCGCTCAGCGTCAACAGGTTCGCCCGGTCCACCAGCAGGAACTCGGCCGGCAGCCGGTGGCCCTTGCCGAGGTAGTTGCGGAACCCGTCCGCGGTCGGCTCCAGCGGGGCGAACGACTCGGCGTCCGTCTGCTCCGGCGTCGCGTCGGTGCGCCCCGGTGTGAACGGGACCTCGACCTCGACCCCGGCGTCGCGGGCCGCCCGCTCGACGGCGGCACCACCGGCGAGCACTATCAGGTCGGCCAGCGAGATCCGCTTGCCGTCGCCGCGCGCGGCGTTGAAGCTCTCCTGGATCTCCGCCAGCGTGCGCAGGGCCGCGGCCAGCTCCGCCGGCTCGTTCACCTCCCAGCCGCGCTGCGGCTCCAGCCGGATGCGCGCCCCGTTCGCCCCGCCGCGCTTGTCACCGCCGCGGAACGTCGACGCGGCCGCCCACGCCACGCTGACCAGCCGGGACACCGGCAGACCTGCCGCCAGCACCCGCGCCTTGAGCTCGGCGACGTCGCCCGCGTCGACCAGCTCGTGGTCCACCGGCGGAACCGGGTCCTGCCAGATCAGCGTCTCGCCGGGCACCTCCGGGCCGAGGTAGCGCTGGATCGGACCCATGTCGCGGTGCGTCAGCTTGAACCAGGCCCGGGCGAAGGCGTCCGCGAACTCGTCGGGATGCTCCAGGAAGCGCCGCGAGATCCGCTCGTAGACCGGGTCGAAACGCAACGCCAGGTCCGTTGTCAGCATGGTCGGCGCGTGCGCCCGGGCGGCATCGTGCGCATCGGGGACGGTCCCCGCGCCCGCGCCCTCCCTGGGCTTCCACTGGTGCGCGCCGGCCGGGCTCTTCGTCAGCTCCCACTCGTAGCCGAAAAGGATCTCGAAGAAGCTGTTGTCCCAGGTCGTCGGCGTGTTCGTCCAGATGCCCTCCAGGCCGCTGGTGATCGTGTCGCCGCCCTTGCCGCTGCCGAAGCTGTTCTTCCAGCCCAGGCCCTGCTCCTCCAGCGGCGCGCCCTCCGGCTCGGGTCCGACGTACTCGTCCGGGTCGGCGGCGCCGTGCGTCTTGCCGAAGGTGTGGCCGCCGGCGATGAGCGCCACCGTCTCGACGTCGTCCATCGCCATCCGGCGGAACGTCTCGCGGATGTCGCGGGCCGCGGCGAGCGGGTCCGGGGTGCCGTTCGGGCCCTCCGGGTTGACGTAGATGAGGCCCATCTGGACGGCGCCGAGTGGCTCCTCAAGCTGCCGGTCCCCGGTGTAGCGCTCGTCGCCGAGCCAGGTCTGCTCCGGGCCCCAGTAGACGTCCTCGTCGGGCTCCCAGACGTCCGGGCGGCCGCCGGCGAAGCCGAAGGTGGTGAAACCCATCGTCTCCAGCGCGACATTGCCGGCGAGCACCATCAGGTCGGCCCAGGAANGCTTCTGGCCGTACTTCTTCTTGACCGGCCACAGCAGGCGCCGGGCCTTGTCCAGGTTGGCGTTGTCCGGCCAGCTGTTCAGCGGCGCGAACCGCTGCTGGCCGGCCCCGGCACCACCGCGACCGTCACTGATCCGGTACGTGCCGGCACTGTGCCAGGCCATCCGGATGATGAACGGTCCGTAGTGCCCGAAGTCAGCCGGCCACCATTCCTGGGACGTCGTCAGCACCTCGGCGATGTCCCGCTTGACGGCCGGGAGGTCGAGCGTCCGGAAGGCCGCGGCGTAGTCGAAGTCCGCACCGAGCGGGTTGGCCGCGGGCGGGTTCTTGGCGAGGATTCTCAGGTTGAGCTGCCGGGGCCACCAGCCGCGGTTCCCGCCACCCTCCGTGGGATGCGGCGCGCGTCCGTGCGCGACCGGGCAGCTCGCGGTGTTGCTTTCGGTGGCCGTCGGGAAGACTTCTTTTTCCTGGTTCTCGGACATGCGGCCCTCCGGGCGCAGGATGGATCGGGGTGGATCGCGTGATGGTTTCGACGCAAAGGGTGATGGTGTGATCGATCGCTGAATCGGCCGATCGGCCGATCGGCTGATCGGCTGATCGGCTCGTCCGGGCTGATCGGTTCGCCGGGCTGAGTGGTTCGCCCGGGCTTCGGGTGCGATCGGCGGGGTGGGTTCGGTCAGGGACTTTCGGCGGCGGTGCAGCCGGGGCACAGGCCCCAGTAGACGACCTCGGCCTCGTCGATCGAGAACCCGTGATCGTCGGACGCGGTGAGGCAGGGTGCCTCGCCCATGGCGCAGTCGACATCCGAGATGGCGCCGCAGGACCGGCAGACGACGTGGTGGTGGTTGTCGCCGACTCGCGACTCGTACCGGGCAACCGAGCCGGCCGGCTGGATGCGCCGGATCAGGCCCGCGTTCGTCAGCACCCGCAGCGAGTCGTAGACGGCCTGGTGGGACGCATCGGGGAGCGCCGCACGCACCGCACCGATGATCGCTTCGGTGTCGGCGTGCGGATGAGCGTGGACCGCGCCCAGCACCGCCACCCGGGGCCTGGTGACGCGCAGGTCGGCCCCCCGCAGCATCTGCTGGAACTCCACGGGCGCCGTCATGGGTAGTACCTTCCACCGTTTTCCTGAACGAGTCAAGAAAGCGATGCAAGATCTTTCCGGCCGGCCCGGCCGGTGTCCGCCTCGGGCGCCCGCCCGTCCGATCGCGGGCACCGCGGAGCCCCGCACACCCGCACCGCGGTTCCGCGGAGCCGGTCGGTCCGAGGTCGCGGTTCCGCGGAGCCGGTCGGGCCGGTGCGGGCGACCAGGTGGCACGGCGGAACCCCGGCGGGGGCTGGGCCCGCTCCGCCGGATCGGTCGGTACCGGTCAGGGCCGGTCATCCGGCCGGCATCCGGCCTACGGCTTGCGGGCGACCGCGCCGTACATGTACACCTGGCTGTCGTCGTACGTGGCCGCGTCGGCGTCGGGGTGCCAGCGGTGGACGAGGGTGATCCCGGGGTCGAGGAGTTCCAGGCCCTCGAAGAATGCCTCGACGGACTTCCTGTCCCGCGCGGTCAGCGGAATCCCGCTGGCCCGGTAGGAGGCGACGCCCGCGTGCACCTCCTCGGGTGCGAAGTCGGCCGTGGTGGTGGACAGTGCCAGCATGCTGCCCGCCGGGAGCGGGGCCAGCAGTTTGTCGATGACACCCCGCACGATCGCGTCGTCGGGAATGAAGTGCACGACCGCGAGAAGGCTGACGGCCACCGGCTGGTCCAGGTCGAGGGTTTCCCGCAGCTGGGCGGACCCGAGAATCTCCTCCGGCCTGCTCAGGTCGGCGTCGAGGTAGGCGGTGCGGCCCTCCGGGGTGCTGGTGAGCAGGGCGCGGGCGTGCACCAGCACGATGGGGTCGTTGTCGACGTAGACGATCCGCGACTCGGGCGCCACCTGCTGGACGACCTCGTGCAGGTTCGGTGCCGTCGGCAGCCCGGAGCCGATGTCGAGGAACTGCCGGATGCCGTGCTCGGCGGCCAGGGTCCGGGCCATCCGGGCCATGAAGTTCCGGTTCGCCCGCATGGAGCTGGGCAGGTTGCGCAGGTGCTTGGTGAATTCTCCGGCGGCGGCGCGGTCCGCCGGGAAGTTCTCCGTCCCACCGAGGATGTAGTCGTAGACCCTCGCCGCGTGCGGAACGTCGGTTTTCAGGTCGACGTCCAGCGGTGTTCCGTCCGCCGCGGTGAGTCCGTGGTCGCGCGCGGCATCTTCGTCTGTAGTCACGAATCCCCCGTAGTAGGGCAGGTCGGTGCGGATGGCACCCTACCGCTCACTGTCCGGATTTCTGGGCTGTTTAGGAGGCGGGGGGTGATCGGAGTTCCTCTTCCCCGGATCAAATATCCACAGCGCGCCGCGGGAGGTGAACGCATACCGGGTCGGGCTTCCGGGGCGCGCGGATCCGGTTATGCGTTTCGGTGGCCGCGGGCGGGTTTTCCGGCGCGTTCCCGGCCCGGCCGCCGGCCTGCTCGGCCGGCCCGGGCGTCAGTGCCGACGCCGGTGCTGATGCCAGTGCTGATGCCGGTGCTGACCAGGGCTTCCGCCAGCCGGCGGGCCGGTCGCGCGGGTCGGTCAGGCGGCCTGGGCGCCGGATCGCCCCGACCCCGGGCGACCTGCGGAGGGCCGCGGGCCGGGTTCCCGGCGGGGACGTAGGCCGGCGATGCGCGTGGATCTCCCGAGGAAGCCACGAAGCGCAGCGTTATTGATGCTCACCGTGAGTAGTAATTTACACGACTTAATGCGGAGGACTCAGCTGGTCGAGTTTTCCGTCCGTAGACATCTGGCATGGCTGGAAGGCAGCGTTCCGACAGGGATGTCCGTACCGGTGAGGTCGTTCGACGGGCTCGACGGGTTCGGTGGGCTCGACGACGTATCGCGGCTGTCGTGGGCACCGTCGCGGTGTTGTTGACGTCCACCGTGACCATCGCGGCGCCCGCGTCGTCGGCGGCGGGAACGCCGTTGGCTGGCGGCGGCACGGGAGTCACCGCGAGCGACCTGGCGAGGCAGTTCCGCTCCTATCTGGCCGGGCGGCCCGGCGCGGTCAGTGTCGCCCTGTACGACGCGACCAGCGGCCGGACCGTGGTCAGTGGCAACTCGACCCGCACCGGGTGGGAGACGGCCAGCACCGTCAAGCTGGACATCCTGGCCGCGCTGCTGTCGAAGACCGGCAAAAGCGGCACACTGACCGCGGCGCAGACGGCCCTGGCCAAGAAGATGATCTCCGTCAGTGACAATGCGGCCGCCAGCCAGCTGTGGAAGCAGGCGGGCGGGAGCGCCGGGATGAACGCCTTCTTCCGAAAGCTCGGAATGTCCGCGACCACGGCGGGCGCCGGTGGCAAGTGGGGGCTGACGAAGACCACGGCACGGGACCAGCTCGCCGTCCTGCGTGCCATCGCCTACCCCAACTCGACGCTGTCGGCGGCGGCTCGGGCCACGGCCGCCACGTTGCTCGGCACCGTCGTCTCCTCCCAGCGGTGGGGTCTGACGGCAGGTGTGCCGGCCGGCGTCACCGTGCGGATCAAGAACGGCTGGCTGCCCTACGGCGGCGGCTGGGTGATCAACAGCCTCGCCCACGTGCATGGCAGGGGGCGCGACTACGTGATGGCGGTCTACACCCGGAACAGTGCTACCGAGAGTACCGGTATCGCCACCGTCAAGGGCCTGTCCCGGATCGCCTGGAACGCGGGGCCGGTGCGGGGCTGAGGTGCGTTCACGGCCGGACGAGGACCTTCAGCGCCGCGCGGGAGTCCATGGCGCGGTAGGCGTCGGCGACGCGGTCGAGCGGGACGGCCTGGTCGAAGACCCTGCCGGGGTTGATCCGGCCTTCGAGGACGTCGGGCAGGGCCTGCTCGATGTAGGCGCGGACCGGCGCCGGCCCGCCGGTCAGGGTGACGTTCTTGTTGAACAGCGAGTCGGTGCCGACCGGTGCCTGCTGGTACTGCGGCACCCCGACCCGGGAGATGACCCCGCCCGGCCGGACCACGCCGTATGCCTGCTCGTAGGCCGGAAGGTGCCCGACGGCCTCGAGAACGACATGGCTGCCCTCGCCGCCGGTGAGGTCGCGGACCTTCGCGACGCCTTCCTCGCCCCGCTCGGCGACGACGTCGGTGGCGCCGAACTCACGCCCGAGGTCGGTGCGGGCCGGGTGCCGGCCCATCAGGATGATCCGCTCGGCGCCCATCCGCCGTGACGCCAGCACCGCGGAGAGGCCCACCGCGCCGTCGCCGATCACGGTGACCGTCCGGCCCGGGGCGACCCTGCCCAGGTGCGCGGCGTGCCAGCCGGTCAGGTAGACATCCGACAGGGTCAGCAGGGATGGCAGCAGCGCCTCGTCGACGTCCGGTGGCAGTCTGACCAGGGTGCCGGCGGCCTGCGGAACCCGTACGGCCTCGGCCTGGGTGCCGCCGATGCCGGGGACGCCGTACCAGCCGCCCCGCACGCAGGCCGTCTGGAGGCCGTCGCGGCAGAACGCGCAGGTGTTGTCGGAGAAGGCGAACGGGGAGACCACGAAGTCGCCCGGCGCGAGACCGGTGACCTCGGATCCGACCTCCTCGACGACCCCGAGGAACTCGTGGCCCATCGGCAGGCCGTCGTCGGTGGTGGGCAGGGAGTGGTACGGGTGCAGGTCGGACCCGCAGACGCAGGCGAGTGTGACCCGCACGACAGCATCCGTCGGCTCGTGCGGTTTCGCGTCGGCGACGTCCTCGACGCGGACGTCGCCGGCTCCGTACATGAAGGTCGCGCGCATAGGTGGTGGGTACCCCCGTTCGCCGGTCGGCAGCCGATCACGGCCACGCTCCCGAAGGTTGATCATCCGAGGGTGTGACTCTTTGTGGTGGGGTCGGCCCGGCGGAGTGCGGTGGTCGGCCACGGTCGGTGTCGGTTGTGACCACTTCTGTCGGTTCGCCCACAATCCGCGACATCGACAGAATTAATGGCGTGACGACCGGCGGGATGTAACGGTGCTGCTCGGGTACTCCTTGGGCTTGCAGCTAACCGTGTACGTCGTCAGCGAATCGTCGCGGTTGTTGTTGACATCACTTGGTAGCGATGAGGCCTGCTGTTCTTAATAGCTCCCGTGCTACAGTCGCGATGCCTGACGGGCAGGGTGGCGCCGCTGCTGATGCTGGGGGGTTTCCGCACTTGACGCCAACTAGGTAAACCGATTCCCGGTCGCTGGGGTAGCGAGCGCGGCGGCGCCGCGATGTGTGGCGTGGAGCCGCACNCTCCGTTTCCGGCGCTGCGCGGCCGATCGCGCGGGTCAGTAACGTCGCGCAGCCTGGCCGCCATCGACTGGAGGCCAAGGGGGCGGCGGCGTCGTCCTGCGTGAATCTTCTCTCCTGGCGCGAGGATGCCGGTACGTCCGTACCTGTTCTCGGTCGGGGGTAGGGCGCCTCGGCCGGCGTAAAAGAATCTGCCGTAGAAAATATTATCGATTTTGACAGGCCACCGACTGGGGGATCGGTCCATGCTGGCCACGCTGCATTTAGCTCCGGTCGGAGCCGCATGATGAAAGGGTCCGGGGCGCCCGGCGGCGAAATAGATGTGGCACGCCTGCTGCCGCCGCCGCGCCGCGCGACGTCCGCCGTTCCATCTGTTCCAGCTGTTCCAGCCATGCGCGCGACACCCGAGGCTCCGGCCGAGCGCGCGACGGCGCCAACCGCGCCGGGCGAGCCGCCGGCCCTGTCCGTGATCGTGCCGACCCGCAACGAGGCTCTCAACATCGCCCCGCTGCTGCGCCGGCTGGAAGCCGCGCTCGACGGCCTGACCTGCGAGGTCATCTTCGTCGACGACTCCGACGACGAGACCCCGGCGGTCATCGCGGCCGTCGGCGAGACGTCCCGGATATCGGTGCGCCTGCTGCATCGCGGCCCGCTGGAGCGCGTCGGCGGCCTCGGCGGCGCGGTGCGCGAGGGCATCCGGATGTGCGCCTCGGCCCACGCGGTGGTGATGGACGGCGACCTCCAGCACCCGCCGGAGAGGGTGCCGGCGCTGCTGGCCACGGCCCGGGAACAGGCCGCGGACGTGGTCATCGGCAGCCGGTACATCCAGGGCGGGAGCGCACACGGGCTGGCCGGCCGGGCTCGCGGCTGATCTCCTCGGGATCGAACCTCGCCGCCCGCCTGGCGTTCCCCCGGCGCCTGCGGGGCGTGTCCGACATCATGAGCGGCTTCTTCCTGCTTCGGGTGCGGGCGTTCGACGTCGACGCGTTGCGGCCCGACGGTTACAAGATCCTGCTTGAGCTGCTGATGTCATCCCGTGACCTGCGTGTGCGTGAGGTCGCGTACCGGTTCGCGGAGCGCCAGACCGGTGCGTCCAGCGCGTCGTTCGCCCAGGGCATGCGGTTCGCGCGCCGGCTGTTCGCGTTGCGGGTGCCGCGGCCGGCGCGGTTCGCGATCGTGGGCTTCTCGGGCCTGGTGCCGAACCTGGCGAGCACCTGGCTGCTGCACCACGCGGCCGGCCTGAACTACGTGGTCGCGGCGACGGTGGGCACGCAGGTCGCGATCGTCTGGAACTTCGTCGGTTGCGAGCTGCTGGTCTGGCACGGCGGCCGGCGCTTCTCGCCGCGCCGCCTCCTGCCGTTCCTGGTGATCAACAACGTTGATCTGGTGCTGCGGCTCCCGCTGCTGGCGCTGCTCGTCGAGCGCTGGGGCCTCGGCGTCGGCCTGGCCACCCTGATCACTCTCGCGGCCGCGGTGGTCGTCCGGTACGTCGCCGTGGACCGGACGATCTATCGCTCCCGCGTCGACCGGGGCCCGCGGCCGAGCCCGAGACCGACCGGGGTGGAGTGAGCTGAGATGAGCGTGGATCCGTGCCGGTCCGGCCAGCGCCGGGCAGCTCAGGGATGGACCAGTCGGGGCCGGCGGATTGTGCTGGTCCTGCTGGTGGTGGCGTTGGCGGACTTCGGTGCGCTGACGCTGCTGGCATCGTCGGCCAACGCCCTCACCTGCCCGGCCGGGCAGTGGGCCGGAGACTACTTCGAAGGCACGGAACCGACCGGAACACCGGTCGACGCCCGGTGCGACAGCCAGATCTACTTCGACTGGGGGGACCAGGGGCCCGGCGTGGGCGACCTCGGCCCGGACGACTTCTCGGTGCGCTGGAAGCAGAGCATCAGCTTCCCCACCACCGGCACCTACACCTTCACCGCCATCGCGGACGACGGGATCCGGGTCCGTCTCGACGGCGAGACCGTCATCAACGGCTGGGTCGACCAGGGCCCGACCACCTACTCGGCGCAGCCGTTGATCACAGCCGGTGAGCACGAGGTCGTCGTCGAGTACTACGAGCACGGCTGGGGCTCCGTGGTCGCCTTCGACTGGTCCGGAGACCCGCCGCCACCGCCGTCCTGCGAGCCCGGCGAGTGGGCCGCCGCCTACTACGGCGGACGGACGCTTTCGGGCACCCCGACCCAGCAGTGCGAGGCCGCCGTGGACCACGACTGGGGAGGCGGTGCGCCGGGGGTCGGCGCGCTCGGCGCCGACAACTTCTCGGTGCGCTGGACCCGCACCGAGACCTTCCAGGCCGGGCCGGTGACGTTCACCGCCACCGCCGACGACGGGATCCGGGTGTACCTGGACGACGTCCCCGTCATCGACGAGTGGCGGGACCAGGGCCCGACCCCGTTCACCGTGGACGTCGACGTCACCGCCGGTGAGCACACCGTCCGGGTCGAGTACTACGAGGCCGGCGGTGACGCGCTCGTCCGGGCCGGCTACGCCGCGGCCCCGACCGGCGGCGATCCCGGTGATACCGGTGAACCAGGCGATCCCGGTGAACCGGGCGTGTCGTGCACGTCGATCCAGTGGGCGGCGGCCTACTTCGACAACACCACGCTCGCCGGCGCGCCGGTCACCGAGCGCTGCGAGTCGTCGCTGAGCCGTGACTTCGGTGAGGCCGGCCCGGGGGTGCCCGGCATCGGCGGGTACGACTTCTCCGTCCGCTGGCTGCGCACCGACCTGTTCCGGGGCGGTTCCACGACCTTCTCGGTGACCGCGGACGACGGCGTGCGCATGTGGCTTGACGACACCGTCGTCATCGACGAGTGGCGGGACCAGGGAGCGACGCTCTTCACCGCGACCGTCCCGGTCACCGCCGGCCCGCACACCGTCCGGGTCGAGTACTACCAGGGCGGTGGGGGCGGGCTCGTCCGGGCCGGCTACACCGGTGGCGGCGCGCCCGGCCCGCTGCCACCGCCACCACCCGGCGGCTGCACCGCCGACTGCCAGGGCTCGTGGACGGTGCTGCCCTACGAGGCGCCGGTCCGCTCGATCCACGCGACCGTGCTGCGTACCGGCAACGTGCTGCTCGTCGCGGGTTCAGGCAACAACGAGACGGACTTCGACAACCAGGCGTTCGTCTCCAAGGTCTGGGACCCGGTGGGCGGCACGTTCGCCGACGTGCCCACCGCGGACGACCTGTTCTGCGTCGGCCACACCCAGCTTCCCGACGGTCGGATCCTGCTCGCCGGCGGGACGGCGGCCTACCCCACGGCCACCGAGAACTACTACGGCCTCGACCGGACCTACATCTTCGACCCGATCGCCGGCACCTACGAGATCCTCGGGGACATGCCCGGCGGCGGGCACTGGTATCCGACCCTGGTCAGCCTCGGCAACGGCGACGTCTTCGCGACCGGCGGGCTCAACGAGTACGGCTCGGGCAACGTCTCGGTCGAGATGTGGGACACCGCCGGGCGCCGGTGGAAGGCGCTCAACGAGGTCCAGCAGACGTACTCCTACTGGGGCCTGTACCCCAACATGATCCTCATGTCGGACGGCCGGCTGTTCTACGCCGGCACCCACACCTTCGGCAACGCCCTGCCCGGAACCTCCGGCTCGGAGATCTACGACGTGGACACCGGCACGATCACCGAGGTCGCCGGCCTGCGTGACATCGACTTCCGGGACCAGGGCGGCAGCGTCCTGCTGCCGCCGGCGCAGGCGCAGAAGGTGCTGACCCTGGGCGGCGGGAACACCTACAGCCCACTGGACCCGACCGCGAAGACCGACATCATCGACCTGAACGCGCCTGACCCGGCGTGGACGCCGGGCCCCGACCTCGCCGCGGGAAAGATGTACGTCAGCCCGGTGATCCTGCCCGACGGCAAGGNCCTGGAGACCGGTGGCGCCCGGCACAACTACAACGAGTACGCGGTGCACGAGGCGTCGCTGTACGACCCGGTGACGAACACGTTCACGCCGGTGCCGGCCGATCCGCTCAACCGGATGTACCACTCGTCGGCGTTCCTGTTGCCCGACGGCCGGGTCGCGGCGATCGGCAACAACCCCGCGGACGGCTCCTTCGACCTCGGCATCTCCGTGTATTCGCCGTGGTACATGTCCCGGGACAGGCCGGCGGTCTCCGCCGCCCCCGCGCAGTTCGACTACGGGCAGAGCTACGACCTGACCGTGAGCGGTGACATCGGCCGCGCCACGCTGATCCGCCCGTCCTCGGTGACCCACTCCTCCGATTCGAACCAGCGCAGCGTCGACCTCACCGTCACCGGCACGGGTACGACGATCTCGGTCGCCGTGCCGAGCAACCCGAACCTGGCACCGCCCGGTTACTACATGCTCTTCGTGCAGGACTCCGCGGGTGTCCCGTCAGTGGCGCGCTGGGTGCACGTCGGATGAGCGGGGAACCCGAGGGCCCCGCCCGCCGGGCGCGCCACCGGGCCGCCCCCCATCGGGCGCGGATCCTGCTGGCGCTCGGTGCGGTGATACTGGTGGCCGGCGGGCTCACGGCCGTTCTGCTGGTCCGCGGCGGGCCGTCCACCGATGCCGGTCTGGGGGCGGAGCGGAGCCGGGCGGCGGGCGGCCCCACGGCCGGCGGCACCGGCCCGGGCGGTGGGGCGCCGGCCGGCGGCACCGGCGCGCGGGACGCGGTGCCGGTGGTCCAGCTTCCGGTGCCGGTGGGTAACCAGGACCTGAGCGGCCGGGTGCTTCCGCGCGGCAACGGCAGTCCGTCGCCCGTGCCGCCGGGCGTCGACGGCTGTGACCGCAACTATGCCGACGCCCGCGCAGCCCGCGCCTTCTGCGTTCCCCGGGTCGCCCCGGCCGGCCGGACACTGGACTGCGCCTTCCTGCGTGACGTCGGCATCGCGCCGCTGCGGATCGTCGGCGCGGACACCCTCGGGCTGGCCGGCGCGGGACGCCCGGCCGGGCCCGGCGACGTGGTCTGCGAGTGATGGCGATGAGCGAACCGTGCGGCGGGCACGGATGGCAGCGGCGCGGGTACGGGCGGCGGGAGGCGCTCCTCCTCGCGCTCGCCGGTACCCTCGCCCCGCTCGCCGCGGGCTGTGGCAGCGGTGCGTCCGGCGCCGACTCGGCCCGCGCGGGCGTGCTGAGTGGCGCCGCGGGCAACACACCGACCACGGCGACCTCGGCGACCGCGGGCCCGGCGGGGGAACGCTGGCACGGGACGGTTCCCGCCCGCGGCCATCGCCGGCCGTCGTTCACACTCGTCGACACCGCCGGGGCGTCCTTCGAGTTCGCCACCGTGACCGCCGGCCGGCCGACGCTGCTCTTCTTCGGCTTCACGAACTGCCCCGACGTCTGCCCGACGACGATGGCCGACATCGCGGCCGCCCGTTCGCTGGTCCCGCCCCGGGTCGCCGACGCGGTGCGGACCGTCTTCGTCACCACCGACCCGGCCCGGGACACACCGGCTGTCCTGCGGCGGTGGCTGGACCAGTTCGACAGCGGGTTGATCGGGCTGACCGGTGATCTCGCCGGGATCGACGCCGCCCAGCGGGCGGTGGGGGTGCCGCTGGCGGTCCGACCGCCCGCGCCCGCCGGCTCCGCCTACAGCGTGGCGCACGCCTCGCAGGTGGCCGGGTACGGCACCGACGACCGGCTGCGCGTCCTCTACTTCGCCAACGCGACCGTCGCCGACTACGCGGCTGATCTTCCGGAGCTCGCTGATGCCCGCTGACCACGACCTGCTGCCGGCGGCGTCGCCCCGGGATCCGGGCGACGGCCCGAATCCGGCGCAGCCGCCCGCGCCCGGCTCTGCTCCCGGGCCNGGCTCTGCTCCCGGGCTCGGCTCTGCTCCCGGGTCCGGGTCCACCGGGATCCTGCGACCGGTGCGGCACCGGCTTCGACCCCGGCCCCGGGCATCACTGACCGTGCTCGTGATCCTGATGATCATCTCCGTCGGGGTCGCCACCCTCGGCCCGACCGGGACGGTGCTGGCCTTCTGGTCGGTGGTGTCCCTGGTCATGTTCGTCGTCGCGGCGCTCACCCTGAGCCGTACCCAGTTCGCCTGGCAGCGCCCCGAGCGAGTGGATCACGTGGACCTCGCCGACCAGGAGCCGCACCAGGTACCCATCTCGCTGATCCTGCCGGCGCGGGACGAGCCCGTCCTGGGCCGGACCCTGCAGCAGATCCTGGCCGGTGACTACCNGCACGAACTGCTGCAGATCCTGGTGGTCGTCTCCGANGACGAGGTCGACCGCGAGACCCGCGAGATCGCGCACTGGTACGCGGACCGGTACCCGTCCGTCGAGGTGATCGCCCCGCGGGGAGAGCAGCGCAGCAAGCCGGTGTCACTGGAGGACGCCCGGCCGTACTGCCACGGCGACCTGATCGGCGTCGTCGACGCCGAGTCGCTGCTCGCCACCGGTCTGCTCGGCCACGTGAACACCCTCGCCGTACGGCACCCGGAGGTCGGCATCATCCAGGGTGGCGTGCAGCTCATGAACATCCGGGCGGACCGCCAGCCGGACCAGCCGGACCAGGCCGACCAGCTGGACCAGGCGGCCGCCCCCGACGGTTCGCCCGCCGCCCCGGGCGGACGGAAAGGGCTGCCCGCCCGATTTCTCACCTGGTGCGACGAGTCGACCTCGTGGTGGCGGGTCCGCAACTGTCTCGAGTACTACGTCTGGTTCATGTCCCGGCTGCGCTTCCAGGCCCAGGCGAGACTGATCCCGCTCGGTGGCAACACGGTGTTCGTCCGCCGGGAGGTTCTGACGGCTCTCGGCGGCTGGGACGCCACCGCCCTCACCGAGGACTGTGACCTGGGGATCCGCTCCTCGGCACGCGGGTACGGACGCTGGTCTTCTACCACCCGGAGCTGACCACCCAGGAGGAGACACCGGAGAGCCTGCGAAAACTGGTGGTCCAACGCAGCCGCTGGATGCTCGGCTTCATCCAGGTTCTGCTGAAGGGCGACTGGCGTGACCTGCCGACGCTGCGGCAGCGGCTGCTCGCGCTGGAGATGCTGGCGATGCCCTTCTTCCAGGCGCTCGCCGGTCTGCTGCTGCCCACCTCGCTGCTGCTGGCCGTGGTGCTGCGGGCACCGGTCACCCTGGTGCTGCTCTACTGGCTGCCGCTGGGCCTGGCGGTGATGCTGGTCGTCGCCGAACAGGCCGCCTTCCAGGAGTTCCGCCGCGCCTACGGGCTGCGCGCCACCTGGGTGGACAGCGTCCGCCTCGTCGTCGGCGCGCCGTTCTACCAACTGGTGCTTTCCGCGGCCGCGCTGCGGGCCACCGTCCGGCTGGCGCGCGGCCAGCTTGAGTGGGAGAAGACCACCCATCTCGGGGCCCACCACACCGTGCCCACCCCGCGCGAGCCCGGCCCCCGCGAGCTCGCGCCCCGCGGACTCGAAGGTGCTCTGTGACCACCACCAGCCTGCCCGAGAGCACGGCGCCGGCAGCCGACCCGCCCGCGACACCGAGCGGCACCGTCCCGCCGCCCGCCAGCCCGCCGCCTGCTGTGGCACTGCCTGCTGTGGCGCTCCCTGCCGTGGCGCCGCCTGCCGTCCCGCTGCCCGCCAGCCCGGCGCTGCCGGAGCGGCCCGTCGAGCGAGAGGGTTTCGTGGCGGGCGTGCGGGAGGCCGGGCGCCTGCTGCGCCGCCGTGCCACCACCGCGGCCCGCCTGCGCTGGCGCGGGCTTGCGCTCGCGCTCGCCCTGGCCGTCGGTGCCGCGGTGCTGCACGGCGTGAACTTCGACGGCTGGCCCGGCCGGGTCAACGACGACGAGGGCACCTACGCCGCCCAGGCGTTCGCCTTCGAGCGCTGGGGCCAGATCGCGCACTACACCTACTGGTACGACCACCCGTTCGGCGGATGGCTGTCCNTCGCCTTCTACACCACGCTGACGCAGGCTTTCGACCGGTCCGCGACCGCGGTGACCGCTGCCCGGGAGTTCATGCTCTGGGTGCACGTCGCCAGCTGCGTCCTCGTCTACGCCCTGGGCCGGCGGCTGGGCATGCGTCGGGTGTTCGCGGCCCTGGCGGTCGTGCTCTTCACCGTCTCGCCGCTCGCGGTCTGGTTCCAGCGGATGGCTTTCCTGGACAACATCGCCGTGCTGTGGATACTTGCCGCCCTGGTGTGCGCGGCATCTCCGCACCGCAGTGTCGGCGCGGCCACCCGGGCCGGCATCTTCCTGGCGTTCGCGTTCTGGTCGAAGGAAACCAGTCTCGTCCTGGTGCCCGNGGTCTACTTCCTGCTCTGGCAGAACCGGGACCACCGGAACTGGCGTTTCGCGCGGCGTAGCTTCTTCGGTTTCCTCACCGGAATCACNGGCACCTACGTTCTCTACGCCGTGACCAAGAACGAGCTGTTCGAGGGTGACGGCCACGTCTCGCTGTGGTGGTCGGTCAGGTGGCAGCTGGTCGAACGGGGTTCCAGCGGCAGCCTGTTCGACCCCGACAGCGACGCCCGCGGCCTCGTGCGGTTCTGGCTCGACCTCGATCCGTATCTGGTGGCCGCCGGTGCGGTCGCCGCGGTCATCCTGCTGGTCGCGGTGCGCCGGTTCCGCGCCGTCGCGTTCCTGCTGCTTCTCCAGATCGGGATCATGGCCCGCAACGGCTATCTGCCCTACGCCTACGTGACGTCACTGCTTCCGTTCGCCGCGCTCTGTGTGGCCGGGGTCGCGGACGCGATCGCACCGTCGCGGCGCGCGCGCTCCCAGGTGCTGGGCGCGCATCTGCCCCGACCCGGGCAGCGGCCGGGACCCGAGGCCCGGGCGGGCGGGGCGATCCCGGCGCAGCGCGGCCACTCCGATTCACCGGAACCGCCGGCGGGCACCGCGGACGGCGGCGCGGACGGCGGCGCGGACGGCGGCGCGGACGTCGGCGCGGACGGCGGCGCGAAGGTCGGCAGGGGTGCCTACCGGCTGTCCCGCTGGGTGGTGCCGCTGCGCCGAACCCCCGGGCCGGTCGGGTTCGCCGTCCGGGCCGGCGTGATCGTCTGTGTCCTGATCGTGGGTCTGGCGACGGTACCGGCGAAGTGGGGACCCCAACTGCGCGAAGCCTTCACCGCGGACGACGGCGCCCCCAGCCGGGAGGCGACCCAATGGATGATCCAGCACCACGAGATGGGTCAGGTAGTCGTCACCGACGACAACATCTGGACCGATCTCGTCGTGGCGGGGCTGGACCCGGTGCCCGTCTGGTTCGCCAAACTCGACCTCGACCCGGCGGTGCGGAGCACCCTCCCGAACGGCTGGTCCGACATCGACTACTTGGTCCTCGGCGACCTGGCCGCGAGCACCCTGGGCACGCTTCCGACGGTGGCGGACGCCCTCCGGCACTCCGAGGTGGTCGCCTCGTTCGGGGGCGGCGAGATCGTGATCCGCAGGGTCACCCCACCCACTTCGGGAGCAAGCACTCACTAAGTCCTTGTTCCGGTCGGTTCCCTGGCCTAGCGTGAGCTGTGCCTCCACGGGAGGCGGCCGGCCGGCGGCGGACCAGGGCACCGACGCCCCTGAACAGGAGACGCGCATGATCGAGGAGCAGGCCGTGGCGGCGCTGCGGCGCCACTGGGAGGACGGCTTCAACCAGTACGACGTCGACCTCGTCCTGGGGCCGGTGGACCGGGACATCGTGTTCAACTCGCCGTTCGTGCAGCGGCGGACCGGCGACCCCGACAAGGCGACCATCGTCGGTTACGACGACTTCCGCGACTACATCGACGACTCGATGCGCCGTGCTCCCGGCATCCGGTACTCGATCGAGTCGTCCTTCGTGAGCACCGAGACGATTGTGTTCGTGTACACCTGCCACTTCTCCGACGGCCGGACCGCCAAGGGCGTGGACTCCATCCGGGTCAACAAGGAGGGCAGGATCGTCGAGTGGCGCTGCCACTACCCACCGGAGTTCGTCGCGGAGCGGCTGTAGGCAGGGCCGCCGCCGCCGCCGCTGCCGGCGGCGGCCGCTCGCCGCTCAGCCCGGTTTCGCCTCGCCCCCGACCGGTGTGAGCACCTGCCCGCTGTAGTAGCTCGACAGCTGTTCGGACGCGAGGAAGACATAGCTCGGGGCGATCTCGTCCGGTTGGGCCGCTCGCCCCAGCGGTGCCTGGGAGCCGAAGGAGGCCACCTTCTCCGGCGGCATAGTCGCCGGGATGAGCGGAGTCCACACCGGGCCTGGTGCCACGGCGTTGACCCGGATCCTCCGGTCGGCGAGCGCCTGGGCGGCCGCGTAGGTGAAAGCCAGAACGGCGCCCTTGGTCGCCGAATAGGCCAGCAGTGAACCGTTTCCGCGCAGCCNGTTCACCGACGCGGTGTTGATGACGGCGGCCCCCTCGGGCAGATGAGCGAGGGCTGCCTTCGTGATCCAGAAAAAGCTGTGGATGTTGACGGCGAAGGTGTAATTCCACTCCTCGCCGGTGACCTGGGTGAGATCGTCGCAGCTGCGCTGTACCGCCGCGTTGTTGACCACCACGTCGAGGCGGCCGAACTCCTCCACCGTGCGGCGGATGATTTCGACGCACCAGGCCTCGTCGGCGACGTCCCCGGGAAGAAGCAGCGCGCGTCGGCCGGCCTGGGCCACGAGCTTCGCGGTGTGTTCGGCGTCGGAATGCTCGGAAAGATAGGAAATCGCGACGTCGGCGCCTTCCTTGGCGAAGGCCACGGCGACGGCCCGTCCGATCCCGGAGTCGCCGCCCGTGATCACCGCCACCCGACCCGCCAGCAGGTTCCGCCCGACGTAGGACGACATCTCGTCCGCGGGCCNGGGCTCCATCGCCGCTGTTTCGCCGGGCCACTCCTGCGTCTGCTCGGGCCGCTGCCGCCCGCTGTCCGATGACGCCATCCGCTACCTCCACTCTCCGCGGTCTCCGCGTGTCCGCGTGTCCGCGTTCGATCGCCTCCCGCCTGCCGGTCTGTTCGAGGCGCGAGGAGGTAAACCTCGCGGCGGCGATGATCCGGACAGGCGTTGCCGACGGGCGCTCCCGCCGGGGTGGGAGGTCGCGGATCCCGCCCGCATCCGGCGGCAGGCCGGGAGGAGATCCTTCGCCTCGCCGGGTCGTGACCAGGTGCTGCGTTGATCAGGAGACCCGGGATAGCTATCTTCTAGATCAGGGAAAATCTGTTCCCGTGGCAGTAGACATCGGGCTCTGGTCTGGGTAGAGTTCCTCTCGTACCCAAGTGAGTCACATGGTCGCGGCAGACAGGAACTGCCGCGAGCAGGGCGGCGGCCAGGGCAGGCCGCCGAGCATCGCCACGCAAGTGCGGCATACCCGATCAGGCGATACGAGTGGGAGGGTAGGCCCCGTCAGGTTCGGCCCGCGGCGATGGTTGGCCGCGGTAGCCGCAGGCCCCGGATTGGAAGGTGGTTTCCGGTCACGCACAGCGATCTACGCACGGCCGCCCTCCGGGGATCGGCCACGCGTCTTCAGGGAACCTGATGTACCCAAACCAATAGTGTTGTGTTGGATCTCGGGGCCCTGGCGCCATTGGCGCCAGGGCCCCTCGGCGTGCCTGGTTTGAGGCGGTCGGGCGGGGCCGGTCGCGGGGCGCCGGCGGGGCACCGCCGGGTAGCTCCCACCTGGGAGACCCAAAATCTACCCTCGCTGAAGTAGACATCCGGCCGTCGCCGTGAGTAAAGTTCCTGTCGTAGCCAGGAGAGTCGCGTGGTCGCGTCAGAGATGAACTGGCGCGAGCAGGGCGGCGGCCAGGGCAGGCCGCCGAGCACCACCGCGGAAGTTCCGCAGTACACCGCAGTTGACGAGAGGGGGAGTAGGCACCATCAGGATCGCCCGAGCGATGGTCTGGCTCGCTCGGTCACCGCGCAGGCCCCGGATTGGAAGGTGGTCCCGGTCACGCATACGCGATCCCCGCACATCCACCCTCTCGGGCGGGTAGGCGGGTCTCAGAATCCGGCGCATTCTGGCCGGTAGATGGTGTCGAACCCCCCGGGGCCCTGGTGCCGTATGGCGCCAGGGCCCCTCGATGTGTCCCGAGAGGCGCGATGACCCCTGAACGAACACGCAAGCCGGCCGACAGCCTTGACGACGACGACTNCCCCGCCTACACCATNGGCCGCGCGGCCGAGATGCTCGGCACGACGCCGGCCTTTCTGCGGACTCTCGGCGAAGCCCGCCTGATCACACCGCTGCGCTCGGAAGGTGGCCATCGCCGCTTCTCCCGCTACCAACTGCGCATCGCCGCCCGCGTCCGCGAACTCGTCGATCAGGGCACCGCGATCGACGCCGCCTGCCGCATCGTCATTCTCGAAGACCAGCTGGCCGAAGCCCAGCGGCTCAACCAGCAGCTGACCCAGGCGGCGGCCGACTCGTCGCCGCACGCCGAAACCTCCTGACCGACCTTCGCCGACGACCGACTTTCGCCGCGCCGCTCCCGCTCCTGGTGGCCTGATCCGGGCTGAGGAAGCGGGCCTGGCGGCGTCCAGCCGGCCGGGGAGAGCGTGCCGGGGGCCGATCTGGTGGGCAAACAGGAGACTACGAAGAACACCACCGCGACTCTCGGGGAGTCGTCACCAAGTCACGCGGAGGTGTCTGATTCGGGTTTTTTGAGGGGAGAGCGGTCCTACCGGTTCGAGGCTCGGCGGTTGTGCGCCTGCGGTCTCGTCGACGAGCCGCGCCCGGTTGGGCGGGGCGAGCGGCGGGAGGCCGGGGGTGTGGACCACTCCGGGACGGAGGTCTGGTGAACGGAAGGCCCGCGGTCCGGGGCGTCGGAGGCGTCGGTGTGCGAGTCCCCGAAGTCGGGTGCTCGAAAGAGGTCGCAGGACGGGGGCGGCGGTGCCTGGCGGGGCCGAGACTGCGCCGTCTCCGGGGCGGAGAACAGGGATGTCGAGGATATAGCGATGAGAACCTCACCTTCGGAACGAGGCCACACTGCCGTGTGGCCCGGTGGTGCCTGAGTATATGGCCGGAGGCTGGTGATCCAGGGGGTGTCGCCGATATGCCGGCATGATGCCAGCTCTCGGAGCGATGGGCGAGAGGCTCGCGAAGATGCACGGGATCGGGCAGGTCCGCGAGCACTCAGGAAGCCCGGGAAATTCCAAGGAGAAGATCCTTGAAACCCTGGAAAAATATTTAGGAAATGCCTCTCGACGTGGGCCGTCAGGGACTCGAACCCTGAACGCACCGGTTAAAAGCCGGATGCTCTGCCAATTGAGCTAACGGCCCCGCTCCGGTCATCGTACCGAACTTCCCGCCCTGGCGGAGAGCTGGACCGTGGAGTCGCCGGCCTTCCGCGGTTCGCGGTTGCGCGGTTCAGCCAGGCATGGACGCGGCCACAGCCTGCTGCCGATGCCAGGCCACGGTGTCGGTGAGGGCATTGAGCAGGTCGTGCGGCCGGGCCGCCGGGAAGAGGCGCCGGAAGAGATCCGTCCCGGCCTGCGAGTCCCGCACGTCACCGGGCCTCGGGTCGAGGTGCACGACGTCCAGCGGTCGGGCGAGGGCCTGCGCCAGCAGGTCGATGACGGTGACCAGGCTGGTTCTGGTCCCGAAGGCCAGGTTGACCGGCCGGTCGTGGGTGATCTTCCGAATCGCGGCCTCGCAGAGTACATCCGCCACCGAGGCGACGAAGGTGAAATCACGGGTCTGCAGCCCGTCGCCGTGGACCTGCAGCGGCTGCCCGGTGAGCGCGGCCTGGATGAAGCGGGGTATGACCGCGGCGTAGGGGCTGTCGGCCCGTTGCCGGGGCCCGAACACGTTGAACAGGCGGACGGCCAGCGTAGGGGCGGCGAACGAGCGGGCGTAGGCCGCGGCGTAGCTTTCCGCGGCCAGCTTGCTCACAGCATACGGGCTGACCGGGTAGGCCGCCATGTCCTCGGTACGCGGGAACCCGGGCTGGGTGCCGTAGACGGACGACGAGGAAGCCACGACCACATAGGCACCGGTGGTGCGGGCCGCGTCCAGCACGTTCAGCGTGCCGGTCGCGTTCGCCTCATGTGACGCGATCGGGTCGGCGAGCGACCGCGGCACCGAGGGCAGCGCGGCGAGGTGGATGACACTGCCCGCGCCGGCACAGGCGGCCGCGAGGGCGTCGCGGTCGAGGATGGTGCCGGTGCGCAGGTCGGCGCCGGTCCCGTCCAGGTTGGCCGCGGTGCCGGTGCTCAGATCGTCGAACGCCACGACCTCCGGTACGCCGCGCCGGAGCAGCTCGCCGCAGACATGGGATCCGATGAAGCCGGCACCGCCGGTGACCACGATCTTCATTCGGCTGCTCCCTCTCCTGCGGCTCCCGCGGCTCCCGTGCCCGTGGTGTGGGCTCCCGTCCCCGGCGCCGAGGTGTACTGGCGGGGCCGTGCGGGCCGGGGGCGGCTTCGCCGGGGCCGGATCTGCCGGGGTGGACGCGGTGCGGCGCCGGTTTCGCAACACCCCTGGCGTGTCGGGTAGGCGGCTATGCTCACCCCAAAATATTACTCCCAGTAAGTATGACGTCGCGTCAGGTTGTTGGATGGAGTTGCGTCGTGCCAAAGAGTGATCGTGACGTCCGGGCATCCGGTGCCGGTCCCCGCAGGGTGCGCTATGCGCGGTGGGTGCGGCGCGGCCAGCGCGGCGTGGCTGTGGCGGCGTCCTGGGCGCGGATCGTCCTGGTGCGGGTGACTCGGCCGGGAGTCCGCGTGGGCTTCGACTCGTTCATCGGGCCGCGCTGCGTGATCCGCTGTGCCCCGCGCGGCCGCATGATCATCCGCGGGACGGTGCTCACCCGCGACGTGCACCTGGAGGTGGCCGACGGGGCGCTGCTGGATCTCGGGGCGCACACCCTCGGCCCGGCAGCCTTCGTGGTGGCCCGCCAGCGCGTCGTCGTGGGAGCGGGCGCCCTGCTGGCGGAGATGAGCGTCGTCCGCGACCAGGACCATGTCGTCGCCCCCGGCACGCCCGGTGCCGCGATGAAGTTCGCCGCCGCACCGGTCACGATCGGCCGGGACGTCTGGATCGGGGCGAAGGCGACGGTGCTGCGCGGGGTGACGATCGGCGACGGTGCGGTCGTCGGCGCGGGGGCGGTGGTGACGTCCGATGTGCCGCCCGGCGCGCGGGTGGGCGGGGTGCCCGCGGTGCCGCTGCGGTCCTCGGTTCCCGCCCAGTCGGTCCCCGCTCTATCGGTTCCCGCCCAGTCCGTTCCCGCCCAGTCCGTTCCCGCCCAGTCGGTGCGCGCCCAGCGGTGATCTGCCGGCCTGCTGGGTGGCTTCGAGCACCGCGGTGGCGAGGAAACGCCGGTTGGCCTGCTGGTCGAGTATCTCCTCGGCCCTGTGCCGCGCTGCCCGCCCCCGTGCGCGCAGGCTGTCCCCCGCCCGCTCCGCTGGTTCCGTTCGCTCCGCTGGTTCCGCCCGCTCCGCTGGTTCCGTTCGCTCCGGCGGGTTCCGCGGGCCGCTCTGCCGGGTGCCGTGCAGGTCGAACGCCGAGCGCAGTGCAGTGGCCAGGGCCAGCGGGTCGCTCGGGGGCACCAGCCAGCCCGTCCGGTCGTCGACCAGTTCGGGCAGGCCGCCGACAGCGGAGGCGATGCTCGGCACCCCGCAGGCGGACGCCTCCGCCACCGCGCCGTAGTTCTCCGACAGCGACGGACTGACGCTGACGTCGGCCGCCGCGTAGTAGGGGCGGACGTCCGCGGTCGAGTCGACCCAGACGACCGAGTCGGCACCGGGCAGTCGGCCGGCCCAGGAGCGGATCCGGTCGCGGTAGGCCGCTCCGGCCGCGCCGTGGCCGCCACCCACCAGGATCAGGGTGGCGGCCCCCCGGCCGGCCCGCTCCAGGCCGGCCTGTTCCCGGAAGAGGGACCAGGCGCGCAGCAGTGCCTGGTGGCCCTTGATTCCCTGCTGGTGGTGGACCAGCCGTTTCGGTGCGTAGAAGTAGGCGACGCACACCGCGACGAAACCGGCGGGATCGAGGCCGAGATCGGCTCGTGCCTTCGCCCTGGCCTCCCCGGCGGCCGGGGTGAACGTCTCGAGATCGACACCGTAGGAGGCGGTGGGGAGCCGGGTGGCGGGCAGCCCGAGATCCCGGTAGCGCTCACGCAGATGCCCGGAGGAGCAGATGACGACGTCGTCGAGGCGGGCGAAGTGCCGCTCCACCGCCCTGATCAGCGGATTCTCCAGGTAGAGCGGACCGGCGACCATGTGGGCCCGCGCCGGGCGGCCACCGCGGCCCCGTCCCAGCGTCGCGAGCCGGGTGAGCACCGCCGAGGCGTACAGGTGGTAGTGCACGATGTCCGGATCGAGCTGGCGCAGCAGTGCCCGCAGCTGCCACACACTGGCCGCGTGCCGCAGCGGTGAGCGTGACCGGGCCGGCGCCGGGCTGGCCTGCACGGGTATGCCCAGCTGCGCGCAACGGCGCCCGAGCGGGCTGTCGACCTCGGGGATGAGGACCCGGACCTCGTGGCCGCGGGCCCGCAGCTCCGTCAGGATCGGGATCGTCCAGAGGCAGCCGTTGCCGGTCTTGAGAACGACGGCGATCCTCATCGGGCCGCCACCCCGCTGCCGTGAGCGGGCTCCGCAGCTGTCCGTGGATGTGGCACGGCGGCGGTGTCGGGGTGCGGGCGGCGGGCCACCCAGACACAGCTCGAACCCCACTGGCGCAGCCCGGGCAGGTGGTCGAGCGCCCGGCCGAGCGCGTTGGCCGCCGGCCCGGGCAGCCGGGACAGCCAGGGAAACGTCCAGGTCCTGAGCGTCAGCAGGGTTCCGTAGGGATGGACGGCGAGCACCTCGAAGCCCAGCCGCCGCAGGATGGCAGTCATCTCCTCCTGGGTGAACGCGTACTGGAAGAAGCGGCTCCAGTCCGCCTCGGCCCGGGTTTCGGCATCGCGCCGCCGTCCGGCCGCGGCCGCGGCCGGCTGTGTGTCCGGGGCCGGCTGTGTGTCCGGGGAAGGCAGGGGGTTCCCGGTTGGTCGCGCGCCCGGGTATGGCCGGCCCACGGGGAAGGAGCGGCGCCGTCCCCGCAGGTAGCGGTTGAAGCACGGTGTCGACACGATGGCGACGCCGCCCGGGCGCAGCACCCGAAAGGTCTCGGCCAGCACCTCCTCGGGACCCTCGGCGAAGTGCTCGCAGACACCGGGTGAGTAGACGGCGTCGTAGCTGCCGTCCGGGCAGTCGAGCCGGCGGACGTCGGCTCGGCGGACCGGCACGTCCGGCAGCGTGGCCGCGAGCCGGGAGAGTGTCTCCGGCGCCCAGTCGACTCCCTCCGCCTCGAAACCGCGCGCCCGGGCCGCGACGGTGAAGTACGCCAACCCGCAGCCGGCCTCGAGTACCCGGCCACCCGGCGGTGCCCATCGGAGGAAGGTCGCGCGGAGCTGGTGCGGGAGGTCACCGCGCCGGCAGCGGGCGTACTGAGCCTCCACGCCCTGCCACAGCCCGTCCCAGTAGGACGCGTCGGCGCGGGTCGAGAAGAAGGCGAGCCGTCCCTCGTGCGGGCCGGGGAGCCAGCTGACCCGGAACGTCGCACCAGCGATGGCGACGGTCCTGGTGGACGGACCGCCCGCGCGGTGCCGGGGGCCGCCGCCGCGGGGCCGGGGCCGCGGGCGGGCGGCCGTCGCTGGTGGCGCCGCGGCGGGCGGGGAGCTGGCCACGATGTGATCCTTTCGGCCTGGGTGGGGTGGTTCGTCGGTGGCCGGGGCGGCGCGCGGCCCCCGGGAGGCGCGCAGGACCGCGATCCGGGTGAGCACGCTCGCGGCGGCGTAGGCGATGGCGCTCGCCCACGCGGCGCCGACCATGCCCGCCACGGGAATGAGGGCGACGTCCGCCGCGGCGACGAGAACCAGGCAGATCAGCCCGGCCAGGCCGCAGGCTCGGGTGCGGCCCTGCCCGTTGAGAACCCGCGCGTCGATCTGGAACGGCATCAGCAGCAGCTCGGCCAGCAGCAGCACCCGCAGCGGCCCGACGGCGCCCTCGTAGCCGGGGCCGAAGAAGAGCAGGATGACCTGCTCCGCCCCGAACCACAGCAGGGCCGCGCCCACGGACATCACGGCCACGACCCGCAGGATCTGGGCCGACACCGCGCGGCTGCCCATCGCGCCGCTGGACACCCGATGGCCCATCACCTGGCCCCACGACGCCGGGACCAGGCGGAGGATCTCGCTGGCGGTGGCGGCCACGCTGTACACGCCGACGGCGGAGACACCCGACATCACGCCGAGCAGGTAGCGGTCGAGGCGGAACGCCATGGACATCGCGGCGCTCATCCCGAGCGCGGGCACCCCGGTGCGGATGAGCAGCCGGTTGGCCGTGCGGTCCAGCCTGGGGCGGGTGATGAGGCCCGCGCGGCGCAGCAGCAGCGCGGCGGCCGAGCCCTGCAGGAAGGCGGTGCCCGCGAACGCGGCGATGACCTGGGTGACCCGCAGCGGGCCTTCCGGCAGGCTCAGGGCGACCACGGCTGTCAGCTGCAGCCCACAGCCCGCCGTGTTGAGGGCCGCCGAGGTGATCACCCGCCCGACCGCATTCAGCATCTCGAGCAGTTGCAGACCCACCAGCGTCACCGCGGCCAGCGAGCCGGCGGCGAGGATCAGCGGCGTGCCGCCGGCCGGCGCGTCCACGAGCCACAGCGTCGGCCCGATGATCGTGGTCGTGGTCAGGAACTGCGGGACCACGAGGAGCAGGGTCAGGCCGAGCATCTGGTCGGCGGTGACCGGCCGGTCCGCTCGGCCGAGGTAGAACCGGGCGGCCGTGCCGGTGCCGAGGGTGACGAAGACGGTGGTCACTCCGACGACGGTGAGGACGAGGACCAGTTCGCCGCGGCCGGCGGTGTCCAGCTCACGCGCGGTCGTCACCGCGATCACGAGGTTGAGCAGCGCGGAGGTCAGGGCCGCCCCGGAGACGACCATGGCCGGGCGGGCGACTCCGGGCGTCCGCGCCGTGTCCTCGGACGTTGCCGCCGTGTCCTCGGACGTTTCGGCCGTGACTTCGGGCGGCCCCGCAGAAACCTCGGCGGGCCTCACCGCGACTCCAGCGTGGCCAGCACCGGCGACCCGGTCGGCTCCACCGCCGGCGACGGCCCGGGAGACGGTTGCCCCGGCTCTCCCGCGTCGGCCGGGGCCGGTTCCGCGGTGCCCGCCGGGCCGACCTGGTCAACGAGGCCGACCTGGTCAACGAGGCCGACCTGGTCAACCGGGTCGACGAGACGAACCGGGTCGACCGGGCCGACGAGGTCAACCGGGTCGCCGACGGGGGCAACCGGGGCGATGGGGGAGTGGTGTTGCCACCACCGGCCGGTGCCGCGGGCGGCGAACACGATCAGCGCGCCGACCAACGTCTGCATCACCAGCGGCGTGAAGTCGTTGCGCACACCGATCAGCAGTGGGACGAACAGGATCGCGGAAGCTGTTTCCGCCCGCCGCGAGCGGGTGTCGAGCCAGCCGCACAGCAGTCCGATCACGGCCAGGACGGCGATCACACCGGTCAGGCCGAAGTTGTAGTAGGCCTCCGCGATCGGGGATCCGCCGATCGGCCCCACCCGGGTCTGGATGACCCGGTTGAACAGTCGGGGGTCGCTCACCGCCGACGGCTGCGGGATGCCCAGCAGCCGGCCTTCGACCGTCCGGGTGAGCTGGCCGGTGTAGGTGCGGCCGCCGGCCGCGGGCTCCCCCATCTCGTCGCGCCAGGCGGCGACCTCCGCCACCGGGCGGATTGACGCGCCCATCTCCGCCAGGCCGTCCAGCGGCCCGAAACCGATGTCGCTGATGGAGACCTCGGCCAGGCCGTGCTGCCGAATGTCCCGCAGCGCGCCGACCACGCTCAGCAGGACGAGCCCGACAACCAGCGCCGCCGCCACCGAGCGGGACGAGCGGCCGGCCTGCCGGCCGCGCCGCGCGGCGACGGCCACCGCGGCCGCGGCGGCCGGGAACAGGATCGTTCCCCGCATGCCGAGTGGCAGGCCGACCAGCGCGAAGAGGGCGAAGAAGGTGAAACCGGCGAGGCGGAGGCGCGGCGAGCCGTTGACGGCCAGCAGCATGAGGCCGAATCCCAGCCCGAAATCCAGGTAGGGGATCAGCGGACTCCGGTATGCCACGTCCCGGAGGTCCTGGTACGAACCGAGGAGCATGGCGGTGCCACCGGCGCGGAGCAACACCGCGAGCAGGGTGACCGCGGAGATGACGAGGATCGTCAGCCCGACGGCCCCGGCGACGGCGGCGGCGGCGGGCCCGGCCGGGCCCGCCGCCGGGGCCGTCGTGTTCCACGGGCGGGATCTCCCGCGCCTGCCGGACGGTGCCGGGCAGAGGGCCATGCCGGTCGCCGCCGCCGCCACCCCGATCGCCGCGATCAACAGAATCCGGCTGGTCGACCCGGTGAGCAGCCAGCCGAACTTCAGCTGCCGGTCGCTGGTGGTCAGTGGTCGGTGCANGGCAAGCAGCACCGCCAGGCCGAAGTGGAACAGCGTGAGCAGAGCCAGATAGACCGACGAGAACGCCCACATGCCCAGCGGACGGGCCCGCACGCACAGCACGACCAGGACGCCGACCGCGAGCAGGGTCACCGTCGCCGCTCGGTCCAGCGGCAGCGACGAGATCGTGCCGGAGCAGGCCAGCAGGGTGGCGAGCGTGCCCACCGAACCCAGGCGGAAGGCGAGCAGCCGCAGGTTGCCCGCCGACGGGCGGGCCAGGTCGTAGATCACTGCTCCCAGACCCGGCTCAGCTCGCGGTGCCACCTTTCCATCACGAAAGGTGACGAGCCGAATTCGCGCAGGGCCCGCCGCCGCTCCCGCGGTGTAGGCGTGGTGGTGAGAAGTCCGGCCGCGGCCGCCGCCCAGACCTCCGGCGCCGCCCCCTGGGGCACCGTCGTCACTCCGCCGAGCAGTCCGGCGATCTCGACGACGCCGGGCAGGTCGGGAGCGAGGACCGGGGTGCCGACGGCGCGGGCTTCGAGCACGACGGTCGGCAGGCCCTCGTGGTGCGAGGTGAGCAGCATCAGATCGGCGGCGACCAGGACACCGGGGACGTCGAACGACTCCCCGGCAAGCTCCAGCGCGTGCGTGACGCCGCCGCGTTCCGCCCGGCGGCGGAGATCCGCCGACTCCCGCGGATCCTCGCGTCCGACGATGCGCAGCCGGGCNGGCACCCCGGCCTGGTGCAGCGCGGTGAGAACCTCGACGGCTCCCGACCGGTTCTTGACCGGATGCGGCCGGCCGACGTGGACGATGGACCTCGGCGCCCGCGCTATCTCCGCCGGCACCGCCGCCGGTGTCTCTGCCGGCACCGCCGCCGGTGTCTCCGCCGCCTCGATGGCCCGGGCGAAGGCGGTGAAGTCCAGCCCGTTGTAGAGGACCCGGCAGCGGCGGTCGCGCTGCCAGTCGGCGCGCCACATCCCGGTCATGACGCCTTCGGCCACGGCGATGATGTCGGTGGCCAGCCAGTCGATCAGGCGGCGCAGGACCCGCCGCTGCGCCCGCCCGCGCAGGCTCTGACCGTGCCGGTCGTTGGTGCTGTGGAGGTGGGCGACCCGGCGCCGCACGCCGACAGCGCGGGCGAACAGCAGGATCACCCCGGAGAACGTGGCGACGTGGGAGTGGACGACGTCCGGCCGCAACTCGCGCAGCAGGCGCAGGAAGCGCACCGGGAAGCCGGGACCGAGCCGGCACGCGCGCACGGATCCACCGAGGGAGGCGATCTCACCCGCGAGGGCGCCCGGACGGCCGGTGAGGGTCACGAAGACGAACCGGACGCGGTCCGGGTCGAACCGGCGGAGCAGGTCGACGAAGCACAGCTCCGCCCCGCCCCGGTCCATGACTCCGAAGACGTGCAGCACGGTCGTCGTGCCGCCCGGCGTGGTGACCGAGGTACGGGTCACCAGCCGGACCCGCCGGTCACGGGTGTCCGCGCGCCGCCGGTGTCCGCGGCGCGCGGGGTCGCGGCCACCTCCTCCAGCGTCCGGTGGAAGCCGTGCAGCACCGGACGGATCCGGTCCAGCGCGTACTCGCGCGCGGTCGAGAGGTTCCGCGCCGAGGCCGCCGCGTACCGGTGAGGGCTGGCCAGCAGGCCGGCGAGGGCATCGGCGAGTGGTTCGGGCGCGCCCGGGGGCACCAGGTACTCCCCTGGCAGCACCTCGACGACCCCGCCGACCGCCGAGGCGACGGCGGGCAGGCCGCGGGCCGCGGCCTCCAGCAGCACCCGGGGGAGACCTTCGGTGCGGGACGGAAGTACGAAGACATCCGCCTCGTCGAACGCCGCGCGGATCTCGGCCCGGCTGGACAGGGCCCGGACGAAACGGGTCGTGCCGCCGAGCCCGTGGGCCGCCGCGGCGCCGACGATCTCGTCATGGTGGCGCCCGTCACCGACAATGGTCAGGGCCAGCGGCACCCCGCGGTCGCGCAGCCGGGCCGCCGCGGCGACGAGGACGTCATGGCCTTTGTACATCCGCTCCTGCGAGCCGATGGTCAGCAGGCGGACGGGTCGGCCTCCCGGACCGTTCGCGGCCGGGCCGGCTCCCCGGCCGGCCGGGGGCTGACGCGGCGCCGGGACGAAGTCCTCCGGGTGGAGCCGGACCCCTGGGCAGCTCACGGTGGGGACCCCCGGCCGCGCCGGGTACCTTCCCTGCAGGGTGTGCCGGGTGACGTAGCTGACGGCGGCGGCGGCCCGGCACTGGCCGGCGACCAGCCGCCCGGCGACGGCGGATGCCGCGGGCCGGTCGGCGAGGACCTCGGCGATGTCCCCGACGACCTCCAGGCCGAACGGAATGCCCCGCAGCCGCAGTTCGGTGGTGAGCAGCGTGCCGATCAGGCCGGGCACCCGGGCGTGGTGAACGGATGGGCCGGCGGCCGGCGACGCGTGCTCGGTGACCACCCGGCGGACCGCGGCCCGCAGTGCGGGCAGCCGCCGGAGGGAGCCGGCGGCGCCGCGGTAGGAGGGGAGCGGCGCGACCCGCACGCCGGGGCCTTCCACCGGGCTGTCCGCATCCCCGGCGGCTTCCTGGGCCACCCGCGCGAGCAGCAGGACCTCGTCGAAGACCGCGAGATAGTTCGCCCACATCGGATAGGCGGCGGCGGTGCTCGTTGTCAGAATTCGGCCGCGGTTGTCCCGATGAAATCGCGCCTCGGTAGCGATTATGATCCGCATTTTCTCCCCCGGACCGCCACGACGAACGATTTCCCCAAACCTAGGTGGTCAGGGCCGGCGTCCGAAGCAATGGCGGGGGTGCGTGTCGTGGGACTGAATACGTCAACCTCTCGATAGGTGTCCTTCTGGGCGGGGAGAAACCGAAATGGGCCGGCGGGGTCCTGGCCGCGTCGGCCGCGGGGCGCTGGCGCTGGCGCTGCCGCTCAGCGCAGTCCGGAGCGGACGAAGGCGTCCACGACCTGGCGCTGCATCACCAGGTAGATCGAGAAGATGGGCAGGCAGGCCAGCCCGGACGCGGCCATGATCGCGCCCCACGCGTCGCCCTCAGCCCCCATGAAGCCGCGGATGCCCAGCTGTACCACCGAGTTCGCCCGCGGCAGGACGAGGGCCGGCCACAGGTAGTCGTTCCAGGCGGTGATGAACAGCAGGATCGACAGCGAGGCGAGGACGGGGCGCAGATTCGGCACCACGACCGTCCACAGGGTGCTCCAGGAACCCCGCCCGTCGATGCGCGCGGCATCCAGCAGCTCCCGGGAGAAAGCCTGCATGTGCTGCCGCAGCAGCAGGACCGCCAGCGCCGAGCACAGGTTGGGCACGATGACACCGGCCAGGGTGTTGAGCAGCCCGAGGTTGGACAGCACCAGGTAGTTCGACACCATCGTCACCTGGAAGGGAGCCAGCCGGGTGGCGACGAAAAGCAGGAAGAACAGGCCTTTCCCGCGGAATTCCCAGGCGGCGAACGCATAGGCGGCGAGCAGGCAGACCACCAGCTGGCCGACCGCGGTCGCCGCCGCGATCAGCAGCGTGTTCGCGAGCAGGCTGCCGACGTCCAGCGAGTCGAACACCAGCCGGTAGCGACGGACTCCATCACGCAGCAGCTCGCCGCTCGTCTGCTCGCACCGGCGGACGTCTGCATGGTGATCACCGGCAGCGGCGCGAACGAGCCGACGCTGCGGGCGGCCGAGGCGGCCCGGGCCGCCGGCGCACCGGTCGTCGCGATCACGAGCTACTCCGCCGGCCCCATCACCGACCTCGCCACCGTTCTGCTGGTGGTGGGGGGCGCGGATCTGCCGATGGGCAGCGACGTGATCTCCAGTCGGCTGTCGTCGCTGCTCCTGCTGCATGCGCTTCAGCTCGGCGTGATGCTGCGACTGCCGCCGGATGACCCGGCTCGGGGCGGCGCGGCCCTGCGGGAGGTGCTCAGAAACGCGGTGCGCCCGGATGCGGCTCACCGCCCGACGCGCCGTCGTTCCCGCCGGCCAGGCAGCTGAGGCCGGTCGGGTCGCCACGTGCGTGCGCGGGTCAGGACCACTCGTCCTGACCCGCGCGGCAGCGCATCTCAGCCGTACCGGCTCGGGGCGGCAGGCAGGGAATGATCCGCCCACTGCCGGGACCCGGCGGCGTCAGTGCCGAAAGGCAGGCAACCTAACCGGTGTAGTACGGGACGCCGGGAACGGCCGACAGCACCGCCGGCGCCGCGGCAGGTACGCCGCCGCCACCGCCGCCACCGCCGCCACCGCCGCCGCCGCCGCCTCCGCCGCTGGGTGTGCCGCCGCCGCCTCCGCCGCCGCCTCCGCCACCGCCGCC
>NZ_LRTK01000013.1 GCF_001636565.1 Frankia sp. EI5c
CCGCCGCCTCCGCCGCCGCCTCCGCCACCGCCGCCTCCGCCACCGCCGGGCACTCCGCCGCCTCCGCCGCCGCCGGGCACTCCGCCTCCGCCGCTGGGTGTGCCGCCGCCGCCTGGCACTCCGCCGCCGCCTGGCACTCCGCCGCCGCCGGGCACTCCGCCGCCGCCGGGCACCCCGCCGCCCGGCACTTCGCCGCCGCCGCCGGGTGTGCCGCCGCCGGTCCCGCCGCCGCCGGGCGCTCCGGTCCCGCCGCCGGAGGTTCCGCCGCCGGTACCCCCGCCGTTACTGGTTCCGCCGCCACCGGCGGTGCCGCCCCCGCCGCCGTTGGAGCCGCCGCCCACCTCGCCGGGAGTGGGCGTTGCGCCGCCGCCGCCGACACCGCCGCCGGAGCCACCGGTTCCGCCGCCTGCCCCGCCCGCCCCGGGTGTGCTCGTGCTGACCCCGCCGCCAGCCGCGCCCCCGACGCCGGACTTCGTCGGTACCGGTAGCCCGCCGCCGCCGGTCCCGCCGGCGCAGTTGGCGATGCCGACCGCCGGCACCGTGACCAGCAGGCGGCCGGTGGACGCGTTCCACGGGGAGGCGATCACGGCGAGTGCGCGGGTCGGAAGGAGCATCGACTCGCCGGGTGCGATGGTGGAGATCCCGGAGCCCTGACTGGTGTCGAACCAGCCGAAGCCGAAGGTCTCGTCCGAGCGGTTCCTGATCTCCCAGAGCGGACCATGGGCGGTACAGGTGTAGCTGAGGGCCAGCGGGTTGGTCTCGAAATCCTCAATGCCGTTGATCTCCCGGTCGAAGGGAATCCTGAACGGCAGCAGAGAAAGAAACTGGTCGAGCGCCGCGTCACCAGTGCCGGTAGGTTTCGCCGCCGGGCTGGTGGTGGCGGCTCGCAGGCTGGGAACCGGGGTCGTCGGCAGTGCGCTCGCGCCGCGGCTGGGCGATGCGCTGGGGGACGCGCTCGGGTCCAGGTCGACGGTGACGCCACTGTCGGCGGGCCAGGTGGCCTCCGGACTCGCAAAAATGCCGCTGGTTATGTCGGTGGTCGCGGTTGCCGTCGGCGTGGGCTCGGCCGAGGCGGGTATCGCCGCCGCGGTCAGCGCCGCACCGAGAACGCCGGCCGTGACGGCCCGCATTCTGTTGATGCGCATGAATCCCTCTCCCTGACTTTGACGAGTCACCGTGGCACGCGCCGACGGCGCCCGTCGGTCCACCTGTCCGTGGAAGGTGGTGGTCGACGCGGGGTGCGGATCAGCGTTTGCCGGTCTGTCTCGACTGACACGGAAAGCTACCAATGTCCGGTTGATGGTGAAGTTTCGGGTACCGGTGGATGAAATCGGTCGAGTGTGGGTGCCGACGGTTCGCGTACTGCCCGATCGGCCCGCGGTCGGGAGGCGGTTCGTGCTGATCGCAGGGCCCGCGTCGATCTACCGAAAGATCGTTCCGGCGGCTTGTCGATCTTTCTCATCGACGGACCAGCAGGCATTTTTGCCGACTCTACGTGGGTGTTCGCCCGAAAATATCCCTTATCGGGGNGGCGCCGATCGGTGACTTGGTGCACCAGATCGACTCCCTCCCGTGAGGCTCGATCTGCCCGGTCCGACTCCCGGCCAGGAGCCGGCCCCTACTGGCGGGTGCGCGCGGAATGCCATTTGTCGACACCTTCGGGTAGGCCAGTTCGGGTAGGAGATGAAAGTGCCGCCACCGCCCTGGAAGCCGGTACGCCCGGGTCGGCCGCGAAACCGCCCGCGCCACCGACGGGCATCCCGTGAACGGGGGTGTCCGGGGTGTCACGATCCGTGTCGGGATTTGTTCGCGGATCATTTGCGGGCCGTTGGCCTGGTCCGATGAGGTGAGGTGCCCGCGCGGCGCTCGCGAAGCGGGTCTTCCGGCCGGTGGCCGCCGGATGCCCGACTCGGCCGGCTTCGAGGGAAAACCCGATTCTCGGCCAGGGAAACCCGCGCGGCTCTGACGGCAGGCCGAGAAGTTGTTCGCAGGTCCGGGCGCGCGGTGGTGCCGGTCCACCGACCCGGCCCGCCGCCTTCGGTGTATGGCGCCCACGGGTCGCGCTCCCGTCGCGCTCCCGTCGCGCTCCCGTCGCGCTCCGGCGGCGCCCGGTCGCCTTCCGCGGACCGAGGCTTTGTTTTCCGATTTCCCCGGGTCGAAATCCGTGGCGTGCCGAGCTCCCCGCCGCCCGTTCTCGGTGGCCGGTGGCCGGCCGGCCCCGGTGGCGGCTGCCCGAATGTCATGGATCGGCTCTGGTGGCGGGTGGCTCCCGGTTATGGCCGGCCGCCGCGAATTCTTACCCGAAATCTTCTACTGATCACCGGAGTCGAGTGCGGCCCAGTCCACCAGGTGCTCCGTGGAGGTGAGCCGGGCAGCGAGCAGAACAGCTCCGGCGGCCGNGGACATCCGTGGCCGGACGAACCGTACGAGTGGGCTGGTCGCCGTGATGTGGCTGGTGAAGGCGTCCAGGAAAGCGGGTCCCGACCGGAAGGCACCGCCGACCATCGAGATCGGGAAGTCGCCGGTCAGACCGGTCCGGCGGATGGCGGTCAGCGCCTGCTCGGCCAGCAACCGGCCGGCCTCCGCCAGGATCTCGCCGGCGACGTCGTCCCCGCCGCCGGCGGCCGCGGCGACCTCGGGGGCGAACGCGGCTATCCCCGGCTTGTCGAGCGTGCCGTAGACCAGATCGTCGACATCCTCGACCCGGTCGAGGCGGTAGAAGCCGAGCAGCCGCGGCACGAGGTCCGACCACGGTGCCCGCCCGTCGCGGAACGCCAACGCCGCCCGGATGCCCTGCAGTCCGATCCAGTAGCCCGAGCCCTCGTCGCCGAGGAGATGCCCCCAGCCGCCACAGCGCCACGTCCTGCCGTCGGCGGCGACGCCCAGGGTGTTGCTGCCCGTGCCGCTGATGACCGCGACTCCCGGCTGGCCCAGGGTGCCGGCGGCCCAGGCCGCGACGACGTCGTTGACGATCAGCAGGTCGCCCACCGGCGCCAGCTCGCCGAGCTCCGCCCGCAGTGCCGCCTGGTTCTCGTCGGTGTCGGCACTGGCGATCGCGAGCACCGCGCCGGCCAGGTCGACGACGGTCGCGCCCGCCGCGTCGAGGGCCCCGCGCACTGCTGCCATGATCGAGGCGGCGGCGGCTCCGACCCCGCCCACGTCGAGATTGCTCGGGCCGGCCGTGAAGGTGGCCAGCCTGCCCCGCCGCGGATCGAGAACCGCGGCGGTGGTCTTGGTGCCGCCACCGTCGACTCCCAGCAGGAGGGTGACTGAGCTGGCCGCCGCCGCATCCCGGCCGGTCGGCCGCAGCGCCGTCGGCAGACTGATCAGCGGCGTCTGGCTCGCTGGCTGTGGGCTGTGCACCCGCTTCCGCCTCTCATCCCGGTCATCCCGTTGCCCGGTCATTCCGTTGTGGTCCGGTGGTATCCCGCGGTGGCCGTGGTCGACACCCGACCGCGCCGGCCGGACGGTGCCAGCCCGCGCGGGCCCGCGCATCGCCGGCCGGTGTCCGGGCACCGCGCGCCCAGCCGGGCGTCCGAGCGCCCTCGCCGCCAGGGTGCCAGCCGCCGGCCTGCGGTGACGCGTCCCGGGCGGGCCGGCGGCCACGGAGCCGGGTGCCTGCCCCGCCCCGTTGTTCCTGCCCCGACGGGACATCTGTCTCCCTGTGCGACCGGACACTCCGCGTCCGGTGCCGGCTTCGCTGAGAGACGGTAGTGGGGTGACCGATGACGACGACGACTGGGCACCGCCGCCCGTGCCCGACGGGGACGGCGATCCGGTGGCCGCCGTGGACGAGGCCTTCACCGAAGCCGAGATCGCGTTGCACGCCGGCGCCTGGCGCCCGGACGCGGACGAGCTTGACGCGGCGGTGACGATCCTGCACCACACCGACCCGGCTCGCCGGCGGCCCGGGACGCCGTTGCGCAGGGTGCTCCACCAGGCGCTCGGTGAGACGTACCCGCAGCTCACCGCCTGGCGGATGCGGCCGCAGTACCTCTACGCGGTGGTGAAGACCATGCACCNGCTCGCCTCCGACCCGGTCGAGGGGGAGAACTCGGTGGCGCTGCTGATCGGATGGGACCGGCTCACCGCTCTGCTGCACGAGATAACCGGTGCGGACGGGGCCGCCGGGCCGGCTGCCTCCCCGGGCGGCGAGGGCCCCGGAGCCNGGTCGTAGGGCGGTCATGACGACCGCGCCGGCAGGTTGCTTCCACGACGGAAAAGAGAAACCAGGTGGTGTCGGGAGCAGTCGTCACCGAGTATCGGACACGTGTCCATTCCACGGCAGGAGTCCACGTCCAAGGGCGATCGTGTGAGGGGTGAGCTGCAGGGGCGCAAAGGCGCCGCCGAGCTTCCCTTCGTCGTCGCCCTCGATGACTCGGACACGCCCTACGACGTCGTCGACGCGCTCGCGCTCGCGCCGTTCACCAGCGGCCATCAGCCCTGGGCCCGCAGTGTCCGGATCGATCGTCTCCGGCCGGGAGCCAGCCTGCTGCCCGTGGGCGCCGAGATCGTGCGGACGGTCGTCGAGGACTCGCGTGACTCGCGCCTGGCCACCGGGGAGGGGTGGACGGTGCGTGCGGTGCGCTGGCGGGGCGGCAGCGCGGAGGTGCTGGTCACCGCGGTCAGTGAGGAACTGGCCCGCACGGTGCTGGACGGTGTGGTGCGCCAGGCGGCGGCGGAGTCCGCCAACGAGGGCACCGTGACCATGGGCTTCTGGTATCTGTCGGCGCAGCGGGGCCCGACGCGGATCATCCGCCGGGCCGCGACGACGGCGTGGCCCTCGATCCGGCGGAACTACCCGTCGACGTCGCTGGAACAACTGGACCGCCTGATGGTGATGCGCCCGGAGGCACTGGTCGGGCGACTGATCCTGCTGCACGGGCCCGCCGGGACGGGTAAGACGACGATCCTGCGCGCGCTGGCGCACGAGTGGCGGCGCTGGTGCCAGGTCGACTGCGTCCTCGACCCGGAGGCGCTCTTCGGCGATCCCGGGTATCTGATGGAGGTCGCGATCGGGTCGGACGACGACAGCGACGACGACGACACGGCGGACACGGGCAGCCTCGCGCTGGAGGTGCCGACCGCCGCCGGTGAGCCCGCCGGCCCCCTGGGCGCGGGCGAGACCGCGAACGGTTCCGGTGGCGTCGGGAGTGGCTCCAACGGCGTCGGGAGTGGCGCCGACAGTCCCGGGAGTGGCGCCGACAGCAAGGAGGCCACGGCGGCCACAGCCGCCACAGCCGCCACAGCCGCCACAGCGGCCACAGCGGCCACAGCGGGCGACCAGGATGCGGAGGAGCGGCCGCGGCGGCGCTGGCGGCTGCTCGTCGTCGAGGACTGCGACGAACTGCTGCGTGGTGATGCCCGCAGCGTGTCCGGCCAGGCGCTGTCCCGGCTGTTGAACCTCACCGACGGCCTGGTCGGCCAGGGCCGGGACGTGCTCGTGGCGCTGACGACCAACGAACCGCTGGCCCGCCTGCACCCGGCGATCGTGCGCCCGGGGCGCTGCCTGGCGCAGGTGGAGGTCGGGCCGCTCCCGCGGGAGGAGGCGGTGGCCTGGCTCGGCACCGGGACAGGTGTCGGCGGTTCCATGACGCTCGCGGAGTTGTTCGCGGCCCGGGACGGCCGCCTGCCCGCGGACCCGCCGGAGCGCGACGGCCACACCGGTCTCTATCTCTGACGGCTGTTCCGGTTGTTCCGGTTGTTCCGGCCGTCTCGGCCGGAGCAGCCGGAACAGGTCGGCCCGGCCTCCTCGCGCCGTGTGTGTCGTGACGTTCTCCCGGCCGCTATCGCGCAATCCTTTGGATGTGTTCACCGTCGTTCTTTTTTCGTAACACGCCTGCGGCCCTGCTTGTGAGACGCGTGGCGGGTGGATCGACTACTCTCCCGGCTTGGGGCGGGCATTTGGGGATGCCCTGTTCTCGTTCAATCATCGATCGATAACAGGCTGGGGGGTTGGTTCCGGGGTCTGACCGAGAACCACATGGGGGAACACATGGTACTGCTTCGCGTGGTGCCGCTTCGTGCCCACGGGCCGGCGTGCCCGGCTGCGGGCGTGCCCAGATGGGGCGGGGCGCAAGCGCGCCGTACGGGGTCGTGCCGTTGGCCGGGCGGGCCGCGCGCAACGAATCCCGGTCATCTGGCCGATAAATCATCTGGCCGATAAATTCGTCCGGCCCCTCGCGATTCATTCGATGAATCGCCGGCCCGGGAGTCAGCCATGCCGGTGTGCCCGGGTGGGGCGCCGGCGGGAGAACCAACGATCCGCAGAGCGGCGCGGCCTGCCGTGGTCTGCCGCGCGTCTTCTGCCGCGCACTGTCCCGGACATCGTCGAATCCGCCTCGGACGTCATCGAATCCGAAGTCACCGAATCGGACGTCACCGATCGGGCGCAGCCCCGTCGGACGCCGCCGATCGGCTTTCATCTGTCCGTCGTCGCTCGAGCGCCGCCGGGTTGTCGAGACCCGGAGCGGGCCCCAAGGAGCTTTAGAAGATGCGAATCTTTGTAGTTGGATCCGGAGTTGTGGGGACGGCCACCGGCCGCGGGTTCCTCGAAGCCGGGAACCAGGTGACGTTCATCGACGTCGCGCCGGAAAGGGTGGCCTTTCTGAAAGGGCTCGGCCTGGACGCCCGGACCGAGCTCGACCTGCACGCCCAGGAGGACTCCTTCATCTTCCTCACCCTGCCGACGCCCAACGTCGGCAGCCGCTACGACCTCTCCGCGTTCGTCGCGGGAACCCGCGGGGTCGGGCGGGCCCTGCGCCTGGCCGCGGGCCGCCACACCGTCGTCGTGCGCAGCACGGTCGACCCGGGTACCACCGAAGGGCTGGTCGGACCCCTGCTGGAGCAGGAATCCGGCCTTCGCCAGGGCGACGGGTTCCTGCTGGCCAGCAACCCGGAGTTCCTGCGGGCGGCCTCGGCGGCCGAGGACTTCCGCTGGCCGTGGATGACCGTCATCGGCGCGCGTAACCGGCGCGTCCAGGAGCGGCTCGCCGAGCTTCTCGCCCCCTTCGGGGGAAGCCTGCGGATCTTCGATGATCCGATGACGGCCGAGTTCGTCAAATGCGCGCACAACATCTTCAACGCGACGAAGATCTCGTTCTGGAACGAGATGCACACCGTCGCCGAGCGGCTCCGCCTCGACCTCGGCGCGATCGCCGACACCGTCTCGCGGTCGGCCGAGGCCTCCTTCAATCCCAGGTACGGAATCCGGGCCGGCGCCCCCTTCGGCGGGGTCTGCCTGCCCAAGGACACGATGGCCTTCCTCGGTTTCGCCGCGGGCGTGGGCGTCGACATGCCGATCCTGCGGTCCGTCATCGAGATGAACGCCAGGTTCGTCGACCGCGCCGCCGCCGCCGGTGCCGGTGGTTTCACCGGTGCGGACGGTTTCACCGTCGCCGGCGTCGACGGACTGGCCGGCCCCGACGGGATCGAGAGCACCGGGCGCGCCGAGACGACCGCCTCGACCGACCGCGGTGGCGGTCAGTACGGCCGACCGCTTGCCACCCGGGCCGCGGTGCTGGCGGCCGGCGCCGGCACGCCGAGCGCGCGCTGGGCGGCGGGCGAGGTTCCCAGACAGCCGACGGACACCTTCGGGCTGGAGCCGACGGAAGGCACACCGCGATGAGGACCCTGCTGCCGTGGCTGCTTCTCGTGGCCTTTCTCCGACCACTGATCGAAATCTTCATCCTGGCTGCCGGCGAATGGTGGTTCCACACGACCTTCCGGCAGAACCGGGACCTGTTCTCCCGCTACATCATCCAGATCACCACCGTCGGCCGGGAACAGGACCGGGTGAACGAGATCATCCGCGAGATCCGTTCGTTCCNGATGACGATGAACTACGAGATCTGGGTGACCAACGAGCCTGGCAACGGCGACATCTACCCGGAGGCCGACCGGGTCATAACCGTGCCCACCGACTTCACCTGCGTCNCCCAGTACAAGGCGCGCGCGCTGGAGTTCAGCCGTATCGTGCGCCAGCATCTCGGGTACGACACGGCGGAGACCAAGATTACCTTCCTGGACGACGACACCTCGCCGACCTGGGAATATCTTGAAACCGCCTACGCGGCCGACTACGACATCTGCCAGGGTGTGACGGCGCCGCGCATCGACTACGGCAGCGGGCCCTTCTCGCACTTCCTGCTGAGCCACATCGATGACCTTCGCTTCCACAACTGCATGACCTACTGCTCGTCGTTCCAGGGAATCCTGGGGCGGCCGCTGTTCGTGCACGGCGAGGGCCTGACCATCACCGGTCACACCGAGCGGACGGTCACCTGGAACTGGCGGATCTTCGCCTCCGAGGACCTCACCTTCGGCTGTAACGCCGCCGCGGCCGGCCTGCGCTGGGGATTCTTCCACGAGTACATCCAGCTGACCTCCCCGTGGACCTGGAAGGCGTACTTCAAGCAGCGCCGCCGGTGGATGTGGGGAAACATCCACGCCATCGTGAACCGGGACGTCCTGCCGCTGGGCGCCGCGATCAGGATCGCGGTGCGGTACTTCCTGAGCCTCTTCACCTTCGTCGCCTCGGGCACGGCGGTCGGGCTGATTCTCACCGACGTGATCGAGGTCTCCGGCTGGGCACACTCGCTCTTCTGGTGCTCGCTGGCGGTCTGGCTGGTGAACTTCGGGCTGAGCGGCTGGGTCAACGCCGGCCTGCGCCGGCCCGGGATGAGCAACGCGAAGTTCTGGACCAACCGCGTTCTGCAGACCCTGGCCGCGATCGTCCTGGCCCCGCTGACCGCCACCTTCACCATCGTCGCGCTCATCACGACGCTCTACATGGGCAACCCGCGCAGCTTCGAGGTCATCGCCAAGACCGCGGCGACGAGCAACCGGCGTGAGCGGGACGGGAACGGCGCAGAGCACGCCGACCAGGCCGGGCAGCCCGCCATTCCGGCGGCCCGGGACGGTTCCGCCCCGGCCGACACGGTCCCGGTACCCGCCTCCACCTTCGGGGAGCCCCCGCGATGACGACGAGATCACCCCGCCCGGCCGACCCGCCCGGCCCGCCCGGCCCGTCCGGACCCGTGACCGGGTTCGGCGGGGCCGCAGCGCGGGCGTCCGCCGGCACGGCCACCACCCACGGGCCGGGGAGCGCGGCGAGCGCCGGCCGTGCCGCCAACGCCGGCAGCGCCGCCAACGCCGGCAGCGCGACGTCCACAATGAGCGCGGCGAGCACCAGGAGCCTCCCGCGGCAGGCCGGCCCACCGGACGCCGCGCTCGTGGCGGCGCTGCGGCGCCGGGAGCTGTCCCGGCGCCGGGGCGTGCACCTGCTCCTCGCGGCGATGACGCTGCTGAGCGCGGTCGCGCTCAGCGTCACCGTCGGCCGGGAGTACCGCGATCTGACGTCCACCACCGAGTACTTCCACCGGCACGCGTACGTGCCGTCCTACGACCCGCTCAGCAACGTGATCCTCGGGCTGCCGCCCAACACCATCGACATCCACAGCAGCGTGCCGTCCCCGGACATCCGGGGCATCGCGTTGCGCTCGTCGGACATCACGCTCATGGCGGGCGGTGAGCTGGTGCGCACCATCCCGCTGGCGGGTCCGGTCGCCGGGCTTCNGGACGTCGTCCGCGCGGTCGACGACCCGTCCTGGATCGATACCGACGGGCGCGGGCGGGTCACCCTGTACGCGGCGCTCGTCGTGTCACCGGGGGCGACGCTGACCATCAGCGAACCGGTCCGGGAACTGGTGATGGCGGTGCGGCGCGGCGTGCTGCTCGGCGCCGACGGCGGGCGGCTCACGGTGGACGGCGTGCTGGTCCGGCCCGACACGATCGGCGGGGACCCGGCGCGGCACGCCGTGGACGAGCGGCGCCCGTTCGTCATCGCCACGAACGGGGCGCGCATGACCATCACCCGCAGCCACCTGACCTATCTGGGCCGGGACTGGAACAGCTCCTACGGTCTCTCCTGGTCGGACGGCGCCAGCGGCAGCCTGGTGCATTCCGAGGTGGACCACAGCTTCATCGGGACGTACACNGACCACGCCCGGGACGTGGCGATCGAGCGGAACTGGTTCCACGACAACACGCTGTACGGCGTCGACCNGCACAGCTACTCCACCAACATCTCCGTGCGGCACAACGTCAGCGAGGGCAACGGCCGGCACGGGATCATCTTCTCGGACTTCGTCACCGGCGGCGTCGTCGAGGGGAACATCACCNGGAACAACCGGCTCAACGGGATCATGATGGACGCGTCCAGCTCCGGAAACCGGATCATCGGCAACACGTCCACCCAGAACCGCGGCGACGGGATCGTGCTCGCCTCCTCGCCGGACAACGTGATCGCGAACAACAAGGTCACCGACAACCGGGTCGGTATCCACGCCCGGGGCGACCGCCGGGGCATCCAGGTTCGCGGCAACACGGTGGCGGACAACCAGCTCGCGGCGCAGGGTCTGGACCTGGGCGGGAACAACGGGAACACGCTGCGTGGCAACGGCGACCAGTGGCGGCTGCGGGTACTGGTCGGGATCTGGAGCTCGGTGCCGATGACCGCGCTGCTGCTGAGTGGCCTCACCGGGCTCGCGCGGCGCCGGCGGGACCGGGTGAGCGGCCGCCCCGTGCCCGGGCTCGGAACCTGACATGACGGCCGGGACAGCCGACGGCGGGCGGCCGCGGAAGTTCCGCCCGGACATCGAGGGCCTCCGCGCGGTCGCGGTGGTCCTGGTCGTCCTCGGGCACTCCGGGCTGGCCCTGCCCGGCGGCTTCGTCGGCGTGGACGTCTTCTTCGTGATCTCGGGCTTCCTCATCACCCGCCAACTGGTGACGGAACGGTCGACCCACGGACGGATCTCGCTGGTCGGCTTCTACGCCCGGCGGGCCCGACGCATCATCCCGGCCGCCACCGTCGTGATCGTGGCGACGATGCTGGCCGCCTGGCGGTGGATGTCGCCGCTGCGCATCCATTCCGCCGGGACGGACGCCGGGCTCGCCGCGGTGTCGCTGATCAACCTCCGGCTCGCCCAGGCGGGCACCGACTACCTGCGGGCGGACGGGCCGCCATCGCCGTTCCAGCACTTTTGGTCGCTGGCGGTCGAGGAGCAGTTCTACGCGGTGTGGCCGCTGCTGCTGGTCGTGGCGGCCGCGCTCGCCGGCCCGGCCCGGCGCAGAAGTGCCGGGCCGGTCGCGGTGCTGCTGGTCGTGGTGGTCGCGGTGTCGCTGGCCCTCAGTGTGATCATCACGCCGCGGTCGGCGCCCTGGGCCTACTTCGGAAGCCACACACGGGCATGGGAACTCGCCCTGGGCGCGCTGGTCGCGCTCGCGGCCCCGCGCCTGGGGCGGATGCCACCGGCGCTGTCGGCCCAGCTGAGCTGGTTGGGCCTGGCCGGGATCATGGTCGCCGCCGTGGTGTTCGGCGAGGCCACGCCGTACCCCGGGCTGGCCGCGGTGCTGCCGGTCGCCGGGTCGGCGCTGGTGGTGGCCGGTGGCTGCGCGTCGCCGCGCCGCGGAGCCGAGCTGCTGCTGGGCCGCCGTCCCTGCCAGCTGCTGGGCCGGGTCAGCTACTCCTGGTACCTGTGGCACTGGCCGGTGCTGATCCTGTGGCCCGAGGCCACCGGGGAGCCGCTCGGCACGGTTGGGAAGTTCGCCGCGATCGGGTTGTCGCTGCTGCTGGCAATGATCAGCTACCACCTGGTCGAGCACCCGGTCCGGAGCCGGCCGGCGCTGGCGCGGCGGCCGGTGCTGGGGCTCGGCCTCGGCGGGTGCGCGGTCGCGGTCTCGGTCGCGGTCGTCGTGGTTGTCACCCAGGTGGCGGCGCTGCCCACCGGCGGTGGGCGGCCGGCAGCCAGCCTGGACACCCTCGCCGGAGCCGGAGCTCCGCGGCTGGGGGAGGGGGCGGGGGCGGGCGGCGGACCGCCGGCTGCGGGCGGGCCGGGCGGCGACCGGGGGGCCTCCGCCGGGCTCACCCGGATGATCGAGCAGTCGCTGGACATCGACGGGCTGCCGGCGGAGCTGCGGCCTTCCCTGGATCAGGCACCGAGTGACTACAAGGCGAACAAGTGCTACGCCTCGATCACCAGCAGCACTCCGACCGACTGCGTCTACGGTGATCCGCACGGCTCGCGGACGGTGGTGCTGTACGGGGACTCGCACGCCAACCAGTGGTTCAACGCGATGAACGAGACGAGTCGCCAGTACGGCTGGCGGCTCGTCCCCTACACCAAGGGCGGCTGCCCGCCGGCCGACTATCCGAACTTCGTGCTGGAAACCCTCCGACGCGTCTACAGCGAGTGCAACACCTGGCGCGCCGACGCCCTGGAGCGGATCAGGGCGCTGTCGCCCGACCTGGTGGTCATCGGCTCGGAGGCGCGGACGGAGGCGATCAGGGTCGGCCCCGGCGGCATGGCGAAGGTGGTGCGCGACCTGCGCTCGACCGGTGCCAAGGTCGTCCTCATCGCGGACACGCCCTATCCGGGGTTCGACGTCCCGGACTGCCTGGCGCGTAATCCGGAGAAGGTTCGGAAATGCGTTGTCTCGGTCTCGGAGGCGAAACTGACCGAGCCACAGCGGGCCATCGAGAACAGGGGCGCGCTGGCCGGCGGAGCGATGATTGTCGATCCGGTGCCGTGGCTGTGCGCGAAGGACCGGTGCCCGCCGATCATCGGGGACACGGTCGTGTACTACGACAAGAGCCATATCACCGGGACGTATTCGGCGGCGCTGGCACCCTATCTCGGGCCGGAGTTGGTCCGGCTCGCCGGTTGACCGGAGAAGCTCGGCGGAGGCCCGCCCGCGTGCGTGGGTCCGGCGTGCGTGGTTGCACGCGGGCGGGCCGGTTCTCAGACCGGTTCTCGGGTCGCCGCGCCGGTTTCGCCGGCGGACCTGGATACCCCGGGGGGCGGCCTAATATCTTCGGGACGGAACGTGGTTCGGGGGGGTCGCGATGGGGGCGACGTCGCGGCGTCGGATTCTTCTCGCTGCGGCGCTGGCCGCGGGGGGTGTGGGGGGCGCGGGCGCGCTGGCCGGCTGTACCGCCGGGTCCCCGGGCCCCGGGGACCCGGCCCGCCCGCCCGCGACGCCCCTGGCAGAGCCGGCCCCGGCCCCGGTGGCCCCGCATCTGCGGAGTTTCTTCGGGCCTGAGCTGGTCATGCGCGGTCGTGGTTCGTTCGGCCTGGCCGATGTGGTGGTGCGGCCGGCCGGCCCGGGCTGCGGGTGGAGATCCGCCCAGGTCTGGTATCCGGCGGGTTCGGCCAGTCAGGCGTCGGTCGAGGCCGACGGTGCCCCCTCCGGCGGGGCGCAGGTGTATCTCCTGCTGCGTGACGGCCCGCGCGACGAACTGCACCTGAGTTACCGGGTCCGTTTCGGCAAGGGCTTCCAGTTTGCCCGGGGAGGTAAACTCCCCGGCCTTTTCGGGGGAACGCACGTAGCCGGCGGGCATACCCCTGACGGTACTAACGGGTTCTCGACCCGTTACATGTGGCGGAGCGGAGGGAAAGGGCAGGTATATGCCTATCTCCCGGCATCCACCCAGTACGGAACAACCCTTGGTCTGGGAACCTGGGAGTTCGTGCCGGGACGCTGGACGGCGGTGCAGCAGCGCGTCCGCCTGAACACGCCGGGCAGAGCCGACGGATCACTGACCGTCTGGATTGATGGCCGGGAGGTGTTCCGCCAGGACGGAATGCTCTACCGGAGCACGCCGGCACTGCGGATAGAAGGTGTCTTCTTCTCCACCTTCTTCGGCGGTGACGATCTGACCTGGGCCAGCCCGGTCGACCAGTACGCCGACTTCGCGACCTTCGTGGTCTCGGACCGCTTCATCTGGGCGGGTCCCGCCGGCCTGTGCTGAGCAGCCCGGCGGGACCGTGCCCTGTCGTTCGTGACCTCCAGGTCAGCGGCGACCGCGGCGCCGGCTTTCCCGGCCGTCGCCGCCGGTGCTACCGAGAGTCACCTCATCGCCGCTGACCAGCCCGGCCCGGCGCAGCGCGTCGGCGATCGCACCGTCGGTCCGCCCGCCGCGCTGGCCGCCACCGCTGCGCTGGCCGCCACCGCCACCGCGCTGGCCGCCACCGCCACCACCGCTGCCGCCGCGCTGGCCACCGCCGCCACCCGGGCCACCACCGCGGCGCTGGCCGCCGACCCGTCCCCCGGAGCCGTCACCTGACGGCCCGCCGGCAGCCTGCCCGCTTTCCCGGCCGGCACCGCCGCGGTTCTGCCCACCGCGGGCACCTCGGCCGCCGCGGCGCTCACCCTGGCCACCGCCGGCCTCGCCGGTGCCGGGCTCGTCGTCCAGCCGCAGCGTGAGGGAGATCCGCTTGCGCGGGATGTCGACGTCCAGAACCTTCACCCGCACGATGTCGCCGGGCTTGGCGACCTCGCGGGGGTCACTGACGAAGTTCTTCGACATCGCCGAGACGTGCACGAGCCCATCCTGGTGGACACCGATGTCGACGAAGGCCCCGAAGGCGGCGACGTTGGTCACCACGCCCTCCAGCACCATGCCCGGAACCAGGTCGGCGAGCTTCTCCACGCCCTCGGTGAACTCGGCGGTCCGGAACGCCGGTCGCGGGTCGCGCCCGGGCTTCTCCAGCTCGGCGAGAATGTCCGTCACGGTCGGCAGGCCGAAGGTGTCGTCCACGAAGTCGGTGGGGCGCAGGCTTCGCAGGGTCTTCGCGTCACCGATCAGCGCACTCAGGTCACCACCGGTCACCGTCAGGATGCGCCGGACGACCGGGTAGGACTCCGGGTGCACGCTGGAGCTGTCGAGCGGGTCGTCACCGCCGCGGATCCGCAGGAAGCCGGCGCACTGCTCGAACGCCTTCGGCCCCAGCCGCGGCACGTCGAGCAGGCCCGTCCGGGAGCGGAACGGCCCGTTGGTGTCCCGGTGGCGGATGATGTTGTCGGCGAGGCCGCCGCTGATGCCGGAGACCCGGGCGAGCAGCGGGGCCGAGGCGGTGTTGACGTCCACGCCGACCGCGTTCACGCAGTCCTCGACGACGGCGTCCAGCGAGGAGGAGAGCCGGGCCTCGGACAGATCGTGCTGGTACTGCCCGACCCCGATCGACTTCGGGTCGATCTTCACGAGTTCGGCCAGCGGATCCTGCAACCGCCGCGCGATGGACACCGCGCCGCGCAGTGAGACGTCCAGTGTGGGCAGTTCCTGGGAGGCGTAGGCCGACGCGGAATACACCGAGGCACCGGCCTCGGAGACCATGACCTTGGTCAGCTTCAGCTCGGGGTGCCGGCGGATCAGGTCCTCGGCGAGCTTGTCGGTCTCCCGGGACGCCGTGCCGTTGCCGATGGCGATCAGATCGACGCCGTGCTCGGCGGCGAGGCGGGCCAGGGTCGCGATCGACTCGTCCCAGCGGCGGGCCGGCACATGCGGGTAGATCGTGTCGGTCGCGACGGCCTTGCCGGTGGCGTCGACCACCGCCACCTTCACACCGGTGCGGAAGCCCGGGTCGAGGCCCATCGTGCGCCGTTCCCCGGCCGGAGCGGCGAGCAGCAGGTCGCGCAGGTTCGCGGCGAAGACCCGCACCGCGGTTTCCTCGGCGGACGTCCACAGCCGCATCCGCAGGTCCACACCGAGGTGGACGAGGATGCGCGTGCGCCAGGCCCACCGGACGGCGTCGAGCAGCCAGCGGTCGGCCGGGCGCCCTTCGTCGGCGATGCCGAAGTGCTCGGCGATGCGCCGCTCGTAGTCACTGGGACCGGGCGCGGGCGGCTCCGCCGGGTCGACCGGCGCCTCGGGGTCCAGGGTGAGGTCGAGCACCTCCTCCTTCTCGCCGCGGAACATCGCGAGGATGCGGTGGGACGGCAGTCTGGTGAAGGGCTCGGCGAAGTCGAAGTAGTCGGCGAACTTCGCGCCGTCGGCATCCTTGCCCTCGCGCACCCGGCTGACGAGGAAACCGCGAGACCACATCTGCTCCCGCAGCCCGCCGATCAGGTCCGCGTCCTCGGCGAACCGCTCGACCAGGATGGCGCGGGCGCCTTCCAGCGCCGCCGCGACGTCGGCGACGCCCTTCTCCCCGTCGACGTAGGCCGCCGCCGCCTCGCGCGGGTCGAGTGACCGGTCGGTGAGCAGGGCGTCGGCGAGCGGCTCCAGGCCGGCCTCACGCGCGATCTGGGCCTTGGTCCGGCGCTTCGGCTTGTAGGGGAGGTAGATGTCCTCCAGCCGGGCCTTCGTCTCCGCCGCCCTGATCTGGGCCTCGAGGGCGTCGTCGAGCTTGCCCTGGCTCCGGATGGAGTCCAGGATCGCGGCCCGGCGTTCCTCCAGCTCCCGCAGATAACCCAGCCGCTCCTCAAGGGCGCGCAGATGCGCGTCGTCCAGCGTGCCGGTTGCCTCCTTGCGGTACCNGGCGATGAACGGCACGGTCGCCCCGCCGTCGAGCAGGTCGATCGCCGAGGCCACCTGGCTCTCGCGCACGCCCAGCTCCGCGGCGATCCGCGCCTGGACAGTCACCGTCTCCGGGACGGACACCGTCGTCACGATCCGTAACCGCCTTTGCCTGTGTCCTCGTCGTCCCCGCCGGTTCCTCCCCGGGGGTTGGTACCTCAGATAATCCCTCCCGGCGGATCCCTCGCGGCGTTCGGGGTGAGCCTGGTGTCAGGGGAGCGGCGGGCGGACGGGCCGATGGCGGCCCTGCCGGGCGGCTCGCGGCGGGGCCGGCCAGGCGCGGATGCGCCTTCCGTCGCATTGTGTACGGATCGTGACGTCGTTCCGCGAGCCTGGCTGCCAGCCGGCCGAGGTGTGCCCGCCCGAGCGGAATACTGTGTGCGTCCGTTGACATAGGATGTCGGCGAAATTCGAGGGACCTGTCACGTTCGGCTCCGGAACCGCGACGCCGATCTCACCGGGGGTCCGGTGTGGTGTCGTCCGGGTTCCGTGCGGGCCGCCGGCGGTTTGGTGATCGAATGCGGAGGGAGCTGTGGGCGACCTGCACGGTGCAGCTGGCGACGCGGTCTCGTCTTTCGTGCACGAGGCGTTCGTCTACCGTGGGCCGGCAGGTTTCCGGTCGGAGGCCGCCGGTTTCGTCCGGGCCGGGGTCGAGCGCGGTGAGGCTGTCCTGGTGGCGGTCACGCCGAGCAATGCCGAGACGTTGCGCTCCGAACTGGGCCCGATCGCCTCGCGGGTTTCGTTCGTGGACATCACCGAGGTCGGCCGAAACCCCGGGCGGGTCATTCCCGCCTGGGTGGAGTTCCTTGAGGAGGCCCACGCACGCGGGGCCGGGGCCCGCGGCCTCGGCGAGCTCGTCTGGGCTGGGCGCAGTGCGGCGGAGATCGCCGAGTGCGCCCGCTGTGAATCCCTGGTGAACCTGGCCTTCGGTGCCTCGTCGGGGCTCCGTCTGCGCTGCGCCTATGACGCCTCCGCGTTGCCCGCGGCCGTGGTCGACGGGGTCTGGCGGACGCATCCGCGGGTGCTGGGGGCGCCTTCGGCGCCCGCGCGGGAGCGGCGCGCCGCGGATGATGATGCGCTGTGGCCGGATCTGCCACCACCCGCCGTGCCCGGCGACGAGATCACCGCCCTGCCGTTCACGGCGGGCACCCTGCTGGCGGCCCGGCAGCAGGTGCTCCTGTACGCCACCAAGTCCGGTGTGCCCGCCGACCGGGTCAGCGACCTGGAACTGGCCATCCACGAGATTCTCACGAACAGTGTGCGCCACGGCGGCGGCGCCGGGCTGCTGCGCGTGTGGACGGAGCAGGCCACGCTGGTCTGCGAGGTCTCCGACCGCGGCCAGGTGCGCGACGCGTTGGCCGGGCACCGCGCCCCCGCGCTCGACGCGGAGGGCGGGCGCGGGCTGTGGCTGGCCCACCAGCTCTGTGACCTCGTCCAGCTGCGGTCGTCACCGGCCGGCACCGTCGTCCGGCTGCACTGCGGTCCGGCGGCCTCCGACCAGGGCTAAGGGCTGGGTCGGGCTGAGCTGGGCTGGGTCGGGCTGGGTCGGGCTGCGCCGCCGCCGTCGCCGGCGGCAGCCCAGCGCAGCCGGTCAGCGCAGCCGGGCCTCCAGGCTGTCCAGGACGCCGCTGTTCAGCCGCCGGATGCCGATCGGCGCGAAGGTCTTCTCGAAGAAGCCGCCGATGCCGCCCGCGCCATCCCAGGTCGTGTGGGCCGAAACGGTGCTGCCGCCCGCCCCGGCGGCCCGTACCGTCCACTGGACGCGCAGCGAGGAATTCTGGTCGCTTTCCAGCAGTGTGCCGGCCTTCGGGGCACTCACCACCGCGTCGACGTCGCGCACGCGCTTACGGGTGGCGTGCAGCCGGTAGGTGATGCGGGTGCCGGCACCCACCCCGCCCTCGACCACCTTGTAGTCGGTGATCATGTCGGGCCACAGCTGCCCCCGGGTGTCCGCGTAGTCGGCCAGCAGGTCCAGCACCCGCTCCGGCGGTCCCGCGACGATCCGTTCCACCTCGACACTGATGCGCGCCATTCGCCAACTCCATCCGTTCGGCTCGGCCTGGTGGCCGCCGTCCCGTGAATGCCGAGACTATCCCCACCGACGACAAATACGCCGGCCGGGCGCCTCGCCACCGGGATCCGCCGGCGAATTGTGGGAACGCGGGCCGGTCGATAATGTGACCGCGCGGCCGGGCAGTGAAACCTCGGCAGGTGATCCGCACGGCAGCGGGAAAGACCGCATGCGGGTGACATGCCGGTTGGACGGAGGTCCTGTGCAACATTCTCCGCAGACTTCCCCGGAATCCGGCGGGCCGGGCCCCCGGCGCGCGCCGCTGCGGGCGGTCGGCGACACGCTGGTCTGTTTCGCGGGTGGGCAGGCCAGATTCCTGCCGCCGGCCGATCGGGCCCGGTTCGTCACCGCCGGTGTGCTGATGCTGCTGACCGCGGCCCTCGCCACCTATGCCGGGGCGATGGTGGTCTCCGTCGGGTTCGGCACCGGTCTGGGGCAGGCACTTCCCTACGGGCTCTTCTACGCCCTGTTCATATTCTTCATCGATCGCTCCGTACTGTTGACACAGCCCTCCTACCGATATGGCGCGGACGGCGGGGTGGAAACCGGTGGCCCGGGCCTTTCGGTCGCGGTCCGGGTGTTCATCGCGGTCTGCGGAGCGATCATCGTCGGCGAGGCCGTCCTGCTGCGGATCTTCGAGTCGTCGATCGCGACCAATGTCACCGAGATCCAGCAGGAGGAGACCGGCCGGATGCTGGCGGCCTGGGACGGGAACCAGGAGAGCGAGCTCGCGGCCCGCACCGCCGACCTGGCGGCGAAACAGAAAAGCCTCGACGCGGCCAACGCGCTCGTCGAGGCGAAGACCGCCGAGGTGAACTGCCAGCTGACCGGCGGCCCGACCTGTCTCGGTGGTGCCGGCCCTGTCTATCAGGTCAAGATGGCCGAGCTCGCCGCGGCCACGACCGCCGTCACGAACGCGACCAGCCTGCGCGACGCCGCCCAGCGGAACCTCGACGAGTACCGCTCCGGCCAGGGGAAGAGCCGCTCCGACTTCGCCCGGACGNCCGCCGGCACGAGTGGCGCGGCGAACGACCTGCTCATGCNGGAGAAGGCGTTCTGGCGTCTCACCATGCGGGACGGGTCGGTGCTTGCCTGGCGGCTGCTGCTGACCCTGCTGCTGCTCGGGGTCGACCTGGCACCGCTGCTGTCGAAACGCAGCCTGGACGCGACCTCCTACCGGCGCCGGGAACGGCTCGCCCGCTGGCGGGACGAGACGGACGTCGATGTGGAGGCCCTGCAGGTCGGGCACACCGCCCGAGAACGGCGTGACCTGGCGCCGGCGGCGGCGGCGCGGCTCGCTGCCCGCTGGGAGGACTACCTGCTCCGCCGGGACGGCGTCGAGTCGGCCGTCCGGTGGACGGCGGACACGGCCGACGCACGCCTCGCGGAGGAGGAGATCGGGGCGGACCGGGAGGCCCGGGCACGGGAGCTTCGGAGCCGGCACGGGATCCTGGCGGTTCCGCGTTCGCCCTCGAACGGCGCTGTCGCGACCGGAGCCGTGACCCCGGCGACGCCGGGTTCGGAAATCACCGCGGCAGACGGCCTGGCCGTGTCCTCAGCGTCAGTGGGCCCGCCGACGGCGCCGAGGCCACCGGCGGACCCACCGGACAGGTGATCTCAGCAGTCCCCCCGGCACCCCGGCAGCCCCGGTGCCGCGGCGCCCTGGCCCCGCCGCCGCCGGCGGCTGACCAGCACCGTCAGGAAGCCCAGCGCGGCCAGGCCGCCCGCGGCGGAACCGACCGCACGCGGGTTCTCCCGCGCCTTGTCCCGGCCCGCGGTGGTGAGCGACGCCGCCTTCGCCCGGCCGACCGCGGCCTCTTCGGCGATCTTCGGCTTCAGCGCGCTGCCAGCATCTGACACCTTGGCCTTCACACCGTGGACGGTGCGCCCGGCGACCTTCTGCGGGCTGAGCCGGTCGGAGAGCTCGTCGAGGTCGTAGCCGAGCTGCTCACNGGTCATCTCGATCTCAGAGCGGATCTCGTCGGATTTCGTGCTGGTCACGCGCGCCTTCCTTTCGAGGTCGACGGTGCGGCGCCCCATCCGGGCGATCCCAACCGGCCGAATGGTCCCAGCCGGCCGAATGATCTCAGCGTCGGCGGTTCTGGGCCCACTGGATGTCCTCGCGGAGCGTCTCCACCGTCCGGGTCGGCGCGGGGTGCACGGTCCTGACCGTCCGGCGGCCGAGCAGGGCGAGTGCGCCCGCCGCGGCGGCGAGCAGGACGCCCACGATGAGTGCCGCCCAGCCCAGCGCCATGACCGAGCTGAGCCCGAACATGAACGCGAGCAGGAGGAAGACCAGCGCGAAGAAACCGGCGCCGCCGGCCCCGGCGAACATGCCGGCTCCCTTGCCGGCCTTCGTCGCCTCCTCGCGCAGTTCGGCCTTCGCGAGGGCGATCTCCTGCCGGAACAGGGTCGACACGTCCGTCGCCACCTCCGCGACGAGATGCCCCGTCGAGGCGCCACGCTGCCGGGAGTCGGAATCCGGCCGGAGCGCCCCGGCCGAGTCCTGGCCGGTCACGGTGGATCCGGGCGCCGCCGTGGAGGTGGCCGCGCGGCCGTCGTGGGTGTGCACGAGGATCTCCGCGTCGGCCGGGACTCCGGTGCGGTCCACCGTGGGCGGGTGCGGCCGTGGCGTGTCGGCTGTGGGCGTGTCCGGCGCGGTGGTCGGTGTTGTCGGCTGGCGGGCGAGAGTGCTGGTCATGCCGTCTCCTTCTCGACCGGACCTGACCCGCCCTCCGGCGGTGTCCATTCGGATCGGTGTAGACCCGGATGCCCGCCCGTCGACGGATAAACCCCGCCCGGGGTCAGTCGGCGCGCTCCTGCGGTGACGAGTGCTCCCAGTCGGCCAGGATGGTGCGGATCCCGGTGACCAGTGACAACGGCTGGTCGAGCATGACGTGGTGCCCGGCGAGCGGAATCTCGATCACGGGCGCAACCCGGCCCAGCAGGTTGTACATGAGATGGCCGATGTCCGGAGTGACCAGGCCGTTCTCGGCGCGGAAGAGCGCGACCCGGCAGTGCACCTTGCGCAGGACCTCCGGGGAGGGTGTCCGGTTGCCGAACACGTTGGGGTCGAACTTCCAGGCCCAACCGCCGAGCATCGCCCCCATCGAGTTCCGGGCGATGTGGTCGATGATGTAGGGAAGGCTGCTGGGCTGCTCGGGAACGGTGCGGAACCGTGCCAGCGCGTCGGTCGCGGCCGCGTACACCCGCAGCGGTCCGAAGGCGGTCCGTTCCCGGGCCGCCCGCTCCTCCGGCGTGGACTCCTTCACCGGCGAGTCGATGAGGACGATACCGGCCACCCGGTCCGGGTACTCGGCCGCGGTCGTGATGGTCACCCAGCCGCCCATGCTGTGGCCGATGACGATCGGCGGCGAGGTGATCCCCGCGTGGTCGATCACCGCGACGACCTCGGAGGCCCACGTGCTCAGCGAGTACTCGTCCCGCCGTCCGCTGTCGCCGTGACCGGACAGGTCGAGCGCGAGGACCCGGTACTCGGCCGGAACCAGCGGCGCGATGTGGTCCCACCAGCCGGCGTGGGCCGCGCCGCCGTGCACCAGCACTATCGCGGGCCCGTCGGCCGGCCCCCAGCACCGGTAGCTGATGGTCGTCCCGTCGACCTCGGTCTCCAGCCGCTCGGGACGGGTGTCGATCGCGGCCTCGAACCAGGCCGGTGCTTCCTCATACATCCATGTCTGCCGTTCGGCTCGTCGTTGTGGTTCTCGGCGACCGCCGCATCCCTGATGAAACACCGTGGACGCGCTGCCGCAGGTCGGATCGCCCGTTGATCAGGCCACGGTAGAGCGACACATGGCGGGCGGCCGCGGCCTCCCAGGTGAACCGCCGGGCAACGGCCCGCCCGGCTGCGACCCGCGCCGGATCCCGTGACGGCGCCGGCCACGGCTCGGCGGCGTCGAGGAAGTCGTCGAGCGCGGCGGCGAAGCCCGCCGGTGTGCCGGCGAAACGCACCGCGCTTCCGGCCGCGGCCAGCACCTCGCGGAGCACGGGCAGGTCACGGGTCACGACCGGCACGCCGGCCGCCAGCGCCTCCAGCGCGGCGAGCCCGAAGCCCTCCTTGGCGGAGGGAAAGGCGAAGACGTCCGCCGCGGCGACCAGGGCGGGCAGTTCCCCGTGCGGCACCGGCCCGAGGATGACCGGCTCGACCCCGAGGTCGGCCGCGCGGGCCAGCACATGATCACGGTAGCCACGGTAGTCGAACAGGGTTTCGCCGCCCGCGAGCACCAGTGACACCGGCGTCGATCGGCCGCGCAGCAGCGCGACGGCTTCGATGAGCTCCGCGGTGCCCTTACGTGGCTCGATGCCGCCGACAGCGAGCACGTACCGGCCGAGTTGCGACCGCCGGCGCTCCCGGGCCTCCCGGGCGCTGCCCGCCGCTGCCTCGAAGCGGGCGGTGTCCACTCCGTTGGGGATCACGGTGGCGTTGATGCCCCAGCCGTCGGCCAGTTCGGCGGCGACGGCCGCGGAGACACAGATGTGCGCCCACGGGCGGCGCAGGGCACGCTCGTGGCAGGCGACCAGCTCGGGCGTGGTGAAGGTGTCGAGGTGGTGGACGGTGCGGATGCAGTCGACCGCCGCGTTCGCGGAGATGCAGTCCTGCGCGTGCACGATGTCGTAGGCCGCGCCGCTTCGGCGGTGCGTTTCGAATGCCCCGGCCAGGAGGGCGATCGAACGCAGGATGCGCTGCCCGACGGACTCCTGCTCGACGTCGGGGAACGGCACGGCGCGGATGCGGACGGCGGGGTCGACGGGGCGGAAGAAGCCGGTGTCCCCGCCGCGGGCAAGCGTCCACAGATCGACCTGATGCCCCGCCCGGGCCAGCGCCTCGGCGAGCGCGAGGGTGGCCACCACACCACCGCGCGGCCGGGTCGAGTAGGTGAGCAGAGCCACCGCGAGCGGCCCGTGGCCGGCCGCGGACCCGGCCGCGGGGCTGCCGGTCACCGGCGCTCCGGCGGGAGTGGGCGGTCCGCGAGGGCCGCGGAGGCGAGTCCGACCAGGTCGCCGTGGCTGGGCCCCGGTATCGGCGCCGGTCGCCAGCCGGCCGCCAGGACGGCCCGCACCCGCGCGACGAACTCGGGTTCGGTCAGTACGGCGGAGGGCGGCAGCAGGGCGTTCTGCAGACGGGTGAACCTGTCCCAGACCCAGGGGTCGCGACGGGCGGCCAGGTACGCCTCTCCGTTGGTGACACCGTCCGCGGGCGCTCCCGGAGCCCCCGCTCCCGCTCCCACCTCCGCTGCCACTCCTGCCACCGGGGCCGCCGGCCAGGGTGTGAAGCCGGTGGGTGGTGCCCCCTGCGCGGGCAGCGTGCCCGGCGCCCGCGGGGTGCCCGCGGCCGCCGGCCGCCACCGCAGCAGCCGGGCCGCGTCCTGGGCACACGAGTCCTCGAACCAGGGGGCGAACTCGGCGCGCAACGACTCGTCGAGGGCGTGCGCCCAGCCGGCGGGGTCGCGGACCGCTCCTACCGCCTCCGCCAGCCGGACCGCGCCCAGCACGGCGAGTGTCACCCCCCGGGTGTGCGCGGGGTTCGTGATGACCGCCGCGTCGCCGACCTGGAGCAGCCCCAGCACCGCCGGACGGCCGTCCGACACCAGCGGCCGCAGCCGATTCGTCAGATGGGACATCGCGGTCACTGGCGACACCGGCTCGACCTGCTCCGGGTCGAGCCACGGGTCGAACATCGCGATGGAGCGCGCCGCCGCGTCGAACGCGTCGCCGTGGCGCAGCACCCGGATGGCGGTGTCCTCGGGCAGGACCCCGAAGGTCATCGAGAAGATGTCACCGTCGGCGGGGAACATCAGGCAGGAGTAGCGGTCGAAGGAGGCCCCGGCGGTGTGGCCGCGGTTGAGCGGGACGTCCGGTGCCGGGCCGCGGCGTCGGTAGAACCGCGAGTAGTAGGCGATGCCGCAGTCGACCTCGGCCTGCGGCGGCAGTTCCGCTCCCGCGGCGGCGAGCCAGCGACGGACCGGTGACAGCCGCCCGGCCGCGTCGATGACCAGGTCGGCCGCCCGGCTGGAACCGTTGGCCAGCCGCACCCCGTGAACCAGTAGCGGATCCCCGGACAGGCCGGTGGGTGCCGGCCCGGTCAGCAGGCCGGTGACCCGGGCCCCCGAATGGATGGTCACACCTGGCTCTCGCTCCACCACGACGCGCAGCGCCCAGTCCAGCACGGCCCGCCGGCAGCCGATCACGACGAGTTCGCCGTCGGCCGGCGGTGGGCCGCTCAGCGTGGGTGGGGCGTGTTCGTCCAGCCGGGTCTCCATGGCCCCGGCGGCGCGCACGGCGTCGAGTACCTCCGGGGCGTGCTCGGCGAGCAGTGACCGGCCCCGGGCGAGGAAGGCATGCGAGTGCCAGGTCTGGGTCGCGCCCGGGCGCCGCCAGCCGGCCACGTCGGCGAGGTTCGCGGGCCGGTCGTCGAGGTCACGTTCGACGATGTCGACCCGCCAGCCCTGCCGGGCCAGGAGCAGGCCCGTGGCGAGGCCCGCCGCCCCGGCGCCGAGGACGATCGCGTCCGGCATCAGCGGGTGACCTCGCCGGCCCGCGGTGGTGTGGCGGTCTCCGCCCGGCGCGCGGAACGCCGCGGGTCGAACGGCTCGCCGGCGAGCAGGCACTGCGGCTGGTAGCTCGCCGCGCGCCGGTCGCGCAGCAGGTTCAGCCCGCCGCGCGCGGCCGCCAGCGCGCCCGCCACGTCGACGGTCGCGACCGCCTGGCCGCTGGCTGCCCCGGTGGTGGCCAGCACCGACCCGTCCGGGTGGACGACCTTCGCATTGCCCACGAAGCGCAGCGAGCCGAAGGAGCCCGTCTGGTTGGACGAGACCCAGACCACCTGGTTCTCCAGCGCGCGGACCTGGTCGTAGAGGTTGAAACGCTGCGACGAGCGGTCCTGGGCGATGTCGGGCGCCGGCCGGGTGCTGGAGACGGGCNAGGCTGACAGACAGGCGACGATCCCGGCGTCGGCGAGGGCGAGGCTGCGCCCGGCCTCCGGGAACGCCTTGTCGTAGCAGATCATCATTCCCATTCGGCCGAGCGGGCTGTCGAACGCGGTGAAGGTACGCCCAGCCTCGTAGAAGAGGCCTTCACCCAGCGGCTGGTGGACCTTGCGGTGACGGCCGAGAACGCCGTCACCGTGTACACAGACCGCGCTGTTGTACCGGTAACGACCGTCACGCTCGGTATACCCCGCGCAGACCACCATATCTCCGGCCAGCGCCGCGAGCCGGGCGATCTCGGGGCCGTCCGGCTCGATCGCGGGCGGCCCGCCACCGGCGTCGAGATCCGTCTCGGCGGGCGGCAGGGAGTGCAGGTATCCGCCGAGCGCCCCCTCCGGCAGGACGAGCAGATCCGCCCCGCGCTCCCGGGCAGCCGCCACGTGCCGGCTGATCGCGGCAAAGCATTCGTCCAGGTCACGGCCGAAGGGGGCGGCGACGGCGGCGAAGGTCACCGGAGCGCCGGCGGGCCCGGGCCGACCGCCGCCCGGCTGCCCGGGCCGGGTGCCCCTCACGCGTGGCCCAGCCCCGTCACATGCCCCGACAACGCCGGGGTGCGCACTCCGTCCGGCCAGCGCAGCGTCACCCCGGTACCGCTGAGCAGCCGCCCGCAGCGCGCTGCGGTGGCCGGCTCCGGTGCGGGCACAGGTCGGTCGTCCACGTCCGTCGTCAACATCGCGTAACCGGGGAAGCAGGTCAGCCAGTCGCCGACCGTCGCGCTGGCCGGCCGGGGGACCGCGGCGACGTCAAGCTCGGCTGCGCATCCGCTCGCCTCCGCGAGCATTCCCAGTGTGCCGACGATGCCGACCATGCTGACATCCTTGGCGGCGCAGGGCCGGTGCCGCCGCGGCAGGTCCAGCAGTGCCCGCAGCTCCGCGGTGCGCCGGCCCGAGGTCGAGTCCCACTGCCGGCCGGAGTAGCCGGGCCGCCACTGGCCGCCCAGGTCGGCGGTGAGAGTGACGGCATGCCCGGGGAGTCCGCCGCCGGCGGGAATCGGTCGGTCGGAACGCCCCAGCGCCGTCACCGACAGCGCCGCCGCCACACCGAGCTGGGTGTGGCCGCCCAGGATCGGCACGCCATAGCGGTCGGCAGCGGCCCGCAGCCCGCCGATCACCCGGGCCACCCGGGACGCCGTGGGCCCGGCGACCGCGTCGAGCATCCCGACGGGCCGGGCGCCCATCGCCGCGAGATCGTTCAGGTTGACCAGCACCCCGCACCAGCCCGCCCAGTAGGGGTCGCGTTCGACCATGGAGGGCAGGATCGCGTCGCAGGCGGCGACCATGTCGGTGCCCGGTACCGGGGCGCCGTCGTCGCCGACGAAGCCGGGGCCGCCGGGGCGCATCCCGGCCAGCAGGTTCGCCAGCGGTGCCTTGATCGAGGCGGCGACCGCGGCCAGTCGGTTGATCGGCCAGCGCATGAGCACGTGCGCGCGGCCGGCGATGGCGGTCGTGCCCGCGATCATCCAGCCGAGCCGGCCGAAGAAGCGGACGCGGTCGGGCTGCACCGCCGCGTCGAAACGCAGCACGCCCTCGTTCTCGGCCCGGGCGCACGCCGCCCGCACCAGCGCGGCGCCGACCCCGGCGTAGCGGCCGCGGGCCGCCGCGGCGACCACGAGCCGGCCGCCCTGCCAGGCGCCGATGTCCTCGCCGCGCCAGATCGGCGCCAGCCGCACCCCGCCGATCACCACCCCGTCGTCGGCACCGCCGACCACCCGGGCGACCAGGACGATGCTGCGTGGGTCGCTGTCGACCTCGTCCAGATCACCGGCGACGTTGGCGGGGAACAGGCCCTGTTCGTGCACGAACACCTCGCGCCGCAGGCGGGCGTAGGCGGTGAAGGNGGCGAGGTCGTCGGCCTGGTCGATCCGGTAGGGCGGCTGCCCGGCGAGCGCGCGACGGTCCCCCCAGACAGCCAGCGTGTCCACCGTCCGGTTGTGGCTCGGAATGTGTTCTCCCGGAAGCAGCCCGTACATACTGATCATCCCCCTGCCTGGGGCAGGGCCGAGCACGCCCCGCAGGCCGCGCAGCCGGCGCCCTGGTCCGCACCGGTCATGCCGGCGGCCGTCAGCGCCGCCGCGACGCGGGCGGTCACGTCCGAGACGAGCTCGGGTTCCGGCGCGCGCGCCCCGTCCCGCGCGGCGAGTGTGCCCGCCAGCGGCCGGAACGGCACGACGAACGGGTACACGCCCATCGCGATGAGCCGGCGCGCGCCCGCGACCAGTTCGTCCGGATCCTCGCCGAGGCCGATCAGCAGATAGGTCGACACCCGGTTCCACCCGAAGACCCGGACCGCCTCCGACCAGGCCCGTTCGTATTCCGCCAGTGGCACGGTCGCCTTGCCCGGTGTCCAGCGGCGCCGGACCTCCGGGTCCAGTGACTCGATGTGCATGCCGATCGTGCTCGCGCCGGCGGCGCGCAGTTCGGCGAGCACGGAAAGGTCCGCGGGCGGCTCGCACTGCACCTGGACGGGCAGGCCGGGGACGGCCGCGACGACGGCGCGGACGCACTCGGCCAGCAGCCCGGCGCCCCGGTCCGGCCCCGCGGTGCTGCCCGTGGTCATGACCATCTGGCGGACGCCGTCGAGCCGCACGGCGGCCCGGGCCACCTCGGCGAGCTGCTCCGGGGTCTTCAGCCGGGTCGTCGCGCCGGCGCGCAGCGATTCCTCGATCGCGCAGAAACGGCAGCGCTCCGGCTCGCGGTAGCGGACACAGGTCTGCAGCACGGTGGTGGCCAGGACGTCCGTGCTGTGCAGCCGCGCGAGCTGGGAATAGGGCACGCCGTCCGCGGTGGCCAGGTCGTAGAAGCGCGGCCGGCTCACCGGAGTGGCCGCCACGCCCAGGTCCGTCCCGTCGAACAGCAGCCGGCCGGCGGCGACGGAGTACGGGCTGGTGGGGACGATCGGCAGGGCCAGGCCCCGGCCCGCGACGACGACATGGCCGTCGTCGCTCGGCCCGGCGCCGCTGCGACGCTGGACCGGGGCGTCGACCCGCACTCCGTGGACGGCGACGGCGCTGCGGACCGCAAGGTCGACCTCGTCCCGCTGCCGGTCGCCCGATGCGTGGTCAGGCCGGCGATCAGTCGCCAGTCCGTTCTTCATGTGTGGCCTCCCGTCGGGAGTCCGCGCCCGGCCCCGTCAGCACGCCGCGGCGTGCGCCCGAGAGCCTGGGCGGGAGATCGGGGTGGAGATATGAGGTCGCGCGCCCGCATCGGGCATGGGTCCGGTGCGGGCACGCGTCACGCCTGGTGGTGCGGTGGCCTTTCAGCCGGAGTCGTGACCGCTCGCCGCGCCGCGCCGCACCGATCCGAGCCGGGCTGGCCGGCGGGCCAGCCCGGTCGCGGGGCGTCAGATCATGTACGTCGAGTTCACGATCGCGCCCTTGCGGGTGTAATGGATCACACAGTCCTGGATGTCCAGCGGATGCGCGGGAATCACGCCCTCGATCAGGTCCTCCTCGCGCAGGCCGTGCAGCGAGAGGCCGAAGCGGCAGACGTAGACCTTCCCGCCCTCCTTGATGAAGGTCTCGATCTGGTTGTTGATGTTGTGCTCGCCGGCGAACGCGGAGTCGCCGGTGTGCGGGAAGCCCCGGGTGGCCATGCAGTTCATCGCCCCGGGACCGTAGAAGTAGATGACCGTCTCGAAGCCCTTACGCAGCGCCCGGGTCGCCTGCAGGATCGCGACGAAGCTCACGGATGACTCATGCGCGATGCCGTGGACGAGGGTCAGGTAGGACTCGCCGTCTTCCGCCTGGTAGTCGGGGAAGAGCTTCGTCGAGCCGTACAGGTTGCTTCCCGGGGGAAGCGAGGGATGCGGGACCTCGGTGAGGCTCTGGCGCTCGAGCTCCGTCAGCTCCATAGGTTCTCCTGTCTCGGTCGGGCGGTCTGGCTGACCTGGCGTGATCGACTGTTCACATCTTCACCGTGAACGGACGCTTCAAATAGCTGTCGGGTGTGGTCGTCCTGTCCCCTTTCGGAGGTAGAGGTCCTGGAAGTTCGTCGACAGGACCCTCCTGGCGAGCTCCGGGTCGCTGATCGCGCCGGTCAGCCGGGCGAGCTCGCCGCGGTGGTCGCTCCACGGCTCGTCGCTGGCGAAGAGCAGGCGGTCGTGGCCGATGCCGCGCCGCGCCACCTCCGCCGCGAACCAGCGGGGCGCGAAGCCGACCGCCCAACTGGCGTCGGTGTAGACCCGCCGCCCGGCGGCGATCCAGTCGAAGAACCGCCCGCCGATCAGCTTGATGTGCCNGCTCACCCCGCCGCCGAGGTGCACCAGGTGGATGGCCACCCGCCCGGCGTAGTCATCGACCAGCCGCCCCATCCGATCGATGTCGGACGGCCCGCCGGGCGAGGTGTGGACGTGGACCACCAGATCGTGTGCGTCCGCCNCCGAGAAGATCCGGTCCAGCCGCTCCCGGCACGCCGGGTCGTCCACGTCGCCGCCCAGCAGGAAGCTGAGCTTGAGCGCGGCCACCCCCGGTTCACCGGCGAGTGCCAGCGCCCGGTCGGTTTCCTCGGTGTCCTCGGGGCGTGCCGAGACCCAGAGCCCGGCGAGGATCCGCTCGTCCGCCTGGGCGGCTTCCAGGCAGAGCGGATTGAGCCCGAACGGGACCGCGGGGTCGGGGACGCCGTAGTTGGGGATCACCAGCGCCGCCGAGGTGCGCTCGGCGTCCAGGTCCGCGCGCAGTTCGGCGATGGTCTCGCGGGCGCCTGTCGCGGGGAGAACCGGCGGTCCGCCGTAGAAGGGATAGGCCGGCAGCCCCCCGAGATGTCGATGCCCGTCGTGTACGTCCGGTCGCGGCACGGTGGCAGTGAAGCACCCTGGTGTTTCCCATGTGTGGCCAACGTGACAATCCGGTCGCGCCAGTGGCCCCTTTGGTCCGTGCGTTGTCGAGATCTGGTCTTCGGGTGACCCCTGTGGGTAGTCGGCGAGCTGTCTCCGTCGCTTGCTGTGATCTTTCTGTTGATCTTCCGGTCCGACTCCTCGTCGCGGGCGCAAGCTGGAGTCATGCGGTACGCGGTGATGGCAGACCTGCATGGAAAACGCAAGGCACTGCGCCGGGTCCTCGCGGCCGCCGACAGGGTCGGGGTCGACGAGGTGGTCTGCCTTGGCGACTACCTGGAGGCGAAGGTGCCGATGCGCAGACACGATCCGGCCCGGTTCTGGCCGCTCGACGAGGTCGTCGATCCGGACCCGGAACTCTGGGCCCAGCTCGCGGACGTCCGGCGCGTCCTCGGCAACCAGGAGGAGCGGATCCGGGACCTCCTCGCCNCGGAGCAGGTGCCGAACCTGCTCGGTCCGTTGCTGTCCGGCGCCTCCATGACCCACGTCGACTTCGCGCTGGGGATGCACGGGCATCAGATCGGCTGGGATTTCGCCGAGGAGACCGACTCCTTCGCTCCGCTCGTCCGCGATGTTCCGGCCGTCCCGCTCGTCCTGGTGGGGCACACGCACCGGCGGGCTGTCTTCGAGGTCCGCCGGAGTGGCGAGCGGGGGGAGGGAGGATGCGGCGTGCCGGGCACCGCGCGGGGGCGCGTTCCCGGGGAGGGCGACCAGCTGGGCACGGTCAGATCGGTGCCGGTGGTGCCCGGGGTTCCGGTCGCGGTTCCGGTCCGGTCTGCCGGGCCCGAGCTGGTGACCACCGTCGTCAACGTGGGCCCGGCGGTCGGGCGTCCCTCGAACTGGCTGTTTTTTGATGCGGACCGTGGTGAGGTGGTCTTCCAGGAGGCCTGAATCCTGATCACCAAGATGACTTTGGGCCCGAAGTCTCGGGACTTTGGTCCTGTCGCCTCCGACATCTGGGGGTCGTAGGGTGGCAATACGTCCCGGCGAGATCCGCGCAGAGCCTACGTTCCCCCCGTACGTCAGGAGCTGTTCGGCCCCCGCCGGGGCACTTCTTTTTCCGCCTGGTCGCGGCGAGGCCACGAGCGGGCTGGATCCCGTTGGCCCACTGGTGTTGGCCCGATCGTGTCAGCATTTGCTCAGGTGAAATCCCGTCTCGGCGTTGTCGAAACGCGTCGGGACGGTTGATGTGCCGAGTCGCAGTTCTGTCCAGAAGCTCGCAGTTCTGTCCAGAAGCAAGGTCGGCACCGTGACGATCGTCGGGTGTGCGACACCCTCTGGGCGCCCCCGAACGGTGATCTGCCCCCATCATGTGAATCACGATCTGAATGCGGACGGCGCTGTTAGGTAGCACTCAGAGGTTCCCGCCCGATGTTCATCGCATAGGTGGTGCGTGTCGTTACTCAGGGCTGGAAATCGGCCCGGCGGCGGGGCGCGGGCGGTCGGGCCGACCAAGGCCGGACTGGCCTGGCGGCGGTGGTGGCGCTCGGCTCCGCTGTGAGGTCTGTAGCCTGCCAACAGAAGGTTCGGGGCAAATCGACGTCATCCGGATGGGGCCGGACTATTGGTTTCGATCAGTCGGATGGTCTGGTTTCGCGACGGTGCGAGCCGGCCTGGGCGCGACCCGGTAGCGTGCGAAGCCGATCGCATTGCGTATGCGATCGACTACAGAATCTGGGTTCGTTGACCTAGGGGGTTGAACCGGTGCAGGTCCCCGCAGCACGCATCGTCTTCTCGCAGGAAGACCGGGCAGAGGTAGCCTCCGTCGCNGCCGATGTGCTCACAACGGGCGCGATGACGCTCGGCGCGCACACCCAGGAATTCGAGGCGGCCTTCGCTGCCGCGCATGATGCTCCGTACGCCGTCGCTGTGAACAGTGGAACGGCCGCGCTGGAGATCATCCTCAGAAGTGTCGGCGTGGACGGATTCGACGTCGTCGTGCCGACGAACACCTTTGCGGCCACCGCGTTCGCCGTCCTGCGGGCCGGCGGTAACCCCGTCTTCGCGGATGTCAACGCGGACACGTTCGCGCTGAGCCCGGAGACCGTCGCGGCCGCGGTGACACCTCGGACGAAGGCTGTCGTGGTCGTGCACATCGGTGGGATGATTCCGCCGGACATCGACGAACTCCGCGCCGTTCTCGACGAGCGCGGGATCGTGCTTGTCGAGGATGCGGCGCACGCGCACGGCTCGAGCCTCGCCGGTCGGTACGCCGGTTCCTTCGGCGTCGCGGGCGCGTTCTCCTTCTACCCGACCAAGCTGATCACCAGNGGTGAGGGCGGGATGATCGTCACGGCTGACCAGCGGCTGCGGGACGAGGCTCGCCTGTACCGGGACCAGGGGAAGGCCGGATTCCTCGGCAACATTCACATCAGGCAGGGATACGCCTGGCGGATGAGTGAGGTCCATGCCNCCACCGGACGTGTTCATCTGCGTCACCTGGATGCTTTTCTGAAGCACCGGCGTGCCGTCGCGGCCCACTACGACCTGGCGATCGACGAGATGGGAGTGGAGCGGCCCCGCGGGGTGGAGGGCGGCGTGACGAACTACTACAAGTATCCGGTTCTTCTGGCTCCGGGCGCGGATCGCTCCCAGGTGAAGAAGGAACTGAGGGAAGGCCACGGAGTGTCCCTGGCGGGTGAGGTGTACGAGGTCCCGCTGCACCAGCAACCAGTCTTCGAGCAGTACGCCCGATCCTGTCTTCCGGTGGCCGAGGACATCTGTGCCCGGCATGTGTGCCTGCCGTTGCATTCCGACATGACCGACGCGGAGGCCGAGCACGTGCTCGGGTCGTTCCGCGCCGTGGTCCGCGGCCTGGAACTGGATGGTGCGTTGCGATGAGAATTGCCGTCACCGGCGGGTCCGGATTCATCGGCGGTCACGTCGTGGACCGCCTGCTCGACGCCGGCCACGACGTCCTGTCCCTCGATGTCGCCTCCTGCCCCCGACCGGACCCCAGGGCCGCCTACCGCGAACTCGACGTCCTGGACCTGGATGCGCTCACCGACACGTTCAGCGGGATCGACGTCGTCTTCCACATCGCCGGGATGTCCAACGTCGACTTCGCCTTCGCCGACCCGGTGCGTACCGTTCGCCTCAATGTGGAGGGGACGGGCAAGGTGTGCGAGGCGGCCCGCGGCGCCGGGGTGCGGCGGGTGGTCTTCGCCAGCACGGTCTGGGTCTACGGCGCCATGGCGGACCCGGTGGCCCCGGCGCAGCCGCCCGCTCCGGCACCGCCGCCGCTCACCGAGGAGGCCGAGATCGTGCTCGGCCGGGCGGGGCATGTCTACACCTCGACCAAACTCGCGGCCGAGCTGCTCCTGCAGAGTTACCAGCAGACCTACGGGCTGGCGTTCACAATTCTGCGCTACGGCATTCCCTACGGGCCCGGCATGCGCGATGAGCTCGTCCTCGCGCGCTTCGTCCAGAATGCCATGGCCGGGCGGCCGCTGACCGTCGCCGGTGACGGTCAGCAGTACCGGAAGTACGTGTACGTCCGTGATCTCGCGGACGCCCATGTGCTCGCCCTGACGGATACCGCACAGAACACGACGATCGCGCTTGAGGGCAACGAACGGGTCAGCGTTCTGGAGATGGCACAGGCGGTCCAGGCGTACTTCCCCGACGTGGCGATAGAGCACGTGCCGGCCAGGCCCGGGGACTTCCGCGGCCGGGAGATCTCCACCCAGCGGGCGGCGGGCCTGCTCAACTGGCGGCCGACCACACCATTCCGGGACGGCGTCCGGCAGTACATCGAGTGGTACCAGGCGAATCGGCAGCCGCCTGCGGTGGCTGCGCCATCTGTCGGGGATCTCGGCGTCTCCGCAGCCTCATCGGAGTGAGTGTGACGAAGATGGACGGGATCGAGGGCACTGTGAACGAGGTTCCCGCGGTGGGCGGTGCCGAGCCCCGGAGAGGCAACGTGCTGTTGCTGTCCGGCTCGCTCGGGATGGGGCACGACGTGATGGCCGAGGCCTGCGCGACGTCGCTGGAACGCCGCGGCTTCACCACCCGCACGGCCGACAGCCTGCGCATGACGGACGGCCGCGACGGCGCCCTCGGGCAGAACGTCTTCCGTGGTCTGATCGCCATCCCCGGTCTGTACGACGCGCTGCACTTCTCCCAGCTGCGGACCGGGGGCCGGGCAGCCCGCGCGATCGAGCGGACGTCCAGCAGGTTTCTCGTGCCGCGGCTGCGCGAGGATCTGCGCGCGCAGCCGGCCGACATGGTCGTCTCCATCTTCGCCTCCGCCGCCGCGGCGGTGAGCCGGCTGAAGCCGGAGTTCCCGGGGCTGGTCACCGCGGTGTTCTCCTCCGACTGCTGCGTGCACCGCATCTGGGTGCAGGAGAACACCGACCTCTTCCTCGTGACGTCCCAGACGGCTGCCCGCTATGTGCGCAGGTTCGCGCCGCAGGCCCGGGTGGCGGTCGTGCCGACTCCGGTGCGCATGCCGTTCTACGATCCGCCCACCCAGGAGGAGGCCCGGGCCAGCCTGGGCATTCCGCTGGAGAGCCGGTGTGTGCTGCTCATGTCCGGCTCCTGGGGGCTGGGCCCGTTGGTGGAGGCGGCCGAGTCGCTGGCCGCGGCCGGCGTCTGGGTGCTCGCCGTCGCCGGGCGCAACGAGAAGCTCGCCGCCCGGCTGACCGCACTCGCCGCCCGGGACCACCGGGTGATCCCGTTCGGGTTCACCACCCGGATTCCGGAACTTATGGCGGCCAGCAATCTGGTGGTCACCTCGTCGGGGGACACCTGCAGCGAGGCCAGGGTGATCGGCCGCGACCTGCTGCTGATGGACGTCGTCCCCGGCCATGGGCGGGACAATCTGCAGAAGGAGCTCGACCGTGGCCACGCCGAGGTGACGAGTACGGACCCGCGGTCCCTGACCCGGTCGGCCCTGGCCTGCCTCGATCGGGTCAAGCCGCCGTCGCAGCGGGTCGCCGCCACCCCCCAGGCATGGGAGCAGGCGTTCGGCGCGGCTCTCGCACAGGTGGGTCTGGGCGCCAACTGGTGAATCACTTCAGACACCCCGGCTCGTCGACTTTCCCGGCTGGATGGGACGCTGCGGGGGTGAGCCGCGTATGAACACGGCGCTCGTTCTCGGGCTGCCCACGACAGTTGTCTCGGCGGCGTTGTACGGGGTCGCCCCGCTGCTGCAGGCGATGGCCGCCCGCCGGGAGGAAGCCGGCAGCGGGCTCGGCCTGGGCCTGCTCGCCCGCCTGGTCACCCGGCCCCTCTGGCTGATCGGCCTGGGCGTGGAGGCGGGGTCGTTCCTGCTGGAGGTCTACGCGCTGTCAGTGGCACCGGTCGCTCTGGTGGCGCCGGTGATGGCCCTGGATATGATCGTTTTCACTCTGCTGGCCCGCCGGCTCCTGGGGGAGCAGATCAGCCGGGTCGGCTGGAGCGGTGTGGGCCTGATGGTGGCGGGGGTCGGGCTGCTGGCCTACGCGTTCCACCGCNACGCGGAGGTCGGCAGCCCCGCCGAGCGCAATGTGCTGTTCGCCTTCCTCGTCCTGGGGCTGGTGTTCTCCCTGCTGTGCGCGTTCGGCGCGAATCTGGCCGCGGCCAGGCGGCAGATTGCGGGCGCCGCCCTGGGATTCGGGCTCGCGGCCGGCGTCAGCTACGCCATCGCGACTCTGGCCACCAGGCAGATCGGGCTCGCGGTGCACGAGCGCCGCAACGGCGACTCGACGTTGCTGGATCTGCTGTCCACACCGACCCCCTACATCCTGGTGCTGTTCTCGGTGCTGGCGCTCGGCCTGGAACAACGGGGCCTTCAGGGGCGCGCGGCGGTCATCGCCTTCCCGGTCACCAGCGGGGTCTCGGCGTTCCTGCCGGTGACGCTTGGCCTGACACTCTTCGACGAGCCCACCCCGGACGGCCCGCGGATGGTGGCTCTCATCATCTCACTGATCATGGTCGCCGCCGGCATCGCCGCTCTCGGGNGGGACCGGATGGCGGCCAACCGTTCGGTTGAGGACGAGCTCGAACTCGGCGGCCTGCCGCCGGGTGGCCTGCCACCGGACGACGCGGCTCCCCGGCCCGCACACCCGGGAGCGGGCCGGGAGGGTGACTACGGGCGCCTCACCCATTCCGACGAGGAGTGGGCCGCTCCCGAAACCGGGTCGGGCACCGGGTCGGGACCCGGCTCGGGCATCGCCGGGGGCCCGGCTTCGGGCGGTGCCTCGGCGCGGCGTTCCGGCGACAGCTTCGGCCTCGTCACAGACCCATTGCGGAGTGCGCAGAGCTGAGTAAAGATGGATCTCGTGGGTGAAATGTCCGGTACCCCCGTCGGTTGGTGAGGGCGTCGCCTCGGGTGTTCCGCGTGCGGCACCGCTCGGCCGGGATTGGTGGCTCGCATGTACACGGACGACTCGGGGTTCGACAGCGCGGGCCATCAGGAGCCGGGATATCGGGTCGTCTCCGTGNGCCTGCCGAGCGACCTGTTGGACGTCGTGCTGCGCCGCGTGGGTCCGNACGGTCTCTCCGCATACGTCACGCAGGCGCTGTGGCGGCAGGAGCCGCGGGCCTCTCTCGTCGACTTCCACCGTTGGACGGCCGCGCTCAGCCGGGCGGCGCTGGAGCAGGATCCGTCGCGGGTCGAACCGCCCGCGCTGCACTGACCGCTGAGGCCCCGCCAACCGCTGAGGCCCCGCCAACCACAGGGTTCCCGCCAACCACAGGCGGCCGCCTGCCCCGCGCCGAGCTCGCCGGCGACGACTTCGCCGGCACCTCCGGGAGGAATCCGAGGTGGACGGCCGGGCGCCCGGGCGATCGGGGGGTGAACCCGGGCGGCCGGCCACAGCAACTATCTCACGCACTGCACATGGAGAGTTACCAAGAGTTCTTGGATGTGTGCATCGCGTGAGCAGCTCAACCGCTCTGGACCCATTCGCCGCGCCCGTCCCGTCTGAGGATTCTGGCCGGCCGCCGGCCGCCGGCCGTTGGCCGCGGGCCAGAACGAACCAGTAGCGGGCACCGGGCGCGGACGGCTACCGAGGCTCAGGGGTGAAGCGGTCGATGGCCTTGCGGACGCGGGAGTTCGCCTGCGCGAAGGTGATCTTCCCGTCCACGTACGCGGCCAGGGCCGTGCGGCGGACCCGTTCCACGCGTGGATCGGGCAGCGGAGTGTTCAGCAGGTTGGTCGTGGCGGTGGCCACGGCGATCACCTCCCGGTACCAGGGGAACAGGTGGACTACTGCAAAGCCGTGCCGGAACGGCGGCAGCCCGGCTCCCGGCGCGGCCGGGAACCCGGACGCGGTGCGGCGGGACCGCGGCGGGTGAATACGGCCGGCGGAGGGCCGAATGGGCGGCCGGCGCTGAACCAGGGACGTACCGGGCCGCGCGCCGTGGCGACCGCACCAGCGGGTGCGGTCGGCCGGCTGCGGCGCCGGCGCGGCGACTGGTCGCGGCGCTAGGCCCGGACCGGTGCTCGCTTGATGGCACTCACGACGTGGCTCCTCCGCTACGGAACGGGGCGGGACCACGGGATCCGGGCCCGCCCTCGAACACTATCCAGCCAAAACGGATGTCGCTTTCGGTCAATGTTGACCGGGTGAACATCTACAGAGTGCGTGACAGGGGCTGGTTTCGCAAGGGGCGGAGGGCAGTACGGTCACCGTGCTCGCGGTGCGGACGACGCCCGCGTCGCCCGCGGCTCCGTTCCGGTCCGCGGCAGGGTCCCCGCAGGTCAACGCGATCAGAACCGGCGCGCGCCCGNCGCGCCGGATGGCTCGGTGCGGCAGCTATCCGGCCGTCACGGAGCGCGAAGGGTGCGGGCTGTCGAACTGGCCGTCGCGAACTCCGGCGAGGAAAGCTCCCCACTCCGGGCCGCTGAAGAGGAGGACCGCGCCGAACGGCGCGGTCGAGTCGCGGACGGCGACGCCGCCGTCGACGTGGGCCACCTCGACGCACATGCCGCCGTCGCCGCCGCTGTAGCTGCTCCGGCGCCAGGCCAGCGCTGCCGGATCCACCACGACAGGCTTTCTCGACGTCTTCATCGAAAACCCTCCGAAACCTCGGCAATCAGGGCCACGGAGTCCGCCGGGCTGAGCGCGGACGCCATCAGATGATCGAGCCTGACTCTATAGCGCCGAATTTCCGCGGGACGTTCGAGGTAGAGGCTTCCGGCTCCTTTCTCTATATAGACCACATCGTGATCCGTCTCGTCCGCAAATCCGAGGACGGAGAATGTGCTGCCGAGTCCGGCATGTGCCCCGACGGAGAAGGGAAGCACCTGAACGGTGACATTCGGGAGCTGCGCCGAGCGGACGATCTGCTCCAGCTGGGCGCGCATGGCCGCGGCCCCGCCGACGGGCCGGCGCAGCACCGCCTCGTCGAGGATGACCCAGAGCCGGGGCGGACCCTCGCCGCGCAGCCGTGTCTGCCGGTCGAGCCGGAGCGTCACCCGGCGCTCGATCTCGTCGTCGGGTGCCTCGGGCAGGCTCGCCCGCATCACGGCCCGCGCGTAGTCGGCTGTCTGTAGCAGTCCGTGGACGAGTTGCGGCTCGTAGACGCTGATCGAGGAGGCGTCGGCCTCCAGCCCGATGTAGATCTCGAACCAGGCGGGGACGACATCGGAGTACGCCTGCCACCAGCCGTGCCGCCGGGATTCACGGGCCAGGGCGAGCAGCGCCTCGCGATGCTCGCCGTCCACCACCCCGTACAGTCCCAGCAGGTCGGAGACGTCCCTGGTGCGGACGGGGATGCGCCCGTTCTCCAGCCTGCTCATCTTGGACGCGGAGCAGCGCAGCACCTCGCACGCCTGCTCCACCTCGACGCCCGCCGCCTCGCGTAGCCGCCGCAGCTCGGCGCCGAGTCGCCGCCGGCGCACGGTCGGGCTGCTGTTCCTCGCTGTCACCGGGCCCTCCTGGGGCAGGCGTCCGGGCGGGGCCCGGGATGCGGACCAAGCCAACGCTCTCCGTCACGCATTCATCATCTGATCGCATAGATAGTCCGCAATCTGTAGCGAAACCACTACACATGGCCTTGCATATGCGTGGTGCAACCTCCATGCTGCAGAAGCAGTGCTCACCTTGAGTGGCGAAAGCGAGCTCCTGGGTGAGATGTTGTCGACGATTAGACCTACCAAGACGATTAGACCTACCAAGGGGAGCGTCGGTGGTGGTCGGGACGGTGCGGGGCAGCCGCGGCTCGACGTCGTCAGGCGTCCCCGGTGGGCTCGCGGGGCCGTCCGCTGGTCTGATCGTCCCAGCGATCGTGACCGGTGTCCTCCGGTATGGACGCCCCAGCGGATCTGGAGTCCGGATGAATCGACATGTGCGTGGCAGAGCATCCTGCGGCAGGCGGCTACGGCCGGCCTCGCTCCGGTCGGGGGAGCGAGATGACCCCGAGCCATCCTCGATGTTCGGCGTGATTCTCTTCGCCGGCGGCCCGCGGCGGGCCCGCAGGATCGTCCTCGCCTTTGATTCCGCGTCCGACGCCGATGCGTTTGCCGTGGAGAACCACTATGTGGACTATCTGGTCGCGCCGCTGTCGTTCCTGGCGCCGACCGGTGTACGGCGGATTCGATGAAGCGCGTCGCTGGACCGTCCGAGCGGCGNGGGGNAGCGGGGNTGGGATCACGATGAGCAGAAGATTCCTGGTCTTCGACGGGGACGGCGAACTGGTCGCCACCTTCGCCGGGTGGGAGGACGCCCACTCCTGGGCCCACCTGCGCTCGACCGAGCCGGCGAGCATCGGCCCGGTGCAGGTGGAGGACCGGGCCGAGCGCCGGACCTGGACGGTGGACGGGCCGCAGTGCCGGCTGACCGTCTGGCGGCGTCAGGTCGAGTACGGCTATTGCGCACCGCCGGAGCCGGACCCGGGGCCGGAACGGTCGCTGTCGTTCGACCCGCCCTCGGCACCCCCGCCGGGCACGGTCGGCCCGCGTCCGCGCAGCAGGCCGCGCCGGCAGGTCACGGCGTCCTGACGCCGCCGCGCGGCCGGCTGTACCACAGCAGGGCGGCCAGCAGAGCGGTCGCCGCCGCCGCATAGCTGTTCGCGCAGGCGATCTGCCAGGCATCGTGGCCGAACTCGGCGTTGTCCCCATGGGGTGCCCACCAGATCGGGGCGAGTACGGCCAGCGCCGCTCCGGCCAGCGCGACGGGTCTTCCCCAACGTGGCCGCGCCCCGTCGAGACCGAGGCACAGCAGCAGCGGAACGAGCCAGACCCAGTGGTGGCTCCACGAGATCGGTGAGACGATCAGGCCGGTCAGCGCGCAGGCGGAGCCCGCGAGCAGCGTCTCACCGCGCCGGTGCAGGCGTACCGCCGCGATCAGCCCGGCGATGAGCACCAGCCCGGCGATCGGCAGGTACAGCGGCCTGGCCTCGTCCGGGCCGGACATCAGCCGGGAAAGCACCCCCAGCACGGACTGGTTGGCGACATAGGGGATGCCACCGATGTGCTCGGCGTCGAAGAAGGTGTGCGTCCAGTAGGTGGCCGACGGGCCGTAGCTCACCGCGAAACCGACAGCCACCGTGGCACCGAACGAGATCGCGGCGGTCGCGGCTTCGCGCCACCTGCCGACCCACACGAGATAGAGCAGGAATACCAGCGGGGTCAGTTTGACGCCGGCCGCGACGCCGATGAGGACACCGCGCGGGAGGAGACGGCGGCGGCCGAAGAGATCCAGCGCGACCAGCAGGGCCAGGAAGATGTTGATCTGGCCGAAGCTGAAGGTGCTCCGTACAGGCTCAAGCGTCANGGCGAAGCCGGTGACGGCGCAGGTGGCCAGAGCCCGGGCCCGCCGGTCGGGTAACGAGAGGACGGCCGCCGTCGGGAGCGCGCAGAAGAAGTAGAGCGCGACCAGCAGGGCCGCGCTCCAGAGAAACTGGGCGAGGTGGACCGGCGGCAGCGAGACCGGGGCGAAGACGGCCGCGGCGAACGGCGTATAGGTGAACGGGAGCCCGGACTCGTCGTTGACCTGCGCATACGGATCCGCGCCGTGCAGGATGGCCGTGCCACCCATGCGGTATACGTCGAGGTCAACCAGCCGGCTCGTGAGAGCGAAGAAGAGGAAGACGGCCGCGAACACGAGCCCAAGGGTGATTCCGGCCACGCGCAACAGGTTCCCGGAATCAGTTTTTCGGATGGCGGTCGTCAACGCATCTTCCATCCGTGACCCGGGGGCAGTGGGCGGCGTGAATATCTCGGTGTTCCCGCAGGATCCTATTGTGAGGTGCGCCCGGCGGGCGTGGCCGGGACGGATTCATGGGGCGGCGGTGGTTTTCGGTCGCACCCGTCCAACGGACGGGAACGGCCAACGCAATCGTTCGTGAATCCGGGCGCCGGGACCGCCCGTGGGCCGCCGTGGACCGCGCGCGTGGTCTTCGGCGCGCGGCGGGTCAGCGTGCCGAGTGGTGGTCGTCTATTCGTTGCAGCAGGCGGATGAGCTCGGCGCGTTCGGTCGGGGTCAGCGGGGCGAGCAGTTCGTCCTGGGCCTCGTCCACGAGCTGGTCCAGGGCGTGCAGCCGGGAGAGCCCGGCCGGAGTCAGGGTGACGATGTTGCGGCGCCGGTCGGTGGGATCGGGGGCGCGGGCGACCTCCGCCCGCTCGGTCAGGCCGGCCAGGACGGCCACCATGTCGCTGCGGTGGATGCCGGTGCGTTCGCTGAGTGTGGCCTGACTCGCGGGGCCGCCATCGCGGAGCGTGACCAGTGTGGCGTACTGCCAGCGGGTCGCCTCCACCGCGCCGAGGTGCGCGTTCGAGATCCGTTCCGCGTGCATCGCGGCGCGGCCGAGGAGCCGGCTGGCCATTGACCGCAGGCGCGCGGGAGCCGCGGAGGGGTCGGTCGGCCTGTGGTGGTCGCGCTCCGGCATGAGCGACATCCTAGCGCCTTGCGTTAGTCGCACTAACGAATTACGTTAGTGGACGAACGTTAGGAGCGCCAACGATGCAAATTGATCCATTTCGCGCCGCCGTGCCGCAGGCCGACCTCGACGACCTCCACGCCCGCCTCGACCGCACCCGCTGGCCGGACGAACTGCCGGGCAGCGGCGACGAGTTCGGCGTGCCGCTGGCCAGAGTGCGAGAACTGGCCGACCACTGGCGCCACCGGTACGACTGGCGGGCGGCGGAAGCCGAGCTGAACGGCCATCCACAGTTCGTGACCGAGATCGACGGCCAGCGGATCCACTTCCTGCACCTGCGCAGCCCGCGGCCGGCGGCCCTCCCGCTGCTGCTCACCCATGGCTGGCCGGGGTCGGTCGTGGAGTTCCTCGACGTGATCGGTCCGCTCTCCGCCGACTTCCACCTGGTCGTCCCGTCGATTCCAGGCTGGGGCTTCTCCGGCCCGACCCGCGAGCGCGGCTGGGACGTCGACCGGGTGGCCCGGGCCTGGGCGGAGCTGATGCGCAGGCTGGGCTACCGGCGGTACGGCGCGCACGGCGGTGACTGGGGGGCGGCGGTCTCCCGGGCGCTGTCACAGCACGACGCCGAGCACGTCGTCGGGATCCATCTCAACTATCTGCCGACCCCGGCGCTGCCCGGTGACCCGGACCGCGCGGCGCTGACACCGCGGGACCGGGAGCGCCTCGCCCGGACGGAGGCCTACCAGCGCGCCCAGCCGGGGGTCCGGNTCATCAACGGCACCCGGCCGCAGACACCGGCGTACGCCCTCAACGACTCGCCGGTCGGGCTGCTCGCCTGGCTGCTCGACCCGATGACGATGTGGGCCGCCGCCGACTTCCCGATCAGCGTCGAGCGGGTGCTCACCAACGTGACGCTGTTCTGGCTCACCGGCACCGGCGGCACGGCCGCGCGCCTGCACCGGGAGACCGGCGGCCCGCCCTCGTGGCGGACCGTCCAACCGGTCGGTGTCCTCGTCCTGCCCGAGGACATCACCCTCCCGATCCGGCCGTATGCCGAGCGGCGGATGCCGATCACCCGGTGGACGGAGGCCGACCGCGGCGGCCACTTCCCCGGGCTGGAGGTGCCCGAACTGCTTACCGCCGACCTCCGCGCGTTCTTCCTGAGCCTGTAGAGCCCCCGGATTCGTACCGTGATCGCTCGCGGGTTACTCGCCTCGGGATGGGGATACGACGAGATCACCTCTCGGCCGCTGAGGGCTGGACGGCCAGCGCCTGACGCAGTCGCTCCCGGGCGCGGCGCAGGCGCTGCCTGACAGCCGACGGCGTGATCCCCAGGATTGCGGCCATCTCGTCGGCGGTCAGGCCGTCCCAGCCGGAAAGTGTGAGAACCGCCTGGTCGGAGTCGGTGAGCTGTGCCAGTGCGGCCCGGATCTCGACAGCGTGTTCGGGTAGTGCTTCGTGGGCCGGGCCGACTGTGGCGAGACGGGCGCGAAGACGGTCGGCCAGCGCCGCCTGCCGGATCTGGCCGCGGCGGTGGTTGGCGAGCGTGTGCCGGGCGATGCCGAACAGCCAGGCAGTGGCCGCCTCGCCGTCGGCCGGCAGGTCGGAGACCCGGCGCCAGGCAGTGGTCAGAACCTCGGCGAGCAGGTCGGCGGCATCGGTCGGCGGGTCGACCCGGCGGGCGAGAAAGGCCAGAAGCCGCGGGCCGACCGTGCTGGCGAGAGAGGTGAACCATTCCGCGGTCCTGGTCCCCTCGGTGTCGGCGTGCGAGGCCGCATCAACGGCGGAACCGACCGGCCTGGTGGTCACTCGCCGCCACCGATCCAGGCGGCGTCGCAGTTCGCCGTGATGTGTTGCCGAGCCGGGCCTTCGTCACCGCGGGCGGCGGCTTCGGCGATGCCACGAAGGCTGTCCCGGATTCCGCCCCCGTCGACCTCGGCGATGATTGGCCAGGAGGGCATACCGCGCATGACCGCCACAGCCTGCGCGGCCCGGTCGGTGTCGCCCGCCTGGCGGGCGGTGAGCCATTCGCCGTCCCAGACGCAGACCGCGTAGAAGGCGAACCTCGCCCGGACGCCGGTGACCTGCGTCAGCGCGGCTTCCCGCTGGCCGTTGGCAACCTGCTGGTCGATGGAGGGCTGCCAGCCGCGGCCGGCTGGCAGCGGGATGTCGGCCGGCCGCAGCGACTCCACGACGTCGCGGAAATCCGGTGCGCCGGTGTTGAGCCACTCACTGGTGTCGTTCTCGGTGTCTCCGGCCGAGCCGAACAGGCCTGTCCGGGCGAGGCCCTCACCGAAGGTGAACGCTGCGGTCCCCAGCAGCGCCGCGGCCGCCAGCCCGGCCACCGCGAGACGTCGTCTGGTGCTGTGGCGCCCTGACTGGCGCTCTGGCATACCGCGCTCCGGCATGCCGCGCGCTGCCATCCCGCGTGCTGCCATCCCGCGTGCTGCCATCCCGCGTGCTGCCATCCCGCGCTCCGGCGAGAGTCGTGGCCGCCCGGGACGGTTCGGCCGTGCCGTCGGCGCGCTGTTCGGGGCAACCTCGCCGACGGGCCCGGCGTGCGTAACCGCCGTCGCAAGCTCGCTGACCAGGCGGGCGATGTCCTGGTCAGTCGCCAGGTCTGCCCCGATCGGGTCCGCGGACCGAAGGCGGCGGTCGAACTCTTCCGCTGACAGCATGGCTCTGATCAACCTCCGGTGTCGATGTGGATCGGCTGACCAGAACATGTCCGGGACACCGGTCGACGTGACAGCCGTGCGTCGCGGAACCGCCCGCGGCGGGCGGGTCGTCGTTGACAGGCAAGTATCTGCTTGCCTATGGTTCCGGTGGTGGGCGAGGTCAGCGGAGTGACTGATCCCGGGGGAGAGATGCTCCGGGCGCTGGCGGATCTCACCCGCCGGCGGATCCTTGACGAACTGGTCCAGCGCGACGGGCAGACCCTCTTCGAGATCTGCGCCCGGCTCGCCACGAAATACCAGCTCGCCTCGACCCGACAGGCGGTCTCGCAGCACCTGGCCGTACTTGAGGGAGCCGGGCTGGTCGTGACGCGCCGTGAGGGCCGGTACAAATTCCATTACCTTGACACGTCGCCGCTGGATCAGATCGCGCTGCGATGGCCGCCGCGCCGGCAGACAGGAGCCGAAGACCGGTGAAGATCAACCTGACGAGCATCCTGGTCGACGACCAGGACAAGGCCCTGCGCTTTTACACGGAGATCCTCGGTTTCGTGAAGAAGACCGAGATCCCGCTGGGCGAGCACCGCTGGCTCACCGTCGTCTCCCCGGAGGATCCGGACGGCGTCGAACTGGTGCTGGAGCCGGACGCGCACCCGGCGGCCCGCCCGTTCAAGGACGCGCTTACCGCCGACGGTATTCCGTACACCTCGTTCGCCGTCGAGGACGTCCACAAGGAAGCCGAGCGCCTGCGCGCCCTCGGGGTCCGTTTCACCCAGGAGCCGACTGAGATGGGGCCGATCACCACAGCTGTCCTCGACGACACCTGCGGCAACCTCATCCAGATCACGCATGGCGGTGGCTGACCCGAGGTCGGGGTGGCGGTGGGTGGTCCGGGGTGGCGGTGGGTGGTCCGAGGTGGCGGTGGCTGGTCCGGGTGGCGGTAGCCGGTCCGGGGTCGGGGGGGCTGGTTCGGGTTCGGGGTGCGGCCGGCTCGGGGTTGGGGTGCGGCTGGCTCGGGGTTGGGGTGACAGACCTGTCTGATTGGACGGGGCGCCCCGGTGGCGGGGCGGGTCGGCCGGCCCGTGGTGCGACGGTCCCGGGCCGG
>NZ_LRTK01000014.1 GCF_001636565.1 Frankia sp. EI5c
CGGGCAGCCTGGCAGGGGACCCGGCGGCACGGCCGATGTCGTCGAGTATGCCCGCTCCCACGGCCATCTGGTCCGCATCATCTGGCCAGATGGAGTCATCCGACCCTGACGCAAGCGCATCACCGATGTGCATCACCAACCGGGCATGACCGGGGCATGATCGCCATCGCTAATGTTCTGTACGGGTTTCAAGGCGCCCCTTCGGGGCGCGCGTGCGCCCTGCCGCACACGCCGTGCGCGCCGCACTCGCCACGCCCGGCCGGCTCGCCGCACCCGGCCCGGGGCCCCGCCTCCCTCCGGTCGGCACCCCGTCCGGAGCGTCGGCCTGCCGGGTGTGTCGGTGCGTCGGCCCGTCGGAGCGGCAGGCCACCCGCTGTACGTCCTAAGGTCTGCGCCTGCGGTTCGCGATAGAGAAGGACGCCCTACGGGCGGCCCATATCCGAGGGCTACGCCCAGAGACCGCGAGATCCGAGAAACACCGGATTGCCGGGCGCAACCGGGTAGGTGCGCGTCGCACGGCGGCTCACGGAAGATGCCCATTCCCCGTTGTGCCGAATGGTCTAACGGCCTGGCGACGCCATCAAGGGCGGGCTACGCCCGTCGGCAAGCCGATCACCCTACGGGCGACCCTTGACACCGCCACCAGCCCGCTACGAGCGGCACCCATGGGGGATGGGACGAAAAAACGGGAGGGCCGAAGACAGATCCCCCCGGGGGTTGGCACGGGCGGTGCCGGACTCGCAGGCAGCCGCCACCCACGCCCCTACCGCCGACGTCACGCGGCGCAGGTGACCCCACGTCGCGCGGCGCGTGTCCGTACACGCGGAAACGGCCGGTAACCGCGATCCGGGTTACCGGCCGTTCGAGACTTACGCAGCGTTACGCCGCCAGGAGCGAGGCCACCAGCTCACGGCAGTCCGGGTTGTCCGTGTCCATGTCTTCCTGGACCATGAGCAGCCGGACCCCGGCGCAGCGCAGCATCTCCAGAGCCGCCAGCCGGCCCGCTTCCGTTTCGGCAAGCCGGTCGATGCTGTCGACCACGACCACGTCATAGCGGCCCGCGCGGACCAGCCCCAGCGCCGCCCACCAGGCCCGCAGCCCCGACCCGAACTCACGTACCGCACCCCCAGCAGTCCAGCCCCGGGCCGCGCACGCCGAGGTGAACACCTCACGCTGTCCGGCGCCGTCCCCGGGACCGGTGTGTCGGGTGAAGCTCAGCGCCCGCACCGTGCCCGCCATCACTGGCCCCCGTCCCGACGGTGCCGACCAGGGCCACCCGGGAACCCCGAGACCTGAGCCCGGTACCACAGGCTCGCCATCGTGCCCGCCACCGTCAGGGTGTCCCACCACTTACCCGCCACGTCCAACGGCGCGTTCGGGTCCACCATCACCTGCACCCCGCCCGGCAGCACCAGCACCGGCCGCAACGCGGCGTACCGGGTGTGCTTGGGCAACTGAATCTCCGCATCCTCCGACGGATGCGCCTGCAACACCAGGTTCAACCGGGACCGGCCATCACCGATCGTCCCGTATGGCATCATGGCCATGGGTTCCACTCCTGTTCACCCAGGATGGGAATCAAGGCCCGGGGCTGGTGTTGGTAGCACCATCCCGGGCCGCTTTATTCAATTCCCTTTCATGATACCCGCCGGGTGCCGGAAAATCCGGCGATTCGAGGAAGCCGGAAGAATGTCACCGGCAGATTCTCCGAGGGGTCATTCAGCGGAAGACGCGGAGACGAACTGCCGCGTCACGTCGATCATCACGTGATGAACGTGCCCTCAGTCAGTGCTGCTGCCCAAGGGTTAACGGTTGACAACCACGTTGACCGATCACCGGGCCGATCGGCTCGCCTGGGTTCGAGAGCAGCTCGAAGCGCTCGGGCAGACCGGCTCCGGTCCGGCCGGCGGGCAGGACCCAACCCGGACGGCGTGGACGCTGCTCCACCCCGGCGACCCGGCCGCACCACGCCGTGAACACCTGCTGCTCCAGGCGGTCGCGCAACGCCACGCCTGGCGGGCACAGCTCGATCGGGATCGGCGTCCAGCCTCCGGCGGGCTTCCGGCAACCGGTCCACCCATGACCGCGAACGCCGCCTGATCCGTTGCCGTGACGGTCCAAAGGGGACAGATGACCAAGCTGTTGTTCACTCCGGCTGAAGCCGCGGAGATCCTCGCGATCGGCCGGACCACCGTGTACGAACTGCTCGCCACGGGCGCCCTGGAATCGGTGCGGATCGGCCGGTCCCGGCGGATCCCGCGGGCTGCGCTCAACGCCTACGTCCGGCGGCTGCGGGGCCTCGATGAGGACCAGGCTGCCTGACCGATGCCCGTGCCCGGTCAGGGAGCGGCCGCGTCTCCGTGGCCGGCTGCTGTCAGGTGTTCAGTGGGTCGTAGTCGCCAGCCAGCCATCGCAGAAAGCGTCGGGGGCGGTCTACGTAGGTCTGGATCGTGCTCGGTGTTCGTCCGCTGGACACGAGTATTCGTTCATAGCGATCAAGTGCCTGGTGCAGGTCATCCAACGTCCACTGATCCGGTCGCCCCTGGCTCTTGGCTGGTCGTGGCGCCTGGCGTGCGGCGTGCCACTTCTCGATGTCCTCGGCGTTCCAGACCTTTCCCATGCTCAGGACGGCTACCGGCTCAGGGAAGGCCACATCGTCACGGAGGATTTGATGAACCCGCGACGGGCTCACGTTCAGCATCTGGGCGATCTCCGCCGCGCCCATGAGCTTGATCGTTGACATGAGCCACATCATAGCTTGACGAGCCATTAGCCTCATGCCTACTGTAGGCGGTAGCGGTCCCGGTGGGTGCGCCAACACCCACCGGGACCTTGATCCCAATCCTGACTGCACAGGAGTTGAGACCCATGCCCATTTTCTCGTCTGGCGGCTTCGGCGCGTGGCGGACCCCCGGTGGCGGCGAGTCCCCGTTGATCGCGGCACGTGAGCGGGGTACCGGAGAGCTGGTGCTGACGATCCGTCCCGGGGCCGATGTCGGCGACCTGGTGGCGGTGCTCGGCGCGCTGCCCGCGGATGCGTTCTTCACGGAGCACTTCGGCGATGTGAACGCGGTGCTCGTCTTCCGGCAGGTGCCCGGGGATTCGGCCGGACTCCCGGTGGCTGTGGATCCCTCGGCGGGACCGGCGGCGGCGAGCGTTCCGCTCCCGTAGCGGCTCCTCTGCCTGCTCTACCCCTCCATTTTTCTTCCGTCCTCTGGTGGCGCTTGAAGCTGTCGGGGTGTCGGACGGGTCCAGGGTCGGCCGTAGGCCGATCGCGTAGCGACGCGAAGCGCCCTGGACGCGGCCGGCGCCCCGGCAGACCATTCCCGCGCCAGAGAACGGAAACCCCACCGCACAGGGCGACGCCACCCGCGGCCCGCGTGCCCCTTCCCGTTCTTCTTTCGGCAAGGAGCTGTCTTCGTCATGCCCACGAACGACAACGAACCCCGCACGATGAGCCTGCAACAGGCGCTCCGCGAGCACCTCGAACGCGCCGAACGTGGCGAAGGTCGTCACTACCCACAGCCGGAAGGGGAGGACAAGTTCGCCTGCGACATGGGCGACAGCCTGTACGGCTGCGCCTGGTGCGACAACATCACCTGGCCGGACGGCAACCCGTTGGATGTGGCCTGATGACCGGGCAGGAACCTCGCGGGGACGAGGACAACCCGGACGGGTCGGCCGGCAGGAAGAGGAAGCAGAACCGCCGGGCGCAGGGTGAGGGCTCGGTGTACTGGCGTGAGGACCGTCAGCGCTGGGTCATCGAGATCGACTACGGCGTGGTGAACGGCCGGCGCAAGCGGGTGCNGCGCTACTTCAAGACCCAGGAAGAAGCGGTCGAAGAGCAGCGGAAGGAGCGGCAGAGCAAGGCGGACGGGTTGGCGACCCTCGACCGGCGCTCACGCTTCGCGGACTTCCTGACGTACTGGCTGGACGAGATCGTGGAGCCGTCGGAGCGGGCGGAATCCACGAAGTCGAACTACCGGGACATGGTGAACAACCACATCTCGCCGGGGCTCGGCTCGCATCGCTTGGTCGAGCTGAAGCATGAGGATCTTCAGCGGTTCCTGAACCGTAAAGCGGCGGACGGGTACAGCACATCGACGATGCGCACGCTGCGTTCGGTCCTGCGGCAGGCGCTCAACGAGGCTGTCATCACGGAGAAGATCAGTCGGAACGTGGCGGAGACGCTGCNGGTCCCGAAAGCGCGGAAGCCGAAGCGGAAGGTGGCCGCGCTGAGCAAGGATGACGGGCTCCGGCTGCTCGACGAAGCGAAGTCCACCCGGCTCTACGCGCTGTACGTGCTGCTGGCGATGGTGGGCCTGCGCCGCGGGGAAGCGCTGGCGCTGCGCTGGTCGGATCTCGACGAATCGGCGTCCACGCTGCGGGTGAAACGTCAGGTGACCCGCGTCCGCGGGGTCCAGGGGCTGATGGTCGGCCCGACGAAGAGTCAGGCCGGAACGCGCACGCTCACCCTGCCGGCTCGGTGCGTCGCCGTGCTCCAGTCGCATCGGACCGCCCAGCACGCGCACCGGCAGGCGGCGGGGAAGCGGTGGAAGGAACACGGGCTGATCTTCCCGAGCACCGTCGGCACGCACATGGAGCCGCGCGGCCTGAACACCCACCTGTCCAAGCTGTGCCAGCGTGCCGGCCTGCCCCACCTCGGCCCGCACGCCCTGCGGCACACGGCGGCGACGATGGCCTACGCGCTCGGCGTCGACTGGAAGCAGATTCAGGGGATGCTCGGCCACACGATGCTGTCGACCACGATGGACATCTACGTGGACATGGTCGACACCGTCCACGGTGACGCGGCGTCCAAGCTGGATGGCTGGTTCCCGGCGGAGAACAACCGGGACACGGAGGACGGTCCAACCGAGGCTGAGGGGGCCTGACAGGCTGTTGGCTGTCAACTAGGCTGTCAAAGCGGCAGAGCCCCGCAGCCTTGGATGGGGGCTGCGGGGCTCTGACCTGTCTCAACCTGACGTGCGCTCGGAGGGACTCGAACCCCCAACCTTTTGATCCGTAGTCAAATGCTCTATCCGTTGAGCTACGAGCGCCTGCCGGTCACTCTCGCGGCCGGCTTCGCCAGCTTACAGCACCCGGAGAGGGAGCTACGAACGGCCCCCTGGGTTGTCTTCGGGGCCCGATCACGCTCCAGCACGTCGCTCCGATCGGCTGTCAGCGGCGGCCTGCGGACGTCGGTAGTGGGAGCGAGTGCAGCTCGACGGCTGTCAGGGCGCCGTGCTGGATGGCTGCCGTCAGGTAGGTGGGGCGGGGCTGGCGTCGTCGGTCGGTGGGGGAGCCGGGGTTCAGCAGTCGCAGCGCGCGGCCGGCGGTGGGGCGTGTCGTGGTGTCCCAGGGGATGTGGGAGTGCCCGAAAGCGATCACGTCGGCGTCGGGGTAGGTGGTGGCGAGCCGGTTCTCGCGGCCGGCGGCCGGGCCGGTTTCGTGCACGACGACGAGTCGCAGTCCGTCGAGCGTCGCCCGGGCGACCTCGGGGAGGGCGGCGCGGATCTCCGGCCCGTCGTTGTTTCCGTAGCAGGCGAGGAGGAGGCGGGAACGGTCGGTGACGCTGCGCAGCAGGCCTGGGCTGGTCCAGTCGCCGGCGTGGATCACGACATCGGCTTCGTCGATGGCGGACCAGACCTGTTCGGGCAGGTCGCGGGCGCGTGCTGGAACGTGTGTGTCAGCCAGCAGAACGAGACGCATGCCCACAGTGTTCGCGTTCTCGGCCGCGCCTGCCGCCCCTGCCGCCTCTCGCGGTCGAGCTTGGCGTCGATGCTGCGCGGTGGTCAGCGAAGGGCTGTGCGCGGTGGTCAGTGGCGTCGCCGGCGGAAGCCGGGGAGCAGTTCCTGGATCAGCGCGTCCGTCTCCGGTTCGGTCACCGTGCCGCCGCGGCCTGGCCGCGCCGCGACGGCGCGGTAGAACTCGGCGGCGACGGCTTCGAGCGTCCGGCGGTCCCCGCGGGCGGCGACGGTGCGCAGCAGGTCGCGCCAGAGGGTCTCGGCAGCTGGTACGGCGCGCAGGCCGGTGCGGCAGGCTGCCATGGCGGTGATGGTGTCGCCTCGTTCGAGGCTGAGTGAGGCCAGTCGGTGGGCGGCGTCGATGACGGCGTCCCGCATGGTGCTCTCCACCGGGGTCGTCCCGACCCACTGGTATCTGCCCGCGGGCAGGTCGGACCACAGTGGCCCGCTGATCAGGCTCAGGGCATCGCGCAGGTCGGACTGGGGGTCGCTGGCGTCGTCGGGCCGGGCCGCGCGATGGGTGTAGGCGACGAAGAGTTCCCAGTCGCAGCGGACGTCCGGGCTGAGCACCCAGAGTCCGTCCGCTGCGGGCTGTAGGCGGGGTCTGCCGTCCGGGTCGACTCCCAACCAGGTGCGGGCGGCGATGAGCGCGGCGAGGATTGGTGGTCCGGATGTGGTCTCATCTGGGGCGATCGGTATGCCGAGGATGTCACTCAGCTCGTCGAGATAGGCACCGTCCCGGTGCAGTGCCAGGAAGGCGACGATCTCGGTGAGCAGCTCGGCCTGGTCGCGCGGAACTCGTCCCGGCGCACTGAGGGAGNGGTGACCGAGCACCCGCACCTCAGCCTCGGCGGCGCCGGAGGGGTGTGGCTCCAGACGCGGCANGGTGGCCAGGACGTCATCTCTGGTGCGCGGGTCGTCGCCTGCCTGCTGGTCGCCCGCTGTGTACGTGCCGCCGGCCCCGTACGTGCCGCCGGCCCCGTACGCGCCGCTGTCCCCGTATGTCTCCCTGGTCCCGTAGGCGGCGTCGCTGTTCCCGTAGGTCTGGCCGGCCTCGTTCCCGTAAGTCTGGCCGGCCTCGTGGACATCGCCGGCGGCGTAGCTGCCTGTGCCCGTGTCGGTATAGCCGTCGCTCTCCGGGTACCAGGTGCTGCCCGGGCGCTGAATCGTTCCGGGGCCTTCCGCGGGGTACGCCGCCGAGCCCTCCGCGGGATAGCTGCCGCTCCCGTACCGGCTACCTGTCTGGTCTGTCGACGGCGCCGGAGGTGGTGCCAGGTGCTGGGACGGATCGGAGTCGAGGGGGCGCGCAGCCGTGTGGAGGGGCGGTAGCTCGTTCGGCGGCGGGGAGGACGGTGGCGGCGGGGTCGCCGGTGGTGGAGGGTAGCTGCGATCCCACTGGACGTAGTCGCCTGTCCCGGATTCCGGGACCTCCTGGTATTCGGGCTGCTGCCAGGCCGTGGGCTGGGGCGGGGCGGGATACGGCGCAGCCTCGGGATCCTGCGCCGGCTGGCTGTGGTCCGTCGGTTGCTGCTGTCCGTGGGACGGGGGAAGCAGCAGCGTCCGCGGGACCTTCGGGACGTCGGTCGGTCGTACGGCCGGTGCGTCCGGGCGTGCCAGGTAGCTGGATGGAGGCTGCTCCTCGACGCCTCGCGGACGTCCCGTGGGGCGCGCGGCCCCGGGGGGAGAACCGGCCGGAGGAGCCCCCGCTCCCGCGGCCGGCGGCGCGACGCCATCCGGTCCCGGCGGTGCGTCGATGGGCATGCGGATGACGGACGGGCCCGGTGGCGTCCACGGCACGACTCCGGGAATCGAGCCGGCGTCGCGAGGTGGACGGGTCCCCTCCGGTCCGCCCGCGGGCATGGGCGGCGGGATTCGTGCCGGGACCCCGCCCGTGGCACCCGTATCGCGCCTGCCCGGCGCTGCGGGGGCTGCGGGGGCAGTAGAAGGTGCGTCAGGTGCGGTGGGCGGGAGCGGATCATGCGATCCGGTGTCGGACGATGTCCCGTCGTGGATCTCGGTGTGACGGTGGACGGCGGCCGGACCACGGTCTGGTGGGCCGGCCCAGGTGCGGCGCGGGGCGGCCGCGCCGCGTTCGCGGGCCTCGATGCGGAACATCGCCAGCACCGCGGCATACTCGGCCGCGGCGAGGGTCTGGGCGTTGACCTCGACCCCGAGGACACCGAGGGACATCCGAGCATCGGCCCGGACGTCGAACCGCCAGCGCGCCGCGGGGCTGTCGCCGACCATCAGTACACCGACGGTGTCGTCGCGTCCGCTGGCGAGCCGGGCCAGTCGCTCGGCGTGCACGGATGCGGGCGGGCCCGCCAGGACCAGCAGGTCCGGCGACCACAGGGACTGGACCTGGGCTGCCTGCCGCCCGCGCAGGGCTGCGCCCGGTTCGTCGCCCCAGCCGCCGTCCCGTCGCCCGCGGGCCTCCAGCTCGTCGAGGACATCGGACAGGCTGGCGGATGTCCGCAACCGGCCGGGGGCGATCGGGCTCGGGTCGTCCGCGAAGCCGACCAGGCAGACTCGCAGGTCGTCGGACCAGATGTTGGTCGCCAGCTCCACCGCGACGGAGACGGCTGCCTCGCTGGCGGCCGCCGGGTCGCCGGTGAGAGCGATGATGCCGGGCGCACCCTCAAGATCGATGAGGATGCGGCAACCGGTGTCGTCGCGCCCGACGGTGACCAGCGCCGGGTACGGAGCGGGGACGTCCGGCGAGAGGCTGGCGCTGGCCTCGAACGGGAGTCCGTCCGGCGCGTCGGCGTTGCGTTCGATGCGCCACGAGCCGGGGCTGTTGCCCACCTGCCAGGGGCTGGGCGGCGGTTCGCTGACGGCGGGGGCCATGTGCAGGACAAGCGCGGAGTCGGTGAGGAGCGCGGCGTACACCGGCGGCAGCGGGCGACCGCGGGCGGTGAGCCCGGCGGACAGCAACCGCAGCGACCGGTCGACGAAGCGGGCCGATGGCAGATCCGCGGCCAGCCGGAGGGCGTGCTCGACCTCGGCGGAGAACGGATCTGGGTTCGCGTCGCCTGACCTGCGCCTCGTCAGCGCGGTGAGAACGCCGGCGGCGAGAAGGGCGGCGCCGCTGATTCCCCGCCCACCACCGACCCGGCCAGGCCGGTGACCTGGCCCCGCCCCGCCCCGGCCACCGTCGCCACCGCCCGTTCCGCCTGTTCGGCCCGGCCCGGTCGCCGCGGGGTCGGCGTTCTGACCGCGGGGGGGCCGGAGGCCGTCGTCCGCATCCGTGCCAGGCCAGGGCACCGACTGCCCGGCCGTGGCGCCAGGCCAACCGGTGGCGGCGGCCGGTCGTGCTCCGGCGGCCGGCCCGCCGAACCCTCCCGAGCCGCCTGCTCCACCGGCTCCATCGGATCTGCCCGCCTCGGCCGGTCTGGTTGATCCGGTTGGTCCGGCTGTGCTGTCCTGGCCCGTCGACTGGCCTGCCTCAGCCTGGCGCTGGCTGGAGAAGTGGGAGTGGACTTCCTGGACCCAGGACGCCTCCCGGTGCGGGACCCGGATCGTCCGGACCTCGTCGCCCTGGGCGTCCGGGGGGAGTAGGAGCACCCAACCCGGGGCGACGAGGGCGGGCTTGCTCAGCATCTGGCCATCCGGCTGGATCCGGCCCTCGTTGAGGGCGAAGATCTCGCGGTATCGGAGACTGTCGCCGAGCAGGCGTCGCGCGATCGCCCACAGGGTGTCGTGCTGGCGCCCGTCGGTCGGGCGCACCTCGCAGAACTTGACGTCCACACCGTCGGGGAAGAGGTCCGCCGGGTTTTCCTCACCCGCGGTCAGCTCGCGCGGGGCGGACGCCTGCTCGTCCCACCGGTACCGCCTGGCCTCGACCTCGGCGGCGGGCGGGATCCCGCCGGCGTCACCTGTCCCGGAGCCCGGCGTGCGGGTAGCCGCCGGGCGGCTGGCGGGTGCGGGCAGCGGACGTCGCACCCGACCCGCGGGGATCGGAAGCGGAGTGGTCGCCGCGGCGGCCGGTGGGGTCGGGGCCGGTGAAGTTGCGGCCGGCTGCCGGGCCGAGGTCGTGGGCCGGCCTCGCGGGACGTCGTGACGACCCGAGGGCGGGCCTCCCGCCGTCCGGTCGCCCGCGGGCCTGACCGCGGCTCCGGTCGGTCCGGTCGGCCCCTCGCGGTCGGCGGATCCGCCAAGGTGATCAGATCCGTCGCGGTGGGAGGGTTCCGCGGGGTAGGCGGGTGGGGTGGGCTGCGCCGCGGGCTTCGACCCGCCGCGGCCGGCCTGCTGTGCGGTGAGCCCGCGAGCGAGCCGCGAGATGGCGGCCGGGTCGGATCGGCGCAGCGGCCCGGCCACCGGCGCCGTCCCCCCTGCTCTGGCTGGGTGTCCACCGCCCCCCGGGGTCGGTGATAGCCGGCCCTGTTCCTCTGGGTACGGAACTCCCCGGCGGGGTGGGGCCGGCGTGGGCCTGGCCGCGGCGCGCCCGCCGCGGCGGTGGGTGCTCCCGCCACGGCCCGTGCCGTGGGCCCGCTGACCGGAACGGGCCCGGACCGCGGAGCCATGCCCCGAACCCGGCCGGGCGCTCGCGCCGCTCCGCGAGGCCGCGAGCTGAAGGGTGTCGCTGACGAGCCTCCTGGCCAGCAGCTGACTGCCACCGCCGAAGGGAACGCGCGGGGCCAGACCGGTCTCGCGCCGTTCGGCCCGCCATTCGGCGAGGACGCAGAGCATGAAGTGGGCCCAGAGCAGCCAGGCCGCCAGCACCATGAGTCGCAGCAGGTTGGGCGCGCCGAAGTCGCCGGTGAGGGCACCGGAATCGCCGAAGGCGGCCGAGAGGGGTGTACCGCTGAGGGCGAGGAGAAGGACGGGAACGCCGACAGCGAGCGCAAGCAGCGCGGCAGCGGAACCGCCGCCGTGGCGCGCGCCGCCGCCCACCTTGTCGCTGGCCGTTGTGTTGCCGGCCGTTGTGTCGCTGGCCGTTGTGTTGCCGGCGGCCGGTCGCGAATTGCCCGTCTGGCTCACACTGTAACAGTCCACCACGTCTGGGCTCACTACAGGTCATATTTCGATCTGTCCGGCGCGACGTTCACACGAATGACACAGGCTTGCTGACTGTCGCGACTCGTCCGGGGCGATGGATTTGCCTGCTCGCGCCGTGCGTGGGCGCGTCCGCCTCCACCGGCGGCACGTCGTCCGGGTGTGGCCTGTTGCCCGATTCGGAACCTTTTGTATCGATTGTGCATACCTTTGCCAGCTGTCCTGTTTGAAGCCCAGGGCCGATCGTGGCGTGCTGAAGTGCGAAACCAGTACCGATGAGCGTTCCGAGCGTCGGGGTCAGGCTGCGAGCCGGACCCGAGCGATAGCCAGGCCCGAACAGAGGACGACCAGAGTGCAGAGGCGTACATGGGGGCAGCAGGGGAAACCAGATCGCTTCTCGATAGCGGTGCCGGACAGCTGGTTCGTGTTGGACACCCAGGCGGCCCGAAGCCCGGCCGCGATCGCACAGATGGCCAGGGACCGGGCACGTGACGATCCGGTGCTGGCGGGGCAGGGATCGTCCATCGCGCGGATCCTGCGGGACGCCGCCGCCCGGGCGGACAGACTGGGCGCGGTCTACTGTGCGGTGATGATCGAGGATGTCCGTGGGGCAGGCCTCTCCGCCTGCGTCATGGTGTGCCTTCGGCCCACGAGCCAGCACATACCGGACCTGCCACGGCAGGAGCACGCCGCCGCGGTCGAGCTTGCCGACCGGTTCCGGCATCGCTTCGGCCCCGTCGATCTCCCCGCCGTCGGCCGGGCCACCCGGACGGTCCGCGTCGAACCACAGCGGTCGACGGACGGTGAGGAGATCTCGCAGCTCGTGATGCGCACGACCGTTCCGGTCCCGGGTCTCGACCGGGTCGCGGTGATCGCCTGCGCCAGCCCCAACACCGCGCTGGCAGTCGCGTTGCACGACCTGTTCGACGCGGTCACCTCGACCTTCAGATTCGTCCATGAGCCACGCTGAGCCGGGTGGTGTGGCGCGCGGCGCGGTGCGGCACGGCGTGGTCCGTCAGCGGGCGTAGTACTCGACGACGAGCTGTTCGTCGCAGGTCACCGGGATCTCCGGCCGGGTCGGCCGCCGGTTGAGAACAGCGAGCAGCGCGCCGCGGTCGACCTGGAGGTAGGTGGGTGGCGGGGCGCCGGTCGGCTGGGTCTCGGCGACGATCCGGAACGGCGCCATCGTGCGGCTGCGCGTCGTGACAGTCACCACATCGCCCGGCTGGACGCGGAACCCGGGACGGTCGACCCGGTCGCCGTTGACCTGGATGTGGCGGTGGCTGACGAACTGGCGGGCCTGGTAGATCGTCTTGGCGAAACCAGCCCGCAGCACGACTGCGTCCAGGCGGGTCTCCAGGTCCTCGATCAGCAGGTGACCGGTCCGGCCGGAGCCACGATCCGCCTGGTCGAACGCCCGCTGGAGCTGCTTCTCGCTGATGTGGTATTGGAACCGCAGCCGCTGCTTCTCCCGCNGGCGCTCCTTGTAGGGCGACATGGACTTGCGGCCGCGGCCGTGGGGGCCGGGTGGGTAGGGGCGGTTCTCGAAGTAGCGGGCGGCCTTGTCGGTGAGCGGCATGCCGATGCTGCGGCTGAGCTTGGCGACGGGCTTGTGGCGCAAAGCGTCCTCCCTTAGGTTAGGTGTCCTTAAATTAGGCGAACCTAACCATAGTGGACTGACTGGTGGTGGAGCAGTGGCGGACGGCACGATCGATCAGCCCGGGGTGACGCAGGCGACATGGGGCAAGGAGGTTCCGGACGCCTGGGAAGCGAACGGACGGGCTGCGCGCGAGCTGGTCGGCGCGGCTCCGTACGGCAGCCTTGTCCTGTGGGGCGGCGCTCTGGTTCATGGCCTGCGCTTTGCGGTGATCACCCCCGCTGGTGCGGCGACAGCCTCGTCCGACACCGCCTCGGCCGACCTCGTCTACGCCGACCCGGCGTCCGCCGGGCCCGCGCCGGGCGGCCATGCCTCCTCGCCCGAGCCGAACCTCTTCGGGCAGTTCGAGGTCACCCCCGCGGCTCGGCTCATCCTGCTGGCCCCGTTCTCGGTCGGACGTCTCCTCGGGACCGAGGACCAGGCCTGCCGGTTCCAGATCTGTGGACCGGTGGCCGTGAGCGGCGGTGAATGGGCTTCGGTCGCCCTGGCGGGCTGGGTCGCGCCGGTGCCCGGGCAGTCCGTCGCGGAACTCGCGCTCGCCTTCACGGCACGGCATCCGACTCCGGACCTGCTCGATCTCGGCAGCGCCTGGATGCTGTTGGAGGTCGATCTCGCCGAGGCGACGGTTCGGACCAGGTCGGGGTGCGTGGGCCTGGACACCGCCGAGGTGATGGACCTGCTACGTGGCAGCGATGCCGACGCCGAACACGGCTGACCCGATTCAGGGATGTGCGGGGCACCGGCATGCCACGGTGCCCCGCCCGGGGTGCTACCCGGCGGACTGGATATCGACCTGGATCTCCGCGAGCCTCACCCGCAGCCGGTCGAGCTGGATGTGCACGTCCGTCAGCGCGCGCTCGTAGGTGGGCCAGATCGACATCCGGAATTCCGACGCGGTGCGGCCGTCCCAGTTCTCCGGCTCCAGCAGGATCCGTGCGGTGGCGCGCAGTCCGTCGAAGTGCGTCAGGAGCGGGCCGTTGATGAGACCGGCGAGATCGTCGACCGCGGTCGACGCCTGTGGAGTGGAACGGACGGTCACACCTGAACCTGTCGTCATCGCGTCCTCCTGGGGCAAGGGGGCGTTCCTGGGATGGGGGAGCGGGAGGCTGGGAGTCAACTTGGACAGCGTGTTAGCTGCCGGCCAAGGCAGTTCGCTGGTTGATCTCGGTCACGCTCCTTGCGAGATCGGCCAGGTTCGCCTGGAGTGCGGACAGGGTGTTCTGCACCTCCGGCCAGATCTGGGTGCGGAAGAGATGGGCCTTGGGGCCCTCCCAGTTCGCCGGGTCCGCGAGTGCGTTTCCCCGTGCGACGAGATTGGCCGTCGTGCTCTGGAGATCGACGAGCTGGCTGCTCATCTGGCTGGCGGCGCTCTGGGCGGCGGGCGTGGTGACGGTGCGCATGGTGTTGTCCGTCCTGGGGCAGGGGCCGGAGGTACGAGCGGCGGGGCTTCTTCCACCCGTTGGTGATGGTGTGATGCGTCTGACGTCGGCAGGCAAATGCTACCGTCCGTATCTGGTTTGTCTACATATGAAGTCATCTCCCTCAAAATCCGGGCGCACTATTCGACCGGTAACAGATCAATCACCTGTATCGGTCGGATGTGACCCCGTTGCACGAGGACGCCTCTGCCCGGCGGGGCGGGATGACAGAGGGGGCGCGGAAGCCGCACGCCGAACAGATCGCCCTCGACGGGGCCGCCCGGGGCCAGTAGCAGTCCGCACCGGGAACGACGGGCTTCGACCACGAGTCCGCGGAACTGGGTGATCAGCTCCTCGGTGGTGCCGGCGGCGACCAGCCCCTGCTCGCTGTCGCGGGCACCGCGCAGGACGCCCGCGAGAGCCTCGCCGAGCGGAGTGGCGGTAACCAGTTCGACATCGTCGACGAGCAGGACTGTGCGCCGGCCGGTGGGTAGCAGTTCGTCGAGCCGGTGCGGTCCCGGGCTGGTGGTGTCCTCCACGACCTGGACCGGTCCCTGCCCGGCGAGGCCACGTAGGGGCGACGGTCGGGGACTGACAACCGTCAGGTGGCACCCGTGCGTGAGGAGACCCCGCGCGATGGCGAGCAGCGCCGAACTGCGACCCGAACGGGCCGGGCCGGCGATCACGAAGCCGGGCCCGTCCGTGGCGAGGTCGATGTCGATGGGTGCCAGCTCGTCACCACCTACCCCCAGAACGACCGAGAGCCCTCGGCTAGCGCGGCGCTGCCCGGCTCCGGCTCCGGCTCCGGCACCGGCATGCGGCAGGGCGGCGAGGTCGCGCGGGCTGACCCGCGCGGGTAGTACGTCGATCCGGAACGGCCGTGAGTCGGCCCGCTTGCTGCGCGGGGACTCCCTGGCATGGATCGCCAGCCGGCGCAGCGCACCAGCCTGCGCGAGGCCGGACGGGTCATCGGCGAGCAGCGCCACCTGGATCTCCACCGGTGTGTCGGCCTCGGCCCACGCTCGATCGGGTGATCCGGTCATCCCGCCGGTCAGAAAGCCGCGCCCGGGTGGAAGCAGGTCGGGAATCCGCAGGCTGGCGAGACCCGCGAGGCTGTAATCCGCGCGCTCCGCCATACGCAGGATCAGCCGCTGCCCGATGGTTGACGCGAGTGGCCCGGTGAGCCCCCGCCGCTCGGCTGTGACAACGAGCCTCAGCCCGACGGCGGGACCGTCCCGGGCAAGGGCCAACAGGCGGTCGACGGCGACCGCGCCGTCCAGATCCTCGAAGAGGGCCAGGAAACCGTCGTAACTGTCCAGGAGAAGGAGGAGGTATGGCAGCCTCGGGATGCCGGGCCCACGCTCTTCCCACGAGAGGTCTTCGCGCGAGGGCGTCTGCTCCGAGGCCACCGCAACGGTCGAACCGAGTCCGGCCTGGCGCGACTCGGCCAGGTCCGCGTAGCCGCCCTGCGCGAGGAGGTCCTGCCGCCGCCCGACCTCCCGCGTCAGCCGGGCCAGGAGGCGGTGCACCCGTTCGGCCTCGGTGCCGGCCACGACAGCGCCGGTGTGGGGCAGGTCAGCGATCGGGCCGAGACTGTTGTTGCCGCAGTCCAGGCCGTACAGGTGGACGTCCGCGGGCGACGCCGTGAGGGCGACTGCCCCGGCAAGGGTGCGCAGAACTGTGGACCGCCCCGACCGGGGTGCCCCGAGCACAAGCAGGTGCGATCCGCGTTCCAGATCGAGGGCGAAGGTGGGCTGCGCCTGCGCCCGGCACAGGTCGGCGAACCCGAGGGGTACGGCGGGCACGCCGTGGGGGTCGCCGGGTGGCCCGACCGGCGGGAGGGCGCTCACCGTGGTTCTGGTGGGCAGGGGCGCGAGCCAGGGCCGCCGCGGGCGCGGAACACGGCAGGCCCGGGCGGTCTCGTGCAGCGCGTCGGCCAGGCGGCGCAGGTCCGTCGGCTCGTCCGGAGTGTCCGCGGTCAGCATCTTCTGGCGCCGCCTGCCCTCCTCTCCTTCAGCCTGGACGGCGACGGTCGAGGCCCGGTCCAATGGCGGCCAGGGCAGTTCGATGACGAGCGGGCCGGCCGTCGCCCCGGCACGCGCTGCCTCGTCGAGATCATGCGTCCCGCCGATCCGGGCCGTCTGGAAGACCACGGGCGCACCCTGCCCGGCCCGCAGGATCGCCCGGCCGGGTGCCGAGACGGGGATGAGCGCGGCGTCCGGAAGTCCCAGCACGTCCATGCTCTCGGCCTGGTCGGTGACCCGCAGCGCGATCCGCAGGTTCGTGTTGGCGAGGATCTCCGGCGAGACGACTCCGGCCGGTCGCTGGGTCGCGAGGACGAGGTGGATGCCCAGTGAACGGCCTCGCCCGGCAAGCCCCACGAGCCCGGTGACGAAGTCCGGAAGCTCACGGGCGAGTGCGGCGAACTCGTCCACCACGACGACGAGGCGTGGCAGCGGTTCGGGTGCCTCGCCGTCGTCTGGCCGGTTCCGGCTGCGCCGGCGGTAGTCGTCGAGGTCCTTGCTCCCCGCGGCGGCGAAGAGCGTTTCGCGCCGGCGCAGCTCTGCCCCGAGCGAGTCGAGGGCGCGCCCGACCAGATGCGGATCCAGATCGGTCACCAGGCCGACCGTGTGCGGAAGACGGGCGCAGTCCCCGAACGCGCTGCCGCCCTTGTAGTCGACCAGGACGAAGGTCATCTCATCCGGGCGGTTGTGGATGGCCAACGAGGCGACCAGGGACTGGAGAAGTTCCGACTTGCCCGCCCCTGTCGTTCCCGCCACCAGGGCGTGCGGCCCGTCACGACTCAGGTCGAGGCTGATCGCTCCGGACAGGGCGACTCCGAGCGGCGCGGCGGCTCCGGCCTCCTGGTCGATCCAGCGCGGGGCAAGCGCGCGGGAGGTGGGCGGGTCAAGGCCGAGCAGGTCCAGCAGCCTGATGCCCGTCGGGATCCTCGCCTCGCCGGCCTCCCGGTGGCCGGGGTCCCGAATCGGGGCCAGCGAGCGTGCCAGCCGTTCACACCAGCGAGCCGCCGCGGTCGTGCGGCCAGATCCGCCGGGTTCGGTCCGCGTGGACGAACTCTCCGCGCCGGCCGAGGTTCCCGCGGCACCCGCTCCGGCGGATCTCGTCGGCGCCGCCGGGCGGGCCGCGACGGCGGCGCCGACGAGATCCGGCCGGATGCCCTCGATGCCAGCCTGCCCTCGATGCCTGATCCGCGCCCCCGTTGGCATCTGCTCGACGACCGCCTGGCATTCGGACGGGAGGAGCCGCGGGTCGGGCTCCAGACAGACCACGTGGATGCCGACTCGCGGCCCGTAGCGCAGCAGTGGGATCAGTGCGCCGCGCAGCGCCGCGGCGCCTTCCACGACGACCAGTACGGGGGGACCGGCCGGTTCGGAGTGCCCCCGGCCGACCCCGCCGCCGCGGGTTTCCTCGGCCGGGTGCATCCGGGCCTCGGCCAGGCGCGCGAGCTCCTCCGCCCGCCGGGCTCGGCCTGGCGGGTCGGCGCCGATCAGCACGGCGCCCGGCGGGCCGTCGGCCGGCCGGCAGTGCGGCAGCCACCGCGCCCACTCCCAGTCCGCCGCCGCGGTGGGACCGACGACGAGGTGGATGGAGAGATCTCGGGGGCTGTGCAAGGTGGCTGCCTGCGCCACGAGCCAGAACCCGACCACCCTGGCGAACTCCGCGGTGCCGACGACCCCGAGTACGCCGACCTCGGGCATCGCGACGGTGACCGGTACCTCCCGCAGCATCCACCGGGTCGTTCGGCGGTGATCCGGCGCGGCGGGGTCCTCCAGGGTGACCCCACTGGGCACGTCGCCGGTGCCCACCCGAAACCGCAGGAAGTCGGGATCCTCCGGGCGCCGTTCCCACAGCCCGCGCCGAGGGCCCACCGCGCGCAGCAGCACCGCCGCGGGATCGGGGTGCGCCTCGCGGCGTACGGCCGACTCCTGATCGAGCGCGGCGGCGGCTGCGCGGTCGACCTCCATTCGGGCGAGTTGGTACTCCGCGAGCGCTCGCCGGTGGTCGCGGGCACTGTGACGCCTGCCGGCCAGATGGGAACCCAGCAGCGACAGCGGGGCTAGGGCGGCGAACAGCAACAGGTAGGGGGCCTGGAGGAGCAGTGCCATGCCGCCGGCGGCCAGGGCGGGAAGGATCGCGGCCAGCACCGGCAGCGGCGGCGCCGGCTGCGGGACCGGGAGCGGCGGGAGGCGGAACCGGACATCGGGCGGCCACCGCGCCAGCCGAGGCTCCCGGCTGATCTCCAGCGTCGATCCCGGGCGACCCGGGCGGAGCAACGCGTCCGGCTCGTCGGGCGCGGTCAGCAGGAGTGAGGTCGCCGCCACCCGCACGGCGAGCTCCACCCGGTCGTTCGGTGACCGCCGGGCAGACAGGAACACGGGCCCGGTGCGGTGACAGCCGTCGATCCATACGTCGACCCCGTCGGCAGGGGTGAGGGAGCAGGATCCGTCGACGTTGACCCGCAGGACCAGCGCCCGTGGGGGCGCGGCCGGATCGGACAGGACGACGCCGCCCAGCGGATCCGCCCCGACGCCGTATTCACCGGCCGCGAGCCGGTGCACCATCCCGGCGCCCGGGCCTCCGGTGACCCGAACATCGAGCAGGCCGAGCGGTTCCCGCCACCCGGGGCCGAGCGGCGAACCAAGGCCGACCAGCGATCCGTCGCGGAGAGGTGAGGCGTCGAGCCGCCGCTCAGGGGGGACCTCGACGCCGTCGACATGGATCGACGGCGTCGGTTCACGCGCGAGCCGTGCCGCGGTGGGCGGGAGGTGACGACCGGAAGGGGGCCGCGCGGACCCGCTCTGGTCCGTTGCCAGCGTTGTCGCCAGGGCGGCGGCGATCGCGCCCACGCTCGTCCCGGCTTCGGCCCGGATGAGCACGGTGCGGACGGCTGGCTGTTCCGGGCTGGGTCCGGTGACGGGCGGCGGATGGCCGTCGTCGGACCCAGTTGGGAACGCCGCGCTGCACGTGATCCACATGGCCGGAACAATACAGCCGGAAGCGACATCATCGCGCTGTGTGACTTTTTAAGAACAGGTGCCCGATTCTGGCCCGGGTTGCCGCGCGGAGAAGGCCTCCCGCGTGGCTCGTGCCCGCACGATCTCCTCGCTGGCGGCTTTCACCAGGGTCTCCGCATCCGGCATCGGTGGCCGCGGGCGGGACGAGCCGGTGGTGTCATCCGGGTCGCGGGTCGCCGCCGGCGTGGCTCCCTCATGGCCCGAACGGACCCCCTCCGCGAAAGCCTGCCCGACGCTGACCGTGAGACGGATCTGATGGTCGCTGACGGGCAGTGGCTCGGACAGAGCCGAGCCGAGCCGCTCCGCGAGTGCTGCCACGGCGGGCCTGGTAGTCCCGGTTGCCACCACGACGAACTCGTCGCCACCCCAGTGGCCGAGCAGCGCATCGGAGCCGAGTGCCTCCCGGAACCGCTGGGCCACCGCCCGCAGCGCACCATCGCCGACGGGGTAGCCGAACCTGTGGTTGACCAGACGGAACCCGTCAAGATCGAGGAAGAGGACGGCCAGGTCGACGGCCTCGGGCGCCGTGGTCGGAGACCCGGCCGGCTGGCGTGCCGAGGTCGCGCAGGTGGGTGACGGTGACGCTGACCCGCCCGATGCACCTCCCCGTTCGGAGGATGTTCCCGGTCCGGTGGGTATGGACCGTTCGGACGGGGTGGCCTGGCCCGGACGCGTCGCCTTCCGCGGGCCCAACGCATTGTTGATCAGATCACGGAGGGCAACGCGATTGGGGAGCCCCGTCACCGAGTCGTGAGTGGCGCGATGCCGAAGGCCCGCTTCCTGGCCGTGGCGGTCAGTGATGTCGTCGACCACGACGACCAGTCCGTCCCCCCGGCTGAGAGCCCTGATCCTGACGTCCACCCAACGCTCTCCGCGGGGAGTCGCGACGGGGATCTCGACGTGGACCTGGTCGCGCCGGGAGTTGAGCATCCGGCGGGTCAGTGCGGCGAGCGTCCGCAGCGGCGCCGCACTCTTCCCGGCTGCCTCGCAGGCGGCCAGCCAGCTCGCGCCCGGTCGGACCGGGACGACCGCGAGCCCCGCGGCGGCACTGCGCCGCCAGGCGTCGTTGAGGCGAACCACCGTCCCGTCCGGCCCCAGAACAGCGATCCGGGACGGCAGCGAGTCGAGGACCGCGGCCGCCACATCATCGGTGATCACCGGTTCTGCTTCCCCTCCCGGGAGATGGAAACCGCGGCTGCGCCGGGACATCGACTCCTCCGCCGGCCGGCAGAGGGACCCTCCGCGGCCTGACGGTGGTCGGACCGATACCCGCGATCCTTGACGGCAGGCAGAGGCCCTGCCCGACAAAGCCTTCTCCGGAGTGTGACCGATGCTTTCCCGTAGTTCTCGGGAAGTTCTCTCCGTGGGCTGAGCGGCAACCAATCGGTGAGATCCGGCCGCCCCGCCGGGGATGCCAGCCGAACGGTCAGGACGTGCCGGCGCCGGGCGGACCGGCGTGCGTTGCGGTATCGGGATGGGTTCCGGCGCCGGGGTCCGTCGCAGGGCCGGGGTGCGTCGCAGGGCCGGGCGGGCCGGCGGGCGCGCCGAACCCCGCGCGAAATGCCGGGCTGGCGGTCACATGCAGATGGCGCGCCGACTCCACCTCGATGTACTCGGCGAGGTCCGAGCGTTCCGCGGACAGCATGTTCGCCTTCATCGCCCGCAGCGCGAAAGGCTGGCGCCCGGCGAGTTCCTCGGCCAGCGCGCGAACCTCGTCGTGCAGCGCGGCAGCTGGAAAGAGCCGGGTGACGAGACCCAGGGAGAGCGCCTCGCTCGCGGGCACCTTCTCCGGGAAGAACAGGAGTTCGCGGGCACGCGCCGCGCCCACCAGGCGGACGAGTGACCAGACCAGCCCCATGTCGCCGGACACCCCCACCTTGAGGAACGCCGTGGCGAACCTCGCCCGGTCGGAGGCGAACCGGAAGTCACACGCGCAGGCCCACCCCATGGCCGCACCGGCGCAGCCGCCGTCGACGGCCGCAATGGTGATCTGCGGCATCGAATGCAGCAGCGTGGCGGCGTGGTAGACGGGACCGAGACGTTCGAGTGTCGCGTCGTTGGCGGATTCCCCGCCCGCGAGGTCGGCGCCCACCGAGAAGTCGTCACCGGCGCCGCGGAGGATCACAACGCGGGTCTCACNGGCCGGAAGCGGCCGCAGGGTCTCGTAGAGCTCCGCACACATCTGTGTGGTGACACCGTTGCGCCGCCCAGGACGGTTCAGCGTCACGATCGAAATCGCGCCGTGTTGCTCCAACAGCACCGTCGAGCCCATCCGAAACCGCCTCCGTCGCGTTGCCAGGGCAGGGCCCGCCGTGCCCTGCCTGTCCTGCCTGTCCGGCCTGTCGGCTCGGCCCCGCCCCGCCCCGCCCCGGCCCGCCCGAGCCCGCCTCTCGCTCGCGACCGCTTCCGGAATCCGGCGCGATCGGCGTGATCGGCGGCGGCGCCTATCCCTTCGTGGCTGTCGAATACGCTTACACCTACGGCCAGCCGTCCCCTGGCTCCCTCGCGGCGAGCTTTCTCAACTACCTGACGAGGGACATCGGCCAGGATGTGATGAGAGAGCAGGAACACCTACCGTGCTACAGCCCTGAAGGCTTCCGGCGGTGCCACGAGTCGCCCTGACGACTCCGTCGACGGCAGCCGCGCGACGGCTCACCGCGTAGACGGCATAGGCATCACCGTGCGACAACCGGGACGAAGTCCTCGATCAGCTGCCCACATAGGCCGCGAGATGCTCGCCGGTGAGGGTGGATTGGGCGGCGACGAGATCGGCCGGCGTTCCCTCGAAGACGATCCGGCCACCGTCATGGCCGGCACCGGGGCCGAGATCGATGATCCAGTCCGCGTGCGCCATCACCGCCTGGTGGTGCTCCACGACGATGACCGATCTGCCCCCGTCGACGATCCGGTCGAGCAGGGCGAGCAGTTTCTCGACATCCGCGAGATGCAGACCGGTGGTCGGCTCGTCGAGGACCTGGATGCCACCCTTCTCACCCAGGTGGTTTGCCAGCCGCAGCCGCTGCCGCTCGCCGCCCGACAGCGTGGTGAGCGGCTGGCCGAGGCCCAGGTAACCGAGACCGACGTCGACCAGCCGGCCGAGGATCGTGTGCGCGGCCGGTACGCGGCTCTCACCGGAGCCGAAGAACTCCTCCGCCTCGGCCACGGACATCGCGAGGACCTCGCTGATGTCCCGGCCGCCGAACCGGTGCTCGAGCACCGCCGCCCCGAACCGCCGTCCGTCGCACTCCTCGCAGGTGGTGGCTACGCCGGCCATCATCGCCAGGTCGGTGTAGATGACACCGACCCCGTTGCAACCGGGGCAGGCTCCCTCCGAGTTGGAGCTGAACAGCGCCGGCTTCACCCCGTTGGCCTTCGCGAACGCCTTGCGGATCGGTTCGAGCAGGCCGGTGTACGTCNCCGGGTTGCTCCGCCGGGAGCCGCGGATCGCGCTCTGGTCGATCGAGACCACCCCGGCCTCGGCCGGTATCGACCCGTGGACGAGCGAACTCTTGCCGGAGCCCGCGACACCGGTGACGACGACAAGCACCCCGAGCGGGATGTCGACGTCGACGTCGCGCAGGTTGTGCGTGTTCGCGCCCCGGATCGCCAGCGTGCCGGTGGGCGTGCGCACCGCCTTCTTCAGGGCGGCCCGGTCGTCGAAGTGGCGGCCGGTGATGGTGCCGCTGGCCCGCAGCCCGTCGACGGTGCCCTCGAAGCAGACCGCGCCGCCCGCCGTGCCGGCGCCGGGGCCGAGGTCGACGACGTGGTCGGCGATCGCGATGGTCTCCGGTTTGTGCTCCACGACAAGCACCGTGTTGCCCTTGTCCCGCAGCCGCAGCAGCAGACCGTTCATCCGCTGGATGTCGTGGGGGTGCAGACCCGTGGTGGGTTCGTCGAAGACATAGGTGACGTCGGTGAGCGACGATCCGAGATGACGGATCATCTTGACCCGCTGTGCCTCGCCGCCCGACAGCGTGCCCGAGGGCCGGTCCAGCGAGAGGTAGCCCAGTCCGATCTCCACGAACGAGTCGAGGGTGTGGGCCAGCGTCGCCAGCAGCGGTGCCGCGCCCGGTTCGGTCAGGTCGCGGATCCAGACGGCGAGGTCGCTGATCTGCATAGCGCAGGCGTCGGCGATGTTGACCCCGCCGATCCGCGACGACCGGGCCGCCTCGCTCAGCCGGGTGCCGTCGCAGTCGGGGCAGGTGGTGAACGTGACCGCCCGTTCCACGAAGGCGCGGACGTGCGGTTGCAGCGAGTCGATGTCCTTGGACAGGAACGACTTGTGGATCCGCGGGATCAGCCCTTCGTAGGTCAGGTTGACGTTGTCGACCTTGATTCGGCGGGCTTCGCCGTACAGGAACTCCTGGCGCTGCTTCTTGGTGAAGCGGGCGATCGGTACGTCACCCGGCACCACCGCGGCGAAGATGCGCCCGAACCATCCGTCGGCGCTGTAGCCCGGCACGGTGATCGCGCCTTCGGCCAGCGACCGGGACTCGTCGAAGATCTGGGCGAGGTCGATGTCGGAGACGGCGCCCCGGCCCTCGCAGCGCGGGCACATCCCCCCGGTGCGGGTGAAGGTCTGCCGCACGGTGCGGCTCCCGCCGCGTTCGACCGTGACCGCGCCGCTCGCCCGTACCGAGGGGACGTTGAAGGAGAACGCGCCCGGCGGGCCGATGTGCGGCTGCCCGAGCCGGCTGAACAGGATGCGCAGCATCGCGCCCGCGTCGGTGGCGGTGCCGACGGTGGAGCGGGCATCCGCCCCCATCCGCTGCTGGTCGACGATGATCGCGGTGGTCAGGCCTTCCAGCACATCGACCTCGGGCCGCGCCATCGTCGGCATGAAACCCTGCACGAACGCGCTGTAGGTCTCGTTGATCAGCCGCTGCGACTCGGCCGCGATCGTGCCGAACACCAGGGAGCTCTTGCCCGAGCCGGAGATGCCGGTGAACACCGTCAGGCGGCGCTTCGGGATCTCGACGCTGACGTCCTTGAGGTTGTTCACCCGCGCGCCGTGCACCCGGATCAGCTCGTGGCTGTCGGCGGGGTTCGGGGCCGGTGTCGAGGCACCTGGCCGGGTGGCGGTGCTCATTGTGACTTCCTCCATCAGCCTGCGAGGTGGGGCCGGTGACCAGCCGGATCGGGCTGCTGTCCAGTCCGATCCGGCCGGCGGGTGAGCGGATGCCGGCCGGCGAGGGCTCAGCGGAACTCGTTGATGCGGATCAGGTTGCCCGCCGGGTCCCGGAAGGCACAGTCACGGACGCCGTACGGCTGCTCGGTCGGTTCCTGTACGACCTCGGCGCCGCCGGCCTGCAACTGGTTGAACGTGCTGTCGAGGTCCTTGACCGAGAAAACAATCATGGCGTAGGTGCCCTTGGCCATCATCTCGGCGATGGTGCGGCGCTCGTCCTCGGTGATGCCCGGGTCGGCAGCCGGCGGACGCAGCACGATGGACGTGCCCGGCTGGCCCACCGGGCCGACCGTGATCCAGCGCATCGTGCCGGACCCGACGTCGTTGCGGACCTCGAAGCCGAGGACGTCGCGGTAGAAGGCCAGCGAGGCCTCCGGGTCGGAGTGCGGGAGGAACGTCGAGGCAATGGTGATGTCCATGCCCGTCACGCTAGGTGCACACCGCTCACGGTTGCTTCTCGATTCCTGACCGGTCTGGTGACCTGTTTGGCCACGCAGGCCGGCAGGTCCACGGCCGCGCGGGTCGCCTGCCGCCGGTAGGCGCTCGGCGGCATACCGACCAGTTCGGTGAATCGGGTACTGAAGGTGCCCAGCGACGAGCAGCCGACCGCGAAGCAGACCTCGGTGACGCTGAGGTCGCCCCGGCGTAGCAGCGCCATCGCGCGTTCGACCCGCCTGGTCATGAGGTAGCTGTAGGGTGACTCGCCGTAGGCACGGCGGAACTCGCGGCTGAGATGCCCGGCCGACATGTGCGCGCCGCGGGCGAGCGCGGCGACGTCCAGCGGCTGTGCGTACTCCCGGTCGATCCGGTCGCGGACCCGGCGCAGCCGGGCCAGGTCACGCAGGTGCTGGTCCGAGGTGGCTCTGCTGGTCACCTGGTCGATCGTGCTACCTCGCGCGGGAATTGCCCAGTACCACCGGCGCGCCGCCTACTGTCCGTGCACTGTGGGCGCAGGTCCCGCGCCGATCGGTACCAGCCGCCACCGGGCACCGGAGGTGCTTGATCGGGTACCGGACCACTCGACCGGGGTACCGGAACGGAATGAACAGTTCGACCCTGGTCAGGACGAGCGTCGCCACCGCGGTCGCCGCTGGCGTGGGCTCGGTCGCCACCAGCCCCGACTCCGCCTGGTACCGGTCGCTGGACAAGCCCGGTTGGCAGCCGCCACCGGCCGCCTTCCCCGCCGTGTGGACCCCGATCTACGCCTTGCTGGCCGTGGCCGGTGCCCGGGCGCTCGACGGCAGCACCGGCGCCGACCAGCGCAGGCGATTCCGGCGCTCGTACGCGATCAACCTCGTTCTGAACGCTGCCTGGACACCGTTGTTCTTCCGGGCCCGCAGCCCGGGTCTCGCGCTGGCGGAAATCGTCGCGCTGGACGCGTCGAACGTCAACCTCGTACTCAGGGCCTGGCGGGCTGATCGCCGGGCCGGGACGGCGCTGCTGCCCTACCTGGCCTGGACAGGCTTCGCCACCGCGCTGAACGCCACGATCGCCGCCCGCAACCGCGGTCGCCGTCCCGGTTCCGTGCCCGGCTGACGTCCCGGCCGCGGTGCGGCGGCTAGCGCCGGCCGTGCAGATACAGATCACGGAGCAGGCACGCCTCGGCCAGATGATGGATGACCTCGCGGTTGATGCGCAGCACCAGCTCCGCCATCGGCTGCTCGGCCAATGGCCCCTCGGCCTCGCCGCCCGGGCGAGCGAGGCCGTCCTCACCGAGACCCTCGACGCCACCCAGCCACGTCGCATACTCGGAGTCGAGCTGGGCCAGCGCCGCGGCCGCGGTCGGGGCGTACTCGAAGGAGAAGTAGTCGGTGGGCGTGCGCCCGAAGTGCGCGGCGTTGCGCATCGCGAGGGCGCCGACGATCACGTGCCCGAGGCGCCAGGCGATCGTCGTGAACGGTGCCGGGTCGCTTGGCGGGTGCGCGAAGTCGATGGTCATCGTGCCGGATCCGCCCTGGACCGGTGCGGTGCCGGTGCCCCGCGGGCGCACGTTCCAGCAACCGGGAACCGGCTCCCAGAAGTACTCGTCGTCGGTGAGGCCGTCGAGACGTCCGCGCAGCTGGTCGGCCCAGTGCAGGGAGAGCTGCTCGCGCAGCAGCGGGTTCCAGTTCCAGATCTGATCTGCCATGCCCCCAACATGCCGCCTGTCGCGGACAGGTTCGGTCCGCGTTCCGGTGCGTTCAGCGTCGTGATCGTTCAGGCATACAAAACGGCTGGTTCATCGCTGAGCGCTGCCTTGGCCTCGGCACTCTCCTGGTCGACGACGACCTCGAACCGCC
>NZ_LRTK01000015.1 GCF_001636565.1 Frankia sp. EI5c
GATCCCGTTGGTGAGACTCCACTCCGCGGCCTTGGCCACGCTGTATGAGTTGGCCCCGAGGTACGGCATCCAGGACAGCCTCGAAAGGACGTTGAGGNCCGCGCCGCCGCCGTTACCGGCGAGGATCGGCGCGAACGCGCGCACCATCGCGAGCGTCCCGTAGAAGTTGGTGTCCATCTCAAGGCGGATCTTCGCCAGCTCGCCGGTGACGAGATTCTGCGCGGTGGTCACGCCGGCGTTGTTGACCAACAACGTGACGTCGGATGCGGCGGCGGCCGCCGCGGCCACCGATTCGGGGTCGGTGATGTCGAGCTGAAGAGTCTCGACCCCGGGGAGGTCGAACGACCGTGGGCTACGCGCCGTTGCGTAGATCTTCGATGCCCCCCGTTCGTGGAGCTGCTCGACGAAATGGCGGCCGATGCCGCGGCTCGTGCCGGTGACCAGGGCGATGCTTCCGGAGAGGTCCATGAGTCCACCGTAGAGCCCGGGCATGAGTCTGTAGATGCTTGAAATGCTCAATCTGATATCCAACTGACTCACCGTGGGTGTCATCCGGTACGCTGAGCCTCATGGATGTCCTCGCCGACGTGCTCGCGGTCTCGGGGGTCCGCGGCACCCTCGGAGCGAGGATCGAGGCCGGGGAGAAGTGGGGCTGGTGGGCGGAGCCCTCCCGCAGCGCCGCCTTCCACGCGGTCACCGCGGGCACGGCCTGGCTGGCGAGNCCGGGTCAGCCCGCCCGTCAGCTCATGCCCGGTGACGTCGTTCTCCTGCCGAGCGGTACCGAGCACGTCCTGGCAAGCGACGCCGACACCCTGGCCCGCACCGGTGCGCACGCCTTCGACACGTGGGAGTGGGCCGAGTCCGGCGTGGTGCGGATCGGCTCCGGCCCGGTCCGCACCCACATCCTGTGCGCCCACTACTCGCACGACCCTGCGATCACGACCCAGGTGTTCTCCCTGCTCCCCGAGCTGGTCCACATCCAGGCAGACAACGCGGGGGGATGCCTGGAGGACACTGTCCGGCTGCTCGGGCGCGAGCTCGCCCAGCCGCAGCTCGGGACGGCCGTCGTCCTGGACAGACTCGTCGACGTTCTCCTCATCCAGCTGCTGCGGGTGTGGCTCGCCACGGGGGAGGCCCGNCCAACCGCCTCCTGGCTGGGGGTCCTCGATGATCCGGTGGTCGGTGCCGCGGTCGCGAAGCTCCATGGGGACCCCGCGCGTGCCTGGACCACCGAGATCCTGGCCGACGAGGTCTCGGTCTCCCGCGCCACGCTGTCGCGGCGGTTCCCCGCCGTGGTCGGCGAGGCACCCGGGGCCTACCTCACCCGCTGGCGGATGGACCTGGCGGCCCGCCGGCTACGGGATACCGACGACACGCTGGAGAGCATCGCCAGGTCGGTCGGGTACACGTCGGTCTACGCATTCAACCGGGCGTTCACCCGCATCCGGTCGCAGCCGCCCGGTCGGTACCGCGCCGGCGCGCGGGCGTCAGCCCGCAACGCCAGCGGGTAGAAGCTGGGGCGGCGGGCGGCGGAAGTGGTGGGTGGCGACAGGAGAGTTCGGGCTCGACCGATGAGTTCCGCCGGCCCACCTGGTCTACCAGGACGTACCCGCCGCACAACGGATCTGGAGACCTGCCGTGACCATCCCCGCGCACCCCGGCCGCATGCTGTTCCTGAACATCCCCGTAGCGGATCTCCCGCGAAGCAAGGCGTTCTTCACGAAGCTCGGGTTCAGCTTCAACCCGAACTTCACCGACGAGAACGCCGCCTGCATGCTGGTCGGCGAGCAGGCCAGCGTCATGCTGCTCAGCCACCAGAAGTTCGCGGAGTTCTCGAAGCTGCCGATGGCGGATCCTGCCACGCACGCACTGGCGCTCTACTGCTTCAGCGTGTCGTCCCGCGAGGAGGTCGACGCGGTCGCCGAGGCCGCGCTGGCCGCGGGCGGCGTCGAGGCGGATGGCCTGGAGGACTACGGCTTCATGTGCTCGCGTAGCTTCTTCGACCTCGACGGCCACGGCTGGCAGGTCATGTGGATGGATCCGGCGGCGGCGGAGCAGGGCCCCGAGGAGTTCGTCGCCTCGATGCAGGACGCCAACGCCCCGGCCTGACCTGATGGTCGTGACCGGATCGGACCAGGGTAGTCGCCGGACCTGCGGCGGCTGCCCGGTCAGAAGACGCGCGGAAGCCGATACTCGTTTCCGCGGGAACCTCCCGCGAGGATCGCCCGTAGTCGCGGCACGCTCATCTCGGTAGATCTCGGTAGATCTCGGAGGAGGCACGATGCGCGGTGGCTCGGACGAGACGAACTGGGCCGGGAACATCGTCTACCGGGCAGGCCGGCGCGTTGCGCCCACGTCCGTCGAGGAGCTTTGTGAGATCGTGGCCGGCTGCGATCGGGCGCGGCCGGTCGGCACGCATCACTCGTTCAACACGATCGCCGACACGGCGGGGACACTGATTTCGACCAGTCGGCTGCCCGCCATATTCCAGGTCGACGCCGACGCGGGTGAGGTTACCGTGAGCGCCGGGACTCGCTACAGCACCCTCGCCCACGAGCTGGAGGCTCGGGGCTGGGCGTTGCGAAACCTCGGCTCTCTGCCCCACATCTGTGTCGCCGGGGCGTGCGCGACGGCGACGCATGGCTCCGGTGACCGCAACGGGAATCTGGCGACGTCCGTCGTCGCGCTCGACCTCGTCACCGCCGCCGGCGACCTCGTCACCGTTCGCCGGGGCGTGGACCGCGACTTCGCCGGTCACGTCGTCGCACTCGGCGCGCTGGGGGTGGTGGTGGCCGTGACGCTGGCGATTGTGCCGACATTCCTGATCTGTCAGAACGTCTATCGGGGTCTGACCCGAAGCGCGTTACTGGAGAATCTCGACGAAATCTTCGCCATGGCCTACAGCGTCAGCGTCTTCACGACCTGGCGCCCCGAGTCGTCCCTGCTGTNGGTGAAGCAACGGGTCGGTGCGGCCGACGAGACCGCCCTGCGGCCGGTGGAGAAGCTCGGCGTCCGGGCACTCGATCATCCGGTCCACCCGATATCCGGTCTCGACCCGATCCACACGACGCAACAGCTCGGCGTCCCCGGCCCGTGGCATGAGCGACTGCCGCACTTCCGGTCGGGTTTCACGCCAAGCGCCGGGAACGAGCTGCAGTCGGAATATTCGTGCCNCGCGACCGCGCCGCCGCGGCGGTTGCCGCGATCCATGCGATCGGCGAGCAGATCCGGCCCGCCCTGCACGTCAGCGAACTGCGCTCGATCGCCCCGGACGATCTGTGGCTCAGCCCCACCCACGGCCGCGAGGCGGTCAGCCTGCATTTCACCTGGCGGGCGGCCGAAGCCGCCGTCACCCGGGCGGTGGCCGCGGTGGAACGCCAGCTGGCGCCGTTCGAGCCCCGCCCGCACTGGGGAAAGATCTTCGCACTGTCGTCGGAGACTATCCGCGCCTCCTACCCGCGAGCCGCGGACTTCACCGAACTGGCCGGACGCCGCGATCCGACCGGGGTCTTCCGTAACCCGTTCCTGGCCCACACGCTGGGCCTGACGTGATCGGCTGACGCGCTCGACAGCCGGACCGCGGCGCGCGGACCGCGGACCGCGGACCGGAATCCGTGAACGCCCTGGCAGACCGAGGGCGGAGACGACGACGCTGCCGGCCCGCTGCCCGAGAGGTCCGACGGTATGCCGGCTCGCCAGCGCGCCAAAGAGGAAATGCCTGGTCAGAGGCCATCTCTCACTTCGTCGGCCGGGCTGATGAGCGGCCGCCCTCACCGAACCGGTTCCGCGGCGGCACCCCCCGATGGGATACCCCCTGCAGGGGGTGCGAGAGTCTGCTAAAGAAGGCATCACCAGTAACAAGCAGGCAATACTGGAGATAGGGGCAGTCGTGACTGGCGGCGACGACACCAGGTGGGGAACGAGCCTGGGGGCACCGGGCTGGGTACCGCCCAACGTCGATCTGAAGACCGACGTACCGCACTCGGCGCGCGTCTACGACTACATCCTGGGCGGTAAGGACAACTTCCCGGCCGACCGTGCGGCCGGTGAGGCGACCGCGAAGAACATGCCGGGCGTGGCGCGATCCATGCNGGCGAACCGGAACTTCATGGCCCGGATGGCGCACANAGTCGCCGCCGAGCACGGCATCCGGCAGTTCCTCGACATCGGCACCGGGCTGCCGACCGCGCCGAACCTGCACGAGGTCGTCCAGAAGGTCGCCCCCGAGGCACGGATCGTCTACGTCGACAACGACCCGATCGTCCTGGTGCACGCCCGGGCACTGCTCACCAGCACCCCCGAAGGCCGCACCGCCTACCTCGACGCCGACTTCACCGACCCGGAATCCATCCTGAAGTCCGAGCAGCTCACCTCCACCTTCGACCTGAGCCAGCCCGTCGCGCTCAGTCTGATCGCGCTCGTGCACTTCATCCCGGACGAGAAGATCATCCAGGATGTCATCGACACGCTCATGGCACCGCTGGCCTCCGGCAGCATCCTGGCGCTCTCCACGGTCACCGCCGACTACGCGCCCGACCAGGTGGCAGGCGGGGTCGCCGCGTACCGGGCCAACGGCATCTCGATGACCGCGCGTGACAAGGCCACGGTCGAAGGCTTCTTCCGCGGGCTGGAGATCCTCGACCCCGGCGTCGTCCTCGTCCACCGCTGGCACCCCGACGAGGACGCGGCCGCGTACAGCGACGACGAGTCGTTCATGTACGGCGCGATCGCCCGAAAGCCGTAACGCTCGGGGCCGGAAACGGCAATGGCGACGTTGCGACCAACTCGGCACGCACCTCCTCCGCGGTTCGTGACGGCCGGGCCGACGTCACGCGGGGCTGTTCCGCCGAGGACCTGACGGGTTTGGACGCCCGGAACAAGCGCCACCGAGCAACCCGGTGGCGCTTGTTCCGACGGACCATTCGCGGCCAGACAGACCCTGACCCCGGCCTGCCTACTTCACCCTCCGATCCCGTTTGGCGTCGAGGCCGCGCGGGCCTACGGCCGGCTGGCGGCGGCCGTGATCGCTGCTGGCCGCAAGCCGACTGCGTTTTGACGTGGTGACTATGTCAATCTATCGTCGAGGCGTGTTGTATCCCACTCCCGCCCTCGGGTCCGCCGACGATCGGGTGCTCGGCGAGATCGACGACCTGCGGGACGCGCTGCGGCACCAGGTCGCGGCCATGCCGTCAAAGTGGACGTCGGGCCTCCGGAAGTTCCTGACCGCCGACGCCGTCGCCGCCTCGAACTCCATCGAGGGTTTCAAGGTGGCCACGGTCGACGTCGAGGATCTGATGGCTGGCGAGCGTGACGTCGAGGTCTCCGACGAGAACCGCGAGGAGACCCTTGCCTACCAGCGGATGATGACCTACCTTCAGACCCTTCACGATGCCGAGGACTTCAGCTACAGCAAAGGCCTGCTCAACGCCCTGCACTGGATGTTGCAGGGTCATCGTCACACCGTGCGTAGGCCGGCCGGGCAGTGGCGCCGCGGCCCCGTCTACGTCACCGACGCCCGTGACCCCAGCATCGCCGCCTACACGGCCCCAGACGCCGACACCGTACCCGCGCTGATGGGAGAACTTGTCGGCTGGCTGAACGCCGACGACGGCACCCACCTGCTGGTGCGGGCGGCGATGGCGCATCTGCACCTGGTGTCCATCCACCCGTGGGCGGACGGGAACGGCCGAATGTCCCGTTCACTGCAGACACTCATGATTGCCCGCGAAGGTGTGCTGGCCCCGGAGTTCTCGTCCATCGAGGCGTGGCTCGGCCGCCCCGGCAACACCTGGGAGTACTACCGCGAACTCGCTGACCGCGGGTCCACCTACCTGCCCGACCAGGACGTCGCCAGCTGGATCCGGTTCAACCTGACCGCCTACCACCAGCAGGCCCAGACCGTCGCGGGCCGGCTCGACCGCTCCGGGCGGGTCTGGCGCGCACTCTCGGAGTTCGCCGAGTCCACCGGTCTGGACGAGCGGGTGGTCACGGCCCTGCACGACGTGGCCATGGCCGGGCGGGTCCGCCGCTCACGCTACGAGCACGCCGAGAACCTGAGCCTGCAACAGGCCCAACGTGATCTCCGTGACCTCACCACCGCGCAGGTTCTGGAACCGGTCGGCCGAACCCGGGCCCGCTACTACACGGCCGGCCCACGCTTCCCCCAGTCGGCGCTTGACACTGCGAACAGGCCGATGACCTTGAGGAACCCATACACCAGCTGACAGGCAACCCACCGGGCGCCGCGCCGATCAGGATGCAACGATCGACCATGAAGCCGGCGGGGCCTATGACCAGTGAGACCCCCGCCAGGGTTCACCGCGAATCCCGGCGACTACACGGGCCTGGAAAAGCATCTCCGCGTGGTCCCTGTTACGCGGCCACCCTCCCGCGCGAGAGGCACCATCCTGGACTTGGACGAAGCCGGC
>NZ_LRTK01000016.1 GCF_001636565.1 Frankia sp. EI5c
CCCGGGCACTGCTCACCAGCACCCCCGACGGCCGCACCGCCTACCTCGACGCCGACTTCACCGACCCGGAATCCATCCTGAAGTCCGAGCAGCTCACCTCCACCTTCGACCTGAGCCAGCCCGTCGCGCTCAGTCTGATCGCGCTCGTGCACTTCATCCCGGACGAGAAGATCATCCAGGATGTCATCGACACGCTCATGGCACCGCTGGCCTCCGGCAGCATCCTGGCGCTCTCCACGGTCACCGCCGACTACGCGCCCGACCAGGTGGCAGGCGGGGTCGCCGCGTACCGGGCCAACGGCATCTCGATGACCGCGCGTGACAAGGCCACGGTCGAAGGCTTCTTCCGCGGGCTGGAGATCCTCGACCCCGGCGTCGTCCTCGTCCACCGCTGGCACCCCGACGAGGACGCGGCCGCGTACAGCGACGACGAGTCGTTCATGTACGGCGCGATCGCCCGAAAGCCGTAACGCTCGGGGCCGGAAACGGCAATGGCGACGTTGCGACCAACTCGGCACGCACCTCCTCCGCGGTTCGTGACGGCCGGGCCGACGTCACGCGGGGCTGTTCCGCCGAGGACCTGACGGGTTTGGACGCCCGGAACAAGCGCCACCGAGCAACCCGGTGGCGCTTGTTCCGACGGACCATTCGCGGCCAGACAGACCCTGACCCCGGCCTGCCTACTTCACCCTCCGATCCCGTTTGGCGTCGAGGCCGCGCGGGCCTACGGCCGGCTGGCGGCGGCCGTGATCGCTGCTGGCCGCAAGCCGACTGCGTTTTGACGTGGTGACTATGTCAATCTATCGTCGAGGCGTGTTGTATCCCACTCCCGCCCTCGGGTCCGCCGACGATCGGGTGCTCGGCGAGATCGACGACCTGCGGGACGCGCTGCGGCACCAGGTCGCGGCCATGCCGTCAAAGTGGACGTCGGGCCTCCGGAAGTTCCTGACCGCCGACGCCGTCGCCGCCTCGAACTCCATCGAGGGTTTCAAGGTGGCCACGGTCGACGTCGAGGATCTGATGGCTGGCGAGCGTGACGTCGAGGTCTCCGACGAGAACCGCGAGGAGACCCTTGCCTACCAGCGGATGATGACCTACCTTCAGACCCTTCACGATGCCGAGGACTTCAGCTACAGCAAAGGCCTGCTCAACGCCCTGCACTGGATGTTGCAGGGTCATCGTCACACCGTGCGTAGGCCGGCCGGGCAGTGGCGCCGCGGCCCCGTCTACGTCACCGACGCCCGTGACCCCAGCATCGCCGCCTACACGGCCCCAGACGCCGACACCGTACCCGCGCTGATGGGAGAACTTGTCGGCTGGCTGAACGCCGACGACGGCACCCACCTGCTGGTGCGGGCGGCGATGGCGCATCTGCACCTGGTGTCCATCCACCCGTGGGCGGACGGGAACGGCCGAATGTCCCGTTCACTGCAGACACTCATGATTGCCCGCGAAGGTGTGCTGGCCCCGGAGTTCTCGTCCATCGAGGCGTGGCTCGGCCGCCCCGGCAACACCTGGGAGTACTACCGCGAACTCGCTGACCGCGGGTCCACCTACCTGCCCGACCAGGACGTCGCCAGCTGGATCCGGTTCAACCTGACCGCCTACCACCAGCAGGCCCAGACCGTCGCGGGCCGGCTCGACCGCTCCGGGCGGGTCTGGCGCGCACTCTCGGAGTTCGCCGAGTCCACCGGTCTGGACGAGCGGGTGGTCACGGCCCTGCACGACGTGGCCATGGCCGGGCGGGTCCGCCGCTCACGCTACGAGCACGCCGAGAACCTGAGCCTGCAACAGGCCCAACGTGATCTCCGTGACCTCACCACCGCGCAGGTTCTGGAACCGGTCGGCCGAACCCGGGCCCGCTACTACACGGCCGGCCCACGCTTCCCCCAGTCGGCGCTTGACACTGCGAACAGGCCGATGACCTTGAGGAACCCATACACCAGCTGACAGGCAACCCACCGGGCGCCGCGCCGATCAGGATGCAACGATCGACCATGAAGCCGGCGGGGCCTATGACCAGTGAGACCCCCGCCAGGGTTCACCGCGAATCCCGGCGACTACACGGGCCTGGAAAAGCATCTCCGCGTGGTCCCTGTTACGCGGCCACCCTCCCGCGCGAGAGGCACCATCCTGGACTTGGACGAAGCCGGCTGGACAGCCATTCCCGGACTGTACAGATCTTGAGTGGCCGGCCGTCACCGCGATGAGGCAAACCCACCGCTTTCCAGCATCGCGAGCAGGGCTGTCAGCCGGGTGGCGCGGGTCGCCGGATTCGCTGCCGTCAGCAGGCGGTGCAGGACGGAGTAGCGATCGGCGCCGTTCAGCGCGGCGAATGCCGAGCCGGCCGTCGGGGACGCCGCCAGTGCGGCCGCCAGGTCGTCGGGGACCTGGGCCTTCGCCGCTCCCGGGTAGGCCCGGTGCCAGCGTCCGTCCGCCTTCGCGCGCTCGATTTCGGCCTGCCCCCGGGGCCGCATCCGGCCCTCTTCGATCAGCCGCGCCACCAGGACGGTGTTGCGCTCCGACCACAGTGAGGCCCTACGGCGCGGGGTGAAGCGCTGCTGGAAGGTGGCGGCGTCCCTGCTCTTCTTCTGCCCGTCGATCCAGCCGCTGCACAGCGCCTCCTCGAGCGCGAGATCGTAGCGCAACGACGTCGGCGACGTGGTGCCCTTCTTGGCCAGGACCAGCCAGACGCCGCCGGAGACGTCCTCGTTCACGTCGAGCCAGGCCCGCCACGCGACGCCGTCGGCGACGATCAGCAGTTCCGGCGCGGCGGTGGTCCGCGCCTTGGTCCCGGCCGCCTCGTCACCCACATCCATGGTGGCGAGCGTACAAAGGAGTTCTGGGCTGATTGTGTGGGTCACGAGGCCTGCGGTGCCCTGGCGGGGCGCGCCCGTGGGAGGTGATCCTTCCCCTGCGCCGCAGTACTTTCCGGCGTCCGTCCGGCGGATCTTGAGATGTAAAGCTGCAGGTCAGGGCGGGTATTGTGCACCCAACCNGCACTAATGTGAACCNGAACCTGCAGGTCAACGGCCCGGCCGTGTCTGTCGAACCCGCCCACGTGAAGGTCCGGCGCGCCGGCTATGCCGGCAACACGAACGCCAGGAAGATCGGATAGGAGTCGGTCGGCGCGACCACGGCACGGGACCCAGGGTGGTATCAACGGTGATACCGTAAGGTTGTGGCGATGACACTGCGCTTGACGGATGATGAGGCAGAGGCTCTGCGCCTGCGCTCGGAGCTGGAACAGCGGTCGATGCAGGAGATCGCTCGGCAGGCGATCCGAGAATACGTCGAGGCGCACAGCCGGGCGGAGCTGCTGAATCAGGTGCTGGACGAGGAGCTTCCCCGGTACGCAGAGGCGCTCCGCCGGCTCGGCGAATGATCTACCTGACGCTTCGCGAACTGCTGTATATCGCCAAGCGGGCCATCGGCTCCGAGCCGGTGGTCAGGGACCACGGCCTGCTCGAATCCGCTCTCGCGCGCCCGCGGGCGACGGTGTTCGGCCGCGACGCCTACCCCACTCTTGACGGCAAGGCCGCCGCGCTTCTGCATTCGCTGGCTCGCAATCATGCCCTCGTCGATGGGAACAAGCGGCTCGCGCTTGCCGGTCTGATCGCCTTCTATGGTGTGAACGGCCGTAGCCTGACGCTGACCAACGATGAGGCCTACGACCTCGTGGTGAGCATCGCCTCCGGCGCCCTCGATTCCGTCGAGGACATCACCAAGATCCTCGAAGGGGCGACCCGGAGTCGTCGGTGAGGGCCGGACATGTCTGGCCATATCGGGCTCTGCTCCCGCCCGCCTCGACGGCGAGGGTCGAACCCAAGGCGCGACCGACACCGCCCATGGCCGTCGCGTACACCGCGTACACCGCGTGCCTGCCCTGGGCTTCCTCGGTAGTTCAGCGAGGCCGTCGGCGACCAGGGCGGGCCGCTACCCCCGGTCGTCGGCTGTTGGGTCAACGTCGGCTGGAATCGGGGGTTGGCGGTCGACCCGTCGCGTGGCTGGGCCGTCGAGGCGTCGCCCCCCGCGGACGACGAGGAGAACGCTGGCGGCCTGGTGAGCGTGCTGGTGGCCCGCAAGCATCGCTGGGACAGGGTGTCGGTCTGCGGGTTCCTGGTGGACGTCTACTGCCTGGGCGTGAAGAACGCCTTCGGTCCCGACATCCGGACCGACGTCGAGCTGGCCCAGTTCGTGCCCGAGTACTACGCTGCCTACCCCGCCGCATGGCAGGACGTGCCGATCGACCTGGCCGCGGACATCGTCTTCGGCGCCGTGAAGTACGCCCGAGGCCTCGGTTTCGAACCGCACGCCGACTTCGTCCGGGCCGCCGCCCAGCTCGGCGCCTGGGATGGACCTCCAGCCATCACCTTCGGCAGAGACGGCAAGCCGTTCTACCAGTCAGGTCCGTATGACAACCCCCGCAAGGTCATCGAGACCCTGGGACTCGCGGTCGGCCCGCCGCCCGCCTTCGACTACCTCGTCGTCGGCAGAGCGTGACAACCCGTCGTACGGAACTGACGACGGGGGCGCTCTCCGCGCTCCACCGCCGCCCACTGTCGCAGCAGCTCCACGGCCTCGGGTAGTCGGTCCTCCGGCAGCGCGTCAAGCAGCCGGTGTGCTTCCTCGCGCACGCTCATGCGGCCAGTGCAAGAGCCCTGCCTTCGTCCGACCCTGCCACCGACGTGGTCTCCATTCCGGGAAGCCCGACGTCTCGTGACGACCCGGCGGTCGCNGGCATCCACACACCCCAGCGGCTCCCGACCCGCACCATCGCTCCGGCCGGAAAGTCCGATCTCGCGAGGCCGTGGCAGGAACCGAACCTGAACCTCCAGGTCATCCCTGACCGGGCCTTCGTGTGACCGTCTTCCGGCTGTCGAGGTCGTGCGCGAACCCGTTCTTGCAGGTCAGAGGCCTGATCGCGCTGTTGGGTGCCCCTGGCAGGAATCGAACCTGCGACCTACCGCTTAGGAGGCGGTCGCTCTATCCACTGAGCTACAGAGGCGGTGCGCGACCATGGTACAAGGACGTGACCTGCCGCCCGGAGCCAGCCTGTCGGCGTCGGCGATGGAGACGCGCGGGTGCCCCGACGAGATCTCTGGGCATCGCCGAGCCGCGCGCGAGGCCGACTTGGACGTCCGGTGGGGTGGACCACTCCCGGGTCGTCCTGTCGCTCGGCATGCCCTCGGATGGTGCGCGGTCGAGAGTAACGCGAATCCCGTTTGGTCGAACCGGTCGGGCTGGACGTGCGCGCCGCGACCGAAGGTGCGGGCCGCGACCGGACGTGCAGGCCGCTGGTCGTGGCGTGCAGTCCAGGGCGTGCCGGCCCCGGCCCTGGTGGCAGGTTCAGCCGATCTGTTCGGCCATCTCGACGAGCTCCTTGCACCGCGGGCAGACCGGGTACCGCTGCGGGTCCCGTACCGGCTCGAACTTGTACCCGCACAGGGCGGTCACTCGGCCGCCTTCGATGGAGGCCCGGACGATCTCCTCGCGGCGCGCGNAGTGGGAGTGGTCATCGCCTTCGTCGGTGCGGGTGTCTGACGTCTCCGGCGCGATCTGAGTGGTGCTCATACCCTTGAGTGTAGGTACTCGCTCCGGCCCGTCCGCTGTAGTCGTCGCGTCCATGGGGCGCTTCGGGTGCGGTGGGGTGGGCTGTTCGGGCGGTGCGCCGGGATCCGCGTGTGTCGCCGCGGGAGGCGTTGGTGATGATGATGCGTGCTCGGGCCAGGTCNGGTGGACTGCGACCAGGCCCGGTCAATACCCGACCTTGGGTACCTGGATGGGTACCCTGGGTAGACGGAGGGCGTAGCCGGCTGCTGAGGGCGCGGCTGGCCTCGCATACCACACTCCGACACCAGGACGCAGAGGAATGTGGCTCCTCCTGTGGGGCGTTGCGGCGTACTCTGGTTGCGGACGAAGGAGACCGGTGACTGGACTGATCGACAGTACCGAGATGTACCTCCGGACCCTGTACGAGCTACGGGAGGAGGGCATCACCCCGCTGCGCGCGCGTCTCGTCGAGCGCCTGCATGTGAGTGCGCCCGCGGCCAGTGAGTCGACCGCGCGGTTGGCCAACGAGGGCCTGGTCGCACTGGCTGATGACCGTACCGTCCAGTTCACTGAGAAGGGCCTGGTCCGGGCGACGGCCGTCATGCGCAAGCATCGTCTGGCCGAGCTTCTGCTTACCAAGATCATCGGTCTCGACTGGGCGCTGGTGCACAACGAGGCGTGTCGCTGGGAGCATGTGATCTCCGACGAGGTCGAAGCTCGGTTGACCGTCCTTTTGGGCGACCCGAAGTACTGCCCGTTCGGTAACGAGATCCCAGCCCCCCTGGAGACGGTGGAGCCGCCTGGCGCGGCGCCGGTGAGCCTGCTCACCTCCGCCGATCGCAACACCAACGGCTCGAAGGCCGTGACGGTCAGCTGGATCTCCGAACGCCTGCAGACCGACGAGAGCGCGATGCGCACGCTGCGCGAAGCCTCAGTCGTACCGGGCNCGCAGCTCGCGTTGAACGCCCGTGGCAACAGGCTCTACGTCGCCAGGCCGGACGGTGACAGCGAGGCCGAGATAGCCCGGAACGTAGCCGCCCTGGTCTACGTCGATCACTGATCACGGCGCAGAATCGCAGAAATCGTCTATCGGATTCGACCATCGGGCCGGGCCTTTCGGGCCCGGCCCGATGGTGTTTCGGGCGCTTCGGCGGACGGGAGGCCGTCAGCTACCGGGGCGCACTCCGCCCTGGAACGACGACCACCACACGTTCTCGACGCGCACGACCTCACCGGTGCGCGGAGCGTGGATCATCTGGCCGTCCCCGATGTAGATACCGACGTGGTACAGGTCCGCGCCGAAGAAGACAAGATCGCCGGGAATCAGTTCGTCCCGGGTGACCCGCCGGCCGGCCGTCCACTGGTCCCCGGTGTAGTGCGGCAGCCCGACGCCGGCCTTGCCCCAGACCCACTGGGTGAGCCCTGAGCAGTCGAAGCTGTCCGGCCCCTCCGCGCCCCAGACATAGGGCTTTCCAAGCTGTGTATGGGCCTCCTGGATGGCGCGAGTGGCCCCGCCGCTACCCCCGGTGGGGGGTGGTGCCGCGGGGGCGACCGGGGCCGCCGCGAAGGTGGAGCCGGCGCTCTCGACGAGGCCGGCCTCCCGGGCGAGCCGTTCGCGTTCCAGTGCGGCCTGGCGGGCCGCTTCCGCGGCGGCAGCGGCTTCCGCCGCCTGGCGTGCGCGCAGGGCCTCGGCCTCCCGCTCGCGGGCCTGTCTTTCCAGCTCGGCCTGCCGCTCGATCAGGCTGTTCAGCAGGCTGTGCTGCTCGGCGGCGGAGGCTTCCAGCCNGCGGCGCTGTTCGGCGAGCGAGTCGACGAGCTGCTGGCGGCTGGCGAGAGCTTCGTCGGCGGCCCGCTTGGCCTCGGTCTGGTCGCGGCGGGCCAGCCGCAGGTCGGACTGGGCGGCCCGTTGCCGGCGGGACAGCGCGTCGACGGCGCCGGCGCGGTCGAGCGCCGTGCGTGGGTCTCCGGTGAGCAGGATGGCGAGCTGCTCAAGGCCACCGGAGCGGTAGGCCGAGGTCGCCAGGCCGCGGTGTCGCTCGGTTGCCGTCCGGACGGCGGCGTCCGCCGCCTCGAGGCGTTCCCGGGCGGCCGTCGCGGCGCGTTCCTCCTCGGCGAGGCGGATGCGCTCGGCGTTGTACCGCTCGGCGGCCACGGACATCTGGTGGCTGAGTTCGTCGAGGCGCGCCCGGGTGGCAGTGATCTTCTCGTTCACGCTGCCGAGATCTTCGCCGTGATCTCCCTGTGGTCCGCCGCCGGAGCTGTCGGATGGCTCGTCCGTGCGCGACGGTGCGGACTGCGGGCCGGGGTCGGCCCAGGCGATGCCGCCACCTGGCCCTGGGCCGAATCCGCTCAGAGCGGGGCCCGCGGTCAGCACACCGAGCAGGGCGACGAGCGCGGGGCGTGCGCCGCGCGGTCGGCGTGGAAGGCGTGGGAGGGGTGGGAGGCGCGGGTCCGTAACACGCGACCGTGGCGACTCGCGGTCGCCTTTGCCGACTATTGCTGTTTGCCGCCTCCCATGCGCATTAGCCGGTATGTCGCCGGAGGGGAACGAAACGGGCGATGAGCCGCCCGATCGGGGGATACTGCTGGCCTCGTGGGACGGGCTGCCGGCGCTATGCCAGCCCTCCGTCGGAACACTGGTCACGACGCCGCACCGTAACTCTACGCAGTTGTACAGTCACGGAAGNACGCCGAACGACACGGAGGGTCTCGGAACGCCCACCCGTCGCCCAAGGTCGGCGCGCACAGGTCGCCNAATTCGTCGATTTCACACATCGGAAACAGATTAGACACTAGAACGGAACAGATCTTATCGACTCTTCGGCCGAAGGGACCGGGACGAGCGCAGCGTGGCTAGCGTCCGGGTAGCGCAGTCCGCGCGGTGCGCGCGGGGGGAATGACAGGAGAGACATGGACGAATTGAACTCGGGCGATACCGCGTGGGTACTGATCAGCGCCGCGATCGTGCTNTTTATGACGCCCGGTCTGGCGTTCTTCTACGGCGGTATGGTCCGTGCGAAGAACGTGCTCGCGATGCTGATGCAGAACTTCTTCACCATCGGCATCATCTCGTTGGTGTGGTCGGTCATCGGCTTCAGCATCGCCTTCGGTGAGGGGAACTGGTTCTGGGGGGGCTTCGACTTCTTCGCGCTCCAGGACCTGTCGGCCGGCGACGGCTCGATCCCCTACATCGCGTTCGTCGGCTTCCAGATGATGTTCGCGATCATCACGCCGGCTCTGATCACCGGTTCCATCGCGGACCGGATGAAGTTCAGCGCCTTCGCGGTCTTCGTCACGCTGTGGTCGATCCTGGTCTACTCGCCGATCGCGCACTGGGTGTGGGCGAGCTCCGGCTGGCTGGCCAAGCGGGGTGCGCTCGACTTCGCCGGCGGCACCGTCGTCCACGCGAACGCCGGTATCGCCGCGATCGTGCTCGCGGTCGTGCTCGGGAAGCGGCGTGGCTGGCCGGGCGGCGACTTCCGCCCGCACAACGTGCCGTTCGTGCTGCTGGGCACCGCGATCCTGTGGCTCGGCTGGTTCGGCTTCAACGCCGGCTCGGCGCTGGGCGCGAACAAGCTCGCGGCGTACACGCTGGTCAACACCCAGATCGCGGCCGGGGTCGCGATCCTCGGCTGGATCGCGGTCGAGTACCTGCGTGACGGCAAGGCCACCACGCTCGGCGCCGCCTCCGGTGCCATCGCGGGTCTGGTCGCCATCACTCCTGCCTGCGGTTTCGTCTCTCCGATGGGCTCGATCGCCATCGGTCTGATCGCCGGTGCGGTCTGTGCGCTGGCCACGTCGATCAAGGGCAAGGTCGGCATCGACGACTCGCTCGACGTCGGTGCGGTCCACCTCGTCGGCGGTGTCCTCGGTGCGGTGCTGACCGGCTTCTTCGCGACGGCCGACACCAACGCGGCGGACGGCGTGTTCTACGGCGGGTCCTGGTCGGTCGTGGGCGAGCAGCTGATCGCCGTCGGCGCGACGCTGGGCTACTCCGCGGTCGTGACCCTGCTGATCGCTCTCGCGATCAAGTACACGATCGGGCTGGCCGTATCCGCCGAGGAGGAGGAGCAGGGTCTCGACGAGGCGCTGCACGGTGAGACGGCCTACCGGCTGACCTCCATCGGTGGCAGCAGCAGTGGCTTCACCCCCGTCGCTGCCGCCCGTGTTCCCGAGGAGGCGCAGGCATGAAGCTCGTGACCGCGGTCATCAAGCCGTTCAAGGTGGATGACGTCAAGACGGCGCTGGAAGGTCTCGGCGTGCACGGTCTGACGATCTCCGAAGTCCAGGGATACGGACGCCAGAAGGGCCACACCGAGGTTTACCGAGGCGCCGAGTACAAGGTCGACTTCGTACCGAAAATCAAGATCGAGGTTGTCGTGGACGACGACGCGGTGGATGAGCTCGTCACCGCGATCACGACATCCGCGCAGACCGGAAAGATCGGCGACGGGAAAGTCTGGGTGGTCCCCGTCGAGGCAGTCGTCCGTGTGCGGACGGGTGAGCGGGGATCGGACGCTCTGTAAGTCGGTAAGAACATCTTGGGGGCGCGCCTGTCACGGTGCGCCCCCTTTCGTTTCCGGAGCGGCGGTACGCGGGGGTGTCCGTTCGCATATCGGCGGATGGCGGGCCGGAAAGTGCGGAAGAGTGCGAGTGTGGGCAGCGGGGGGCAGGAAGGTCAGGGGGTGCGGGTGGACACGAGACTGCAGGCCCTGCGGGGTCGAACGGACGAATTTCCCGGTCTGACCGGATTCGCCCTCCGCGGGGCGTTGGCTGATCTCGCCGACGCCGTGCTCGCGGACCTGCTCGGAGATCAGGGTCCTGGGATCGCGCTGTTGGCGGTGGGCGGTTACGGGCGGCGAGAACCCGCGTTCGGCAGCGATCTGGACCTCGTGCTCCTCCACGACGGCCGCCGCGACGTCTCCGCGGTCGCCGACGCGATCTGGTACCCCCTGTGGGATGCCGGAGTCGGGCTGGACCACAGCGTCCGCACCGTCGACCAGGCCGTCGCCGTTGCCGACGCCGACCTCAAGGCCGCGCTGGGGCTGCTGGACGCCCGTGTCGTGCGCGGCGACGCCGCTCTGGCGGCGAAGCTCGTCGACCGGGTCCGGGCCCGCTGGCGTTCACGGGCGCCGCGGCGGCTGCCCGAGCTCGCGCAGTCGGTCGCGGACCGGGCCAGCAAGCTGGGGGAGCTCGCGTTTCTCCTGGAACCCGACCTGAAGGACTCCCGGGGAGGCCTGCGTGACGTGCAGGCGCTGCACGCGCTGGCCGCGGCCTGGGTGGCCGAGGAGCCGCCGGAGCNGGTACAGAAGGCCCACCAGGTCCTGCTCGACGTCCGAGGCGAGGTGCGCCGGATCGGCCAGGGCCGCGCCCAGGACCGCCTCCTGCTCCAGGACGTCGAGGCGGTGGCCACCGCACTGGACTATCCGGACTCCCTCGCGCTCTCCCGCGCGGTCGCCGACGCGGGCCGGGTCATCTCCTGGACCTGGGACACCACCTGGTACCGGGTGGCGGCCGCCCAGCGCTCGAAGATCAGCACCAGGCTGCGCCGGCCGGTCCGCCGTCCGCTGGACGAGGGTGTGGTCGAGCAGGACGGGGAGATCCAACTGGCCCGGGACGCCGACCCGGCGAACGACCCCGGCCTCGTGCTCCGCGCCGCGGCCGCGGCGGCGCGGACAGGCATCCCCTTCGGCCGCTACGCCATCGACCGGCTCGGCGAGCAGGCGCCGCCGATGCCCGACCCGTGGCCCGAGGCCGCCCGGGACGACCTGGTCAGCCTGCTGGCGACGGGGGACGCGGCGATCCGGGTGCTGGAGTCCCTCGACCAGGTCGGCCTGCTCGTCCGGCTGATCCCGGAGTGGGCGGCGGTGCGTAGCCGGCCGCAGCGCAACCCCTACCACCGCTACACGGTCGACCGGCATCTGCTGGAAGCCGCCGCGCGCGCCGCCGCCCACACCAGGGACGTCGACCGGCCGGACCTGCTGCTGCTCGGCGCCCTGCTGCACGACATCGGCAAGGGGNACCCGGGAGACCACACCGACGCCGGGATCGCCGTCGTCCGGGAACTCGCGCCCCGGATGGGGCTGTCGGCGGAGGACACCGAGGTCCTGCTGGCGATGATCCGGCATCACCTGCTCCTGGTCGAGGCCGCGACCAGGAGGGACATCGACGACGCGGCCACCGTCGAGTCGGTGGCGGCCGCCACCGGCAGCGTCCGCGTCCTCTCCCTGCTGCACCGCCTGACCGAGGCCGACGCGCAGGCGACCGGGCCCACGGCGTGGAACGCGTGGAAGGCGCGCCTCGTCGCCGAGCTCGTCGACCGTGCCACGGCCGTGCTCGACGGCCGGGAAGCGCCGTGCCCGCCGGCGCTCTCCGAGCGGCAGGTCGCGCTGCTCGCGCTGCCAGGAGAGCTCACCGTGCAGGTCAACCCCCTCCCGGACGAGGGCATGTTCGAGGTCGTGGTGGTGACGGCCGACGACCGGGTCGGACTGCTCGCGGCCACGGCCGGTGTACTCGCGCTCCACCGGCTGGACGTTCGCCGCGCCTCGGCCCGCAGTTCCGGCGGACGTTCGCTGCTGCAGGCCGCGGTGGCCGCGTCGCACGGCGACCGGCCGGACCAGCGGCGGCTGCGGGAGGATCTGCGCGGCGTGCTCACCGGCAGCCTCGACCTCACGGCGCGCCTCGCCGGCCGTGAACAGGACTATGCCTCCGGGCGCCGCCGGGTCACCCCCGGCCCACCCCAGGTGATCTTCGATGACTCCGGCTCGCTGACCGTGGTCGAGGTCCGCGCACCCGACCGCGCCGGCGTGCTGCACCGGATCGCCCGCGCGTTGGCGGAGGTCGGACTGGACGTTCGCACGGCCATCGTGGCGACCCTCGGCCTGGACGTGGTGGACGCCTTCTACGTCGAGGATCCGACCGCCACCATGCCGGCTGGCGAAGGTCCCGCCGGTGAGCTGGTGCCTGCAGGTGAACTGGTGCCAGCCGGCGAGCCGGTGTCGGCCGGTGAGCTGGTGCCAGCCGGTGAGCTGGTGCCGGCCGGGAAGAGCGTGGCAGGCACCGGGGCGAGGGCGGTTCTGAGCGATGAACGACGTGCCGAGGTGGCCTCAGCAGTCCTGGCCGCGCTGACGGTCAGCGGTGCCGGCGAGGGTTGACCGCGCGCCGGGCCGGGCGCCCGGAGGTCCCGCGGCGCCGGTGGTCCGAGGTCCCGGGCGCCGCTGGCGCGCGGTCCGGCCGAGGTGTTGCGCTCGGCACGGCAGGGCCGGGCTATGGTCCGCTGTGCGGGGCGCTATGATTGGAGCGCACCTTCAAGGAGGCTTCGCCTAGTCCGGTCTATGGCGCCGCACTGCTAATGCGGTTTGGGTCTACAGCCCATCCGGGGTTCAAATCCCCGAGCCTCCGCCCTTGTGGGTCGGGCCCGTCCAGAACGGACGGGCCGCTGACCAGGCACAATGCCATCGGCACCCGAAATCCCCGAGCTCTCACCATCGCTGGTGAGGACATGGTGCGGACGTCGCGTCGGACGGGGGATCGCCGCGGCCACCGTCTCCGCCGCCTGCTGCCCCGCCGACCGCAGCAGATGCACATACAGATTCGCCGTGATCGACGACGACGAGTGACCGAGCCGCTTGGACACCAACGCCAGGTCGACGCCGGCCGCGAGCTGGATGCTCGCGCTGGAGTGCCGCAGGTCGTGAAGCCGCCGCGGCGACAGCAGATCCGGACCGAGCTCGGCCCCGACCGGCAGCCCGTCCGCCAGCGGCTCGGCCTCCACACGCCCATCTCGCGGGCCGTGCCGGTGATCTGCTGCGAGACCGTGAGGACCCCGCGGACTTCGTCGAGCCCGGACCAGGTCGCGCCGCAGGCCTCCCCGCGGCGGCGCAGACCGGCCAGGGCGATCAGCTCCCACATCGCGGACAGCCGGTCGGTCGCGGCCTCGGCCAGGAACGCCCCGACCTCCTCGGCCTCCCACGGCTCGACCTCCGGCGCGGTGTACTCCGGGAGCTCCACCCCGATTGCCGGGTTGAACGGGATCATCCGCTGGCGGACCGCGTCGTTCAGCGTGGTCTTCAGCATGTCGTGAATGTCCTTCAGCGTCGCCGGGCCAACCGGCCGCGGCCTGGTCGCGGTCGTCTCCTCGATCCGGCGCAGCGCCTGGCCGACGTGATGGGAGCGCAGGCCGCCGAGCNGGATGTCACCGAGCCACGGCTTCAGATGGTTGACGAAGTCGCCGTAGCGGCGGCGGGTACCCGGCCGCAACGCCCGCTTCCCCGCGAACCACTGGTCGAGGTAGGCGCCGGCGGTCAGATCGCCGATGTGCTGCTGCCCGGCGCGGATCGCGGCCCACTTCTTCTCGCCGTCTTCCTCAGCTGCCTTGCGGGTATCGCCGCGGAACCGGATGCGGTCCGTGCCCGCCAGGGCCACGAGCTCGGCGGGGACGCGGAACTCACCGGCGTAGAAGCCGTGCCCGCGCTTGTTCCGGTCGGGGCAGGTGCCAGTCGGGNACTTGGTCTTGGTCTCCGGGTCGCGGCACCCGCACCGGTGCTTGGCGGTGATCTTCACTGGCTGTCCTCGGTGGTCGCGTCGATGCCGTCCGCGCTGGACATGTCCGCCGCGCCCAGTGGTTCGCTGGCGGCGGCCAGCTCTGCCAATGCGGTCACGTCCGTATCCAGGTTCGGGAAACCGCGCGGCAGGGCCGGTAGGGGCAAGCCGAGTTCGCGGAACTGTTCACGGACGTCGGCCAGAGCGCGTTCGGCAACATCCATCTGGCGGCGGCTGGTGCTGGTCAGCCACTCATCGATCGTGCCCGGGTTGTCCGTGTCGATCCGGTACTGATGAAGCTCCGGGTCGGATGTGGCGGACACGGCGTGGTACTGCTACGCGCCGAACGACCGCGGACGCTGGCGCATCCCGCTCGACCCGGCCGCCGCCGCCCGCCTCACCGGCCCCCCGGAACCAGCNGCCCGGCCGACCACATGACCGACCGACCACCCCGTGGGCAGCGCGACCGACCGAACGCCTGACCGGCGACGTCGAGCGCTGGATAGCCGAGCACCGCCCTGTGAAGGCGGACCAGGAAGAGCAGAAGACCGACAGGCGGGACTGACCGCCCGCAATGAAGCGGGCCGGCCGGGTGCTACCAACACCCGAACCGGCCCTTGATCGCGAACCCTTGGCTAAAAGGGCCCACAACCCGTGTCTCATCATGCCCGCGGCAGCCTGCCCGCGGACGTCCAGGACGGCGACCAGGCACCCCGGTAACCCGGTGGGACGTCGAGCGCGCCGTCATGGCATCCGACCTGCCAGCAAACGCCCGCCTTGTCGCCCTGGTGCTCTGCGCCGCCACCGCCCGCGGCACGGTGGTCGTCCCGCCGGAGTTCTCCCCATCGCTCGACCGGCTCGCCAGCAGAACCGGCCTCGGCCGCGCCACCGTCGCCCGGGAACTCAACCGGCTGGAGGCGGACGGGTGGGCAACCCGGCATCGGTCGAGCGGCCAACGCACCTGGTACACGCTCGCCGCGCCGACCAGTCCCACAGCGGGACGGGTCCCGGAACGGGACGGGTACGGGTCCCAGAGCGGGACGGGTACCGGTCCCACAGCGGGACCCAATCAGAAGTGTTTCTCAGAAGGTTCTTCAGCAGCAGCAGCGGAGCTCTCCGAGGACAACCCCGGCGACAGCCTTGACGGGCACGAACCCGGCATCGAGCAGACCGGCCATGACCAGGCCCCGGCCGTCGAGGTCGACCCGCACGCCGACGTGGTCCAGGCCCTCACCGGCGATGCGGGCATCCCGGCATCGTGGGCTGGCGACGTCCAGGCCGCACTCGGCCGCGGATGCACCCCCGGGCAGATCGCAGATGCCTACCGGGCGCCCATCACCGGCGCGGTGCGGAACCCGACCGCGATCCGCCGGGCCCGCATCCGCGACCTGACACCCGAACCGGCCCGGCCGGCGGCGCCGTCTGCCCACGTGCCGCCGAACGTCCGGTCGATGTGCCGCCGGCACGGCCTACCCGGACCCTGCCCTGTCTGCGCAGACCTCGAGGCGGGCCGCGCGGACGACGTCGAGGTTGTCGTTCTGGTCGGGTTGGCAGTACTGCTGTCGCAGGATGACCCGCCTGCCGCCGAGCAGCCAGCGCCGACCCTGACGCCGACGGCCAGTGCCACTGTGGTGCCCGACTATGCGGATCCAGCGCCGAGCGCAGATAACCCCAGCCGGTTCATCCGAGAGGCTCGAATGATTGGGTTCCAGTCGGAATCTGACCTGATCGCTGCTGGCCGGGCTGTGTGCGCCGGGGTGGCCAGTGGTACGCAGAGCTCCGCGTTCGCGGAGGCGGCTGCGTGGCTGGACGCGCTGAGTCTGTCGGCGGATCAGCGGACGGTGCTGATCGCCATGTCTGCGGAAAACCTCTGTCCGCAGTACCGGTCGTAGCCGGGGCGCTGTAGCTCATGCTAATCACGCACCACGGGCAGGCCATCGGGGCACGGTCACGCCGCGTCACATCGTCACGGGGGCGCCTGGTGCGGGTGCCGACCCTCACACGGTTATGGCGCGCGGAGGGCGGTTACCGACTCGACGAGTCCGTTGTGTTCGAGCTGCCGCAGGATGTCATCGACAGATTCCGGCGGGTTCGTTCGAGAGTCAGCAATCTGTCGGACGGCTGCGGCAACCTTCTGCACCCGGATGCCGACCTGGTCCAGGACGAACGCATCGGGTGACTTGGCTTCGACGCCCCATGGTTCCAGGTCGGCGGAAGGGAAGTCCTTCAGGTTCCGAGCGACGATGACCTGCGCATTGGCCTTGATCGCAGCGGCCAGCACATGCCGATCTTTCGGGTCAGGGAGCTTGAGGCTCTCGATCAGAGGCTCGTAGCCGAACACCAAGACGNCCCTGACGGCCTTATTCNTGCGGCTCCGGAGACGGCCGAGCTTCTCGGGCGGAATGTCTGGCCGGTTCCGCCCGATCGCGATGAACGTCTCGTCGAGGATCTCGTTGGTCCACTTCGCCTGGACCAAACCTGACTGCGCAATCCGGATCAACAGGTCGCGCAGGGTGTTCGGGTAGAGCACGTTGGCGTCGTAGACCACCGTGAAGGCCATGGGTCAGTACAGCCCCAGTTCCTGGGTCAGCTCGGTGAGGTCGTCAGCCGCGCGCCGCCGCTCCAGATCGTCGCGGCTCTTGTAGTTATGCAAGTCACGGAACTTGATCCGTCGATGGGTGCCGACCTTGCGGTACGGGATCTTCTCTGACTCAAGCAGCTTGATCAGGTAGGGACGCGACACATTCAAGAAGTCGGCCGCCTGCTGGGTGGTCAACTCGGCGGAGTCGGGCACCACGTTGATGCTCTCGCCTTGAGCCAGAAGCAGGAGGATCTTGGCGAGTAGGACGGTTGCCTCTCGCGGGACGACCAGGGCATCGTCACCGGCCAGCTCTCCCTGGATGGTGTCCTGGTCGGTGTCAGGGTGTGTGGTGAGGTAGTCGTTGATGCGGCGTGCTGCCCGCCGGGCGAGCTCCGCACCTGGGTCCTGCCGCCCGGCAGCGTTGTCAACCGAGTCGAGCATCTCCGCCACCCCCATCGAAATTCACGGCCCAAGCCCCGTTCGCTACTGCTCAGGCCTCCAACCGCATCATGCGCAGCAGACGCAATATTCGCAAGCGCTGTGGGCGAGTCGTCATCCGGCCGTGCCTACGGCCTGCGTAGCAAGCGCCAGAGCGTGCTGGTCGTCGCCTCCACCATGGTGCCCGCCGTCACCCCTTCGGTTTGGCGGGCGACCAGTGACACGACGTGCCAGACCGGGACGGCATCCATCACCCGTGCAGCTCGAACCGGGTCAGGCAACGGAGAGTCACACCACTGTGGAGATGGTCGTCGTGGGCACTGGTGCGGACATGGTGCGGACACCCGGCCCACTTTCAGCCCCTCCAGCGCCATCGTCCGCACCCGTCCGCGACGCGGAACCCCTTACGTTGCAGGCACTTTCGCCTACTCTCACTCTCGCGCATCCGGTCGCCGGTGGGGTTCAAATCCCCGAGCCTCCGCCCTTGTGGGTCGGGCCCGTCCATGCTGGACGGGCCATCGACCGGGCTCTTTTCCGCCGGTGCCGGCCCGTCGAGTGTTCCGTCCGAGCTCTGTCCCACCCGGAACCGCCTGGCCTTCGCGTCCGAGGCGGACACGGCCTGGTTTGTTGCGTGCGTGGCCTGCCGGCGGACCGGCGGTCTGGTTGTGGTGCATGTGCGAGCGGCCGTCCCGCCTCCGCTGACCGTGACCGCCGCGCGACCACCGCGGGCGGCCGCTGACCGAGCGCTGGGCAACCCGCGGCGAGCGGGGTAACAGTGCATGGGGGAGCGTGTTCCCCGGCTGGCCGGAGGTGCGGCTGAAGCGGGGTGCGCGCCCAGACCGAAGGAGCTGGAGGCACCCCGTGGCCACGACGACATCCACGCTCGTCCGTCCGCCGCGCGTCCGGTTGTCCCGCGCCCGCGGCTGGCGGATGCCCGCGGGCACGATCAAGGTCGACCGGACCACGCGCTGGGGTAACCCGTTCGACTACCGTCAACTCGGCCGGGTTGAGGCCATCCGCCGGTACATCGCCTGGATAAATGGCGAAGGGCCGGATGAACGGCCCGGTGGCAGGCGGGTGGGGATGGTCTCCCGAGCGTGGGTGTTGGGCCACCTGCCCGTGCTCGCCGGACACCCGTTGGCGTGCTGGTGCCCGCCGAGCACTCCCGGCGGTCCGCCCATCTGCCACGCGGACGTACTTCTGGATCTCGCCAACCCGGGGGGCGGTCCCTGACGCTGATCGATGACCGGCGGGCGCTTCCAGGAGGCCGCCTCCCGGAGGCGCCGACACTCCGCCTGGGCCGTCACTCCGGCTGAGTCGTCACTCGGGTTGTTCGGTCCGGGCTGCGGCCCGCTCACCTGTTGACGAAGTCCAGCGGCGCAGGTCCGCCGGGGTGTCCAGGTCGGTGGGATCACCCGGGGCCGCGACCTCGTCGATGAGATCGGGGTGGGCGGCCAGGAAACGCCGGGCGCCTTCGTCCGGCCTGGCCAGCGCGATGGCCGCGCGCCAGCGGTCAGGACTCATCACGATCGGGTGGCCTCGCCGTTGCCCGTAGCGGGCCAGGGCGACCCGGCCCGGCCGCCACGCGTCCAGAACGGCGCGGACGGCTTCGGAGCCGATACCGGGTGTGTCAACCAGGAGCACCGCGACGGCGTCCACGGGAATGTCCCCCGGCGACGCCAGGTGGTTCAGCGCCAGGGTGAGCGAGCTGCGCAGCCCCTGCTCGGGAGCCGTGTTCACCACGAGTTCGGCGCCGGGCACGCGGGTTCCCGCGCGGACCACGGCGATGATCCGTTGGCAGCGGGCCTCGTGGGCCACCTTCACCGCCCGGTCGACGAGGCGCGTGCCGTTGACGGTGAGGGCGGCCTTGGGCGTGCCCATCCGGCTGCCGCTCCCGGCGGCGAGTACGACCGCGGCGATCCGTGCGCCGGCCGGCCGGATCACGCTGTGGCCTCCGGTGCGGTCATGCCGGAAGGTTAACCGGGAGACCCGCGCACGATTCGTCCCGGATGTCTCGTGTGAATTCGGGCGTCCTGGAAGGTTCGGGCATACGGTCGAGGCGTCGAGCGGTCCTTCGGGGCACTCGGCACGGGTACTGGGCAGGTATCCGCGAACCTACGATGACGAGCAGAGGCGATCTGGCGATGCGTGACGTGCTCACGGACCTCCAAGGCTGGTGGGACGAGGGAGAGACCGCCGGGCTCGCGACCGTGGTCGGCACCTGGAAGTCAGCGCCCCGCCAGCCGGGCGCCACGATGGCGGTCGGCCCGGACGGGACCGCCGTGGGCAGTGTCTCGGGCGGCTGCGTCGAGGGCGCGGTGTACGAACTCGCCGAGCAGTGCCGCGCCACGTCCCGGCCCGTGCTGCAGCGGTACGGGGTCAGCGATGACGACGCGTTCTCGGTGGGCCTCACCTGTGGTGGAATCATCGACATCTTCGTGGAGCCGGTGAGCCGGCGGACGTTCCCNGAACTCGGCGGGGTGCTGGCTGACATCCGCAATGGCCGGCCGGTGGCCGTCGCGACGCTCGTGAGCGGGGCGGCCGGTGCCCCTGTCGGCGCGCGCCTGATTGTCCGGCCGGATTCGGTGGCGGGCACGTTCGGGAGTGCGCGTTTCGACGAGGCGGTGCGTGACGACGTGCGGGGGCTGCTCGACCAGGGCAACACCGGAACCCTGCACTACGGGCCGCACGGTGAGCGGCGCGGCGACCAGAACGCCGTGTTCGTCTCGTCCTACGCGCCGAAACCACGGATGATCGTCTTCGGGGCGATTGACTTTGCCGCGGCGCTGACGCGGATCGGTTCCTTTCTCGGCTACCGGGTCACGGTCTGCGACGCACGCGCCACCTTCGCGACGGCGAAGCGGTTCCCGGCGGCCGACGAAGTGATTGTCGATTGGCCGCACCGTTACCTCACCGCTACCGAGGTGGACGCCCGCACGGTGGTGTGCGTACTCACTCACGATCCGAAGTTCGACGTGCCACTGCTGTCGGTGGCACTCAAAATGCCACTGGCCTATCTGGGGGTCATGGGATCACGCCGTACCCATGAGGACCGCGCCCGGCGGCTGCGGGAACTCGGTGTTTCCGAGGCGGATCTCGCCCGGCTGCACGCGCCGATCGGTCTGGACATCGGTGGCCGTACTCCGGAGGAGACGGCGATCTCCATCGCCGCCGAGATCATCGCGACCCGTCAGGGCGGAACGGGCGCCCAGCTCAGGGAACTGGTGGGGCCGATCCATCACGACCAGCGCCGTTCCCGCAACCGGGTGAGGGACACCTCGCCGGCGGCACCTTGGGCCGCCGCGACACAGCTCGGCGACACCTCTCGGTGACGCAGTGCGGTGAAACTGTGCGGCGGCGCCACGCCGGCCGGAGACGCCCACGGCGGCGGGGGTTGGCGGCGGGCCGGATCGAGCTGACAGGCCGATCGCGTGGACTGATTCCTGTTATTCTCCGGCCGTGCTGTTCGCCTTACGATTCGACTTCCGTAATCCGGATCTAGCCGGTACATCCATGGCCGACCGTTACTCGGCGGCCCTCGACATGGCCGAGTGGGCTGACCAGCTCGGCTGCGTGACCATCGCGGTCTCGGAACATCACACCTCGCCGGACGGCTATCTTCCCAGCCCCATTCCGATGCTCGCGGCGATGGCGGCCCGGACGAAGAACGTCAGATTCATGGTCGCGGCGCTGATCGCGCCGTTCTACGACCCGCTGCGGCTGGCCGAGGACATGATCGTCCTCGACAACATCAGCAAGGGGCGTGTCGACCTGGTGCTCGGGGCCGGATACGTCCGCGAGGAATTCGACATGTTCGGCGTTCCGATGAACGAACGCGCGAAGCGTGTCACCGAGACGGTCAGGACCCTGAAGGCGGCCTTCAGCGGAGAGTCGTTCGAATACCGCGGCCGCACCGTTCGGGTCACTCCCGCGCCGTATCGGCCGGGTGGCCCGTCGCTTGTTCTCGGTGGCAGCAGTGAGGCGGCGGCCCGGCGGGCCGCCCGCATCGCCGACGGATTCATTCCATCGCTGCCCGAGGTCTGGGACTTCTACCGGGACGAGGTGCAGAAGCTCGGCCGGCCGGACCCGGGGCCGTCGCCGATCAGGGCCAACACGGTGGTGGCGCTGGCGGAGGACGTCGAGGACGGCTGGAAGCAGATGTCTCCGTACTTCCTCCACGAGACGAACGCCTATGGCGAGTGGCAGGCCCAGAGCAACCTCGCGTCGCCGTACCACACGAGTCCGGGCGCCGACCAGCTGCGTGCGAGCGGGCAGTATCGGGTGCTGACGCCCGAGCAACTGGTCATCGAGCAGAAGGAATCCTCCTTCCCGTTTGTGCAGTTCCATCCGATGTGCGGTGGAATTCCGCCGGAGACCGCCTGGTCGAGCCTGCGTCTTTTCGAGCGCGAGGTACTTCCGAAGTTCGCGTGACGGTCGGCCGCTGACGCCCGGTTCGGGAGCCGGGCCGGCGAAGGTCAGGGAACACGGGGTTCCCGGTACGCCCTGGCCAGGGGTTCCGTGCGCGGGCGCCCGGCCCGTCGGTCGTCCCACGCCCGCGCACGGCGTGGGACAACTGGCGGGCTGCTCTGTGTTCCGTGCGGTGTCCTCGTGCGGTGTGCTCGTTCCGCGCGGTGTGCTCGCGGCGGTCCCTCCTCCGGCGGTGCGGGGGCACCGGAGGAGTCGCCGCCCGCTGGTGGTGGCGGCGAGGATTCACGGCGGCGGGCTGGAGGGGTTCACCCGGACGACCCGGAAGTCGGCTCCGACGATCCGTCCGTACATCTCCGCTGACATGGGGCCGGGAAAGGTACCCACCACCGACGTGGGAGATCCCGACTCGTCCATCAGCACGACCGCGTAGGCGGCCGGTGCGGACCACTTCGTCCGGCCGGCGTGCTGGGCGCGGCGCCAGCTCTCCTCGGACGGTGGGCTGATCGGGCTCGGCGTTGTCATGGCGCCCCCGTCATTTCAGCCCGGCCGAAGAGGGCAAAAATATCTTTTCGTCAGATGAATATCTGGCGAAGTGGTCGGTGGGGTCGGTGCGGCGTGTGGTCTCTTTCATGTCGATGCTCCGGTCCGCCAGAGTTGGCTGATGGGCGATGTCCCCCTCCCGTTCCCTGTCGAGGATCCCCGAAGACGGACCACAGGGGGAGGGTGTGAGAGGCCTCATACTGCAGTCATGGTGGAGAAGCGACACAGAGCCACCGGCGCGCCGAATATNGGTCAGCGGGCAGAAGAAGGACGCNTGGCACGATCAGGGCCGGAGATCAGCGGGCGATCGACTGTCAAACGGGGGAACGGTGTTTCAAATGCAGGGGTGTGACAGCAGTCAGACCGGTTGGACACGGCCGACTGCCAGCCAGAACGGGGCATCCCGGGTAGACGATGTGCGGGACATGCAACCGTGCCTCGCCAGTCTGCTGGACGCCATCGTCCGGCGCAGGAAGGCCGCTGGGCTCAGCCAGGCCCAGCTCGCCAACCGAGTGCGGTACCAACCGAGTTACCTCTCGAAGGCCGAACGCGGCCTGCTGGGTGTGCCGTCGCAGTCACTCGTGGCCGCGATCGACACGGAGCTGAACGCCGGCGGCACGCTCGTCGAGCTCCGCAGGCACGCCTGGCTTGAGGACAAGGGGGTGCCGGCTGGCGTCACCTGGACGGAGGTCCCGCAGGAGGTGGACATCACGAATCGTCGACAGCTCATCGTCGGCGGCGGTGCCGCGGCGGTCGCGCCCGCAGTGGCCGCGCACGCGGCCATGGGATCGGCGGCGGTCGCTTCCGCGACGATGTCGGGCGTGCCAGGCCCGGTCGCGCCCCCGGCCGTGGCTTCCGGCGTTCCGGCGCAGGCCCAGGCCCGGGGCGAACTGTCCGGGCGGTGGTGGACGTCCTGGCAGACCTTCCGGGACGGCGAGGAGATCCATTCCGCCCAGGAGGTGGCCGTGGAGCAGCACGGCGACCGCCTCACCATCGCGGCGGTCTCCCGTGGCCTGACGATGGAGGAAGGTGGCTACCTGTGGTCCGGAGAGCTGCGCGTCTTCGACAACGAGATCGTCATGGGCTGGTACGCGGCGGTGGACGGCCCGGTGCGGTCGAAGGGCACGCTCTTCTTCTCTCTGCACCCGCACGGTGACCGGCTGACCGGCCGCTGGGTCGGGCTCAGCTACGACGGCCTCTTCGTCGAGGGCTGGGGCGCGATGGCGCGCTCTGAACAGGTCTCGACAACGCTGATCGGGCGGATGAAGGACCAGCAGCCGGTGGGTGGTGGACCTCGGTGAGGCGGGTGGCGGTCTCCCGGCGGAGCGCGGCTCCGCCGTCACCGAGGTCGACCTCCACGCTCGTCCTGGTGGATCAGCGCGTCGCGCGAATCGACTCCCGCAGCGAGCTCAGTGTCGCCGCGATCGCCGTGGGCTCGTAGCCACAGTGAGCCATGCAGTTCGCGCAGCGCTGGTCACGGCCGCGGCCGTATGACTCCCAGTCGGTCGTGTCCAGCAGTTCCTGGTAGGTCTTGGCATAGCCGTCACCCAGCAGGTAGCACGGCTTCTGCCACCCGTACAGCGAGTAGGAGGGGATCCCCCAGGCGGTGCAGGGGAAGTCGACCTTGCCCTCGAGGAAGTCGAGGAACAGCGGCGAGTGGTTGATGCGCCAGCGCTGGCGCCGACCTTCGGCGAACGCCTTGCGGAAAAGCTCCTGGGTCTCCCGGACGCCGAGGAACTTGTCCTGCTCNGGGGCCTTCTCGTAGGCGTAGGCGGGGGAGAGCATCATTCCATCGACGTTGAGGTCGTTGTTCAGGAAGTCCAGCACCTCGATGACGGTCTGCGGCGTGTCCGTGTTGAAGAACGTGGTGTTCGTCGTCACGCGGAAACCGCGACGCTGCGCCTCCTTGATGGCATCCACGGCCTGGGCGAACACACCCTTCTTCGCCACGGACTCGTCGTGACGCTCCTCCAGGCCGTCGATGTGCACCGCGAGGGAAAGGTAGGGCGACGGCTTCAGCTTGTCGATCTTGCGCGGCAGCAGCANGGCGTTGGTGCAGAGATAGATGAACTTCTTGCGCTTGACCAGGCCTTCCACGATCTGCTCGATCTGCGGGTGCATGAGCGGCTCACCCCCGGCCAGGCAGACGACCGGTGCGCCGCATTCGTCGACCGCGGCGAGCGCCTGCTCGACCGGCATCCGCTGCCGGAGGACGTCAGCGGGGTGCTGAATCTTGCCGCAGCCCTCGCAGGAGAGGNTGCACGCGAAAAGCGGCTCCAGCTCCAGAGTGATCGGGAACTTGTCCCTGCGCTTGATTTTCTGCTTCAGCAGATAGGCGCCGATCTTGATCGCCTGACGCGGCGGAATGCTCATGTTCACCCTTCCGGTGTTGATCTGCGTTCGCCTGGCGGGTGGAGTCCTGACGCTTTACCGCTTCTGCCAGTCTAAGTAGGCAACTTATCTGGTCACGAAAAAGTTCTTCAATGAGATCTACTTAACCGGCTGGTCTGAGATCTTCTTTCCGTCCTGTTATCCCGCAAGCTGACTGTGCACCCGGGGCGAGACGCGACATCGGGCTGCCCGGCGGGCGGCAACGGTCTCTTTTCATCGCGGGCCTGCGGGCCCGTCGTAAGTCGGGTCGAAGGGGTCGTGCCCGTGGATACTGCGGCCGTCCGACTGGCCACGTGGGGACCCGTGGAATGTGGTTGCCGGTCCGATCGGTCCCCGCGAAGCATGTCGTCTGGAACGACCGTAACAAGATCGGCGAGTGGGCGTCGCGCCCGATGGTGCCGGGTCTTCGGGCGAACGCGGCACCCTGCCATCCGGTAGAGAACCGCGGGCCGGCGGTCGGCTCGTGCCGGCGGTCTGAAGTGCCCGGTCAGCGGGCGCAGGGGTCCGGGGCACGCTCGATACGTTCGGCTGCTGACGACTGATGTCCAGCCAGACAGGCGAAATGGCGTCGCTACCCGTACGGGGGTGCTCGTCGGAGCGGATCCCGGCGGCAGTCAACGGCTCCGGGCGTGTATGCGGGTCCGCAGGCGCGACCGGTCGGGCCGGCCGGCCGCGGGTGAGACCGCGGCTGAGAGCCGTGGCGGAAAATCGGCGGCGGAAAGTCGGCTGCCGCCGGGACGTCCTCCCTGACAGGAGAGTCCCGACGGCAGCTGATCGTCGCGGCGGGCAGTGGTCACATGTCGAGACGCGACTCGATGGAGCGCAGGCGGTGGCGAGCCATCGCGAGATTCGCGCGGCTCTTGTCGAGCACCAGGTAGAGGAACAGGCCACGGCCGGTGTGACTGGTGAGCAGCCTGATCAGGTGGTACTGCCGGCCGAGGGTGATCAGAATGTCCTCGATGTTGTCCTGCAGGCCCAGGCTCTCCATGGTGCGGACTTTCGAGCGGATGACCTNGGTGTTGCCCGCGGCCGCGATTTCCAGGTCGAAGTTGTGGATGTTGCTGAGCTTGCCGAGGGTCATGCCGCTGGTGAAGTCGACGAGCGCGACTCCGGTGGCTCCCTCGATCTCCAGCGATTCCTTCAGTGCGATGTCCACGCTGTTCATGCTGTCTCCCGTTGGGTCGTCAGGCGTGTTCACGCCAGCCTTGTCGCTGCCNTCGTTCTCTTCGGCGGGCCGGTCCTCTCGTGCGAACCACCAGGTCCCGAGCCTTCTTCGCATTTCGCCCCACCTGAAAATGGGAGCACTCTCCGGGTCCTCGAGCGCCATGTCGCAGGCGGCCCTCTCTCCCGGCAATGCCAACTCGCAGGTACCTGCCAGNGCTATTTCACCAGAATGCGGGCCGATTCGACCNGTGCAGTTATGGCGCAGTTTGCACGGGAGTCGGCCCGCCGGCTTGCCCAGGTACCGGGAGTGTGCATACAGCGGAGCTCCGCGGGATTGCTACCGAATTCGTTGTCGCAGGTCAGGTCGCTTCTCGACGCCTGGTGAGCCGCCTCGGCGCGCGGCCGTCCGGCCGAACGGGAGCACGACTGTTTCGTGTGCGCCGCGGCGTTGTCCCCCGGGCAGAACGCGAGAACAACCGGATGGCGTTTCCCCGGGGAGCGTGGGAAGTCGGACCGGACGGCCGCCGGTGTCTCCGAGTGCCGGCTCCCGGCAGCGTGCAGCCGGGAGCCGGCTGGCCGACGGCGGGGGTAGTCATGCCATCTCAGATCACTCTTCTCCCGTGGCCGTGGCCGTGGCCGTGGCCGGTCTCCGGTGGCCGAGTCGGGGTCGACTCCCAGGGCGCCTGTCGAGGTCGCGGCCGGCTGGCGGCGATCCGGTCGCGACGCATGCCGCGGGAGTGCCGTCACGGGCATTCTGTCGCTCTGCCAGGTCGTGATGCCCGCGGGGTCCTGACATTGTTCCCGTGTTGTGTGACAAAAGGCCCGACTGGTGCGGCGATATCCCCGAATCGGCGGCTGTGCGCAGGCGTGGCTCGCAAACTCTGCGAGAATGCAAGGTTGCCCCCGCGCCTGTCATATGTGCCGCGCGCCTCCAGTGGTCTCCTGTTTCTCGCCGTTCGGGAATCACTGCTCACCGGCGGTGCCGCCGCGTCCGGGCGCGGCGGAAAGGCGCCGTGACAGATCTCGGCGGCATCCCGAAGAATGGCTGGAACGCGCTGCCGCCGGCAGCGGGCGGCGCGGGCGGTGCCGGCCGAGACGGCTTTTATCGGCGCGCTCATTCCCCCGCGGTTGGCNTTCCGTCACTGCCGATCATCCCGAAGCGGTCAGGGGAGGTGAGCCACCCGCAGGTATGGCCGAAGAACTTCCGTCAGGGATTCCCGAAGATGTCCCGTGAAAGGGGAGCGGTGCGAGTCGGCCGATGTGGTGCCCGCCTGACTCGATTACTCCGGGTGCGCGAGGCGCTGGTGCCTGGTGCCTGATTCCCGGTGCCGCTGGCTGCACCGCGGGTGGCGGATGGCGGCCGCCCTGTTCGCCCAGCGGCACCGNGGACGAGCGGCTCAGAAGACAGCCGGCTCCCGGACGCCGCCGGTGCGGGCCAGCAGAGCATCGAGGTCGTAGTCGTACCACCGGCGAAGAGGTTCCGGGGAGGTCGACCGACCCCATTCGTACATCCGACGCTGGGCCTCGAACGAGCCGTCATGCCACCTGCGCAGCACGTCACCGAGGTCGAGCGGGGTGGGCAGGAAGTCGGCGGAGCCAAGCACCGTCGCCAACTCGTTCACCGCCTCGGTCGGGGTGGTCCGGCCTCCCTCGACCCGTTCCATGATTGTTCCGAGCCCGCGGAACAGTTCTTGGAACTCCGGCAGGTCCGGGCAGAAGGTACCGGGGAAGGGCGCGTCGAACAGCCGGTCGAACAGGGCCGGGTCGCCGCTCTCCTCGAAGGTGAAGTAGGTGCCGACAATGCGGGCGATGCCCAGGTTCCAGGCCATGAACCAGACCTTCGACCAGGCCCGCCACAGGTCGAAGTCCCGGAAGGAGATGTAGGAGCCGGCCACCAGCTGGTCGTTCACGTCCAGGATGGTCTGGTTGAGCGTGTCGATCGGAGCGAACCGCTCGGCGGTGAGGTCGTCGTCGTCGAGGGCGTCCAGCAGCAGCGGGGCGAATGCATAGATGACCTGCATGGTGTTCGCCATGCCACGGGAGAACAGCGCGTCGACGGCGCCGGCGGCATGACTCATCATGGCCCAGCGGTTGCCCACGGTGCGGGTGCTGGAGTATTGCGTGCGCCCGGTCGAGATCCAGTCCCAGGTCGGCCGGGCCTGGGCGAACTGGCGGGCGACACTCGGGAAGCGGTCGAGGAACCCCTGCCACTCCTCGGCGGGATCGACCTCGGGTCGTTTCGGGAAGCGGCGGGTGTCGAGGTTGAGCCCGACGCTGCACAGCGGGTTGGTGGCGCCGCGGTGGTTGTCGAAGGGGATCACCCACAGCCAGCCGCCGTCGAACAGATGGTGGAGGGTGCCCTGATGCCAGGGGGATGGCTGCCCGCTTGGTCGGGTGACCTGGTCGAACGGGGTGACCCCCACCATGTGGGTGAACAGGGTCCGGGAGTGGGTCCGGAACCGGCAGGGCTCCTCGCGCAGGCCGTGCTGGTTCGCCAGCACGGAGTTGCGTCCGGACGCGTCAACGACGTAGCGGACCCGGATCCGTTCTCCGCTCTTCGTCACCAGGGTCGCGGCGCTGTCGGTGGTTTCCACGTGGTCGATCTGGGTCCGCTGCCGGGGGTGGGCACCGTGCCGCACCGCGGAGTAGAAGAGGTAGGAGTCGATGTCCTGGCGATGCATGTGCATCTCGGGGCCGTTCGGAAACTCCGAGACGCTACACTGAGTGACCTCCTCGGGGTTCTGGAACTCACCCTCCCGGTGATAGACGAAGCCGAAGTTACGTTTCACTCCGCAGGCGGAGGAGACATGCCGGCGAACTCCGTCGAAGCTGCTGACGTGGCCGAGCTCCGGCACGTCGAACCGTTTGGCCAGGAGTTTCAGGAGATAGGTCGTCTCTCCGATCGTTGATTCCCCGAGTGCAAATCTCNGGTGTGTGCCACTGTCGATGAGCACCACACTGTGACCATGGCGGGCAAGGATGTTCGCCAGCGTTGAGCCGGCAATCCCGCTGCCGAGAATGGCGACCGAATAGTCGTACTCGCTCATTGCGCTGCTCCCTGGACGCAACTAATCGCAGATGATCGGCGCGGCCCGCTCCGGCGCGTCCCCGCCGGTGGCTGCGGACCGCATCGTAATTGCGTACTGAACCACTCATTCGTCCGTTGGTCTAGATAAATGAAAAAACAACATCAGATGTTGGAGCTAATATCCTGTTAAGCCTTGAATGAGTGGATTTTCGTACTTGAATACTATTTGTTCCGCTCTGCTGGTGTCTGCTCGTACTCGGGGCAGGCGGTCGATGGCTGACTCGGGACCGCGGTGCGGCCGTGGCGGCCGGGGGCTGGGGTGACGGACCTGTCTGATTGGACGGGAAGCCCGGGTGGCGAGCCGGGTCGCGGGGCCCCGCCGAGCGACGGCCCGGGCCGGTACCGGGACACCGCCGCCCAGCCCTTGCGACGTCCAGCGCCCCGCCCGCGGACACCTCGGCCCGCGGCCACCCGGTCGAGGCACGGCCATCGGGCCGCCGCATCCGGCGGAACCCGCCGCAACGCCGCCACCAGGGCTTTCAGNGGGCGCACAGGCCCCGAAACAGCCCTCACCCNCCCCGCGCCNCCCGTCCGCGNGTGTNCGCCGNCAGCGACTGAAGACCTCGTTGTGTCTCCGCTCCCGGNGGGGTTGCGCCCCCTCCACCACCGGGGTTGTCAACACCTCTCCCGAAGAGACACAGCGAGCTCTTCAGTCGCCGCATCGCCACACCCGCGCCGCCACCCGAAACGCTGACCGCCACTGTCAGATCACCCGCCCACCACGCCCGCCACCGCCCGCACCCGCCCGCCACGCCCACCACCGCCCGCCGCGCCCACCACCGCCCGCACCCGCCCGCCGCGCCCACCACCGCCCGCACCGCCCGCGCCCGCCCGCGCCCGCCCGCGCCGACCGGCCCCTGCCAGCCGAGTCCCCCGGCTGGCCGCGAGATCGCGAGGCGCCGACGCGGACGGACCGGCAAGATTGCTCCGTCCCGCGCCACGGCCCCGCCGTCGCGCTCACCACCGCGCTCACCACCGTGCCTGCCGTCGCGCCCGCTACCGCGCCCGGTCGGCTGGCGCTCATCCGCTGCCGATGGGCCGTCCGGTGGCCGGGCGAGGTGGGAAGCTGGGGGTATGGACCCGGTAACCCTGGCGGTGTTGTCGAGCGCGGTTGGCGGCATCGCGGAGGAGATGGGAACGCTGCTGGTCCGCAGTGCCTACTCGTCCAACATCAAGGAGCGCCGGGACTGCTCGGCGGCGCTCTTCGACACCGAGGCGCGGATGGTCGCCCAGGCCGCCCATGTGCCGGTGCACCTGGGCGCGATGTACGAGTCNGTGCGGGTGGTCGCGGAACGTGACCCGGTGCCCGGTGACGTGTGGGTGCTCAACGACCCGTTCTCCGGTGGCAACCACCTGCCGGACGTCACACTGATCTCCCCGTTGGCCCTGGACGGCGAACTGGCCGGCTATGCCGCGACCCGCGCGCACCACTCAGACATGGGCGGCATGCGCCCGGGATCAATGCCGGCGGACTCGACCGAGATCTTCGCCGAAGGGCTGATCATCCCGCCGATCCGCCTCATCCGGGGCGGGGAGTGGCAGGCGGACGTCCTCGATCTCATCTGCGCGAACTCGCGGACGCCGGAGCTGCGCCGAGGCGATCTGCGCGCGCAGGCGGCGGCGGGCGGCCTGGCGGCGGCCCGGCTCACCGAGCTCGCCCGGCGGCATGGCACGCCGGTGGTCCTGGAGTCGTTCGCCGAGGTGCTCCGCTACGGCGAGCGCCGGAGCCGGGCGGCGATCGCCGAACTCCCCGACGGCGTGTACCGGGTGAGCAGCGAGCTGGAAGGTGACGGCGTCGACGACCGGGACATCGAGCTGCGGGTCGCGGTCACCATCGCGGGCGACAGCATGACGGTGGACTTCACCGGGACATCCCCGGCGGTGCGCGGCAACGTCAACTGCCCGCGCGCCGTCACCCGTTCCGCCTGCTGCTTCGCGCTGCGGGTGCTGTTGCCCGAGGACGTCCCGACTGGTGACGGCACCTATGCCCCGCTGTCGGTGGTGACCGAGCCCGGCTCGCTGGTGGACGCCCGCCGTCCGTCCGCCGTCGTGGCGGGCAACGTCGAGACGTCCCAACGGATCGCGGACACGGTGCTCGCGGCCCTGCGGCTGGCGGTCGGGGCGGGCTCGGCCGCGGCCGAGCCCGCGACCGCCGTGCCGCCTGCCGTCGCTCCCCTCCTCCCGGCCCCGGGGCAGGGGACCATGAACAACCTGGTGATCGGTGGAGCGACCTGGACGTACTACGAGACGCTGGGCGGCGGGCAGGGCGCCTCCGCCCGGGGGCCGGGCCCGTCCGGGGTGCATGTGGGGATGACGAACACTTTGAACACCCCGATCGAGGCGCTCGAACTGGAGTATCCGATGCGGGTGGAGCGTTACGAGCTGGCCGATGGCACGGGTGGACGTGGCAGGCACCCGGGCGGTTCGGGACTGGTGCGTTCGCTGCGGGTCCTGGAACCGGCGACGCTGTCAGTGCTGACAGATCGGCGCCGGCACCCGCCCGGCGGCATCGCGGGCGGGGAACCCGGCCTCGTCGGCCACAACGACGTCGACGGGGTACCGCTCCCGCCGAAGGCGAGCCGGCAGCTGCCCGCCGGAGCCGTCGTCACTCTTCGTACGCCGGGTGGTGGTGGCTGGGGGCCGCCGCCATCACCGGATGGGTGACACCGCCGCCGGTACCGCCGGTGCTGGCGGCCGCGCCGGTGTCAGCCGCGCCGGTGACGGCCGACGTGTCACCCGGGAGAGCGCTGCCCGGGAGAGCGCTGCCCGGGGGAGCGACGTCGACATGGACGAGGCGGACCGAACGCCAGTTGACGAGGACCCGCCGGCCGTCCGCGAGATGTAGCTGCTCGACCTCGCAGCGGAAGACCGCCTGCGCGACGCGTCGCCGTAGTTCCTCGGGGTCGACATCATCACGCAGCGTGTATGTCTGATCGTCGATCGTTATCTGGACTGCCACGCGCCCACCTTCGCACACGTGTTCGACTACAGCAATGTGGGTTGAGGCAAACGGTGAGCCAAAGGTGTAATCGGTAGATCCGATCAATCGGCTGCGAAAGATGCACGTAGCGTNCACGATCGAGAGTGACCCGACCGGGATTCACCAGGGACCGGGAGGCACGGATGGATGCCGAGTTCGGCACCGGCATGGCGACGGTTGCGGATGGCGGGGCGAGCGGGGAGCCCGCTCCCGGCGGCCTGGCCGGTGCTCCGCGATCACCGCTGGCCCGAGCGTTCGACGGCGCGCTGCTCGCCGCGGGAGCCACCGCCGACACGGGGGAGCGGGTGGCGGCGTTCGTGGACCTCGTCCGGCGTTACCGGGAGCCTGGAAGGCACTATCACACGCTCCGTCATGTGGCGGAGACCACGGCGGCCTTCCACCTCCTGATCGCTGCCGACCGCGCCGAGGCGACCGGAGTCGATCTCCCGGCCTGTCTGCTCGCGATCCACTTTCATGACGCCGTGTACGACTCCCGCGCCCGGGACAACGAACAGCGGTCAGCCGANCTCGCCGGCGATGTCCTCGGTGCTCTCGGCTGCCCGGCGCGGGTGGTGACCGAGGTGCGACGGCTGGTGGAGGCCACGGCGGGGCATCGCGCACAGGCATCCGACGAGGCGTTCGTGAACGATGCCGACCTGCGGGTGCTGGCCCGTCCCGCGTCGTCCTACGACCGCTATGTCCGCCGGGTGCGGCTGGAATACGCCTGGGTCGCCGGCGACACCTGGGCCGCCGGGCGCGGCGCCGTCCTACGGCATCTGCTGGACGGGCCGATCTACGCGACGGCCTGGGCCCACCGACTCTGGGAGCCGGCCGCCAGGGCCAATCTCAACCGCGAGCTCTCGGCCCTGTCCCTGGCCTGACGATCCGGGAGCCGGAGTTCGAACCGACCGCCGGGATTCCCGCGATGCCGGAACCCGTCGGGGCGTCCGGTCCGGTCCGTGCCCGCAGGCGGCGGCGCCAGCCGCGGCGCAGCAGAGCTCCGCCGACCGCCGCGAGCAACACCGCGCTCAGCACCGGCCCGACGACGAACTCGGACGGGTCGGGTTCGAGGCCCGGCCAGGCCAGCGCGAACAGCGACAGGGAACAGACGGCGCCGGTCCCGTTGGCGAGCAGGGGGAACCGGCGGGCTCCCGGCAGCCCCAGCAGGGCCAGCCCACCGAGGAGGCAACCGAGCACCGCTCCCGCGAGCAGCGTGCCGCCGGTCACGATGACCGCGGTCGGTGGCAGCCAGCTCGGTTCCCAGGACCAGGAGCCTCCGTTCCAGCGCAGCCGGGCACCATCGGGCGTCCCGAGCGGTGCCCCCGGCCAGATCACCAGGTGGACCAGGGCATGCGTGACGATGAGAAACCCGCCGGCCCAGCCCAGCCCGCGGGTTGCGGAGCTCTCCGGGGCGGTCACTGCAGGGTTGCCTCGTCCGGGTCCGTTTCGCTGTCCAGCTGAGGCGTCCAGCCCGCCGCGGGCCAACGGTCCGTGCGGCGCGCCCAGTCGGGCACGTGAGCCCATCCCATGGGATGCGGGCTGGCGGCATCGCTCGGTTGGGCGGCATCGCTCGGTTGGGCGGTGCAGCTCGGTTGGGCGGCATCGCTCGGTTGGGCGGTGCAGCTCGGTTGGGCGGGGCCGGTGGGGGGGTCGTCGGCGACGGGCCCCGATCCGGTTGCGGCGGCCAGGACCGTCGCGGCCAGAACGGGATCGAGATCTGACGGGACCGAGCGCAGATCCAGCAGGCAGCAGCCCTGCTCGACCCGTCCCAGCACCGGGGGCTGCCCCTGGCGCAGCCGCGCGGCGAGTCCGGCGTCGAGCGCGACGGCAGCGCTGGGCAGCCCACCGGCCCCGCTTTCCGTGCCGTCCGAGCTGACGACCGCCCGGCTGCTCACGGCGGACGCCGGGACCCCCGACCGGCGCAGCCAGGCAGCCAGCCGCTCGGCGCGGATTCTGAGCTCCGCGGCGTCCGTGTGCAGGAAGCGGCGCACGGGACTGTCCCCGGCATGCAGGGTGGCCTCCAGGGCGGCCAGCGTCAGCTTGTCCACCCGCAGGGCGCGGGCCAGCGGATGCCGGCGCATCCGGGCGACCAGATCGCCGCGCCCGAGGACGAGACCACACTGCGGGCCACCGAGCAGCTTGTCCCCGCAGGTGGTGACCAGGCTGACACCACCACGCAGCCAGGTCGACGCATCGGGCTCGTCGGGCAGCGCGCGGTTCGGAGTCAGCAGCCCGGACCCGGGGTCGCCGACCAGCGGTACGCCCCGGCGGGCGCACAGCTCGGCGAGATCGGTCAGGGCGGGNGCCATCGTCAGGCCGACCACCCGGAAGGTCGGTGGGTGCATGCGAAGCACGAAGCCGGTTCGTGGGCCGATGGCGTCGGCATAGTCGCCCAGCGTCGTCCGGTTGGTGCTGCCCACCTCCCGCAGCCGGGCTCCGGCCGAGGTCAACAGCTCGGGCAGGCGGAATCCGTCGGCGGTCTCGACGATCTCGCCGCGGCTGATGACGATCTCCCGGCCGGCCGCCAGCGCCATGGCCGCGAGGACCAGCGCGCCGGCGTTGTTGTTGACCACGTGTACGGAGCGGGCCGCGGGGACGGCCGCGGCCAGCGCGGACAGCGCGGCGTTTCCGCGCCGGCCGCGCCGGCCGGTCGCCAGGTCCAGCTCGACGTCGCAGGTCGCGGCGGCCGCGTCGATTGCGGTGCGGGCGTCGGGGGAGAGCGGTGCGCGGCCCAGCCCGTCGTGCAGCAGGATCCCCGTCGCGTTGATGACCGGCCGGAGCCGGCCGGGTGGCCGTTGGGCTGCCAGGAGCGCGGCACCGGGGGCCGAGCCGCCGCGGTGGGCCGGCGGGAGGTCCGAACGGGCGTGGGTCATGCCGGATCCGGAGCGGTCGGTGTCCGGAGCGACTGACCCGGTGCGGTCGGCAGCCGTGATCTCCGGGTCCGGGCCACCGCTGCCGGACGTCGGTTCCGCGGCGCCCGTCCTGGTCGCTGTGCCGCCCGCGGCCGGGCGGCCCGGCGGCGCGGGAAGAGTCAGGACTCGTGTCGGCTCAACGGACGGTCGACCAGAATCGGCGATCACCTTGAGTGAGGTTATCGGTGTCTTTCTGTAGGCGGCCGGTGCCGCACCGGTCAGGTCCGCCCGCGTGTGGCCTGCTTGTTGTCCTCTGTATGGGTCCGGGTGGTCCGTCGCGCGGCCGGTCGCGGTAGTGTGCGAGTCGAAGGGGAGTAGCCCCGCCGTGGCGACCAGGTAGTTCGACCCCGCGGCCGGCTCGTGTCATCGTTGCGATGGCCGTGCCGGGGTCCGCGTGGGGTCGGGTCGGCGCGGCCCGGTGTGTCGACATACTGGCTCGGTTCCCGAGCCCGGCCGTCGGGCCTGACCTCCGTCAGGTGGGCGAGACCTTCGATCTGGCTGTTGTGCCGGGTCGAAGGCGGCTTCCGTTCCGTCCGGCCCGGCCTCGATGAGAGGGAACCGGGCCGTGAGTCTCACCGCTCTATTCGTCACCTTCGGCGTGATCTTTCTGGCGGAACTTCCCGACAAGACGATGGTGGCGAGCCTTGTCCTGGGGAGCCGCTTCCGTCCTCTGTACGTCTGGGTGGGGGTCGCGGCGGCCTTCCTGGTGCAGGTGACGTTGGCGGTGGCGGCTGGCAGCGTGATCTCGCTGCTGCCGGCCCGGGCTGTCGACGTGGTGGCGGCCCTGCTGTTCGCCCTGGGCGCGGCGCTGGTCCTGCGCGAGGGACGAGAGGACCACACGGTCCCCGACGACGCGGCCATCGACGTTGCGGGTGGTCCCGTGCCCGCGGGCGAGAGTGTCGGCGCGAGTGCGCTCGGCGCCGGCGAGGCCGGCACCGGCACCGGCACCGGAAGCGGCACCGGCGCCGGAAGCGGCGTCCAAGCGGCGGCGGCGGAGTCCGCGGGCCGGTCGGGGTTCCTCCGGGTCGCCGCGACCTCCTTCGCCGTGGTGTTCGTCGCGGAACTGGGCGATCTCACCCAGTTCTCGACAGCGAACCTCGCCGCCCGCTACTCCGCGCCGGTGGCGGTCTGGATCGGGGCGGTTCTCGCGCTGTGGACCGTCGCGGCCATGGCCATTGCGGGCGGTCGTGGGCTGTTGAAGGTCCTCTCCGTGCGCCTGATCACCAGGATCGCAGCGGTCGCCTTCTCGGTGCTGTCCCTGATCTCCCTGATCGACGCCATCCGCGGCTGATGACGCCCATCGATGCCCATTCATCGACGCCGAGGACGCTGTCGGGATGGCCGGTCGCGGGTGAGTGAGAATCTCTGGCATGGCGCAACGACAGCGGGCTGATCCGTGGCAGCCGGCGCCCCCGGCTGTCGGCGCGACCTCCCGGGTTTCCGGCGCGGCCGCCCGGGGAGCGGTGCCGCCCCGGGTCGTTCGCGGGACGGTCGAGGACCTGCGATCGGCGGTCACCGCGGGCGACCCGGATGACGGCATGGTCGGCGCGATGGTCGAATCGACCGTGCTGGCGGGCACGCGTGTCCTCGGTGGTGAGCTCACGGGCCTGCGCCTGCGTGACGTGCTGGCCGAACAGGCGGTGCTGGCCGGCGTGCTGATCGACGGAGGTGGCGGGACCCGGGTCCAGTTCACCGGTGGCAGGGTCTCCGGGGCCGTCTGGATCCGCGGAGAATTTCACGACCTCACCCTGGAGCAGGTCCGTGCCGACGGAGTCACGTTGCGGTCCTGCCTGCTGCGCCGGGTGCGGTTCACCGGATGTGACCTGTCGGGTCTGGACCTGGCGGGGACACGTCTGGACCATGTCCGGTTCGAGGACTGTGATCTGAGTGAGGCTGTCTTCACCGGTACGAAGGTCGTGGCGGCCTCGTTCCGAGGCTGTCGCTTCGACGGCGCCACGGGTGTGGCCGGGCTCGCGGGCGCCGAGGTGGACGCCGACAGCCTGCTGACTCTCATCGGTCCGATGGCGGCCGCGTTGGGAATCTCTGTGTCCTGAGCTTCTTCCTCCGCCGGATCGTTCCCCGGCCGGCGGGCCGAGGCACCAAAGGGGCGAAAGCTCGGGAAACGGATAGTTCAGCCCNGCCGGGAGACCTCCCCACGGTCCGTGCTTATATCGGTGCGTCGAGCGCGCTTGTGACGATGCGGACACGAAGAGTGTCCAGGATGCCTGGTTTGCGCGTGATGACGGGATCAGTCGATGGACGGCGGAGGGAACAGCAACGGAATGATCATGGAGGAGGGCGGCTGCGGAGCATGGCAGCGTGTGCCCGAGGACATAGTCATGCGGCTCGATGATGTGCCGGGAGCCGCCTACGAGGTGCCCAGCGAGGTGACCTGCGCACTGCAGGAAGGTCACCCCGACAGTCATATGGCCGTGCTGCAGGGGTGGGGAAACGAGGAGGTCTGGCTGACGTGGTCCGCTCCCAGGACCATCACAGCTCCCGGTTGCCGCGCTGACGGGATGACCTGCCTGTTGCCCACCGGTCACCAGGGCCACCATCATGTGATCATGACGGACATGGTCGAGGACGAGGGCCCGTACTGGGTGGCGGACCGTGCTGACCTGGAGGCTCGGCGCGCCGGTGTTGCCAGAGGCTGACCTGTATCCGGCGTGCGGTCGGCCGGCGCGCTGCGACGACCCCGCGTCAGTGCGGCCGCCGGGCCTGGTCGAAGACGAGAACAACCTCGGCGTCGGAGGTGAAGTCCCGCAACCGGGCCTCGGCGGGGACGGAGGCCAGAGCATGGCGCAGGCCACCCGCTGTGGTGCCCTCAGCCGTGACGACGGTGACGCGCGCGCCGGGCTCGGCCGGCGGTGAGGCGGTTGTTCCGGCCTGCTCTGACCCGGGCCGCCGCGCCGACTCCAGTGTCAGCAGGTGATCGACGATGCGGCGGACCTCGTCGATCTCGAGGTCGGTGGAGGCGGCTGGCCCGGGCCCGTTCGGCGTGATCCGAAGCCGCACGACCAGCCCGCCTTCCGGGGCGATCTCCGCGAGTCCCGGCTCGTCGGGGTGCGGTGCGGGGGTGCTCGGGGCCACCTGCACCGACTGTGCGCGGGCGTGGTCGGGAGCCCGGGTGGCCGCGGCAACGGTGATCGCCGCGCCGTCCGTGCGGCCAACAAAGATCGTGATCTCGTGCGGCTCGGGTGCCGGGCCTCGCCGGGGCGGCTCGGTGTGATCGTCACGCGGCGTGGTGGCGGTGCTCGGTCGGGACATCGTGCGTTCCTCTCCTCAACAGGCTCCTCGACGGGGCTCGGCCGGAAACCCGCCCGGTCAAGCCCCGTCGAATGTGCGCTGTCCTCGGGGTGGCAGTTCGCGGGTGGTAGTTCGCGGGTGGCGGTTCGCGGCGTTGTCAGAAGACATCTGCGCGATCGCCGTGCCGGGGATGAAGGTCTCATGGTGATTCCGGTCATAACACCCCGCGTGCCGGGGAGTTTTCGACCGCCCGTGCCCGTGCCCACACTGGTGGAACACCATGTGGACCGACACTGCCGGAATTTGGGCCGGAACCCATCGTTTGCATCGACCTGTCGTGTTTCAGCCGGATGCGTCGCGATGGAAGCTGGTGGTCGGCATTCGAGCCGCGATGTGCGGCGATCCACGCCAGTCGATGTGATGTCGGTCGCGGAGCACCTGGAGCGGTCCTGGCCGGCGCGGATGAGTTGACGACAGGCCCGGTGAACAGGTGCGGAAGGAAACCGAGCGAAATAGAAGCAGGTGAAAGCCGTGGACACGGCGCGCGTCTGGCTGTCCGGTTGCCGCACGTGAGCCAGACTGCTTCAGGTGATGCTTCGGCGCCATTGCGTGCCCGGGCGCGGCATGATCGCCGGACCGCCGAGTGATCGTGAACGCGCTCCGAAGCCCAAAAGGTCAGATGCCGGAAAAAACCTCCACCTGAACCTGGTGTGAGGCCGATACCCCCTGGGTAGGGGCAGGGCGATCGCGCTTGTCAGGAGCGCGTCGCGCCGTGGGAGGCATGCTCGGCCGGCTTCCCGCCCCGCACCGTCGTCGGCCGACCGGAGCCATGGTCCCCAGCGTGCGTGTGGAAGTGACAGGTCGAGACGCGGTCGTGGTGCACCCGGAGGGCGAGATCGACTACTCGTCGCTGGAGCCGTTGCGGGAGGCGCTTTTGGACGCGCGGATCGCCGGCGTCCGCGAGATCGTCGTCGATCTCAGGGAGGTCACCTTCCTGGATTCGCAGGGGCTCGCCGTGATCCTCTACGCGCATCAGCGGCAGCGGTCCGCCGGCGGGCGCCTCGTGTTGCGCAACCTCAACGAGAACGCCTACCGGCTGCTGGCCGTCACGAACCTCACGACGGTGATCGACGTCGACCATGGTTCGTCCGTCGCCCCGGCACAGAGCCGGTCCGGTCTGGCGGCCGCCCCGCTCCCCGGTCAGCCCCGGACGCGGCCGGGTGTGGCCCGCCGGTAGGAGACGTCGACGGTGTGCCGGTGAAACCCCAGGCGGGTGTAGAGCCGGACAGCGCGCTCGTTGCCCTCGTCCACGTACAGCATCACTGTGCCCAGCCCGAGGTCCCGTAGATGACGCAGGCCGGTGATGGTCAGCGCCCGGCCCAGGCCCGCGCCGCCCACTCCGGGCACGACCCCGACCACGTAGACCTCACCGATCGCCTCCGGGCGGGCGGCGGAACCGTCCGCGGGTGCCGGGTCGGCTGGATGAACCTTCGTCCAGTGGAAACCGAGCAGTTCCCCGTCCCGCTCCGCGAGGAAGAAACCGGCCGGGGCGAACCACGGTTCCGCCTCCCGCGCCCGCAGATCACTCATCGTCCAGCGGCCCTGCTCGGGGTGCGTGGCGAACGCCTTCGCGTTGACCGCCAGCCACGCCGCCTCGTCCCGGCCCGGCTCGAAGGTCCGGATGACCACCCCGGCGGGGACCGCCGGCTCCGGCAGGTCGTCAGCCGCGGGCGGGTCGGCCCCGCCGCCCGCGGGGAGCGGTGGCAGGCGCTGTGGCCCGCGCAACGGCCGGCGCAGTTGGAGCAGCACCCGGGAGCGGTCGAAGCCGGCTCGGCCGGCTAGTGCCGCCGCAGCCGGCGAATCGCCGTGCGCCCAGATCTCGAGCTGCGCTGGTGCGGGCGTCGCCTCGGACAGCTCCCGGACGAGGGCGGTGCCGATCCCGGCCCGCCGGTGATCGGGGTGGACGACCAGCTCGGCCTGGCGCTGCGCCCCCGGGGCGCTCAGCGCCGCGTAACCCACCACCGTCGAGCCAGCCTGGGCCACCAGGTGCGCCACGCCGCCTTCGCCGGGGCCGGTCTCCGTGCCCGTGCCCGTTCCCGTTCCGGTGTCTGTGTTCGTGTCGGCCCCGGCGTCGGAGGCCGGGCGCAGCGTGAGGCGGACGTCCTCGGAGACGCCGCCGCTGCCGTCGACCCGCTCGGCGGCGGCCAGCAGGTCGGTGATTGCGGCCACCGCGGGAACGTCGAGGGTGCGCAACCAGATCAGCGAGGTCACCAGTCGACGTTAGTGCGTCGCCGGGGTGGGCGTCGTCAGAGTGACGTTGTCGTCGTCGGAGTGACGTTGTCAAAGTGACGAGTGTCGGTGGGGGGCAGGCACGAGGGTGCCGATCGGCCTGGCTGGATCTCCACCTGACGGTGTCGTCAGGTGACTGGCAGGTTTCGGCCCGAGTGAGGGCCGCTCCGGCGTCGCCGTGGGTGACGGAAGCGCGCGCCCGGGCCCGCCCGGCGTGAGCCGTCCGCGGCGCGATGCGCCCGAACATGCCGGGAGGGTCCGGCAGCCGTCCTTCGACGGCCGCCGGACCCTCCCGGTACGCGCGGTGGCGACTGGCCTGCGCGGCAGTGCTCCCGTGCGGCTCACCACCCTGGGGGTGGTGGAACCGTTCTCGTCATGGCGCTGGCTCGCTGGTGGTGCTGCTGGTACTGGTGCTGCTGGTGGTGATGGTGTGGTGGACCGAACTGAATCGCCTGGTCGAGCCGGTCGAGCTGGTCGAACGTTCGGCCAGACGGACCGGTCAGACGCGCTCGGGGGTACGGATGTCGTCCCGGTCCATACGGTTGGCGGCCTCGGGCAGCGGGGAGATCGGCGGTGCGACGAACTTGTACCCGACGTGCCGGACGGTTCCGATCATCGCCTCGTGCTCGGGGCCGAGCTTCGCGCGCAGCCGGCGGACGTGGACGTCCACCGTCCGGGTACCTCCGTAGTAGTCGTAGCCCCAGACCTCCTGCAGGAGCTGCGCGCGGGTGAAGACCCGACCCGGGTGCTGCGCGAGGTACTTGAGCAGCTCGAACTCCTTGAACGTGAGCTCGAGCGGACGCCCCCGCAGCTTGGCGGAGTAGGTGGTCTCGTCGACGGAGAGGTCACCGGACCGGATCACTCCGGCCTCGGCGGTGCCGCCAGCGGCGGCGACCCGGCCGATGGCCAGCCGCAGCCGGGCCTCGACCTCGGCCGGACCGGCCGTGTCGAGAACCACGTCGTCGACGCCCCAGTCAGCGGAGACGGCGGCGAGCCCGCCCTCGGTGACCAGCGCCAGCAGAGGAGTGGTGAGCCCGGTGGTACGCAGCAGCCGGCACAGGCCGCGGGCGATGACGAGCTCGCGGCGGCCGTCGACGACGATCACGTCGACAGGAGGTGCGTCGAGCAGTGCGCTTGCCTCCAGCGGTGCCACCCGGACCGTGTGGGTGAGGAGGCCTAGGGACGGAAAGGACTCGGCCGACGGACCGGGGGCGTTGGTGAGCAAAAGGACGACGCTCAAGACGGCTCCTCCAGGTGCGGTGTGTGTTGGGGCAGCGTCGACCCAGGCGATCCTTGTCTCCGGTGTCCCACGTTCCACGACCGTCATGGGCATGAAACGAGTACCGGTCTGTGGGGAGGATAGCGGAGTGCCCTACTCCGCTCCTACTGTCTACCGACTTCTTCCCACCGCAGACGCTGAGATCCTGGCCACGGAGCTGCGGAATCGTGTTCCTGTGGTGACAGACAACGAGGCCGTCTGCGTGGTCGTTGCCCACGGCTTCTCCGGATCGATCGGGCGGCCGGCGCTGCGCGCTGTAACAGACGAATTGCGCCGGCACGTGAGTGTGCTGTCGATGGACTTGCGTGGTCACGGCAGATCGACCGGCACCTGCACTTTTGGGGACCGCGAGGTCCTGGATGTCGACGCCGCGGTAGGCGAGGCGCGACGACTCGGCTACCGGAAGGTGGTCACGATGGGTTGGTCCATGGGTGGTGCCGCGGTCGTGCGTCACGCCGGCCTCGCGGCCGCCGGAGAGATGACACATGGGCATCGACTCCGGCACCGCCCGGATGCCGTCGTGACCGTGAGCGCCGCCAGCCGGTGGTTCGTTCGTGACACGGCTCCCATGCGGCGCATCCACTGGTTCGCCGAGACGGCGTCCGGACGGGTCGCCGCCCGGCTCGGTCTGGGGGTCCGTATCGCGGCGGACCCGTGGCCCGAGATACCCGCCGCACCCGTCGAGGTGATCGGCGGGATCGCGCCGACGCCCGTACTTATCGTGCACGGCGACCGTGACTCGTACTTCACTGTGGAGCATCCGCGCGCACTGGCGGCCGCGGCCGGTCCCACCGCGCAGCTCTGGCTGGTCCCCGGCTTCGGGCACGCAGAGGCCGGGGTCGTGCCGGGACTGGTTGACCGAATCGGGGCGCACCTGCCTGATCTGCTGGCCGGTCGTCCCGAGTGGGCGCAGTGCGCGCGGCGGATGGCGCGGGAGACAGGTCCCTCGCCGGCCGGGTGACCGGCCGGGTGCGTGGGCGGCGGCGCGCCCAGCGCACCGAACTGCCGGATCGCCGGTCGGCGACCGGTCGAGCGAGGAACGAGGTGACGCCGTGGCACGGGTCATGGTCAGGTACTGGGCCGCGGCCCGCGAGGCGGCCGGTATCGAGCAGGAACAGGTTGACGCGCCCACCCTCGCGGTGGCGCTGGACGACGTCACCCACCGTCGGGGCGAACGGCTCGCCACGGTGTTGGCCCGCTGTGCGTTCCTGCTCGACGACGAGCCGGTCGGCCGGCGTGATCCGCGGGACGTCGTGCTGCGGGACGGGGCGGTTGTGGAGGTCTTACCCCCCTTTGCCGGAGGGTGAGGCCTACGCGGGGACACATCCGGCTGCCGCCGGGCCCTGGATTCCCGCCCGATCGGCCGTGGCAGCATGGTGTGGTGCCTACACCCGAGCCCGGCTCGCCCGGAGTATCCGGACTGTCCGGATCCTCGGGCCTGATCCGGCCGGGCGGGACGGCCGGGCCGGTGGGGCGGGGCGGGCCGGCCGCCTTCCTGGACACGGCGTTCACCGGCGTGGCGGTTGCCGTGCTGGTCACCGGGGCCGCGGTCGCGGCGGCCTCCGGTCCCTGGGCGCTGGCGGGTGTGCTGCTCGCGGCGCAGGTCGCGCTGGGCTGGGCCTGGGTACGGGCGCTCGGTGCCTCGCCGGGGACGACGGTGCTGGTGGCGGGTAGCGCGCTGGCCGGAGACCTCGCCGTGCTCTGGCCGTTCGGCGGCCGCGACGGTGGCCACGGCTATGACGACAACGGCATCGGCACGGTGGCGGGCGTCGTCGGGGTATCCCTCGCGGTCACGGTGCTCTACCAGCTCGGCCGGCGGGTGCACGCGGGCGCCGCGGCCCCGGCCACTGCCGCCACCCAGGCGGCCGCCGGATCTGGCCGCGTCGCGCCGGCGGCTGAACGGGTCAGCCGTGACATGGCCGCCGCGCTCGGGGGGGTCACCGTCGCCGGGTTCCTGACGGGCTTCCTGGTGCTGCGGGCCGAGGCCGGAGCGGACCACGCCCCGGACACCATGGTCATCGCCGGCCTGCTTGGTGCCGGCACGGCGGTGCTGGTCGGACGCGTCGCCCTGGCGTTCTTGGAGCACGCCGCCGCCACCCTGCCGGACACGCCGCGTCTCCGGCTCGGTGCCCTCGTGGCGGCGTTGCTCGGGGCGGCCGCGGGTGCCGGCGCGGGGGCGATCTTCGGCGCGCTGACGGAGCTGGGTGCCCCGGTCGCGGTGGCGCTGGCCGGTGCCGGGGCGGTGGCAGCCGCATGCGCGGTTCCCGCCGGCCCCGCGCCGCTGGCCGGATCCGGCCTTTCGGCCCGGCTCGCGGTGGTCGCCGCGGCGCTGTTGGGCGTGCTGCTCCCGCTGGCACTCGCGGCACCGATGGTCTACCTCGTCGGCCGTCAGCTTCCCGGATGAGCCGGGGCGCGCGGCGCGGCCTGACGATCTTCCTGGTGACGGTCGTCCTGGCTCTGATCGTCGTCGGGGTTCTCGACCGGGTCGCGGCCAGGGTCGTCGCGGACCAGATCGCCACCAGAGCGCAGAGCTCGCAGAACCTCGCCGAGCGCCCGGATGTCTCCCTCGCCGGTTTCCCCTTCCTCACCCAGGTCGCCGCGGGCCGGTACCGCGACGTCGACATCGAGGTCCGTGGCTACGAACAGGAGGGTGTGCGGGTCGACCGCGTCCGCGCCGAGCTGAACGGGGTACGGCTGCCCCTCTCGGACGTCCTGCGGAACGAGGTCGAGCGGGTGCCGGTCGACAGGGTCGAGGCGCAGGTCGACCTGACCTTCGACGACCTGAACAGGTATCTGGCGAGCCAGCAGCCACCGGCCCGGGTCAGCCCGGCCGGCCAGGGCATCGAGATCAGCGGGAACGTCGAGGTCCTGGGCTCGCAGTACCCGGTCTCCGGCACCGCCGACATCGGTGTGACCGCGGACGCCGTCACCTTCACGCCCCGGGAGCTCGCGTCGGGACTCGGCACGGTGATCCCCTCCGAACTGGTGGAGCCGCTGCGGGCACTGCTCACCGTGCGGGTGCCCATCACCGGACTGCCGTTCAACATGCGGCTGAAATCCGCGGTGGTGGGCGCTGACCGCCTCACCTTCACCGCGGGCGGCCAGAACGTCCTGCTGGACGCCAATCTGACGCCGAACGTCACTTCCGGCGGCAGTTCCACCCCCTGAGCCCGTCCGCGGGGCCGATGCCGGCGGCCGCCGGGCCGGCGGAGGATGAGCGCATGTGTTCGGATGACCGGGAAGCGGACAGCGCCACAGGACCCGCCGCGGAACTCGCCTCCNTCGGCCAGCCGCTCGGTGCGACGGCCACGCTGCTGCAGTTCTCCACGGCCTTCTGCGTGCCCTGCCGCCTCACCCGCCGCCTGCTGGCCGACGTCGCGTCGATCGTGCCCGGGGTGCGGCATGTGGAGGTCGACGCGGAATCCCACCTGGAACTGGTGCGCCGGATGGGCATCCGCAGCACCCCGACCGTGCTCGTCCTCGACGGCTCGGGCACCGAGGTACGGCGGGTGAGCGGTGCGCCGCCGACCCGTGCGGCGGTGATCGCGACCCTCGCGTCGTTGTTGGAGACCTCCNATGGAGACCGCGGGCTGGGTGACGGTAGTGATCGGATAGATCTGTCGCGCGACGATTAACACAGGCGTGACTTTCGCTGCTAACGTGACACGCACCATGTGCAGCCTCCAGCTTGTGAAGCGCCGCGCGGTCGACCTGTGCCGCGTGGGCAGCTGCTTGTGTTGCGGTTCCTGACAGCGCGTTGACCTAGGAACACGTCCGCCTGTCCTGCGTGGCCCTCGTCCGTCGCCGGAACCGATTCGCACGTCAGGAGAGCAGCCTCATGGTGGGCCCGCGCGGGCCGCGCCCTGCCGCGGCCGGGATGGTCGTCGTTCCCGCGCAGCTCGTCGATCCCGCGCAGCTCGTCGTTCCCGTGCCCATCCCAGGTTCTGTTTCCCGGTGCGGTGGCCGCGCCGTCGCGCTCGTGGGTTCCGGCGGTGCCATGCCTGCCGCGGTATCCGGACGGCCGCGTCCCGCAGCGCCTGAACTCCTCCCACTTTCCGTAACCGTGAAAGTCGCAAGCGTGAAATCCGCAACCGTGAAAGGAGCACCCGCATGAGCCGCGAGAACGCGCTGGTCAACGCGACCTGGGTCGAGGAGCACAGCAACGACCCCAAGGTCGTCCTGGTGGAGGTCGACGAGGACGTCTCGGCGTACGACCGGGGGCACATCGCCGGTGCCGTGCGGCTGGACTGGAAGTCCGAGCTGCAGGACCCGGTGATCCGTGACTTCGTGAACAAGGAGCAGTTCGAGAAGCTCCTGTCGGAGAAGGGCATCGCCAACGACGACACGGTCGTGCTCTACGGCGGCAACAACAACTGGTTCGCCGCCTACGCCTACTGGTACTTCGTCCTGTACGGCCACGAGCAGGTACGCCTGCTCGACGGCGGTCGCAAGAAGTGGGAGCTGGACGGTCGCCCGCTGACCGCCGAGGTCACCCCGCGCCCGGCGACCAGCTACTCCGCCGCCGAGGCCCGCACCGACATCCGGGCCTTCCGGGACGAGGTCATCGCCGCGATCGGCTCGAAGAACCTGGTGGACGTCCGTTCTCCGGAGGAGTTCTCCGGCCGGCTGCTCGCCCCGGCGCACCTGCCGCAGGAGCAGTCCCAGCGGGCCGGTCACGTGCCGACCGCGAAGAACATCCCGTGGGCGAGGACCGCCAACGAGGACGGCACCTTCAAGTCGAACGACGCCCTGCGCACCCTCTACGCCGAGGCCGGCGTGGATCTGACCAAGGACACGATCGCCTACTGCCGGATCGGCGAGCGTTCCGCGCACACCTGGTTCGCCCTGCACGAGCTGCTGGATCTGGCGAACGTCAAGAACTACGACGGCTCCTGGACCGAGTACGGCTCGCTCGTCGGCGTGCCGATCGAGAAGGGTGCCTGATCATGTGCGGGGCGACCAGCGGCGGACCATCGGTGGAGGGAATCGACGTGGCCAAGGAGACCGTGATCCAGGGAGTCGTCGTCAGGGAAGGGCAGCCGGTCTCGACCGGCTACGCCCGGCTGCTCGACTCCGGAGGTGACTTCACCGCCGAGGTGCCTCTCTCGGCGACCGGGCAGTTCCGCTTCTTCGCGCGTCCGGGCGAATGGACGGTTCGCGCGCTGGTGCCCGGCGCCAGCGGCGAGCGCAAGGTCGTCGCCCGCCAGGGCGAGCCGGTCGACACCCAGGTCGACGTGGCTGCCTGAGCGGATCTTCCAGCCAGTCTGGCGGCTCGGCCACGGCCGGGCTCCGGGAGCACACCTCCCGGAGCCCGGCCGTTTGTCGTGGATGGCTGCCTGTCGTGGATGGCCGTCTGCCGTGGCGGGGAGGCCGAGCGCGCACCGCCGCCGGCCTGCCCCCGGCCTACCGGCGGTTGCCATGAAACTGTCACCAGGTGACATTTGTCCATACGGGACGTATGCTCATCCATGACAGAAGGGACGGTTGGGTCTTCCGTCGGTGGTCGGTGCTGAGGTGGGCGGTCTGGAGAGCGGAGGGGTGGCCGGGTGGCAGAGCTCGGGGAAGGTCTGCGCGAGCGGAAGAAGCGGCGCACCCGGCAGGCGATCATCGAGGTGGCGCACGAGCTGTTCCATGAGAAGGGGTACGACCCCACCACCCTGGAAGAGATCGCCGCTGGCGCGGACGTGTCGGTGCGCACCTTGTTCCGCTACTTCACCGGGAAGGAAGCGATCGCCCTCGCGCCCTTGGATGAGATGGGTGATCTGACGGTCGCGGCGCTGCGGCGCCGGCCTGCTGACGAGCCGCCGCTGACGGCGCTGCGCAACGCGGCCCTGAGCGCCTGGGCACTGATGTCACCGGACGGTGGATCGCTGCGGCGCTACGCCGATCAGCTGCTTCCGAGCGACGAGGTGTCGCCGCTGGCGGGGGCCGTACTCAGTCGCCTCATCGTCATCGGTGACCGGCTGGCCATGGAACTGATCGATCCCGACGGCTCCGGCGGGCCGGCAGCCGCCGGATCGGATTCCCAGCCGTCGCCGCTCGTCGAGCTGGACGCGCAGTTGACAGTGGTCGGCTTCCTGGGAGCCATTCAGGTCGCTATTCGCACCTGGTGTGGCTCCGGCAGCACCGACCTGGCGGAACTGCTCGACATCGTCGGAACCTGCCTCGACCGGATTCGCCTCGGTTCCTGACCCGTCATCAGGTCGAGTTGGCGCAAGAATACGGAGTCTTCCATGGTGATTTCCGCAACCCCCGAGACCGTGGAGCACACTGTTCCTGAGCAGGCGGGCAGCTCCGCCGCGGCCGGGCGCGGCCGGCCCGGGCCCGCCGGCCGGGGCCACGAGGATCCGCTGGCCAGGGCGCTGCGCCGCGCCGCCGACCAGTTGCTCTCTCGGCAGGACGCCGCCGGCTGGTGGAAGTTCGATCTCGAGAGCAACACCACAATGGATGCCGAGGACCTGCTGCTGCGCGAGTTCCTCGGTATCCGCACAGCCTCGGTCACCGCCGCGTCGGCACTTTTCATCCGTGGCCGGCAGCTTCCGGACGGCTCCTGGCCGCAGTACTTCCAGGGTCCGGGTGATCTCTCCGTCACCGTCGAGTCATACATCGCCCTTCGTCTCGCCGGTGACGAGATCTCCGCGCCGCACCTGGAACGGGCGGCCGCCTGGATCCGCCGGAACGGTGGAATTCCGGCCACCCGGGTCTTCACCCGAATCTGGCTGGCGCTGTTCGGCTGGTGGCGTTGGGAGGACCTTCCGGTGCTGCCACCCGAAATCATGCTGTTGCCGGCCCGGGCACCACTGAGCATCTATTCTTTCGGATCGTGGGCCCGGCAGACAATCGTGCCGTTGACCGTCGTCTTCGCGCTTCGGCCCGTTCGACCGGCACCCTTTGACCTGGCGGAGTTGTCCGTCGCGGGGGAGGCGTCCAAACGGCCGGCGTCCGGTGAGAACGGGACGGGGGCCGGTGCCCGCCGCCGGCGCGGCCCGGTGCGGATCGGCTGGAAGGAGGTCTTCCGGCGGGTCGACGCCGGCCTGCACCGCTACCACCACCACCCGATCGGACCACTGCGCCGGCATGCCCTGCGGGTGGCCGAACAGTGGATCATCGCGCGCCAGGAGGCGGACGGCTGCTTCGGCGGCATCCAACCCCCGGCGGTGTACTCGATCATCGCGCTGCACCTTCTCGGGTACGACCTGGCACACCCCGTGCTGAAGGCGGCGTTCGCGGCGCTGGACGCGTACACGGTCGCCCTCCCCGACGGGTCCCGCATGGTGGAGGCGTCCCAGTCGCCGGTCTGGGACACGGCACTGGCGGTGAACGCGCTCGTCGAAGCCGGCGCCGTCACCGGAACGGAACCCGATGACCCGGCACTGGTCCGGGCGGCCGACTGGCTGCTCGGCCAGGAGATCCGCGACCGGCGCGGTGACTGGCGGGTGAACCATCCCGACCTGCCCGCCGGCGGCTGGGCGTTCGAGTTCGAGAACGACACCTATCCCGACACCGACGACACCGCGGAGGTCCTGCTCGCCCTGCGCCATGTCCGCCATCCCGACCCGGCGCAGATCGATGCGGCGACCGCCCGAACCGTGACCTGGCTGTTCGGCCTGCAGTCCAGGGACGGCGGCTGGGGAGCCTACGATTCGGACAACACCAGCACGCTGGTCTACGAGATCCCCTTCGGCGACTTCGGCGCCCTCACCGACCCGCCGTCGGCGGACGTCACCGCGCATGTCGTCGAGATCCTCGCCGAGGCGGGCTTCGCCCAGGACGCCCGGACGCGGCGCGGGGTGGCCTGGCTGCTCCGCCACCAGGAGGCGGACGGATCGTGGTACGGGCGCTGGGGCGTCAACCACATCTACGGCACCGGGTCCGTGCTGCCCGCGCTGGTCGCCGCCGGCGTGGAACCGACTCATCCGGCTGTCCGCCGGGCCGCCGACTGGTTGCTGTCCCGGCAGAACGTCGACGGCGGGTGGGGCGAGGACCTGCGTTCATACAGCGATCCGCGGTGGAGGGGCCAGGGGGCGTCGACCGCGTCGCAGACGGCCTGGGCGATGCTCGGACTACTGGCGGCGGGACCCCGGCCGGAGGTGGCCGCGGCGCTGGCGCGCGCGGCCCACTGGCTGGCCGACCATCAGCGACCGGACGGCAGCTGGGACGAGGACCAGTTCACGGGCACCGGCTTTCCCGGCGACTTCTACCTCAACTATCACGGCTATCGCCTGATCTGGCCGGTGTTGGCTCTCGGCCGCTACCTGCGGACGAATCCGTCCCGGTCCCGGTCCGTGCCGGCGCGGGACGCCTGATCCGCGATCGCTGTGTGCGCGGTGCGCGGCGTTTTCGGGGTGTGGCCACATGGGGGTCGGGTGTGGACCGGCGTCAACCGGGAGCCTCGCGCGGCGCGGGCAGGTCGCGGGCGGGCGCGGCATCCCGCGGGAGGTCGAAGGGAACGTTGGTGGGTACCGCGAATGCCATCGGGCCCACCGTGAAGTGGCGAAGGTCGTTGTCGGCCGCGAAGACCGCCGCCGCGCTGCGATCGGGAAAGGGCGCGACCACCCGGCGGACCGTACGCCGGCCCGCTCCCTCGAACTGCACCACGGCGTAGAGCGTTTCGGCTTCCGGCGTCATGCGATCATGAAAGCGCATTTGGACAGCCCGGTGAACGTGCCGTGTCGTGTGCTGTCAGTGGTCTGCTGTGTACGTGCAGGAAGATGTCGCTCGCCTCCCGCACACTCGCCGCGTGCGTGCACCACGCATGTGCGGGGGGCGGGCGGCGGACGGCGGAATCGGCCTGGCGGACCGCGGTCAGTACACGAGCGCCTGGACGTCATCGGCGAGGATCTCGCTGACGAACACCGCGGCGCCGGCGATGCGGATGCCCGGGATCACGTCCTCCGGACCAATCGAGCGCCGGGCCGCGCACTGGGTGCACAGGGTGACCCGCCCCGCGGCGAGAACCGCGTCGAGCAGGTCGGAGAGCGGTGCCGACTCCGGCAGGGAGAACTCCGCGGCGCGGCCCGGCAGCGCGAACCAGGCTGATTCGCCCGTGAGCCACACAGAGACATCCACACCGGAGGCCACCGCCACCGAAGCGACGGTGAAGGCCTGGGAGCAGCGTTCCGGGGCATCGGAGCCAGCGGTCACCTTGACGACAAGCGAGCGGGTCACTCGCCCAGTGTGCCCGCGAGGTCGGTACGCGCGCTCCGCGGGTTCCGCGCTCCGCGGGTTCCGCGCTCTGCGGGGCGGGCTCGCGCTCTGCGGGCTCTGCGGGCCCGCTCACGAATACAGGACCACGGTCACGGAACACGGAGCCGGTCGGCCTAGGCTGTGCTCCGTGCTGCACTACTTCATGAGCGGGCTGCTGGTGGCCATGGCGATGCTCATCGCCTGGTTCTCCGGCTACGTCGTCTACAAGCTGCACGGGGGCCGGCGGTGACCGGGCAGGCCAGTCACGCTCCGCGGGACACGGCCGACGGTGCGCGAGCGGTGGCCGGCGCGGCGCCCCACGATCTGCACCCGAGCCTGCTCCCGCTGGCGTTTCTCCTCGGGACCTGGCGGGGCGAGGGTGTCGGCGGTTATCAGGGAATGGACTCCTTCCGCTACGGCCAGGAGATCACCTTCGCCTCCGACGGGCGGCCGGCACTCGGCTACGTCTCGCACACCTGGTGGGCCGACGACCCGCGGGACGGCCGGGAACCCGGCAGTCCGCTGGCGACCGAAACCGGTTTCTGGCGGGTGCAGCCGCCGTCGACCGATCCCGGGCCCGACGGAAAGGCGGACCGCAGCCCCGTCGTCGAGGTGATGCTCGCGCATCCGTTCGGAATCGCGGAAATCTACGTCGGGACGGTCACCGGAACCAGGGTGGAACTCGATTCCAACGTTCTGATCAGAACCACGACCGCCCGGGAGGTCAGCCGGTCGGTGCGGCTGTACGGGCTTGTCGAGGGCGGCGACCTGGCCTACGCCATTGACATGGAGGCCGGTGGTAAACCGCTCCAGTCGCACCTGTCGGCTCGCCTGCAGCGCGCACGGACGTAGGTCGCTCAAGCGGCCGCGGAACCGTGACCGGCGCCGCGCCGGGCGGCTTCTCGTGGTTCATTGCGCAGGAGGAAGATCGCAGCGCTCGTGATCTCGTCGCGGAGGTGGTGGGCGCGCCTGGGGGACCGGGTCGCGAGGGGCTGCTGTCGCGTCGTACGCAGCCCGTCGCAGCCCGTCGCAGCTCGTGCTGGAGCTGTATCGCCTGGCCGCGGCCCGGATCGCGTCCATGACCCGCACAGACGGGGTCGGGAGTTGACCTGGCCGACGGTCAGTACCACCGGCGGCGGGCGCTCCCTTTCTTTCAACCGCGGGATGGATCCTGCCGGTCCGTCCGCGTCGGCGCCTCGCGATCTCGCGGCCAGCCGGGGGACTCGGCTGGCAGGGGCCGGTCGGCGCGGGCGGTGGTGGGCGGGTGCGGGCGGTGGTGGGCGTGGTGGGCGGGTGATCTGACAGTGGCGGTCAGCGTTTCGGGTGGCGGCGCGGGTGTGGCGATGCGGCGACTGAAGAGCTCGCTGTGTCTCTTCGGGAGAGGTGTTGACAACCCCGGTGGTGGAGGGGGCGCAACCCCNCCGGGAGCGGAGACACAACGAGGTCTTCAGTCGCTGNCGGCGNACACNCGCGGACGGGNGGCGCGGGGNGGGTGAGGGCTGTTTCGGGGCCTGTGCGCCCNCTGAAAGCCCTGGTGGCGGCGTTGCGGCGGGTTCCGCCGGATGCGGCGGCCCGATGGCCGTGCCTCGACCGGGTGGCCGCGGGCCGAGGTGTCCGCGGGCGGGGCGCTGGACGTCGCAAGGGCGGGGCGGCGGTGTCCCGGTACCGGCCCGGGCCGTCGCTCGGCGGGGCCCCGCGACCCGGCTCGCCACCCGGGCTTCCCGTCCAATCAGACAGGTCTGTCACCACGCCCTCGGGCACCTCGGCCGCCTCGACCTCGGGCACCTCGGCCGCCTCGACCGCGGGCACCTCGGCCGCGGGCACCTCGACCTCGGGCACCTCGCCGCGCGGGCGCCCGGCCTCCGGGTCAACCACTGCCGTCTCAGCCTTGGGCTGGTGCCGGACCCGCCGGCGGCGCGCCTGCCCAGATGGGCGAGGCAGGCCCGTGACCAGCACGTCTGACATCGTCAAACCGGGCAGTCGCCGTCGGAGGCGGCGCTAGGTGGGGCGGGGTGAGCTTCCCCCGTCGGCGGCGAGCTTGGCCCGCCAGGCGCGCTCACGCTGGATGGCGCCCGCGAAACCGATGGCGATGGCCGGGTCGAAGTTCTCGTCGGCGTAGGAGCCGACGCAACCCAGCAGGCGGTCGATCTCCTCCGGGGTCACGGCGGCGAGCGGGACCTGCCCGGTCAGGAAGATGTCGCCCACCCGGTCGATCGAGAAGTGCACGCCATAGGTGCGGGCGTTGCGGCTCAGGAGGAAACCGTAGGTCCCGGCCGCGTTCTCGGCCGGCGCGCGCATGAAGAATGCCTCCACGAGCAGGGTGTGATCCTGCACGACGNGCCAGGTCATGGTGCGGAGTTTGTGCTCGCCCTCCAGGGTCGCCAGGAAGGCGCCGGTGTCGGGGTGTTCGTAGGTCACGCCGAGATCGTCCAGCGCCGCGGTGATCAGCTTGTCGAGCCGTTCGCGTTCGGAGATGTCGATGGGTGCCGTCATGGGCGGGAATCTCCCCGGTCGTGGTTCTGGTCAAGCCTGCCCGGACTGGTCGGCGATCGGGCTACCGCACTGTCTGACGCTAGCCCACAGCGCCACCGGGCGGCGGCCCGCGCAACCACCGGGCGGCGGCCCGCGCAACCACCGGGCGGCGGCCCGCACAGCCACCCCCACATTCACCGCCGCTGGCTCAGACCGCCACGGCCTTCGGTGCGAGTGCGGCCTGGTAGCTGGCGAGGACGCCCTTCGCCGTGGCCGTCCAGCCGAAGCCGGCGGCGCGGGTGCGGGCCCCGACGGCGAGATGTCGGCGCCACCGGTCCTGGGTGAGGATGCGCTCCAGCGCGTCGGCGTAGTCCGTCGGGTCCCAGCCTCGGACGAGGACGCCTGACGTCCCGTGATCGACGGCTGTGCGCAGCCCACCGACGGCGGCGGCGACCACCGGGGTTCCGCATGCCTGGGCCTCGACCGCGACCAGGCCGAAGCTTTCGCTGTGGCTGGGCACGACGACGACGGTCGCGGCGCGGTACCAGTGGGCAAGCTGATCGTGGGGCACCGGCGGCTGGAAGTGGACGAGGTCGGTGATGCCCAGCTCCGCGGCGAGCTTCACCAGTGAGTCGGGCCGCTCGAGGCCGGAGCCGCTGGGTCCGCCGACGATGACGACGGTGAGCCGGCCGCGCCGGTCGGGGTCGCGGCGGATCAGCTCGGCGGCCGCGGCGAGCAGGATGTCCGGGGCCTTGAGCGGCTGGATGCGTCCGACGAAGAGGAGGATCTGGGCCTCGGGGTCGAAACCAAGGCGCTCGCGGGCGGTGCGCTCGTCGCCGTCCGGCCGGAAGATCTCCAGGTCGACGCCGGGGGTGACCACGTCCACCCGGTCGGGTTCGGCCCCGTAGAGCTCGGTCAGGTGACGGCGTTCGGTCTCCGTCGACGCGATGAGCCGGCTCGCGGCGGCTATCACTTCCTGCTCGCCGCGCAGCCGGGGTTCGGGTTCCGGGCGGTCGCCGTCCGCGAGGGAGGCGTTCTTGACCTTTGCCAGGGTGTGGGAGGTGTGCACCAGCGGCACCCCCCACCGCTGGGCGGCGAGGAGGCCGACCTGCCCGGAGAGCCAGTAGTGCGAGTGGACGAGGTCGAACCAGCCGGCCTCGTGTTCGGCTTCGGTGCGCAGGACGTTCGCCGTGAACGCGCAAAGCCACGCCGGCAGCTCGGCGCGGCCGATATCCTCGAAGGGCCCGGCCGCGATGTGCCGCACCGTCACCCCGGGAGCGATCTCGGCGGTGGGTGGGAGCTTGCTGCTCACGGCGCGGGTGAACACCTCCACCTCGGTGCCGAGCGCGGCGAGCTGGCGGGCGAGCTCGACGATGTAGACGTTCATCCCGCCCGCGTCGCCGGTTCCAGGCTGCTCCAGTGGTGATGTGTGCATGGAGAGCATCGCGACGCGCGACGGCCTCCTCTGCGCGGCGGCGTCACCACGGCAAGGCGGTGTGCCATCGACCAGGTGCACCAACACCTCCGTTTGGGATCAATGCGACGAACGTGCCAAGCTCGTTCAACGCCAGGTGGTGGCTGTCCTATGCCCGCCCGGCGCGCTCGGCCCGAGCTGTATGTGCCCGTCCCGAGTGAGTGCCATCCGACCGACCCTGTGCGAACAGGGGATTCGTGGCTGCTGTTTCGAGGAGGGTGTGAGCGGAGTGACAGTCTCGCGGCGCCGGCCCCGCCTCGCCGCCGGTCGCGCGCGGGCGCTCGGGCTGCCCACCAGGGGCACCACGGCACCCAACCGGCTGCGTCGGGTCGACCGGTGGCTGGCGTCCGCGGCCTGGACGGCACTGCGGCACGCCGCGGATCCGCTGGTCGTGGACCTCGGCTTCGGGTCGTCGCCGGTCACCACCGTCGAGCTGTACGACCGGCTGCTGCCGGTGCGGCCCGACCTGCGGGTGGTCGGCCTCGAGCTGGCCCCGGAGCGGGTTGCCGCCGCGGAACCCGCGGCGCGTCCGCCGGGGCTCGTGTTCGCGCGGGGCGGCTTCGAACTGGCGGGCCTGCGCCCGGTGGTCATCCGGGCCATGAACGTGCTGCGTCAGTACGAGGAGGAGGCGGTCGGCTCGGCGTGGGCGGCCATGTGCGGAGGTCTCGTGGCCGACGGGATCCTGGTGGAAGGAACCTGTGACGAGATCGGGCGCCGCGCGTGCTGGTTCACGATCGGCGCCGACGGTGTGCCGAGGACGCTGACGTTCTCGGCGTATCTGCCGAACCTGGCCCGGCCGTCCGAGCTGGCGCCGCGGCTGCCGAAGACACTGATCGCCCGGAATGTGCCAGGTGAGGCCGTCCACGACCTGCTCACGGCGTTCGACCTGGCCTGGGATCGGGCGGCGCCCCGGGCGGCGTTCGGGCCGAGACAGCGCTGGATCGGGGCGGTCGAGCTGCTGCGGGCCGATGACTGGCCGGTGCTGGACGGGCCTCGCCGGTGGCGGCTGGGCGAACTCACCGTCGCCTGGCCGCCCGTCTCGCCCGTGGGTGGGATGGCCGCCGGCCCGGCGGCAGGCGTCACGGTTCGCGAGCGGTGTCCAGCGCCGCGGTGAAGGCGGGCAGTCGCCCGGCTGTCGTGGCCACCGCGCCCCCGCTGGGCAGGCCGTCGGGAAGTGACGAGTTCGCGGCGTGCACGATCGCGTCGACGGCCTGGCCGGTGATGTCGCCCTGGAGAAGACGTACCGTGACCATCGCGACACCATGGCGAACCGCCGTCGGTTTGCCAGCTGCCGACGGTCTGCGATGCGATGGGTCCGTGGCTGAGCTGGTGGTACTTGAACTGGACAGCAGGCACCAGGCCGAGCGGTTCCTGGGCGCGGTCGCCCGGATGTCCCGGGCGGGCGTCGTCGATCTGGCGGACGAGGCCCTGGCCTGGCGCGATGACGACGGCAGGGTGCGGGTCCGCCGCCTGACGCGCCGGACGCGATCCGCGGCGCTGAGCGGCGCGGTGTGCGGAGCCGCCGTCGGCGCGGCGTTCCTCGCCCCGGTGGCGGGCCTGCTGGTGGGTGCCGGGGGAGGTGTCCTGGCCGGCCGCCTCCTGGTCCGGGAGCCGATCGACGGCGCGATGGTGCGGCGCGTCGCCGGCTGCCTGCAGCCTGGACGCGCCGCGGTCTTCGCGCTGGTCCGGCAGTCACGGCCGGCGGCGCTCGACGTCCTGCGGGAGTACCGGCCCATGGTGATCAGGACGTCGATGTCCACCGAGCGGGAGGCGGCCCTCGCCCGCGCATTGCGTGGTCAGCCGGTTCCGCACTGACCCACCGTCCACCGCGGAGCGAGGCCGCTGCGCGGCTCAGTCGCTCCGCGGCTCAGGCCGCCGGGCGGCTCAGGCCGCCGGGCGGCGGGTAGGCGCGATCTTGTCGAGTACGGCGAGGTCGTCCGCGCGGGGCTGCCACTGGCCGGCGGCGGCGTTGGCCCGCACCTGCGCCGCGGTGGTCGCCCCGGCGATCACGGAGGCCACGGCCGGCTGGGCCGCGAGCCCGCCGATCGCGACGTCGAGCAGGGAACGGTCCCGCTCCCGGGCGAAGGTCTCCAGCGTCTCGATCCGGTCGAACAGCTCGTCCGTCAGCTCGTCCTGGCGCCCGGACATGCGCGTGTCGGCGGCGGGCAGCTCGTCGCGCTGGTACTTGCCGCTCAGGATGCCGTTCGCGAGCGGGAAGTAGGGGAGCACCCCGATGCCGTACTTGAGAGCCGCCGGGACGAGCTCGGCCTCGACGTCCNGGACGAGCAGGTTGTAGTGGTTCTGGGCGGAGATGAAGCGGGTCGTCCCGGAGGCGCGGGCGGTCCACTCGGCGTCGGCGACCTGCCAGGCGTCCATGTTGCAGGAGCCCACATAACGCACCTTGCCTTCCTGGACGAGCTCGCCGAGAGCTTCCAGGGTCTCCTCGATGGGAGTGAAGGCGTCCAGGTTGTGGAGCTGGTAGAGGTCGATGTAGTCGGTCTGCAGCCGGCTGAGCGATCCCTCGACGGCCTTGCGGATGTAGCGGCGCGAGGCCCGGGCGCTGAAATCCTGCCCGTACATGCCGCCCATGTCGTTGCCGACCTTGGTGGCCAGGACGACGTCGTCGCGGCGCCCCCGGAGAACGTGCCCGAGCAGGGTCTCCGAGCCGCCCTTGTTCCCGTAGGTGTCGGCCGTGTCGAAGAAGTTGATGCCGGCGTCCAGTGCGGCGTCGACGACAGCGCGGGTACCGGCGAGGTCCACCCGCGCCCCGAAGTTGTTACAGCCGAGCCCGACCACGGAGACCATCAGGCCCGAAGAACCCAGGGAGCGATAGCGCATGACTCGATACAACACGCGCACCGCGAACAGGCGGGTGTCAGGGTGCCCGGTTCGCGGTGCGCGCGGCCGTCCTGTCAGTGCTGTGGTGCGTCTGTTGCTTTTAGGGGGTTACGGCGTCGCTGACGGCCCGGCCCGCCGCGCCGGCCGCCCGGCGAGTCGAGGTGCGTGCCGCCCGTGTCTGGCTCGCGGCCGTCCGTGTCCGCTTCACGGCCTCTTCGGTGGCGGGGCTGCGGCGGATGCCCGCGACGCGCTTCTCGCCGCGGCTGGCGAAGGTGTTGTACAGCTCGGTCGCGCGGCCCTGCAGGCCGGAGATCTGGGCGCCCACGGTGATCGGCAGCGCCAGCACGGCTGAGCTGACCTGGACGGGAACCCGAGCCGCCTGGGCGGGAATCTGGCTCACCCGGTCCGAGAGCCGACGGACCTCCGTGCCATAGGCCGCCGGGAGTGTCAGGAGTTTCTCCACCGCAAGGTCGGCGGCGCCCACTGACGCGTACAGCGGCTTGCGGGCATCCGAACTCGGTGTGGTGTCTTCACTCTTCGACTTCGTGCTGGTGCGGGTGGTGGCCATGTGATCTCCTAGTGATCTCCGCTGGTTGTGATGGTGTTGGGTCAGGTGGTGCTGTCGCCCGTGGACGACTCCCGCGCGGCGGGGCTCTGCGCGGCCGGCGGGGCGGCGTCGTCCGCCGACGAGCCCCTCGTACCGCTGCTACGCGAGGTCCGGCGCCCGTCCCCCGAGCCGCGGGCAGTGGCCCCGGGCGGACCGCCCGGCTCCGCGCCGCCCTTGGCCTTGTCGGTGGTCGCCGTGGAACGTGCGGCCTTGCCGGTCGCGGCGCGGGCCGCCTTGCCGGTCGTCGACCGTGCGGCCTTCGCGACGGAGCGGGTGGCGCTCGCGGCGCCGGCGCCGGTGGAAGCCCGGGCGGTGCCGGGCGCCCGGGCGGTGCCGGACGCGCCGGCCGCACGCCGGGAGCCGGCGGGCTTCCGCCCCGCGGACCCGCCAGGCGTGTCCGGTCCGGCCGCGCCGTCGGTGTCGCTCTCGGTGTCGGCGGCGGCTGTCCTGGGGGCGTCGGGCGCGGGTCGGGGCGCAGTCGCCGGCTTCGTCGCCGGAACGATCCCGGCGAGCGCGTTCTCCCGCCGGAAAGCGTCGTAGATGTCGACGATGACCTGCTTCTGGCGCTCGGTCAGCCCGTCGTCGGCATGGACCNCCGCGATGAGGTCCTCGCCCCCCTCGCGCTCCTCCAGGATCCCGGCCTGCACGTACAGAACCTCGGCGGAGATGCGCAGCGCCTTCGCGATCTGTTGGAGGATCTCGGCCGACGGCCGGCGCAGACCACGCTCGATCTGGCTCAGGTAGGGATTGCTGACTCCCGCCTGCCGGGCGAGCTGACGCAGCGAGATCTGCGCGCCGCGGCGTTGCTCCCGGATGAAGTCGCCGACATCCCGCACATGGATAGCCGCCACCGCAGTCATCGACCTCCGCAGGTACGCCCCAGCACGAGACGACCATACGACGCGATGCTAGCTACGGCAAGCGGGCAGTTAGCACACTCGCCGCATTCGACCCGGCTCGCGGCTCGGTGAACCGCGGCCCGGTGAGCCGCCGCCCGGGGTCAGCTCTGCTGCTCGGCCTGGGCGAGCCAGGCCCGCTGGGTGGCCAGGGCGCTCTCGGCCTCCGCGATCTCGCGGGTCCGGCCGTTCGCCCGCGCCCGTTCCAGCTTCGCCTCCAGCTTCGTGATCGACTCGCGCAGCCTGCGCAGGAACGGCGACTCCTCGATCTCCCGCCGGTCCCAGCGGGCGTCCGAGGCCTCGCGCAGCTTGTCCCCGATGGCGCTGAGCTGGCGCTCCAGGCTGCCCACGACGTCCCGGGGCACGTGCCCGATGGCGTCCCAGCGCTCCTGGATCTCGCGGTAGCGGCGCAACGACCGCTCGACGTCCGCCGGGTCCAGCGCGGTCGCCTCGGTGAGCAGCTCCTCCTTGCGGGCCTGGTTGACGCGCAGCTCGGCGTCACGCTCGGCGTTGACGGCGTTCCGCCGGCTGAAGAAGGCGTCCTGCGCGGCGCGGAAGCGGCTCCACAGCTCGTCGTCGACGTCCTTGGCGGCCCGGCCGGCGGCCTTCCACTCGGTCATCAACGTCCGGTACCGGGCGGTGGTGGGGCCCCAGTCGGACGAGCCCGAGAGGCTGATCGCCTCGGCGATGATCGCTTCCTTGCGCTCCCGGGAACGGGTGCGCTGGGTGTCGAGCGCGGCGAAGTGCGCGGTGCGGCGGCGGGTGAACTCGTCCCGGGCCGCGGCGATGCGCCGCCAGAGCGCGGAGTCGGTCCGCTTGTCGACGCCGGTGATCGCGCGGAAGTCGTCGCCGATCGTGCGGAAACGCTCGCTGGTGGCCTTCCACTCGGAGCTTCGGGTCAACTGCTCGGCCTCGTTGACCAGCTCCTCCTTGGCGGCCACCGCGGCGGCGACCCGCCGGGCACGCGCGGCGGCGAGCTCCGTGCGCTTCACCTCCGTCGCGGCCAGGACGGTGTCCAGCCGCGCGGCCAGGGCATCCAGGTCGCCGACGACCGCCGCCTCGGCGAGACCCTCCCGCAGGCGCCGGGCGCTGCCGGCGATACCGGCCGGGTCCACGCCGCTGACGGTCAGCCGCTGCTCCAGCAGTTCCACCTCGGCGGCCAGGTCGTCGTAACGACGCTGGAAATGCGCGAGCCCTTCCTGTGGGCTGCCCGCGCGCCACGAGCCGACGGCCCGCTCGCCCTCGGCGGTGCGCAGGTACACCGTGCCGTCGGACGAGACCCGGCCCCAGTCGCCGCGGTCGTTGGTCACCCGGTCGCCGCCGTCGCCGATCCCGCCGGGAGGTCCGTCCCCGTCGGGCTGGCGGGCAGGCTCACCAGGTCCGGTGCCCAGGCGTGCGCTGTCATCGCGTCCGCCGTCGCTGCGGTCACTCATCGCGTTCCCGAAGATCGACATCAAGATGCCTGTCATTGTTGCAGGCATCCGACCGGAAGGGGACCGTCCGCGGGGATCAGATCCAGATAGCGGTCCGCGGAGCGCGCGGGCCTGCGGCGATTGGGGTGGAAACGCGAGCCGGGTCGACCGCGCCCCCGGCGCGGCGCACCGGGCGGCCTGGCGGTGTGGCCTGGCGGTGTGGCGGTGTGGCCTGGCGGTGTGGCCGGGCGGCCTGGCGGTGTGGTCGGCCGTCGCGAGTGTCGTCACCACACTCCGGCCTGTTCGCCCTCCCACCAGCCTCCGGGTGGAATGATCCGTCCTGATCCGCTTTTTCCCGGACCCCGGTGCGTGCGTGTCCGTCCAGCCGGGGCCAAGATGCGTAACCGTGGCGGAGGTTGCGAGAGCCGGGCGGGACGGCTGGCGGGCGGCCGCACTGGTGGCGCCGGCTTTCGTCGGGCTGTGCGTGTTCGTGATCGGTCCCGCGCTGGTGTCGGCCTTCGTGGCCGGCACGGACAAGAAACTGACCGGCCTGGACTTCCACTGGGTGGGAACCGCCAATTTCCGGGAGGCGTTGTCCGACCCGGATCTCGGCCAGGCCGTCCGGAACACGCTCGTCTACTGCCTGTTGACGGTTGTTCCGTCCGTTCTGGTCGGTCTGCTGCTGGCACTGGCCGCGGAGCGGGTCNCCCGCGGCCGTCCGGTGGTGCGCTTCGCGCTGTTTCTGCCCGCCAGTGCGAACATGGTCGCGATGGCCGTGGTCTTCAAGTACATCTTCGACCGCAGCCCCGACGGGCTGGCGAACACGCTGGTCGGGTTCGTCGGCGTCGACCCGGTGGACTGGCTGGGCGACAGCGCCACGGCGCTGCCGGTCGTCGCGCTGGTCGGCGGCTGGCGGCTGACCAGCCTGGTCTTCGTGGTGTACCTCGCCGGCCTGACCGCGATCCCGCGGGCCGTGCACGAGGCGGCGGATGTGGACGGGGTCCGCGGGCTCGCGCGGCTGCGCCATGTCACGCTGCCGCTGCTGGCCCCGACCACGGTGTTCCTCGCGGTGTTCGTCACCGTGCTGACCCTGCAGACCTTCGAGACGGTCGCGGTGCTCACCGAGGGCGGCCCGCTGGACTCCAGCACCACGATCATCTACTACATCTACGAGGTCGGCTTCACGGGTTCCTTCCGCATCGGCTACGCATCCATGATCGCACTGTTGCTGCTGGTGACCGTGGTGCTCATCGGGGCGGCGGGCGCGCTGTTGGGCCGGCGGCTGCGGGTGGCCCGGGACGACGCCGGCGTGGCCCGTGGCGTGACCTCCGCCGCCGAGGGCCTGCCTGCCGCCGCGACGGACGGCGCGGCTCCGGCGATGGAAGGGGCGCGACGCTGATGGACGCCACGCCGGGCGGTTCCGGAGGGCGGCACGGCCGGTGGGCCGGGCGCGGGGGGAGCGGTCCCGCCGCGGGGCGGGCCTTGTCGGCGACGGTCCGCTTCGGGTTTCTCGCGGTCGGCGTCAGTGCCGCGCTGCTGCCGTTCCTGTGGATGCTCCGCACGGCGCTGGGCCCGCCACAGAACGCCCTCGGGCTCTCGTCCAACCCGCTGCCGTCCTCGGTCAGTCTCGACGCCTTCGAGAACGCCTGGAAGTCGGCGGATCTCGGGCCCGCGCTGCTCACCGGGGTCGGGGTGAGTCTGGCGATTCTGGCTCTCCAGCTCCTCACGGCGATTCCGGCGGCGTATGCGTTCGCCTGGGTGCCGTTCCGTGGCCGTTCCGTGCTCTTCGGCGTGGTGCTCGCCNCCCTGCTTGTCCCGCCGCAGGTCACAGCCGTCCCGAACTATGTGACGATCTCGGCTCTCGGATTCGCCGACACCCGCGTCGGGCTGGTGCTGCCCTTCATGAGCCATGCCGCCGCGATCTTTCTGCTGCGCCAGTACATGACGACGATTCCGGCCTCGGTGCTGGAGGCGGCGCGGCTGGACGGGCTGGGAACCCTGCGTACCCTGCGGCTGGTCATCGTCCCGCTGAGCGCGCCCGCGATCGCCACGGTCAGCGTGTTCAGCTTCCTGCTCTCCTTCAACGAGTACCTCTGGCCCCTGCTGGTCGCGCGTTCGCCCGACATCGCCACCCCGCCGCTGGCGCTGGCCGGCCTGGCGACGAAGACCTCGGCGTTCCCCGACTACGCCCAGCTCGCCGCCGGATCGTTGATCATCAGTGTGCCGACTCTCCTCGTGTTCGTCGTCGCGCAGCGCCGGTTGGCCGCCGGCATCTCGGGCACCGGTCAGGCGGCGTGATGGGAGGAGACCCGTGATCCGGATCCGACGCGCGGCACCGATGACGGTGGCCGCGGCGCTGCTCACCCTGGCCGCATGCGGCGGGGGTGGCTCGGCGCCGAGCGATCCCGCGGGGAGCCTGCGTCCCACCGCGCGCCCCGCCGCCGCCGGCGTCGACGACGTCGCCGGCGCCAAGGCGTCGCCGCGGNGCGCGGCGCAGGTGAAGAAACTGCGCATGTACACCGTGGGGAACCTCAACGACGTCGCCAGCTCCGGCAAGGCGTTCATGGAGAAGGCACACCCCGGCCTCACGGTGGAGATCGTCTCCTCAGCCACGAACTACGTCACGCTCGTCCAGCAGCTGAGCGCGGACCGGTCCGCGGGTGCGCAGGCCGACGTCGCGGTCGCCGGCTTCGACCTGCTGCCCACCTTCGCGGAACAGCTCGGCGCCCAGGAACTGTCACCACGCCTGCTGCGGGCGTCCTACGACCAGCGGATGGTGCCCCTCGGCCAGGTCGGCGGCCGCCAGATCGGCATCCCCCAGCAGGTCTCGACCCTGGCGCTGGCCTACAACCTCGACGTCCTGGAGAAGGCCGGGGTCGATCCGGCGACGCTGACCACGACGGACGGAGTGCTGGCCGCCGCGGACAGGATCAAGGCCTCCGGGCAGGACGTCCAGCCGATCGACATCTCGACGGGTCAGCAGTTCGGGCAGTGGGTGCTGAACACGCTCGCGAGCTCGAAGGGCGCTCCGATTCAGGACGACGCCGGCCGGCCCCGGCTGGACACCCCGCAGGCGCGCGCGGCCGCTGGCTTCCTGGCCAGGGTCGGGACGTACGGGCCGCAGTCGAGCGACCCGACGAGCCAGGGCCTGGCCCGCTTCGGGATCCGCAAGGAGACCGCGATGACCCTGGTGACGGTGGCGACCCTGGCCGGCGGGCTGAAGTTCATCCAGGAGCGGGGGGCGCAGGGCTTCCGGGCCGGCGCGGTGCCCTTCCCCACCCTGCCGGGCGGCACCCAGGCCCCGGTCGCCGGTGGAAACGCGCTGACCGTGCTCGCCGCGGACCCCTGCCAGCGGGAGATGGCGACCGAACTGGTCGTGTCGCTGCTCGCCCCGGACGTCGTCGCGGCGAGCACCGAGTCGCTGAGCTACATCCCCGTCGACCTCGACGCGCTGGCCCGGCTGGCACCGTTCTACCGCCAGTATCCGCAGCTCACGGTGTTCAACGACCTGACGCCGTCGCTGGTCGCGCCGCCGTCGTGGAGCGGCGAGCGTGGGGGCGAGCTGCCGAAGGCACTCTCCGACCAGGTCGTGCGCATCATGGGCGGCGCCGACATCGAACAGGCGCTGGCCGCCGCCCAGACCGAGGCGGAGACGTTGACCCAGTGACGACCAGGCGGGGAACGACGGTGAGCGGGCCGGGAATGACAGGTGCGATGACAGCCACCTCGGGGGCGCGGATCGAAGCGGTGGGCATCGGCCGGGAGTTCGGTTCGGTGCGCGCGCTGGCGGGCGTCGATCTGACCGTCGGCTCCGGTGAGATCGTCGCGCTGCTCGGTCCGTCCGGGTCCGGAAAGTCGACGCTGCTGCGCATCCTCGCCGGCCTGGAGCAGCCGACCGCCGGGGAGCTGCGGTTCGACGGTCGCAGCCAACTGGGCGTCCCACCGCACCAGCGTGACGTCTCGATGGTCTTCCAGCACTTCGCGCTCTACCCGCACCTGTCCGCGACGGACAATCTGGTGTTGGCGCTGCGTTACGGGCGTGGGATGTCGCGGGCGGCGGCGCGTGCCCGGGCCGCCGAGACGCTGGAGATGCTCGGCATCGCCGATCTCGCCCGCCGCCGCCCGGCGCAGATGTCCGGCGGGCAGCGTCAGCGGGTGGCGATCGGCCGCGCGCTCGCCACCCGGGCCCGTGTCGTGCTGCTGGACGAGCCGATGTCGGGGCTGGACGCGAAGCTGCGGGTGGAGCTGCGGGTGGAGATCGTGGACCTGTTGCGCCGGCTCGGCACCACGGCGGTGTTCGTGACCCACGACCAGGCCGAGGCGATGGCCGTCGGTGACCGGGTCGCGGTCATGAACCGGGGGATCATCGAGCAGATCGCGACGCCCGACGAGATCTACGATCTTCCGGCCACCCGCTTCGTGGCGACCTTCGTGGGCAGCCCGCCGATGAACGTCTTCGACGGCACCTGGGCGGGCGGCCGCCTGAGCGGGCCGGGCTTCTCCACACCGGCCCCGGAGTCGGCGGTCGCCGTGGGCATCCGGCCCGAGCACCTGCGGCTGGTGCGCGCCACGGGTGCCGCGGGAACGACGGGTGCCGAGGGAACGACGGGTGCCGCGGCGCCGACGTCAACGCCGAGCGGTTTCAGCCTGCGCGGGCAGGTCGTGGTCGCCGAACGCCTCGGCGCGGAACGCACCATGTACATACGCTCCCCGGCGGGCATGGTCGGGGTGCGGGTGGAGGTCGGCGTTCCGGTGGTGCCCGACGAGACCGTGACCGTGACCGCTCCGGCCTCGGCGTTGCTGTGCTTCGGCCGGGACGGCCGGTCGCTGCCTGTTCCGGCGGCCCGGCAGCCGTCCTGAGACGGGCCTCGCGCCCGCGGGCGGCCGCTGATCCGGAACGCGGCGCGGGACGGCCCGCGGGCGGCTCCCGGCGATTTCGCGGGCCGCGGTGGCGGGAGCCACGACTCGTCGGCATTGTCCCGCGATGGGCCGCATCTCGCTTCTGCGGGACGATGCCGGGCATCGTCGCACTCGGGCTGAACTGAGAACCGTGCAATCACGGCGGTGAAGTGGTCCGTGTGTGACCTCTCCGCACACATCGCACTCTCCTTGTGTCTGGGTCACGAAGATGTCGCGACATAGCGTTGCTAGCTGGTCACGCAATCGAATGTGTCAGCGACTCAGAGGAGATACGCCGATGCTGACGGATAACGCCCATGCCTGCACCCACCCACTCGCCTTCGTCCGCGCGCAGCGNGGGTGGTCCTACCAACGGCTGGCACGCGTCGTCGCGCGGCGTGCTCGAGATCTCGGGGTCGCGAACATGGCCGCGGAACGGCAGAAGGTCTGGCGCTGGGAACACCGCGGTGTCGTGCCGGACCGGGTCTCCCAGCTCGCGCTGGCCGCCGAGCTCGGCGTTCCGGTCGACCGGCTGGAGTCGCACCCGTGGCCGGCCTGGCTGCCGACCGGGGACGCGGTGCGCACCGAGTACCCGTGGACGTCTAGCGGCAGTGTCACCGCGCTCATGGACGTCGTCGAGGACGCCCTCACCGACCGGCGTGGTTTCCTGACCATCACCGGGCCCGGGGTCGCGGCGCTGTCCGCCGAGTGGCTCGGTCTCGACCCGGCCAGGCTGCAGGCGGCCCTCGCGGGCGGCCGGGTCGACGAGCAGATCGTCAACCGCATCGAGCACAACATCCCGGGCCTGCGGGTGATGGACGAGCGGCTCGGCGGGGAGAGCGTGCGCCGCCTGGTCGACGCCGAGCTGGGCGTCGTCGCCGAGCTGCTGGCCCGCGGCTCCTACACCGAGGCGATCGGCCGTCAGCTGCACCTGGTCGCCGCCGAGCTCGCCCGGTTCGCCGGTTGGGTGTCCTTCGACGCCGGCTTCCAGACCGCGGCCCAGCGGTACTGGGTCACCGCGCTGCACGCGGCGCACGCGGCGGGCGACCGGATGCTCGGCGCGAACGTGCTGAAGAACATGTCGCTGCAGTGCGTGGACTTCGCCCGGCCGCGCGAGGCCGTGGATCTCGCGGAGGCCGCGGTCGCGAGCGCGCGCCACGCGACCGGGCGGGTCGTCGCGATGCTGCAGATGCGCCGCGCCCGGGCACACGCCGCGCTGGGCGAGGCCAGCTCCTGTGCGCAGGCCCTGGCCTGCGCCGAGGCGGCGTTCGTGGAGTCGCGTCCGGAGGACCCCGCCTGGTCGGCCTACTTCGACGACGCGGAGTACCAGGCGCAGGTCGGAAGCTGCTACATCGACCTCGGCCACCTGGTGCACGCCGACCGCTGGCTGGAGCGGTCGCTGGAGATCCACCCGCACGAGCGGACCCGTGACCGGGCGACCTACCTGCTGCGGCGGGCGGCCGTCCAGATCGACCTGGGCAACCTCGACGTCGGCTGCGAGCTGGCGAAGGACGCGCTGCCGATGCTGGAGTCGACCCGCTCGAAGCGGAACAACCGGCGCGCCGACGAGGTGCGCCGCCGCCTGCGCCGGCACTCGGCGGACCCGTTCGCGCGGGAACTCGACCAGGCCCTCGCCCGGACGGCCTGAGTGAGCTGGCCGCCACCCCCCCGCCTGCGGCTGCCACCCTTCCGGCGGCGGCCGGAGACCGGGGGTGGCGGGCCGCGCCACCGCGGAACCGCCCCGCGCAACCGCGCAACCGCGGAACCGCCCCGCGCAACCGCGGAACCGCCCGCGCCTCAGGTCAGCCCTGGCCGCCCGGGCCGTGCAGCCGCCCGGCCGGGCGGGTGGGCCGCTCCGGCTCCGGTTCCGGATCGATCGTCGCCGCCACGGGCGCCCCGTCCGGATCGGTGACGACCAGCGGGACGCCGGCGGCGGTCGCGCGCTTCACCACGGCCAGCGCGATCGGGCCCAGTTCGTGATGCATCTCCGACGACCCGACGAAGCCGACGGTCCGCCCGTCCGCGGTGACCGCGCAGCCCGGGGCCGCGACCATCCCGTCCAGGTGCAGCAGCACCAGGCGGCGCGGCGGCCGCCCGAGGTTGTGGACCCGGGCCACCGTCTCCTGGCCCCGGTAGCACCCCTTGTCCAGATGGACGGCGCTGGTCAGCCAGCCGACCTCGTGCGGGATCGTGCGGTGGTCGGTCTCCCGGTTCAGCCGGGGCCGGCGGTCCTCGATCCGTAGCGCCTCGAACGCGCTCAGGCCCACCGGTGCGGCGCCGGCGGCGAGGAGCCGGTCGGCGGTGGACGCGAGGTCGGTGCGGGCGACGAGGAGGTCCAGGCCGTAGCCCATCCGGCGCAGCAGCGGGAGCTGACCACCCGCGGCGGCGCCATCCGGAGGCTGTGCCCGGCCGACCGGGTAGGGGCCGGAGGTCACCACGCCCGCCCCGGTGCGGGGAGGCACGTCGGCACCCTGCCCGTCGCCGTCCATCCGGGGCGGAACGGCCTGGGCGCCGAACACCGCCGCCGCGACCTCGTCCGCACGCGGCCCCAGCAGGGAGAGCACGGCCACTCCGGCGGTGACGTCGGCCGGCTCGACCCGCATCAGGAACCGCATCGACTCCAGGAAGGACAGCAGCCTGCCGGCGGTCGTCGGCTCCACGTCGATCCAGCTGGCCGTGCCGTCGTCGGCGAGCACCAGATGGTGCTCGACATGGCCGTGCGGGGAGAGGACCAGTGCCTCGGTGCCGTGCATCGGGGCGAGCTGGGACAGGTGCTGGGAGGTGACGCTGTGTAGCCAGCTCAGCCGGTCCGGACCGGAGATCCGGACCACCTCGCGGTTGGAACGGTCGACCAGCGCGGCCCCGGTGGTGGCCAGCCGCTGCTCGCGGAGCGGGTCACCATAGTGCGCCGCGACCGTCGTGTCCGGCTCGGCGGCCGCGACGGCCCCGGGCCGCCCGAGCAGCGGGGACGGTGCCGGAGCGGGGCGGAGAGCCTGGGTGTCGGTGGTCATGACTGCTCTAACGACGATCGGGCGCCGTGCACTCCGCACACCGGCCCGCCAGTGTCAGATGATCAAGGTCGACCACGAACCCGAGCTCCGCGCGCAGCTCACCGACGACCTCGGCCAGGCGGCCCGGCGAGATCTCCTGGATGGCTCCGCACCCGCCGCAGACCAGGTGCACGTGCGGGTCGACACCGGTGACGTGATAGGTCGGCGCGCCGTGCCCGAGGTGGGCGTGCGAGACGAGGTCGAGTTCCTCAAGCAGGTCCAGCGTGCGGTAGACGGTGGAGATGTTGACCGCGCTCGCCGTCAGCCGGACCTCGTGGACGATCTCCTCCGGAGTGGCGTGCCCCAGCTTCGCCACGGCCTCCAGCACGAGCTGGCGCTGCGGGGTCAGCCGGTGGCCGCTCGCGCGCAGCCGGGTGTGCCAGTCGTCGACGTCGGCCGCCATGTAGCGAGTCTAGGCCGGGCTGAGTCGGGTTCGTCCGATCGGACCACAGTCGGCGACCGCCTCGAAAAAACAGATTGCGGTGGCCCCCACCCCGCGCGTAGCGTCCCCGGTACACGAGAAGGGAGGTGGTCCAAGCTTTGTATGCACATAGGACTCGTGAGGTGACTGTCCGCTAGCCGGTCTCGTGGTCCTCACCCTTTGCCGGGTGGCCCTCGGGCACCGGCACCGGCGAGTACCAGGCAGACACCGGACCCCCGGGTGCCGTCGTCAGTCCCGACGGCCCATTCCTCCCAGCCGGGAGGGGTGGAAAACCCGGGGGTCACTGCTTTTCCGGCCGGCCCCCGCGCCCGCGGGGCGCGAACGGGCTCCGCCGCTCCGCGCGGCCGTGGCCGAGCCGCTCCGCCGTGGCCGCCGTCGCCGAGTGGCGTCCGTGGGCCCGGGGGAGCGCGCCGGGTCCCCAGGACACTGGCCGGGGACGGGGCGGAGCGGGCAGGATTCACCTATGCCGACGCTCGTCCTGCTCCGCCACGGCGAGAGCACCTGGAACCGCGAGAACCTGTTCACCGGCTGGGTGGACGTCGATCTGTCCGAGAAGGGCCTCAAGGAGGCGACGCGGGGCGGTGAGCTGCTCCGGGAGGCCGGAGTCCTGCCGGATGTCGTGCACACCTCACTGCTCGTCCGCGCGATCCGCACCGCGTGGCTCGCCCTGGATGCGGCCGGGCGGAGCTGGGTGCCGGTGCGGCGCAACTGGCGCCTGAACGAACGCCACTACGGCGGGCTGCAGGGCCTGAACAAGGCCGAGACGCTGGAGAAGTACGGCGAGGAGCAGTTCACGCTCTGGCGCCGTTCCTACGACACCCCGCCGCCGCCCATCGAGCCGGGCCAGACCAGCGGGGTGGACGAGCGCTACGCGGACCTGGCGCCAGACGTGATCCCCCTCACCGAATGCCTGCGCGACGTGGTCGCCCGCATGCTGCCCTACTGGTACGACGCGATCGTCCCGGACCTGCGCACCGGCCGGACGGTGCTGGTCGCCGCGCACGGCAACTCGCTGCGCGCGCTGGTGAAGCATCTGGACGGGATCTCCGACACCGACATCGCCGGCCTCAACATCCCGACGGGCATCCCGCTCCGCTACGAGCTGGACGACGAGCTGAAGGTCGTGGACTCGGGCTATCTGGACCCCGCGGCGGCCGAGGCCGCGGCGGCGGCGGTCGCGGCACAGGGCAAGCGGAAGCAGTAACCCGGACGCAGTAACCCGGAAGTGGTAACCCGGACCGGGCCCGTCGCGACCGGAACTGGCGTGACCGGGACTGGCGTGACCGGAACTGGCGTATGCGGAAGCACGCACCTCAGGAACGGGTGACGAACCGGCGCGATGGGGCGCCCAGCTGGCCCACCCGGGTGGGTCAGCTGGGCTTCTCGCCGGTGACCAGGTAGATCACCCGCCGAGCCACCGAGACGGCATGGTCGGCGTAACGCTCGTAGTAGCGCCCGCACAGGGTGATGTCGATCGCGGCCTCCATTCCGTGCGTCCAGGGCTTCTCGATCAGGACGTGGAACAGCGCGCGGTGCAGCTGGTCCNTCGCGTCGTCGTCGGCCTCCAGCTCCTTGGCGAGCTCGGTGTCCCGGCTGGCGATCACGGAGCCGGCCTTGGCGACGATCCGCTGGGCGACCTGGCCCATCTGCAGCAGGGTGGCGTGCAGCTCCGGCGGCACGGCCCGCCCGGGGTAGCGGCGGCGGGCGACCTTGGCGACGTGCAGGGCGAGGTCACCCATCCGCTCCAGGTCGGCGACGATACGCAGCGTGGTCACCATCGTCCGCAGGTCGGTCGCGACCGGAGCCTGCCGGGCCATCACGTCGAACGCGCGCTCCTCGATCTCGTTGCGGAGCAGGTCGACCGTCTCGTCCGCGCTGATCACGTTCTCAGCCAGCTGGAGATCGGCGTCCAGGAGAGACGTGGTGGCCCGGGCCATCGCCGAGGCGACCAGGCTGGTCATCTCGATCAGTGACCTGTTGATGCTGTCCAGTTCTTCTTGGAAGACGTCACGCACAGCGGCTCCTTACATCTCGGGGAGGTTCGGAGCACCATTCGATCACAGTCGGTCGGTGGTCCTCGGTGGCTGAGGTCCGACGATGATGCGCAGCTGTCGCCGTTCGGTGAACATCGACGATAGGCCGGATGAACAGCTGGCGACCATCGGCGGTGAATCATTGTGTGACAAAGCGCGAACGGGCTGGCAGGGCCTAGCATTCGGCACGTGGTGGACAGATCGGGTGTCCGGATGACTTCCGGTCACTTTCCGCTCCCGGCGGCACCCGGGTGGGCACCGCCGATGGCGGCGGCCCGACGGCCGGCCTCGGCACCATGAAACGGTCATTTTGTGGGGTGGCGGAGCGATGAAGCTGACCGGCAGGGCGGGTTCGGGAGCGGCGGCGACCGGCCCGCACTCGCTGCCCGCCGCGGTGGTCCGCCAGGTCATCGCGGGCCTGCCGTCCGGGCTGGTCGTGGTGAACAGCCAGGACGTGGTCGTGCTGGTCAACTCGGCGGCCCGGCGCATGGGCGTGGTCGACGGGGACGAACTCGGGGTCCAGGACGTGGTCGAGCTGGTTGCTGCCTGCCGGCGGGCCGGTGCCGAACGCAACCGCCAGCTGGACCTGCCGCCAGTGCCCGAACCTCCGCTGACCAGGGCTCGGCCCGACCAGACGGCGCTCGCGGTCTGGGCCTACGCCCGCCCGCTCGGTGACAGCGGGTATGTCTCGGTGCTGTTTGAGGACATCACCGACTCGCGCCGGGTCGAGGCTGTCCGGCGCGACTTCGTGGCCAACGTGAGCCACGAGCTCAAGACCCCCGTCGGGGCGCTGCACGTGCTCGCCGAGGCGGTGAGCGAGGCCAGCGAGGATCCGGCCGCCGTGCGCCGGTTCGCCTCGCGGATGACGCACGAGTCCGCCCGCCTGGCGCGGCTGGTCCAGGAGATCATCGACCTGTCCCGGCTACAGGGCGCGGAGCCGATGCCGGAGCTGGCCCCGGTGCCGGTCTCGGTGGTGCTCGCCGAGGCGGTGGACCGGAACCGGTTCAACGCCCAGCAGCATGAGATCTCCGTCGCGGTCATCGGCGCCGGTGGGCTGCGGGTGCTCGGTGACGAGGGTCAGCTGGTGACCGCGGTGGCGAATCTCCTCGACAACGCCATCAGTTACTCGCCCCGCGGAACCCGGGTGGTGCTGGGCGTGCGCCAGATCGGCGCGACCGTCGAGATCTCCGTCGCGGACGAGGGAATCGGCATTGCCGAAAAGGACCTTGAGCGGGTGTTCGAACGTTTTTACCGGGCGGATCCGGCCCGTTCCCGGGCAACCGGTGGAACCGGGCTCGGCCTCGCCATCGTGAAGCACATCGCCACCAATCACGGCGGGTCGGTGAGCGTATGGAGCGCGGAGGGACGGGGCTCCACGTTCACCCTCCGCCTGCCGTCCGGCGCGGACGAGCGGGCCGGTGGGGGCGGGACCGGTCCGTCCGACCGGGCTGACTCGCCGTACACCGGCGCCGCGGTACCGGACACCGGGCGCGAATCAGCCGGCCGGGACCGGACGCTGACGGCGGAACCGGATGCCTCGCCGAATGTGCGTGGCGGCACGCGAACCTGATCAGCCGCTGGATCAACCAGCCGTTCCCACGGTGCCCAGGTCCCGGCGCCGGGCGGCGTGACATCTCGTCCCCCGGAGATTCCGGCGGACCCGGGGAAAGACAGGGAGCGTGACGGTGACCAGGCTGCTCGTGGTCGAGGACGAGGAGTCCTTCTCCGATGCGTTGTCGTTCATGTTGGAACGGGAGGGGTTCGAGGTCGCGGTCGTCAGCGATGGGCTGAGCGCCCTGGCCGAGTTCGACCGGCGCGGCGCGGACCTCATTCTGCTGGATCTGATGCTGCCGGGCCTGTCCGGCACGGAGGTCTGCCGGACGCTGCGCGCGCGCTCGACGGTTCCGGTGATCATGTTGACCGCCCGCGACAGCGAGATCGACAAGGTGGTCGGGTTGGAGCTCGGCGCCGACGACTACGTCACCAAGCCGTTCTCCGCCCGTGAGCTCGTCGCCCGGATCCGCGCCGTGCTGCGCCGCCGGGTGGAGACCGAGGAGGTGTCCGACACCGCCCTGGAGGTCGGGCGGGTACGCATGGACGTGGAGCGCCATGTCGTCACCGTCGACGGCAGCCAGGTGGCCCTGCCGCTCAAGGAGTTCGAGCTGCTGGAGATGTTCCTCCGCAACGCGGGGCGGGTGCTGACCCGCGGGCAGCTGATCGACCGGGTGTGGGGCTCGGACTACGTCGGTGACACCAAGACGCTGGACGTCCACGTGAAGCGACTGCGGACCAAGATCGAGGCGGAGCCGGGCGCGCCGCGCCATCTGGTGACGGTGCGCGGCCTCGGTTACAAGTTCGAGCCCTGATNCCCGCCACCTCCGGCGCGGGCGCAGCCGCGGCACTACCGTCTACGGATGCCCCGGAGCAGTCGGAATTCCGGGGCTGACCCGCTGCGCGGCGTACTGGTCACGGGACGTCGGCGTCGATATGTACAGGGGGTGACCGGCGCGGTGGCACAGGGTTGTGGGGCGCAGGGTCGTGTGGCGCACGGTTGTCGGGCGCACGGTTGTCGGGCGCAAGGTAGTGGGGCGCAAGGTACTGGGGCACGGGGTTGTGGGGCACGGGGTTGTGGGGTGCAGCTTCGCGGGGCGCCGCGGGGCGGGGCCGCAGGGCGCGGCGGCGCTGCCCGCGCGACTGTCCGGGCGGGTGGTCGGCAGTGCGGCTGAAGCCCACCCTGTCGCGCCGAGGAGCCGGCGCGGGAGCCGTTGACCTGCCCGAGCCCACGGAACCTCGCTGGGAGGCAGGCGACGCCGACACCCCGGCCGCGGTACCGGTCACCGCCCCCGTGCAGCCCGCGGCGGTTGACGCGGTCGCCGCCGTTGACGCCGTTGACGCGGTCGACGCGGTCCGCGCGCGAGAGGTGGGGGCTTTGGACAGGACCGGCACGCGGGGGGCGTCCGCGCACCCGCACGGCCCGATGCGGCTCGGGGTCATCGACATCGGCTCGAACACCGTCCACCTGCTCGTGGTCGATGCGCACCGCGGCGGCCAGCCGCAGCCGGCCGCCAGCGTGCGGGTTCCGCTGCGGCTCGTCGAGCTGCTCGACGGTGAGGGCCGGCTGGCGGAAAGTGGTGAGCGCGCGCTGACCGAGTGCATCCATGAGCTGCGGACGCACGCGGAGAACCTGAATGTGGTCGACCTCGTGGCATTCGCTACGTCGGCGGTCCGCGAGGCGCCGGACGGGGACGCGGTCCTCGCCCGGTTGCGGGCCGACACCGGGGTGGCGGTCACGGTGCTGCCGGGCGAGGCCGAGGCGCGTCTCACCTTCCTGGCGGTCCGCCGGTGGTTCGGCTGGAGCGCGGGACGCCTGCTCGCCCTCGACATCGGTGGCGGTTCGCTGGAGATCGGCGCCGGCATGCACGAGGACCCGGACGTCGTGGCCTCCCTCCCGCTCGGTGCGAGCCGGCTGACCAGGGACTGGCTGAGCGAGGGTGATGATCCNCCCAAGCGCTCCGAGCTCAGCGCGCTGCGGCGCTACGTCCGCGCGCAGATCGCCCCGGTTGTCGGCTCGCTGTATCCCATCGGGGAGCCGACCCGGGCGGTGGCGACGTCCAAGACGTTCCGCTCGCTGGCCCGGATCGCCGGCGCCGAGCCCTATGGGCGGGGCACGTACGTGCGGCGGGTGCTGCGCCGGGCCGACCTGGTGGATGTCACCGCCCGGGTGTGCCGGATGTCGGTGGCGGAGCGCGCGGCGCTGCCCGGGGTGTCGGTCTCGCGGGCCGGTCAGCTGGTCGCCGGTGCCGTCGTCGCCTCCGAGGCCCTCGACCTGCTCAACCTGGACGAGGTGGAGATCTGCCCCTGGGCGCTGCGTGAGGGAGTGATCCTGCGCCGGCTCGACCTGCTGACCTCGGGCCTGGACGGCCCGCGCGCTCTCCCGTCCCTCGGGGGCGGCTGACCACTCGCGGGAGTCCGCGCGGCACGGTCCGGCGTTTCGGCCCGGCTTCCACGATCAGTCGAGTGGGAGTCGTCACCGCGCACTCCGGGCTGAAGCCGCGTGCTCCGGGCTGAAAAGCCGCACCCTCAGTCTCCGTCTCGTCGCCGTCTCGTATCGGTCGCGGCCGCAGCCTCGGCCCTGCCGGCCAACTCTGCCTCCCATCTGCGAACGATCACGGAAGTTCGCCGGATGTCGGGACCAAAGGGCTACCGACCCCTAGGTCGTGACGTTCAGGATCAAATGGTAAATTCCTCCGTTGAGACTAGGTGTGGGCGCATCGTCCGCGAGGGCTGAGCCTGATCCGAGGGGGGCGCGGTGGCAGCGCAGAAAGCAGCACCTGGTTCGGGTGTGCATTACCACTACATGGACGGGCTGCGCGGCGTGTTCATGCTGGTCGGCGTATTCGTCCACGCGTCAACCCTCGGCCACGACCGGATTTTCGACGGTATTGCCTACTCCTCGAGCCTGTTCCGGATGCAGGGCTTCTTCGTCATCTCCGGATTCCTGTCCGCGATGCTTGTCGGGAAGTACGGCGCGAGTCGCGCCGTACGCCGCCGCCTGGCTGCCGTGGGGACTCCGCTCCTGGTCACCCTGGTGCTCTTCAATCCGCCCGCGCTCTGGCTGATCTACAACTTCCACAACGATCCGGACATCTCGCTCCCGGACTACGTGACCGGAAACACGATCCCAGCTCCAGAGGGTGAACTGAGCTGGTATCTGCATCTGTGGTTCCTCTTTTCCCTGCTGGCCTACGCGCTGTGCACGCCGGCCGCGGTGGCCCTGCTCTCGCGTCTCGTTTCCAGCTCCGCCTATCAGCGGGCCAGCGCGGGTCGCCTCCGGGGCATGGCTGTGATCACGCTGTTTGTCCTGGCGAGCACCATCGTCATCCGCGGTGCCCACCGCACCGTGCTGGAACCTGTCGTCGGCACCGGTACCCACGCCGTACTGCTGGCGCACACGCTGAAGTTCCTGCCGTTCTTCCTGCTCGGGGTGCTCCTTTACCTCGACCGGCAGCGGCTCGTGTCGGCCTTCCAGCGCCCCACGCCGATCTTCCTGGCCGTGACCGGGCTCCTCGTCCTCGCCTCCAAGCAGGAATGGGTCGGCGCACTCTCGGCGGGCACCGGTCTGGTGCTGACCGAAACCCTGTTTTCGATTCCGTTGACTGCCACAATCTTCGCGGGCGCGGCCTGGCTCGTTTCCCGCCCCNGGCCCGCGCTGCGCTACCTGGCTGACGCTTCGTATACGATCTATCTCCTGCACTTCCTGTTCATCTACATCTTCGCGACCGCTTTCTCCTTCGATCCGAGTATCGGTGCGCCGCAGATGTTCCTCATCGTCGTCCTCACCTTTGGTGTGACGCTGGCGATTCACCACTTCGTGATTCTGCGGTCTACGTTCCTTCGCAAGGTGTTCAACGGGAAGTTTCCCTCGAAAATCCCTGCCGGCGGTCAGCCCGCCGCCGTTCCGGCCGCTGCGGTCAGAGGTGAGCTCGATCTCGAGCGGACTCAGCCACTTTCCTGGCGAGGCCGGGTGGCTGTGGCCGACNTCGAAGACACCCAGCGCATGCGCTGGACCCACTGACGGCAATCCCGAAGACGGCCGCGGATCGGTGTGGTGGGCATCGGACCGCACCGCCTGACCTGCGGTGGTCGAGCCACCGGCCGAACCCCGGCGGCGCCCGGCCGGTGCTTCTCGAGCCTTCCCGCCGATCCGTCCCGCGGTGTCACCGCGCGGCGCCGCGCGCCCGTGCGCCCGTGCCCCGCGCTCCGCGACCGTCCGGGCCACCCCGTCCGGGTGCTTCCGCCGGCCGGCAGGGGATGGCCACTCGGGGCGGCGGTCCGTGGAGTATGGCCTAGCCTGGATGGAGGGACCGGTTCCCGCCGGTCCGGGGTGAGTCCCGTGCGGCGCTCCGTCGGGCCGCCCCGCCCAGGTTCTGACAGGGAGTCGACGTGCAGCCACACGGTGCCAGGAGGCGGTCGGCGCCGGTGGCACCGACGGCGGAGACCACTTCGTCGTCGGCGCCATCAGCCGGCCTGGTCACGCCGCGGCAGGAGATCATGCCAGGAGTGACATCAGCTGTGACGCGGCCGGGCAGGGTACCGGGTATGCGGCCCGGAGCAGGCACCAACCGCCCGGGTGGGCTGATCGCGCTGTCCACGGCGTCGACGTACCCGGAGTCGACGGCCACCTCGTTCGAGATGGCCGCCCGGCTCGGCTACGACGGCGTCGAGATCATGGTCTGGACGGACCCGGTCAGCCAGGACCCGGAGGCGTTGCGGCGGCTCCGCGACTATCACGGCATCCCGATCCTGGCGGTGCACGCTCCCTGCCTGCTGCTGACCCAGCGGGTGTGGGGCACCGACCCGTGGGCCAAGCTGCAGCGCGCCCGCGCGGTGGCGGAGACCCTCGATGCGCCGACCGTCGTCGTCCACCCCCCGTTCCGCTGGCAGCGGGACTACGCCCGCGAGTTCATCGCGGGCATCGAGCGGATGGCGGGGGAGACCGACGTCCGCTTCGCGGTGGAGAACATGTTCCCGCTGCGGGCCCGGGGCCGTGAGGTCTCGGCCTACGCCCCCGACTGGTCGCCGGTCGACGACGGGTATCGGCACGTCACGCTCGACCTCTCCCACACCAGCGTCTCCCGGTCGGACGCGATGGCGATGGCCGACCGCCTCGGTGACCGGCTCGCCCACATCCACATGGCCGACGGCACCGGGCTCGCCAAGGACGAGCACCTGGTTCCCGGCCGCGGCACGCAGCCGTGCGCCGAACTGCTGGAGCGGCTCGCCGTCAACGGTTTCGACGGCACCGTCGTCGTGGAGATCAACACCCGGCGCGCGGAGTCGCGTGACCACCGGGAGGCCGACCTGGCGGAGGCGCTGGCGTTCACCCGGCTCAACCTCGCCGCCCCGGCCGAGGTGACTTCGCTGACCTGACCGGCCGGGTATCTGTTGGTGGCGGTGGGCCACCGGGGCGGTCCATTATCGAGGCGTGAGTTCCAGATCACTGTTCGACCCGCTGGCCGATGCCTATGACCAGGCCCGGCCCGGCTATCCCGAGCAGTTGTTCATCGATCTGGAGCTGCTCGCCGGCCGGCCGGTCGCGGGTGCCCGGGCAGTCGATGTAGGGGCTGGCACCGGTATCGCCACCAGGGCGCTGCTCGGCCACGGGGCCCGGGTGCTGCCCGTGGAACCGGGCGCGGTCATGCTCGACCGGCTTCGCCGGCACAGCCCCGGGCTACCCGTGGTCCGCGGCGACGGCGAGGCCCTGCCACTGCGAGCCGCCAGCGTCGACCTGGTGACCTATGCGCAGGCCTGGCACTGGGTGCGGGTGCCGACGGCCGCGGCGGAGGCGGCCCGGGTGCTGCGTCCCGGGGGTTCGCTGGCGGTGTGGTGGAACGATGTCGACGCCGAGGACTTCCACTGGTACCAACGCCAGCAGGAGCGCCTGGAGGCGATGAGCCCCGGCTACACCCGGGACTACCGCGACCGCCCGTTCGCCGACGAGCTGCGCTGGACGGGTCTGTTCGCCGAGGTGACCACGGTGACCTGCCGCTGGTACCGCGAGATCGATCTCGAACTGTACGAGACCTGCCTGCGCTCGAAGTCGTTCGTCGCCGGGCTCGGTGACCGGCTGGAGGACTTCCTGGCCGCGGAGCGCCGCTCGCTGCTGCGCTCGTTCCCCGACGGCCGGATCACCGAGCCGTTTCGGACGATGCTGGTCGTCGCCCGGGTTCCCTGATCCGCGCCGACGCCCGATTCCGCCGGAGTTCGGGCTGCCCGTAAGGGCCGGTCCCCGTGCGCAACGGACCTTTGACAAGGGCTGCCCGCTATCGTCGGGTGGTTCGTGGGGTTCTGTCCGACTCGGTGTGCCGTCGTCCGGCCGGCGGGCGTGGGCGTGCCCCTGTTTACGGAGCCGGGCTGGCAGGCCACGGGCGAGCGTGGCTGGGCCGACGTACCACCCGCGCCCACGTCCGGTTCGCCGCCTCCCCGGCTGGACGAGGAGACGCGCGATCGTGAGAGCCGGTTCCCGGTCTGCGACCAACGGCCCGCCGCGACCAGGTCTGCCTGGTGGGGAGCACCCACGGGTGCCAGGAGCGTCAGTGCCCCGGCCTGCCGGCGACGTTGCGGCGCCCGCCGCGGCCAGGTTCGCCCACCACCCCGCGCTCGACGGCCTCCGAGTCGTCTGCGTCTACGTCATTCTCGCCGGCGGCCTGGGCGCGATCAACGCCAGCAATGTGGCCGTCGACCTGCTTTGTGTGCTGAGCGGATTCCTCGTCACCACGCTGTTGACAGCCGAGCGGACCCGCACGGGCACCGTCTCGATCGGGCGCTTCCTGCTCCGGCGGGCCGTCCGCCTGATGCCGGGTATGGCCTTCTACCTCTTCGTCGGCCTCGCCGTGACGGTCGCCTTCAAATGGGCGGAGACCGAGTACCGCGACGACTACGTCAGCAGCGCGGTCTCGGCGTTTTTCAACGTCAACAACTGGTACAAGGTCGCGCACCCGGAAGCCGGCGGCAACTGGCTGTCCCACGTCTGGTTGCTGTCGATGGAGGCGCAGTTCTACCTGCTCTGGNCGCTCGCCTTCCTGGCGTTCGCGCGTTCGGCGCGGCTGCGGCCACACCTGCTCGTCTTCNTGATCGCGTCGATCGGCCTGGTGATGGGCTGGACGTTTGCCCTGGCCGCGAACGGCGCCCCGCGCAGCCGGGTTTACCTGGCACCCGACACCCACGTCGCGCCGCTGCTCATCGGGGCCCTGCTGGCGGTCTGGCGGGACAACCGGCTGCGGGCGCTCACCACGGAGTACGCCGGCGGCGACCGGAGTCGGGCAGTCTCCGCGCCCGCGACCCGCGCCGCTGCTCAGCGCTGGACGGCGGGCCGCCGGCTCGCCGCCCTCGGCCTGCCGGCCGCGATCGCGATGCTGCTGCTCTGCTTCTTCGGACCGCGCGAGGCGGCCCACGACCCGAACTGGCTCGACTACGCGGCCTATGTGCCGACCGCGGCACTCGGCGCGGTTCTGATCCTCGGTGCTGACCTGAACCGGGAGGCATCCTGGGTGCGGCTGCTCGGGTGGTCGAGGATGGCCTGGCTCGGGAAGATGACGTACGGCATCTACCTGTGGCACTACCCGGTCAGCTCGGTCGCGGCCGACCGGCTCGTACCGAGGATCGGGCTGTGGCCCGCGGTAGCCGTCGCCGCGGTGGGCACCACCATCGCGGCCTGGCTGGCCAACCGGTTCGTAGAGAAGCCGCTCCAGGCCCGCTGGCCGAAGCGGTCGGACACGTCACCGGCCGCTGCCCGCCAGCCGGAGCGGAGCGGTCTGCCGGAGCGGAGCGGTCTGCCGGACCGAGGCGGTCCGCCGGAGCTGCCCGACGCGCGGGAACCGCTGGCTCCTCGGGGTGTTTCCGGGCCGCGGGAGCCGCGCGAACCCGAGCCGGTGGACGCGCGGGCCGGCGTCGAGGTGGAGGTCGACTGGGTGGACGAGGGCTACCCCCTGCGCGAGCAGGACCAGGTTCCGGTGCGGGTCGCCCCCGACCGGGCGGGTACTGCCGGCTTCGCCGGGCCCCGCGCCGGCGAGGTGACGTACGACCGCCCGGGCGGGCCGCCGGTGTACGAGCACGGGCCCGCTCTGGGTTCCGGCCGCCCGAGCGGCTGGATCGAACCGACACCCGTACCGGACTGGGCCGCCTACCCGGCGCTGCTTCGCGGGTCGGATGCCCACTTCGGCGTCGGGATGCCCGCGGCACCCACCGCCGAGCCGGACCCGCTGTTCGGACCGATGCCCGGCACGGGTGAGAGCTGGTAGGAACGCGCGTGTCCGGGAGGTCGTAACCTGCACCGGCGGCGCCGCTGCCCGGGCGGCCGGCCGCGAAGGTGAGGGGAGTGATCTGTGCAGGGCAGGAGCGTTCTAGCGATCGTCGGGGTAGGTCGGCTCGGCGGCGCGCTGCTGTCCGGTCTGCTGCGGGCCGGGCGGACGCCGTCCGAGGTGCTCGCGGCGGAGCGGGACGAGCGCCGGGCCGCGGAGATCGCCGCGTCCTTCGGGGTCAAGGTGGTTGACCCGCCGGCCGCGGTGGCCGCGGCCGATGTCGTGGTCCTGGCGGTGAAACCACAGGACATGGGCTCCGTGCTGGCGGAGATCCGCGACCAGGTGCGGCCGGGGGCACTGGTCGTCTCGGTGGCCGCCGGGGTGACGTCCGGCTTCGTCGCCGAGCGGGTGCCGCCGGGCACCGCGGTCGTGCGGGTCATGACGAACACGCCGCTGCTGGTGGACGAGGCCATGTCGGCCCTGTGCGCGGGCCCCGGCGCCGGCGACGAGCACCTGGCGTTCGTCGAGGAGATGCTGCGCCCGGTCGGGCGGGTCGTCCGGGTGAGCGAGGCCCAGCTCGACGCGGTCACCGCGCTCTCCGGCAGCGGCCCGGCCTATTTCTTCTACCTGATCGAGGCGATGATCGAGGGCGGGGTGCTCCTGGGCCTCCCGCGGGCCCTGGCAGCCGAGCTGGTGGTGCAGACCGCCGCCGGGTCCGCGCGCATGCTCCGCGACGGGGCCGGTTCCGACGCTGCCGGGCAGTCCGGAGCCGGGCATCCCTCGCTGCAGCGGGAGGCGGTCACGTCGCCGGGCGGAACGACCGTCGCGGCGCTGCGGCAGCTCGACCGGGCCGGTGTGCGGGCCGGCGTCCTGGATGCGGTGGAGGCCGCCTATCGGCGGTCCCGTGAGCTCGGTGCGTCCTGACGGCCGCCACGTGACCGATCGGCGGCGGTCCGGCGGCGGTCCGTCGGCTGATCGACAGACGCCGGATCGGCACCGACGTCGGCGTGACGGCGCACCGGATGCCGGGCCACACCGTTTCGGCGGGTAGGCTCGCTCGGAAAAACCTCGTCAACAGATCGGTCGGGTACGTGGGTTCCGTAATCAAGAAGCGTCGCAAGCGTATGGCCAAGAAGAAGCACCGCAAGCTGCTCAAGCGGACTCGGGTCCAGCGCCGCAACAAGAAGTAGCGGTCGCGGGGGCGGCGGAGGTCGGCGGCCAGCGGGGGGCCGGCCGGTGACCTCCGGCAGCGTGGGTCACCGCTGCCAGCCCTGGGTTGTCCCGTATGTAGCTGTGCCGTGGCCAGCTCTTCCGGCTGTCCCGGACGTCAGGGTGTGGTCCCTTGGTGCTCCTCGCCAGCTGCTGACGACGTCTCGCGGTGTTCTGGCCCGCCTGGCTCGTGTGACAATACGGTTTCGCTCCGTGTTCACATGCGCGCTGCTGTCGTCACTGTATGGCACCCTGTTCGGGTGGCCGGCAACGGCGCCGGCCGGGCACAGGGGGTCCTATGGCCAGCGCGTGGATCACGTTCATGTCGGACTACGGGGTGGATGGCGCCTGCGTCGGTGTCTGCCACGGCATCATCGCCCGGCACGCGCCGGAGGCCAGGGTCCTCGACCTGTGCCATTCGATCGAGCCGCAGGACGTCGGTCAGGCGGCGGTGACCCTGGTCGGTGCGGTCGGCTACCTCCCGTCCGGAATTCATCTCGTTGTCGTCGAGCAGCTCGACGCCAGCGGGTACACCCGCGGAATCGTCGTGCGCGCCGCGGACGGTTCACTGTTCGTGGCACCCGACAACGGGGTCGCCTCGCTGGGCTGGGAGGTGCTCGGCGGCGTCAGGGACGCCTACGAGATCTCCAACCCGGACCTGTGGCTGCCGCTGCCCACCGCGGTGTTCCGTGGGCGCGACGTGTACGCGCCGGTCGCGGCCAGGCTTGCCGCCGGGCTGTCGCCGGCTGATGTCGGCCCCCAGCTCGACCCGGCCGAGCTGGTCGCCGTCGAGCCGCGCACCTGCCATGTGGATGACGACCACGTCCACGGCGAGGTGGTCTCGGTGGACCATTTCGGCAACCTCTCCCTCAACATGGCCCGGGCCGAACTTGAGGCTGCCGGCATCCTGCTCGGCGATCGGGTCGAGATCCGGGCCGACGCACGGCAGCTGACGATGCCCTTCGCGCACACGTACGGCGAGGTGGCTCCGGGTGAGATGGCGCTCTGTGAGGACGCGCTGCGCCAGATCATGATCGCGGTGAACTGCGGTCGGGCGGCCGAGGTGCTCCGGCTGCGGCGGGGTGACGCCGTCGTCGTCGCGCAGGTGCCCCGCAACGGCCTGCCGGCGCAGGCGGTCGCCGCGCGCGGCCGCCGGTGACGAGCCGGGCACCTCGCCCCGCGTCTCCCGGGCTGACTCGTTCGGCACTTCTGACATCGATGCTTGATGCCGCCATACGATGCCCAACTGGCTAGGTGCGGCTACGCTAAGTATCGATGTAGGGCGTTCGATGTGACGCTGTGCAGCTAAGAGGGGCGCGGGCGGCGTACGATGACCGCCCAGGGCCGGTCGCAGATCGACTCGGAGAGCTTCGCGCGGGAGGCGTCGATGGGGCCACGTCGCGTGCTTGTGACAGGGGTGTCGCGCCCGCTGGGCGCCCAGGCCGCGTTGGCCCTGGCCGCCGATCCCGACATCGTCGACGTGGTCGGTGTGGACACGATCGCGCCCGCGGAGGACCTGGGCCGGACCCAGTTCGTCCGGGTCGACATCCGCAACCCGCTGATCGCGAAGCTGATCTCCACCGCCGGGATCGACACCGTCCTGCACCTGAGCGTGCTCGCCACCCCGCTGGGGGCGGGCGGGCGGACGGCGATGAAGGAGATCAACGTCATCGGGACCATGCAGCTGCTCGCGGCCTGCCAGAAGGCGCCGGGAGTCAGGAAGCTGGTGGTCAAGTCCACGACCTCGGTCTACGGTTCGTCCCCCCGCGACCCGGCCCTGTTCACCGAGGACATGGAGCCGCGAGGCTTTCCCGGCGGCGGGTACGCGAAGGACGCGGTCGAGGTCGAGGGCTACGTCCGCGGGTTCGGGCGGCGCCGGCCAGACATCGCCGTGACGGTGCTGCGCCTGGCGAACACGCTCGGCCCGGGGGTCGAGACCCCGCTCGCCCGCTATCTCGACCTGCCGGTGGTGCCGACCGTCCTCGGCTTCGACCCGCGCATCCAGCTGCTGCACACCGACGACGCGATGGCCGTCCTCATGAAGGCCACGCGAGAGACCCACGCCGGCACGTTCAACGTGGCGGGGGACGGGGTGCTCCTGCTGTCCCAGGCCATCAGGCGGGCCGGGCGGCCGCCGTTGCCGATCCCCTTCCCCGCGATCGGCTCCCTGGGTAACCTCGCGCGCCGGCTGAGGTTGGTCGACTTCTCCTCCGAGCAGCTGGGGTTTCTCGCATACGGGCGCGCGGTCGACACGACGAAGCTGCGAGAGGTGTTCGGGTACATCCCGCGCTACTCGACCGTCGCGACGTTCGACAGCTTCGTCCGCGACCGTGACCTGCGGTTCACCATCGACCACGAGCTGGTCTCGCGGGTGGAACGCGGCCTGGTCGGCGCGGTCACCGGTCACCGGCCTCCCGGAACGTCCTGATGGCCGGTCAGGCCGGCGACTCGTGGAGAGGGCCGATGCGCGTATGACATCAACAGGGGGAACAGGCCCGTCGAGGCCCACCGGACCCACGGGGCCACAGCCGCCGGAGGCGGTGGGCCACCCCAACGGTTCGGGTCCCACCGTGGGGCGGCCCGGGGCGAACGGGCGGAAGGGCCCGGTCGGTCTGCACGTGGTCGACGGCACGCGGCCGGCCCGCGGCCGCCGTCCGGCGGCCGGCGGTGGTGACGCGACGGATGAGGCGACGGATGGCCGGGCCACGAGAGATACCACCGCCGCCGCTGGCGACGGGTCCGCGGGCGCCGACCCGTCCGCCGGAGGTGAGCCGTCCGCGGGAGGTGAGCCGTCCGCGGGCGACGTGAACTCCGGGCCGGGTGCGGATTCCGCCCCGGGCCCGGGAGGACCGGGCGGTGGCGAGCTGGAGCGGGTCCTGGCCGAGACGCTGGCCTTCCTGCGCCGCCGGATCACCGGCGACTACACGGTGGACGAGCACGGCTTCGACGTCGACCTGACCGAGCATGTGGTGGCGCCGCTGCTCCGCCCGATCTACCGGAACTACTTCCGGGTCGAGACCCGAGGGCTGGAGAACATCCCGGACGAGGGCGGCGCGCTGGTCGTGTCGAACCACTCCGGGACGCTCCCGCTGGACGCGATGATGACCGCGCTGGCAGTCCTCGACCACCACCCGGCCCACCGTCACCTGCGGATGCTCGCCGCCGACCTGGTCTTCGCGGTGCCGTTCCTCGCTCCGCTGGCCCGCAAGACCGGCAACACGCTGGCGTGCCAGGCGGATGCCGAACGCCTGCTCACCGCGGGCCACCTCGTCGGCGTGTGGCCGGAGGGCTTCAAAGGCATCGGAAAGCCGTTCAGCGAGCGGTACAAGCTGCAGCGCTTCGGCCGGGGCGGCTTCGTCTCCGCCGCGCTGCGGACGGGGGCGCCGATCATTCCGACCACGGTGGTGGGTGCGGAGGAGATCTACCCGATGATCGGTAACGCCCGGACGCTGGCTCGGCTCCTGGGACTGCCCTACCTGCCGATAACGCCCACGTTCCCGCTGCTCGGCCTGCTCGGCCTGCTTCCGCTGCCGAGTAAGTGGATCATCGAGTTCGGCGAGCCGGTGGACACGAGTCGCTACACCGCGGCGGCGGCCGAGGACCCGATGCTCGTCTTCGAGCTCAACGACCGCATCCGGGAGACGATCCAGCACACGCTGTACGGCCTGCTGATGCAGCGCCGCTCGGTCTTCTTCTAGCCGCGGGTGCGGCCCGAGGCGGGTGCCTAGGCTCCGCCGTAGCGGCGGCGCAGCGCCATGCCGGCCGCGACGCCACCGCCGAGGGCGCCGAGCCCGGCCGCGGTGGGGATGCCGATCCGGGCGGCCTTGCGCGCGGTGCGGAAATCCTTGATGAGCCAGTCGCGTTCGCGCGCGACGGCGCGCAGGTCCGGGTCCGGGTTGATGGCAACCGGGTGCCCGACGAGGGAGAGCATCGGCAGGTCGTTGATCGAGTCCGAGTAGGCCCAGCACCGTGACAGGTCGAGGCCCTCGCGCTCGGCCAGGGCCTGCACCGCCGCGCCCTTCGCGGGCCCGTGCAACGGCTCGCCGACGAGGTGGCCGGTGTAGCAGCCGTCCGCCACCTCGCTGACGGTGCCGAGCGCGCCGGTGAGACTGAGGCGCCGGGCGATGATCGACGCGAGCTCCACCGGGGTGGCCGTCACCAGCCAGACCCGCTGCCCGGCGTCGAGGTGCTGCTGGGCCAGCGCGTGGGTGCCCGAGTAGATCTGCTGCGCCATCCGCTCGTCGTAGATCTCCTCGCCGTAGCGGACGATGTCGGTGACGCTGCGCCCGGCGACGAAGGCCAGCGCGGCCTCCCGGGCGTCGCGCATCCCGTTCGGGTCCTCCAGCCCGCGCAGCCGGTAGCTGATGTGCTGCCACCNGAACCGGAGCAGGTCCCGGGAGTCGAAGAAGTCACGGGCGGCCAGGCCACGCGCGAAATAGAAGATCGAGGCGCCGGCCATCATCGTGTTGTCGACGTCGAAGAAGGCGGCGGCGGACTCGTCCGGCGGAGCTTTGGCAACCTCCTCGGCAGCCACCTTCAGCGCGGCAGTGGCCGCCGCCTCGGCGGCCTCGCGCCCGCCCAGATGTTCCTTGCGCCGTCGCACTCTCATGTCATCTCCACCCCCGTCCGATCGCCGCCGCCGGTGGCGGCCGGCCCGGCCCTGGCCACCCGCGGGCGCCGGAGTGGCTCCGGGTGCCCGGGCTCGTCGAGCGGCGCCGCCAGCCTACGACGCGCGACCACCCGCGGACGGAACGGTGGGGGCGTTCAGTCCCGCCGGGGGACGGGCAGGCTGCGGGCCAGCGCGCGCACGGCCCGTAGTTGCAGCGCCCGCACCGCGCCTTCGTTCTTGTTCATCGCCCGCGCGGTCTCGCGCACGGACAGCCCTTCGAGGAAGCGCAGCGTGACGCACTCGCGCTGTTCCGAGCCGAGCGAGCCGAGCGCCCGGAGCAGTTCGCGCAGGTCGAGCGCGGACAGCACGGCGTCCTCCGGGCCGGGGATCGCGGTGGTGAAGAGCACTCCCCGTTCGGTGGCAGCCAGCAGGTCGGCGGTCGGGAACTCCATCCGGGCCCGGCCGGACCGGGCCAGGTCCACGATGTGGTTTCGGGCGATGGTGACGAGCCAGGCGCCGATGTCCCGCCCCTGCCACTCGAAGGTCGAGATCCGGGTCAGCGCCCGCAGGAACGTCTCGGAGACCACATCCTCGGCCACGGCCTGGTTACCCCCGACGCGGTAGTAGGCATAGCGGAAGACGAACTCCGCGTACCGGTCGTAGATCTGGCCGAATGCCTCCCGTTCCCCGAGCCGGGCTCGCCGGACGAGGTCGGCCTCCCCGCCCGGATCGGACGGCTCGCCAGGAGGCGGGGCGCCGAGGCTGCCCGGGGGTTCGTCGACTCGTGCGGTGTCGCCCGCGGTCGCGCGGGCCACCGTGACCGCCGCGCCGAGTACCGGCAGCACCCCCAGCAGCTGGGATGTCCGCTGACGGCTCGCCCGCCGCTGCCGCCGGCCCACCCCGGCGGCCCCCGGCGTGACCGTGACCGGGAGCGGGAACGGGAACGGAGCCGGGAAGGCGAGGGTCCCGTCGAGCCCGGCAGCAGCGCTCCTGGTCNCCCCGCGCGGGGTGGTGGCGCGCCTGATCACCGGCCGCACGGTGGCTCCGCCGGTGGCCGGCCCGGCCACCCGGCCCCGATCGCCGTCACGGCAGCTGGGCGCCGCCGCCGGCAGGTCGATGCGACACAGGCCCCGGCCCGCTGCCGTCGACGAGCGGGGCACGTCGTGGCGCGCATGGGGACTCCCGGGCGTGGACGTCGCGGGTCATGACGGCTCGCGGGCGAGGCGGTGCGGTGCGGTCATCCCGCCGGAAAGCGGTGGACGGCCAGGTGACCGTCACCACGATAGCCGCCGAGTAGCTGAGTGTAGCCGGGAACCCCAACCTGGGAGACCGAGAACCGTAATGCGCCGCCGCTCGCGGACGGACAGTGCGTTGCCACCCGATGGCAGGTATCCATCCGGCGGGTAAGCGTTATCGTCGCTCAGGTGATCGACGCCCACGGAGAGAAGTCCGCAGGGAGCCCCGTACGGGGCTCGGGGGGCCTCGGGCCCGGTGCCGCACCGGATGCCGCACCCGGTGCGGAGTCCGGGGCTGGGCCCGCGTCCGGTTCGGGCCGCGGTCCGGGTTCGCGGGTGGCGGAGCGGATCGGCCTGGTCACCCGGGCGGGCTGTCATCTGTGCGATGAGGCGCGGCAGGTCATCGCAAGGGTGAGCGCGGAGCTGGGTGTGGGCTGGCGGGAGATCGACGCCGACGCCGACCAGGCGACCGCCGACGCCTACGGTGACCGGGTTCCGGTGGTCCTCGTGGACGGGCGGGAGCACGGCTACTGGCGGGTCGAGGAGGAGCGGCTGCGGCGCGCCCTGGCCGGGGACCGGTGGTCCTGGCGCACCGGTCGTTCCGGGCGATCCGACCGCACGGGGAGNGCCGGCCGTCCCGGAAGTACTTCGTGAATCCCTTCACGAAGTCGTAGACTCGATGGGTCCGCAGACGCGGTCGTCGGCCGCGATGACCGCCGGGCGATGTGTGAACGCCGGGTGAGTCATGGCGCCGGGTGAACGCGGCCGCGGGGTGTGTGCCGGTCCGGAAGAGGGCGGCCCCGGTCCGCGCTGCCGGTCGCCGGTCCGTCACCGTCGAGTGGCCGGCCCGCACCTTCGAACCCCGCACCTTCGAACGATGTCGGGAGCCGTGGATGGGTCAACCTCGGCGGGGTACCGGGCGGCTGTCGGGCAGATCTCCGATGCCTGAGGCGACCGTGGCCCGGCTTCCCCTCTACCTTCGTGTGCTCACGGCTCTCGGCGAACGTGGGACGCACACGGTGTCGTCGGACACGCTCGCCGCCGCCGCCGGCGTCACCTCGGCGAAGGTCCGCAAGGACCTCTCCCAGCTGGGCTCCTTCGGCACCCGCGGCGTCGGCTACGAGGTGGGCATCCTGCTGGAGTGCATTTCGGCCGAGCTCGGTCTGACCGAAGACCGCTCGGTGGTGCTCGTCGGCGTGGGTAACCTCGGGCATGCGCTGGCTGGATACGGCGGCTTTCACGCCCGTGGCTTCCGGATCGCGGGGCTGGTGGACGTTGATCCGTCCCGGGTGGGTGAGCGGGTCGGTGAGGTCGTCGTCCGGCCGGTTGACGAGCTGGAAGCGGTCATCGAGGAGTGCCGGGTGACCATCGGCGTGATCTGCACGCCGGCGGCCGCTGCCCAGCAACTCTGCGACCGTCTGGTCGCAGCGGGCGTGACCAGCATCCTGAACTTCGCGCCTACGGTGCTTTCGGTGCCCGAAGGGGTGGATGTGCGTAAGGTCGACCTTGCCCTGGAGCTGCAGATTCTCTCCTTTCACGAAGCGCGCAAACGTCCGTCGCCTGGTTTGGCCCCCGGGACGGGGGGTCCGGCCGCCGGTGGCGAACCGGGGCCGGGCGGCGTCGTGGATGACGAGGCTGGTGAGGTCGTGCGGATGACCCGTCGGGTGGTGCCACCGCCGTCGCGGGTGGCGCCGGCACAGGCTGAGCCGGTGCAGGTCGAGCCGGTGCAGGTCGAGCCGGTGCAGGTCGAGCCGGTGCTGGTCGAGCCGGTGCTGGTCGAGCCGGTGCAGGTGCCGGAGCTGTCGTTGCCCGCCACCGCGAGTGGAGGTGAGTCCGAGTGAGCCTGCTGGCGGTGGGCCTCAACCACCGGACCGCGCCGACCTCGCTGCTGGAGCTGGCGGCGGTCTCCACCGACGACGCGCCCAAGGTTCTCCACGACCTGGTGGCCGCTGACCACGTGAGCGAGGCGGTCGTCCTCTCCACCTGCAACCGCACCGAGATCTACGCGGAGGTGGAGACCTTCCACGGTGGGCTCGCGGACATCTCGGACCAGCTCAGCCGGGTGTGTGGCGTGCCGATGAGCGATCTGGCGGCGCACCTGTACGTCCACCACGAGGCGCGGGCGGTCAGCCACCTGTTCTCCGTGGTGTGCGGCCTGGACTCGATGCTCGTCGGCGAGACGCAGATCCTCGGCCAGGTCCGGGTGGCCTTCCGGCTCGCCCAGGCGGCCGAGGTGACGAGCGGAACGCTCGCCGGGCTGTTCCAGACCGCGTTGCGGGTCGGCAAGCGGGCCCACACCGAGACGTCCATCGACTCGGCGGGGGCGTCGATCGTCTCGGTCGGTGTCCGGATGGCGGCCTTCGACCTGGAGGCCCGCCGGCCGGACGCGCTGGCGGCACCCGTCTCGAGTGCCGGCATCGACCCGGCCGACGCGGTCGAGGAGCTGCTGCGGCCCGATCTCACCGCACCGGTCGAGGTCGCCGGGGCCGACCCGCTCGCCGGAGCGCGCGTGCTGATCATCGGCGCGGGTGCCGTCGGCTCGCTGGCGGCCCAGACCGTCCGGCGCGCCGGGGCCGGCGAGGTGGTGGTCGCGAACCGCACACCGGCGCACGCGGCCCGCGTGGCGGAGGCCCACGAGGCGCGGGCGGTCGGGCTGGCCGACATCGCGCACGAGGTCGGCCGGGCCGATCTGGTGATCTCCTCGACCGGTGCCTCCGGGCTCGTGGTGGGCCAGGAGGTGGTCCGGTCCGCGGTCGCGGGCCGCGGCGGCCGGCCGTTGGTCTTCCTCGACCTCGCGCTCCCGCGCGACATCGACCCCGCGGTACGGGAGCTGCCCGGGGTCACCCTGATCGACATCGAGGCTCTCCGGGTTGCCCTGGACGGGGCGCAGGTGTCCCATGACGTGGAGGCCGTCCGGTCGCTGGTCGCCACCGAGGTGGCCGGGTTCCTGGACCGGCGGCGCGCGGAGCGGGTCGCCCCGACGGTGGTGGCGCTGAGGGCCCACGCGGCGGCGGTGGTGCGCGATGAGCTCGAGCGGCTGCGCACCCGCCTGCCCGACCTTGACAACCGTGAGTGGGACATGGTCTCCGGCACCGTCCGCAGAGTCGTCGACAAGCTGCTGCACGCACCCACGGTGCGGGTGCAGCAGCTCGCGGAGGCGCCTGGCGGGGACTCGTACGCCGAAGCCCTGCGCGAGCTGTTCGACCTGCCACGGGACGTGCCGGCCATCGTCTCCGCACCCGACCTGGATCTGGTGGAGAGAACGTGACACACACCCGAGGGGCCGACGCGCACCCGCAGGCCCGGCCCGAGCCTCGACCGCTGCGGCTGGGTACCAGGCGTTCCGCGCTGGCCCTGGCCCAGTCGGGCAAGGTGGCCGAGATCCTGCGGACCCGGCTCGGCCGGCCGGTGGAACTCGTCGAGATCGTGACGGACGGCGATCGGTCGCAGGGGGCGATCAGCCAGATCGGCGGGACGGGGGNCTTCGTGAGCGCGCTGCGGGACGCGCTGCTCGCGGGCGAGATCGACCTCGCGGTCCATTCGCTCAAGGACCTCCCGACCGCCACCCCGGACGGCCTGGTACTGGCCGCGGTCCCGCCGCGGGCGGACCCCCGCGACGTCCTGGTCTCACCCGACGGCAGGGGGCTGGCCGAGCTGGGCCCGGGCGCGCGGGTCGGTACCGGGTCGCCCCGGCGGGCGGCGCAGCTGCGGGCGCTCGGCCACGGCTTCGAGGTCGTCCCGATCCGGGGGAACGTCGACACCCGGATCAAGAAGGCCATCGACGGCGAGGTGGACGCCGTCATCCTGGCGCACGCCGGTCTCGACCGCCTCGACCGGCTCGACGCCGTCACCGAGATCATCCCGGCCGAGGTGATCCTTCCCGCGCCGGGGCAGGGTGCGTTGGCGATCGAATGCGCACGTGACGCGTCGGCCGTCTGGGCGGTACCGGCCATCGCGGACCAGAGCGGACCAGGTCTGGGCCAGGACGTCGATGGAGGTCTCGCCGAGCTGCTACGGTTTGTGCTCGACGACGCACCGTCCTGCGCCGCGGTCAGAGCCGAACGTGCTTTCCTGGCGGGCATCGAAGCCGGTTGCACCGCACCGGTGGGTGCCCTGGCCCAGATCCTGGCGGGTAGCGGCTTGCCCCCGGGCACGAGTGGCGATGGTGCGCCCGCCGTGGGTGACGTCCGCCTGCGGGCGGTGGTCGCGGCGCCGGACGGTGGCAGGGTCCTGCGGCGTGAACTCACCGGTTCTGCCGTCGACCCGGAGGCGCTCGGGCAGCGCCTCGCGGACGAGCTGTTGTCCGCCGGAGCACAGACGCTGATGGGAACAAGCTGAGCATGGCCACCCGACGTACCAAGAAGCCCGTGTCGCCGGTCGCCCTCGTGGGTGCCGGACCCCATGACCCGGGGCTCCTCACGGTTCTCGCCGTCGAGACTCTCGCCGCCGCGGACGTGGTGGTCGCCGACCCGGACGTACCGCCGGCCGTGGTCGACTCGTTGCCCGCCGAGGTGCTGCGGATCGGTGATCTCGACGCCCCGAAGCCGGTGCGGGACGCGGAGGCCGCGACGGCGGCGGTCGTGAGCCGGGCCCGCGCGGGCGAGAAGGTCGTCCGCCTCTACGCCTCGGACCCGTGGCTGACCCGGATCGGCGCCGCCGACGCGCAGTCCCTGGCCAAGGCCCGGATTCCCTACCGGGTGGTCCCGGGCGTGTCGACGTCCGCCGCCGTGGCCACCTACGCCGGTGTGGCGCCGGGCTCGCCGGTGACCTTCGCGAGCACGTCCGGTGTCTTCTCCTCCTCGGGCTCGGTCAGCAGCGGTTCGTCGTTCGGGGCCGGTGAGCCGGTCGGGCCGCTCACCCCGCCTCCCTTCGGGACCTCCCGCCTCGGTGGCCGGCCGCTGTCGGGCCTGGGTGGCGGCCCGCTCGGCGTCGGTGGCGGCTTCGGTGCCCCGCTCGGGCTGGGCACCCCCACCGGCTTCGGCGGGCTGGGCCTGCCCAGCGCACCGGGTGACGTCGACTGGGGCGCGCTCGCGCAGGCGCCCGGCACCCTGGTCGTGACCGCCGGCCCGACCGAGATCGGCAAGGTGGCGACCGCGCTGGTCGAGCACGGCCGCCCCGGTGACACCCCGGTCGCGGTCACGGTGGACGGCACGACCACCGACCAGCGCACCGTCACCTCCACCCTCGACCGCATCGAGGCGGACGCGGCCCCCATGCTCGGCGCGACCGCGACCCCCCCGCACGAGGTCGTCATCTGCGTCGGCCAGGTTGTCGGCACCCGTTCGAAACTGTCCTGGTGGGAGACCCGCGCCCTGTTCGGCTGGANGGTGCTGGTGCCCCGGACGAAGGAGCAGGCGGCGATCCTCTCCGACTCGCTGCGCGCGCACGGGGCGAGCCCGCTGGAGGTGCCCACGATCGCCGTGGAGCCGCCCCGCACCGCCGCCCCGATGGAACGGGCGATCACCGGCCTGGTCTCCGGCCGCTACCAGTGGGTCGCCTTCACCTCGGTCAACGCGGTGAAGGCGGTGCAGGAGAAGGTCGAGGAACGCAGCCTTGACGCCCGGGCCTTCGCCGGGGTCAAGGTGGCGGCGATCGGTGAGGCCACCGCGGACGCGCTGCGCGCCTTCGGTATCCGGCCCGATCTCGTGCCCTCCGGCCAGCAGTCCAGCGAGGGCCTCCTGGAGGACTGGCCGGAGTTCGACGACTCGCTCGACCTGCTCGACCGCGTCCTCCTCCCGCGCGCGGACATCGCCACCGACACGCTTGTCGCCGGGGTGAAGGAGCGCGGCTGGCAGGTTGACGACGTCACCGCCTACCGCACCGTGCGGGCGGCCCCGCCGCCGGCCCCGATCCGCGAGGCCCTCAAGGGCGGCCGGGTCGACGCGGTGGTGTTCACCTCGTCGTCCACGGTGCGCAACCTGGTCGGGATCGCGGGCAAGCCGCACGAGACGACGGTCATCGCGGNGATCGGCCCCGCCACCGCCGCCACCGCGCAGGAGCTCGGGCTGCGGGTGGACGTCCAGGCACCGGAGGCTTCGATCCCGTCGCTGGTGTCCGCGCTGGCGGAGTTCGCCGCCGAGCACCGGGAGGAGCTCGGCAAGGTCGGCCCGCTGGCGGCTCGGCTGCCGAAGCCGCGGCGGGGCTCCCGGCGGTGACCGGCACGCCTGGCGCGGCCGGCACGCCTGGCACGGCTGGCACGGCTGGCGCGGCCGGCATGGCCGCGGGTTTCCCCTCGGCCCGCCCGCGGCGGCTGCGCCGGGGAGCGGCGCTGCGCCGGCTGGTGGCGGAGGTGCGTCTGCACCCGGCCGATCTCATCCTGCCGATGTTCGTTCGGGAGGGCGTGTCCGAGCCGGTCCCGATCTCGTCCATGCCCGGGGTCGTCCAGCACACGCGCTCGACCCTGCGCAAGGCGGCGGCGGAGGCCGCGGCGGCCGGTGTCGGCGGGATCATCCTGTTCGGCGTTCCCGAGCGCAAGGACGGGCGCGGTTCGTCCGCCGACGACCCGGCGGGCATCGTCCAGCTCGCCATCGCCGATCTGGTGTCCGAGGTCGGCGGCGACATCGTGATCATGGCTGATCTGTGCCTGGACGAGTACACCGACCACGGGCACTGCGGCCTGCTCACCGCCTCCGGTGACGTGGACAACGACGCGACGCTGGAGCGCTACGGCCAGATCGCGCTCGCCCAGGCCGCGGCCGGTGTCGAGGTGATCGCCCCCAGCNGGATGATGGACGGGCAGGTGGCCGCGATCCGGGCCGCGCTCGACGGCGGCGGCCACACCGAGATCCCGATCATGGCCTACTCGGCCAAGTACGCCTCGGGTTTCTACGGCCCCTTCAGGGAGGCGGCCCAGTGCGCGCCGCAGTTCGGTGACCGGGCCGGGTACCAGCAGGACCCCGCCCGGTCGGTCGGGGAGGCACTGCGGGAGGTGGCGCTGGACCTCGCCGAGGGCGCCGATGTCGTCATGGTGAAGCCCGCGCTGGCCTACCTCGACATCCTGCGCGCGGTCGCCGACTCCGTGGACGTCCCGGTCGCCGCCTATCAGGTCTCCGGGGAGTACGCGATGGTCGAGGCGGCGGCGGCCAACGGGTGGGTCGACCGGGAACGGATCATCATGGAGACGTTGACCTCGATCCACCGGGCCGGCGCGGAGATCATCCTGACCTACTGGGCGACCGAGGTGGCCGCGCGTCTCGGAGCCCGCGGCTGATCTGACGGCTGGCTTCGCCGGGAGCGCCCGAAGCCGTCCCGGTCGTCGCCGCCAGTACGTGGTGGGTGCCGTGTGGCCTGCCCGACCCGCCGGGGAACCCTACGGGGGAGGGGTATGGGCGTAGGGTTCTGGGTGTCGGGGATCTCGGGTTCCGCGGGACCGGTCCTCGCCCGGCGCGGGGTCGTAAACACATCACGGGAGGCGTCACCATGTCCGTTACCAGCATCGTGACCACCTACAGCGTCACTGGGATGACCTGCGGTCACTGCGCCGCGGCGGTCAGCGAGGAGATCTCCCAGCTGCCGGCCGTGAGCGCGGTCGACATCGATGTCGCCTCCGGGCGGGTGGCCGTGACCAGCGGCGCCGAGATCGACGACGCCGCCGTCCGCGCGGCCGTCGAGGAGGCGGGCTACACCCTCGCCGGGCGCGTCTGACTCACGGCTGGCCAGCTCGGTCATCCCGTCGTCGAGCCGGGCGGGTGGTGCCTGTGGCGAAGCTCGCGTAGGACAGACGTTCCTGTTGATCAACGCTGTGGGCGTTGGTCCGCGTCCGAAGTGCGCCGCTGTCAGGGCATCCGGCCGGGTGTGGGCCGCGGCGGTGCCGTGGAGGGGGCCCGGCCGCGTTCGCCGCGGCGGAATATCATTGGAGCTGTCGACCAGGCAAGACCCTGCGGCCAGGCCCGGCCCTCGGTAGGCGGAGGATCCCGGCGCCCGGCCCGCCACCCCGGTGTCGTGGGTGGCTCGCAGCGGGCCCTGGTGGGCAGTGAGCCGCCGCCGGTGGGCGGCCGGGGCAGACCCCCGTCCGCCGGCGGCCTTTCCGGCTGTCAGCTGCGTCACCCGGCCGTGTCGCCGTCCGCCCGGGGATCCGCGCCCGTTCCGCCCGCCAGCCTGCGCTGACGGCGCGGTAGCCGCCGGCGCGGGGGCGGCCCGGGCGTTCCGGGCGCGGGCCACGGGCCGCCCGCCAGGTGCGGGTGGCCGCGCCGGGACGCGTCCAACGGGTGAGACCTGCAAGGATCGGGGCATGGTGGTTCCGTCTACCGCACCGGCGTCCGAGGATCTTTTCCAGCGCGCCCAGCGGGTTGTTCCCGGCGGAGTGAACTCACCGGTGCGCGCGTTCCGCGCCGTCGGCGGCACTCCCCGTTTCATGGTCAGCGGCGAGGGCGCGCGGCTCGTCGACGCCGACGGCCGTTCCTACGTCGATCTTGTCTGCTCCTGGGGTCCGATGATCCTCGGGCACGCGCATCCGGACGTCGTCGAGGCGATCACGGCGGCCGCGGCCCGGGGGACCAGCTTCGGCACGCCGACCCCGGGCGAGGTGGAGCTCGCCGAGCTCATCGTCGACCGGATCCGGCCGGTGGAACAGGTGCGCCTGGTCAACTCCGGTACCGAGGCGACCATGAGCGCCATCCGGCTGGCCCGCGGCTTCACCGGCCGCTCCACCATCGTCAAGTTCGCGGGCTGCTACCACGGGCATGTCGACTCGCTGCTGGCCTCGGCGGGCTCCGGAGTGGCGACACTGGGGCTGCCCGACACTCCCGGGGTCACCGGAGCGGCCACCGCCGACACCATCGTCCTGCCCTACAACGACCTCGATCTGGTCCGGGCGACGTTCGCCGAGCGGGGCGACACCATCGCGGCGGTGATCACCGAGGCGGTCGCCGCGAACATGGGCGTCGTCCCGCCGCTGCCCGGGTTCAACGCCGGTCTGCGGCAGCTCTGCGACAGCTACGGCGCGCTTCTGGTGTTCGACGAGGTCATGACCGGTTTCCGGGTCTCCCGGACGGGCTGGTGGGGTATCGAGGGCGCCGCGGAGGGCTGGGCACCGGACCTGTTCACCTTCGGCAAGGTGATGGGCGGCGGCCTGCCCGCCGCGGCGTTCGGCGGCCGCGCCGACGTGATGGCCCGGCTGGCCCCCGCCGGCCCCGTCTACCAGGCCGGCACCCTCTCCGGGAACCCGCTCGCGGTGGCCGCCGGCCTGGCCACCCTGCGCGCCTGCACCGACGAGGTCTACACGACCGTCGACGCGCGGGCGGCCGACGTCGCCGGCATCGTCTCCACGGCCCTCACCGAGCAGGGTGTGCCGCACCTGGTCAACAGCGCGGGATCACTGTTCAGCGTGTTCTTCACCGACGCCGCCGCGGTCGTGGACTACGCCGGGGCGAAGCAGCAGACGAGCGAGCGCTACGCGGCCTTCTTCCACACCATGCTCGACGCCGGCATCTACCTGCCGCCGTCCGCGTTCGAGGCGTGGTTCGTCTCGGCGGCCCACGACGACGAGGCGGTGGAGCGGATCGCCGCCGTGGCACCGGCGGCTGCGCGGGCCGCCGCCGCCGTCCCCGCCGGTTCGGAGCTGGTCAGCGGGGGTGCGGCGTGAGCGGGACGGAGCTGACCACGGTCCACCTGGTCCGGCACGGGGAGGTCTTCAACCCGGAGAAGGTGCTCTACGGGCGGCTGCCCGGCTATCGGCTCTCCGAGACCGGGGAGCGGCAGGCCAAGGTCACTGCCGAACACCTCGCCGGGCTGGACGTCGCCGCGGTCGTCGCGAGTCCGCTGGAACGGGCCCGGCAGACGGCCACCCCCATCGCCGACGCCCACGGGGTCACACTCCAGATCGACCCGCGGCTGATCGAGAGCCGCAACGCCTTCGAGGGCCGGCCGTTCGAGGCGGGACCGGCCGTCCTGCGCTACCCGCGGATGTGGAAGCTGCTGCGCAACCCGCTCACGCCGTCCTGGGGCGAGCCGTACGCCGAGATCGCGCAGCGGATGCTCGCCAGCGTCGCCGAGTGGCGGGACGCATTCCCCGGCCGGCACGTGGTCCTGGTCAGCCACCAGCTGCCGGTGTGGACCGCGCGGCGCGCGCTGGAGGGCCAGCGGCTGTGGCACCGCCCGGACCGGCGGCAGTGCGCGCTGGCGAGCGTCACCTCGGCGGTCTACCGGGGCAGTCAGCTGGTCCGGGTGGAGTACGCCGAGCCCAACGGGCCCACCGCCAACGCGCCCGGTTCCGTCGGCGCCTGACGGCGTGCCCCGGCCGCGGAGGTGACCCATCCGGTGCTGTGCCGGGCGCTGTGGTGATGCATCCGGCGCTGCGGGTGCTGCGCTGCCCGGTCTGCGCGGCTCCGCTGGCCGACGGGCCGGGAGGTGTCCGCTGCGGGGCGGGACATTCCTTCGACGTGGAACGTTCCGGCTACCTGAACCTGCGGACGGGCCGGGCCAGGCGGGTGGCCGGGGACACCGCCGAGATGATCAGTGCCCGGGAGGCGTTCCTGGGACGCGGCCACTACGCGCCGCTGACCGCCCGGCTGAGTCAGCTTGCCCTGGCCCGTCCGGGGGGTGAACCACCGGGCGACGAGACCGCGTCCGGCGCGGACGCCGGTGCGGAGCACCGCGGGATCGGCCCGGCCGAGCTGGTGCTTGAGATCGGGGCCGGGACCGCCCACCACCTCGCGGCCGTCGTGGACGCCCGGCCGAACCGGCTCGGGCTGGCCATGGACGTGTCGAAGTCCGCGCTGCGCCGGGCGGCGCGTGCCCATCCGCGGGTGGGCGCGGTGGCCTTCGACGTCGCCGGCGGCTGGCCACTGCCGGACGCCTCGGTGGACATCCTGCTCGACGTGTTCGCGCCACGTAATCTGCCGGAGATGCACCGGCTCCTGCGCCCCGGTGGCACACTGCTCCTGGTCACTCCGGGTGAGGATCATCTCGCTGAACTGCGGGAGGTGCTCGGGCTCGTCGGCATTCACCCGGGTAAACGGGCTCGGCTGGAGGCGGAGCTGGCGGGCCGTTTCACCCGGCGCACGTCCGAGGCCCTGACCCGCACCCTCCACCTGGGGGCCGACGAGCTCGTCGAGTTGGCTCTCATGGGCCCCATCGGCCACCACGCCGACGCGGCCGAACTGCGGCACCGCCTCGGCGCCGTGCTGCCACCGGACGGCTCCGGGATGGATGTCACAGCCTCGTTCGTCATCGACCGCGCCGAGATGGCCGCAGGCTGAGGGGGCGGGGGCGCCGCCGGCGTGACACCGCCGGCGTGACACCGCCGGCGTTGCGGGGTGGCGTGGCGTCGCACGGCGTGGCGTAGCGGCCTGGCATGGCGAAGGTCCCGGGCCGGATGGCAGGGCCCGGACGCAGGTGGCTGCCGGGGCACCTACTCTGGGAGACGTAGTTCTACAGTTGGTCGTAGAAGGCCGGCGGCGTTGAAGGGAGCACGCTCATCCTGAGCTGGGTGCGGGAGACAGGGCGGGTGCGCGGCATGGTGGCCGGCACCGCCGCCGCCGTGCTGCTGGCCGGTGGCGGGCTCGCGGCCTGCTCCACCAACGCGAGCAGCGTGGACGCCACCGGCGGCGGCGGCTTCGGATTCGTCCAGCAGGCGCCCGGTCAGGACTTCGTCGAGGTGGCGAGCCGGCGGGAGGCGCCGAAACTGGCTGGCGAGACCCTGGACGGCGACCAGTTGGACCTCGCCTCGCTGAAGGGCAAGCCGGTCGTCCTGAACTTCTGGGCCTCCTGGTGCGGGCCGTGCCGCGCTGAGACACCGGGTCTGGTCAGGCTGGCCGCGGAGAACCCGGATGTCGCCTTCGTGGGGGTGAACGCGAAGGAGGAGGCCGCCGCCGGCAGGGCGTTCGTCCGGGACTTCAAGGTCCCTTATCCCAGCATCCACGACCGCTACGGCGTTCTGGCCGCCGGCTGGCCGATCGCGATCGGGCTGCCCTCCACCATCGTTCTGGACGCGCAGGGCCGCATCGCGGCGCGTTTCACCGGCGGCGTCGTGCCCGAGGATCTCACCGCCGTCCTCGGGCGCCTCCGGACGGAGGTCTGAACGCCGGATGGGAGTCGTGGACGTCGTCACGGACGGCCCGCTGCTGCTCGCGGCTCCTGTCGCGGCCGCGGCCGGGCTGCTGTCGTTCCTGTCCCCGTGTGTCCTGCCCCTGGTGCCGGGCTACCTGTCCTTCATCACCGGGCTTTCCGGGGAGGAACTCCAGCGGCCCTCCGCGCCGGCCGCGGCACGCGGGCCGGCGGAGAGCGCGGCCGGTTCCGCCGCGCCGGTTCCAGCCAGCCTCGCCGCCGCAGAACCCGCCTCCGCGGGCCTCGTCGCCGCCGGCGTCGGTTCCGCCAGCGCGGGTCCCGCTGTCGGTGGTTCCGCCGGTTCTGGTTCTGCTGGTTCTGGCTCTGCTGGTTCCGCCGCCCCGGCCGGAAGCCCCGCCTCGACGGCCGGCGCTGCCGCCTCGTGGGCGCGGCGGCTGGGCTCCGTCCGCAGAGCCGGCCGGGTGACTGCCGGGACCTGCCTGTTCATCCTCGGGTTCACCATCGTCTTCGTGACCTACGGAGCCGCCTTCGGTGGTCTCGGCCGGTGGCTGAGGGTCCACCAGGTGGGGCTGAGCCAGGTGCTCGGTGCGGTGACGATCCTGATGGGGCTCGGCTTCGCCGGGGTGTTCTCCCGGATGTCGTGGGCCAACCGCGAATGGCGCTTCCACCGCCTGCCCTCCCCGGGCCTGCTCGGCGCTCCCGCCCTCGGCGTCCTGTTCGGCCTCGGCTGGACGCCGTGCATCGGCCCGACGCTGGCCGCCGTGCTCGGGATGGCCGCGCAGAGCGCGACCGCCGGGCGCGGTGCCTTCCTCTCCGCCATGTACTGCCTGGGCCTGGGCCTGCCCTTCCTCGTCGTCGGGCTGGCCTTCCACCGCGTCGCGGGTGCCCTGCGGGTGGTGCGGCACCATGCTCGACTCCTCGCGCTGACCGGCGGCGCCCTGCTGGTGGCGGTCGGGGTGCTGCAGCTCACCGGTGGATGGGCCGACCTCGTCGACCAACTGCGTCCGTACGCGCCCGGATTTTCGGAGAGCCCGCTGTGACCGCACGCCCCACGGCCCCGTCCGGACACGTCGACGGGCTGATGCCGGACGACCCCTCGGTGCTGGAGGTACCGGAGGCGTTCGACCCGCCAGCGCCGCGAAAGGCGGCGGAACCGAGCTCGCCGCCCACGCCCGGTACACCGGGCCCAAGCCCCGCACCCGACCGCGCGACCGCGGCGGGCCCGACGCACCCGACCCCCCCGGAGAGCACCGCCGCCCCGACGAGTGCCACGGATCAGGAGAACTCCGGGGACCAGAAGGACGCAAGGGGCCGGACGGGCACCGGCAACCCGACGGGTAACGCGAAGACGGCGGGCACCCAGAAGACGGCGGCCGGCGCCCCGAGCGCCGCGGCGGGCCGGGCGGCGGGGAGCCCGCGGCCGCGCTCCGCCGCGCTCGCGCTGCTCACCCGGTCGTGGCGCCAGCTCACCAGCATGCGGACCGCGCTGGTGCTGTTGTTCCTGCTGGCGCTGGCCGCGATTCCGGGGTCGCTCATCCCGCAGCGCGACATCAACCCGCTGAAGGTGGAGGAGTACTTCTCCGACCACCCCACCCTCGCACCCTGGCTGGACCGGTTCTCCGCCTTCGGTGTGTTCGGCGCGCCCTGGTTCGCCGCGATCTACCTGCTGCTCTTCATCTCGCTCATCGGCTGCCTGTCGTCACGGGTGCGCTGGCACGCGCGGGCGTTGTTCACCGCCCCGCCGAAGGCGCCGGCGCGTCCGGGCCGGTTGCCCGGCGGCAGCACCTGGACGAGCCCGCTCGACCCGGCGGAGGCGGTGCTGCGGGCCCGCGGTGTGCTGCGCGCCCGCCGCTTCCGGGTCGCGGTCGCGGACGGGGAGGCCCGGCGCCCCGACGGCACCCCGGACCACTCGGCGGCGGCGGAGAAGGGCTACCTGCGGGAGACCGGCAACCTGCTGTTCCACCTGGCGCTGGTCGCGATGCTCGCCGGGGTGGGCCTNGGCTCGTGGTCCGGCTACCAGGGCACCGTCCTGGTCGTCACGGGCAACGGTTTCGCCAACACGCTGCTCTCCTACGACCAGTACAGCGGCGGCGAGCTGGTCGACCCGGTGGAGCTGCCGCCGTTCTCGCTGATCCTCGACAGCTTCGAGGCCACCTACCAGAGCAACGGCCAGCCGGCGGACTTCCGGGCCGACGTCTCGTACACCGAGGATCGCGACTCGCCCACCCGGCGGGCCACCCTGCGGGTGAACCATCCGCTGGAGATCGGCAACGCGAAGGTCTACCTGATCNGGCACGGCTACGCGCCGCACTTCGTGCTGCGGGACGCCGACGGTGCGGTCGTGTGGGAGTCGTACGTCCCCTGCACGCCCCGCGACGGCATGTTCACCTCCACCTGCACCGTGAAGATCCCGGACACGGGCCTGCCGCCGGTCGGTGAGCGCGAGGAGCTCCAGCAGCTCGCGTTCAGCGGGGTGTTCACACCGACAACGGTGCTGAGCCCGGGGCGCGGTTACGTCTCGGTCCACCCCGCGGCCAGCGTCCCCGTGCTCAGCAGCCTCACCGGCTACGTCGGCAATCTGCATGTCAACGAGGGCATCCCGCAGAACATCTACACCGTCGACACCCGGGACATGACCCAGCTGCTGCTGAGCGGGCCGGCCGGGGAGAACGTGGCCGCCCAGTCCGTCGCGCCGAACAACCCCGAGCAGCGGACGGTGACCGGCCTGCCCGGCGGCCTGTCGCTGGAGGTGGACGGGGTCCGGGAGTTCGCGACCTTCCAGACGAAGTCGGACCCCTACAAGGGGCTGGTGCTGGGCGCCGCGGTCGTCATCATCGCGGGCCTGGTCGCGAGCCTGCGGGTGCGGCGTCGGCGGGTGTGGGTGCGGGCGACTCCGCTGGCCGGTGGCGGCAGCACCGTCGAGATCGGCGGGCTGTCCCGATCGGACGCCCAGGGCTTCGCCGCCGAGCTGACCGCCGTCACCCGCGCCGTCAGGGACGAGACAGGGCCGGGCGACCCGGGTCGGGACGACCCCGGGCCGGGCGACACCCCGGCCAGCACAGCCAGCACAGAGAACACAGCCAGCACAGAGAACGCAGCCAGCACAGCCAGCACGGCCAGCAACGAAAGCGACGCGAGCACCGACAGCGGCGCAGGTAACACCAGCACCACCAGTGCCACCAGCGAACGGGAGCCCTGATGCCGGTCAACGAAGGCATGGCAAATCTTTCCGACGTGCTGTTCGGCACCTCGATGGCGGTCTACGCCGGCGGAATGCTCGGGTACGCGGCCGAGTTCGCGTTCAGCCGGCTGGGCCGGGCCGCCGGCGGCGCCGCCGCGGACACCGGAGCCGGCAGCGCCGCGGCCGACGGTGCCGGCAGCGCCGTTCCTGACGGCGGGTCGCCGGCCGTGACGAAACAGGCCGTCCTGGTCGGCACGGCGCCCGCCGTGGGTGGGAAGCCCGGCCGGCCCGACAGCCCGTCCGGATCCCGGCCGACGAAACCCGCCGGTGGCGCGCTGGACGGGGCCAGCGGTGGTTCCTGGGCCGGCGGTGGTTCCTGGGCTGGCGGTGGATCCGGTGCCGGTGAGGACTCCGCCGCGCCCGGGGCCGCGCGGTGGGTCGGCCGGATCGCGGTCATCCTGACGGTTCTCGGGTGGGCGGCCCACGTGGGGTCGGTCGTCACCCGGGCCGTCGCGGCCGACCGTGTCCCCTGGGGCAACATGTACGAGTTCTCGTCCATGATCTGCCTGATCGCGGTCACGGGGTTCCTGGTCCTGATGGCGCGCCAGCCGGTCCGGTGGCTCGGTGTCTTCGTGATGGTCCCGGTCGTGCTCTCGATGGGCTTCGCCGGGACGGTCCTCTACACCGCCGCGGGACCGCTCGTCCCGGCGCTGAACTCGTACTGGCTCAAGATCCACGTGGCCGGCGCGATCGTCGCCAGTGGTGTCTTCCTGTTGTCCGCCGTGACGACCGTGCTGTTCCTGGTCAAGGACCGCTGGGAGACGCGGCTCGCGGACGTGGCCTACGGCCGCGCCGAGGCATCCCGCGCGATGCGCAGCCGCGGCGGGATCGTGATGCGCCTGCCCTCCTCGGCGGTGCTCGACGCGATCACGTACCGCATCATCGCCTTCGCCTTCCCGATCTGGACGTTCGCCATCATCGCCGGAGCGATCTGGGCGGAGGCCGCCTGGGGCCGCTACTGGGGCTGGGACCCGAAGGAGACCTGGTCCTTCATCACCTGGGTCATCTACGCGGCGTACCTGCACGCACGGGCGACCGCCGGCTGGCGGGGCCGGCGCGCCGCGGCGGTCTCGCTGCTGGCATTCAGCGCCCTGTTCATCGACTACTACCTGGTGAACCTGGTGATCAACGGCCTGCACTCGTACTCGGGCGTCTGACCGGCGGCGTCTGACCGGCCGCCGGTCGGGCGGCCGCCGGTCGGGCGGCCTGGACGCGGGGTCAGCCGCGGCCGGCGGGCGGCTCGGTGTCCCCGCCGCGAATGCGATCCGTCAGCTCACGCAGGAACTCGGGGTCGTCGTCCGGGCCGACGGGGCGCACGGCCTGGCGGCGCATGCCCGCCCGGGAGAGACCCGGCCGGGTGTAGCCGCTGGTTCGCCGTTCGGCCGCCCAGGGGCTGCGGCCCCCGAACGCCGGGTGATCCGACGACGGGTGGCGCTCGTAGCCGGTGAAGCCGTGGGCGGCCCGGGGACGTCCGAACACGAACCAGCAGACCGAGCCGAGGAAGAAGAACACAACGAGAACGATCAGCCAGATCGGCTTGGGTACGACCTTCACCTCGTCCGCGGGTGTGCCGATCACATCGACGACCGAGAACACCCAGACACCGATGATTAGGAATGTCAGCGCGAGACCCAGCACAGGTCGACCGCTCCTCTCCTTCTCGCCGCGAGCGGGCGCGCGGTGGCGCGACCGCTCCGGGCACGCCGCCCGGCCTGCCCATGGTCGAAAGATCTACCAGCATCGTCCGGCCGGTCGGCCGCCGGTGCCGGCACCACTCGGTCGCCCCGAGCCTGGATCCGGGCACTTCAAATACCGGATCGCTACCGCCTGGAGTGAACGCCTGATGTGTCCCTAGTGTGCCTCCCGGGCCGGGGCAATGTCCCAGCGGTCGTCGAAGGCGATGTTCACCAGCCGCGAAGGGGGCGCGGCGGGTGCTTGAAGTGCCTTGAGACAGGGTACGTCCGGCGGCTCCCGTCCGACGCTGCAAAGATGGGCGTCATGGCCTGGGCGGATCTTCGCGCGTTTCTCACGCACCTCGACCGCGCGGGTGAGCTGCGCCGGGTGCGGGTTCCCGTCGACCCCCGCCTGGAGGTGACGGAGATCGTCACCAGGGTCGTCCGGGCAGGTGGCCCGGCGCTGCTGTTCGAGCGGCCCGAAGGGGCCGACATGCCGCTGGCCATCAACCTCTTCGGCACCGAGGCCCGGATGGCGGCCGCGCTCGGCGTGGAGCGCCTGGACGAGATCGGCACCCGCATCGGTGAGCTGCTGCGACCCGAGCTGCCGATCGGGTTCGGCGGCCTGCGCTCGGCGCTCGGGAAGGCGGCCCAGCTCACCTCGCTGCCGCCGCGCAAGGTCCGCACCGCGCCCTGTCAGGACGTCGTGCTCAAGGGCTCGGACGTCGACCTGGACCTGCTGCCCGGGGTACACGCCTGGCCGCGCGACGGCGGGCCGTTCCTCAACCTCGGGCTGACGCACACGAAGCACCCGGAGACCGGGGCCCGCAACCTCGGCATGTACCGGCTGCAACAGCACGACTCGCGCACCGTGGGCATGCACTGGCAGATCCACAAGGACTCCAACGCCCACCACGCGGTCGCCGAGCGGCGCGGTGAGCGGCTGCCGGTCGCCATCGCGTTCGGCTGTGACCCGGCTGTGACCTACGCGGCGTCGGCACCGCTGCCGGCCGACATCGACGAGTACCTTTTCGCCGGGTTCCTGCGCCGGGAGCGGGTGGAGATGGTCGACTGCCTCAGCGTCCCGCTCCAGGTGCCGGCCAACTCCCAGGTCGTCCTGGAGGGCTGGCTCGAGCCGGGCGAGCGCCTGCCGGAGGGCCCGTTCGGCGACCACACCGGCTTCTACACACCCGTCGAGCCGTTCCCCGCGCTGCGCATCGACGTGATGACCATGCAGCGTGACCCGGTCTTCCAGAGCATCGTGGTCGGTCGTCCGCCGCAGGAGGACGGGCCGATGGGCAAGGCGACCGAACGCATCTTCCTGCCGCTGATCCGGATGATGATCCCCGAGATCGTCGACTACGACCTGCCCGAGGCCGGGGTTTTCCACAACTGCGCGATCGTGTCGATCGAGAAGCGGTTCCCCAAGCATGCTCAGAAGGTCATGAACGCGGTCTNGGGCGCGGGCCTGCTCTCGCTGTCGAAGCTGATCGTCGTCGTCGACGCCGACTGTGACGTCCACGACTACCACGAGGTCGCGTGGCGGGCGTTCGGCAACGTGGACTACGCGCACGACCTGCTCACCACGGTCGGTCCGGTGGACCACCTCGACCACGCCTCCTACGAGCAGTTCTACGGNGGCAAGGTCGGGGTGGACGCCACCCGCAAACTGCCGACCGAGGGGTACCGGCGGGACGGCGGCTGGCCAGAGGAGATCGTGATGGACGACGCCGTCCGCGAGACCGTGACCCGGCGGTGGAAGGAGTACGGCCTGTGAGCGACGCCGCGTTCGTTCCCGGAGTGCCCGGCCGGGCCTCGGGGGAGCCGACCCACGGCCCGGTTCGCGCCTTCCTGCGGCTCGTCGTCATCGAGCACTCCGTCTTCGCCCTGCCCTTCGCCTACGTGGCGGCCCTGGCTGCCTGCTTCGAGGTCTCGCGGTCGACCCACTGGCGGGACCTCGCCCTGGTCACCGTGGCGATGGTGGCGGCGCGCACCTTCGCGATGGCGACCAACCGGATCATCGACCGGGCGATCGACGCCCGGAACCCGCGGACGGCCGGCCGCGAGCTCGTCACCGGGGTGGTGTCCGTCCGGACCGCGGTGGCCGGCTCGGTCGTGGCCCTCGCCGTGTTCCTGGGCGCGGCGGCGGCGCTGTCCTGGCTGTGCCTGGCGCTGGCGCCGATCGCGGTGGCGCCGCTGATCGTCTACTCGTACGCGAAGCGGTTCACCGACTATCCGCACGCGGTGCTGGCGATCGCGCAGGCCGTCGCGCCCGTCGGCGCGTGGATCGCGATCACCGGTGCGTGGTCCTGGTCCGCGGTCCTGCTCGGGCTGGCCGTGGGCACCTGGATCGGTGGCTTCGACCTGATCTACTCCTGTCAGGACGCCGAGGTCGACCGGCGCATCGGGGTGCGTTCCGTTCCGGCCCGGTTCGGGGTGCCCGCGGCGCTGACCGCTTCGATCGTGACCCATGTCGTGACGTTCGCGCTGTTCGTCGCGTTCGGNCTGGTCGAGGACTTCGGCGCCTGGTGGTGGGCGGGTCTCGCGCTGACCGCCGCCGCGTTCTGTTACGAGCACGCCATCGTCTCACCCACCGACCTTTCCCGGGTGAACCGCGCGTTCCTCACCGCCAACGGGTTCGTCGGCATCGCCCTGTTCGCCTTCGCGCTGGTGGATCTGATCAACCGCGGCCTGGGCGCCTGAGAGCTGTGACCGGCCAGGCGGCGCGGGTGCCGTGGATCGTCGGGATCAGCGGTGCCAGTGGAACCCCCTACGCGGCGTCGGTGCTGCGCGGCCTGCTGGCCGCCGAGCTGCCGATCGACCTCGTCGTCTCCCGGGCCGCCCGCCTGACTCTGCTGGACGAGACGGGGATCGGCTGGCGGGACACGGCCTGGCACAGCCCGCTGGCCGCGTGGCTGGGCACGCGCGCCGACGGGGAACCCCGCCGCGACGCCGGCGAGCTGGCGGGCCGGATCGGGCGTCTCGTCACCGTCCACCCGCCCGGTGACCTCGGGGCCCGGCCCAGCAGCGGCTCCTATCCGACCCGCGGCATGATCGTCGTGCCGGCGAGCACGGCGTCGCTCGCCGGCATCGCGCTCGGCCTGTCCAAGGACCTGCTCCAGCGAGCGGCGGACGTCACCCTCAAGGAAGGTCGGCGGCTGGTGGTGGTGCCGCGGGAGATGCCCTACACCCGGGCGACGCTGCGGCACATGGTCGAGCTCGACGCCGCCGGCGCCGTGGTGGCGGCGGCGAGCCCCGGCTTCTACGCGGGCGCGCGGCAGGTGGAGGACCTCGCGGACTTCGTCGGCGGCCGGGTCCTCGACGCGGCCGGAGTGCCCAACGACCTGTTCCGCCGGTGGACGGGCACCCTCGGTGGCGCCCGCTCGGCCGCCGCCCCGGACGCGGCGGGAGGGGACAACATGGGTCGGGACGCCTGACAATGCCCGTGGGGGCGCCGGACGGTGTGGGCGCACCTGGTGAGGCGGGTGTGCCGGCCGGTGCCGTGCGCCGGACAATGGCGACGGACGGCGCGGCACGTACAACAGGCCTGGTCAGCGGCTCGCTACCGGGTCTGAACGAAGCGGTGAGGAGCAGACGGGACATCATGGCCGGGAGGCGGGCGGAGCGGGCGGAGCGGGCGGAGCCGGCGGGGCGGGCGAAGCGGGCGGAGCCGGCGGAGCGGGCGAAGCGGACGGAGCGGACCGGGCGCCGCGCGGGGCGGAAGCCGGCGGCCGCGCCGGATGAGGCGGCGCCGCGTGAACCGGCCACGGGCCAGGATCAGCCCTCGAAGCCGGCCGGGAAGCCGAGCAAGGCCCCGGAAACCGCCCCCGATCTGCGGGTGCAGCTTCCGTACTTCCTGGCCCGCCTCGCGGTGCTCGTGGTCCTCGCCGTGGTCCTCATCGCCGTGGGCATCGCGCCGGTGCTGGCTCTGATCATCGCGTTCGCGGTGGCCGGTCTGCTCACCTGGCCGCTGGGCCGCANGCAGCGCCGGGTCGCCGAGCGGTCGAGGTCCGGCGGCACCACCCGGACGCCGCCAGGGCCCTGAGTGCCCGGCGGCCGGTGCCGGGCGTGCCTCCACCGGGGTCCGCGGCGGCCCGTCCCGGCGCCGAGTGCGTCGCGTGTCACGGTCCGGTTCGCGGGCCTGGCCCGCGTGGACCGACGGTCCGCGGGGCTAGTCTGGATCCATGGATGCCGGCCTCAAGCGAGACATCGAAGCCAAGGTCCACGACGGCGCTCGGCTCAGCCGCGCCGACGGTGAGGCGCTCTACGCCAGTGACGACCTAGCCTGGCTCGGTGAGCTCGCGCACGAGGTGCGGACCCGCAAGAACGGCGACCAGACCTTCTTCAACGTCAACCGGCATCTGAATCTGACCAACGTCTGTTCGGCGTCCTGTGCCTACTGCTCGTTCCAGCGCAAGCCCGGCGAGCCGGACGCCTACACGATGCGGATCGAGGAGGCGGTGCGGCTCGCCAAGGAGATGGAGCCGGCCGGGATCACCGAGCTGCACATCGTCAACGGCCTGCACCCGACGCTGCCCTGGCGCTACTACCCGCGGTCGCTGCGCGAGCTGGGCAAGGCGCTGCCCGGAGTGGCCCTCAAGGCCTTCACCGCCACCGAGATCCACTGGTTCGAGAAGATCAGCGGCCTGCCCGCCGACGAGATCCTGGACGAACTCATCGACGCCGGCCTGGAGTCGCTGACGGGCGGCGGCGCGGAGATCTTCGACTGGGAGGTCCGCCAGCAGATCGTCGGGCACGAGACCCACTGGGAGGACTGGTCGCGGATCCACCGGCTGGCCCACGCCAAGGGGCTCCGGACGCCGTGCACCATGCTCTACGGGCACATCGAGTCCCCGCGGCACCGGGTCGACCACGTGCTGCGCCTGCGTGAGCTGCAGGACGAGACCGGCGGGTTCGCGGTGTTCATCCCGCTGCGGTTCCAGCACGACTCGGTCGGTGACCCGCGGAACCGGCTGATGAACCAGCCGATGGCGACCGGCGCCGAGGCGCTGAAGACCTTCGCCGTCTCGCGTCTGCTGTTCGACAACGTGGACCACATCAAGTGCTTCTGGGTCATGCACGGGCTGACCACGGCCCAGCTCTCCCTGAACTTCGGCGCGGACGACCTCGACGGATCGGTCGTCGAGTACAAGATCACTCACGACGCCGACGGATTCGGGACGCCGGGCACGATGACCCGCGAAGACCTGCTCGGCGTGATCCGCGACGCCGGTTTCCGGCCGGTGGAGCGGGACACCCGCTACCGGGTCGTCCGGACCTACGACGGCCCGGACACCACCCGGCGTGACAACCCCGTGTCGATCGACGCCTGAGCCCGGTCATGGCCACTGAGGAGACCCCGCTTCCCACGGACCGGGCCGCGCCGGCCCGCCCCGCTCGCCCGGCCCGCCCACCCGGTCTGCCCGGCATGGGCTCGATCTTCGTGCTCGCCTTCCTGGTGATCCTCGTGCCGGGGCTGGCGGTCTACACCCTGCTGCGGTGGGCCGGTCTCGCGATCGGCCCGGCCGGGCTCCTGGGGCTTCTGATCGTCTTTGTCGGGCTGGGTTGCTACCCGGCACTGTTGCAACGTCTCGGCTGGGTGCGCAGTCGCCGCCAGCGGCCCGGCGGAAACCGGAGTGCGTGATGCCCGCTGACGACGTCCCGCCGGCCGGTGCGGTTCATCGCCGGGGGCACCGCGGCAGCCAGGGGAAGAGTGGGCAGCCGGCCGGCGAGACGGGTCTGATGGGGCTCAACCTGCGGTACTTCGCGATCCGCGCGGCGCTGTTCGGGGTCGTGCTCGCCGTCGTGCTGCTGGTCGGTGTGGGCGGTCTGCTGGGGTTCGCTCTCGCGCTCGTGATCAGCGGGCTGCTCAGCTACCCGCTCGCGCTGCGCCAGCGCCGGGCCGTGCTGCGCAACATCGCCGAGCGGCGTGGCGGCGGGCCTCAGTGAGGCCCGCGGAGCCGAACCGGACGGAGCCGAATCCGACGGAGCCGGCGCAGGCGGTGGGTCTGCCGGTGGTTCCTGCCCAGGCCCGGCGGGCGGAGCGGCCCAGGGTTGGCCACATCCAGTTCCTCAACTGCCTTCCGCTCTACTGGGGCCTGGTCCATTCCGGCGCCCTGCTCGACCTGGACCTGACGAAGGACTCGCCGGACCGGCTCAACGAGGCGCTGGTCTCCGGTGCTCTCGACATCGGCCCGATCAGTCTCGTCGAGTACCTGCGGCACGCGGACGAGCTGGTCGTGCTGCCCGACCTCGCCGTGGGGTCGGACGGCCCGGTGCTGTCGGTCGTCGTCACCAGCGCCGTGCCGTTCGAGCGGATCCGCACGGTCGCGCTCGGGTCGACCTCCCGGACCAGCGTGCTGCTGGCACGGATGCTTTTCGAGCAGCGGTGGGGGCTGCGCCCGGAGTACGTCACGATGCCGCCGGAGATCCCGCTGATGCTGCGTGAGGCAGACGCGGCCGTCACGATCGGTGACGTCGCGCTGCGGGCCACGTATGACGCCGAGCGTGCGGGGCCCGGGTACCCGCTGCGGGTCGTCGATCTCGGGAACGAGTGGCGCGAGTGGACGGGCCTGCCGATGGTCTTCGCGGTCTGGGCCGCCCGGCGCTCCTTCGCGGCGTCGAACCCCGGGGTGGTCAAGGAGGTGCACGGCGCCTTCCGGTCGAGCCTCGATCTGGCGCTGAGTGACGTGCACGAGGTTGCCCGGAGGGCCGCGCGGTTCGAGGTGTTCGACCCTGCGACCCTGGCCCGCTACTTCACGACATTGGATTTCCGCCTGGGAGAGCGGCAGCAGGCAGGCATTCTCGAATTCGCTCGCCGGGCGGCGGCGCGTGGTGACGCGCCGCCGCTCGAAGAGATCATCTTTGCCGCGGTGTGACGCACCGCTACCTCGCCCGCGGACTCTTTGATCATTGACTCATTGATCAGGTTGACTCGCCGATCCGTTCGATGATGTCGATCCGATGGGTAACCGATTCAGACGGGCGGTCGGAATGAGTGGGAGATGCCCATCGGTGGTGTCGCCCGCTGTGCTGATGCGGTCGCGAATCGCGCGATGCGCCTTTTGACGAGTGCAATCAGCCGGGGCGGAGTCGCGCGGCCTCCCGGCGCGATGAGCGTCTCGTCCGGGCTCGGCTGCGGGAACGAATGAGCGCCGCCCGAGTCGGTTGCGGACAGTGATGGAATCTCGTTCTCGGCCCGGTGCAGCAGCCCGGGGCGGGGGTCGAGAGTACCGCCGGTAAGTGTGGTCTCCGGGCCGCTCGGCCGCTCTTCCGCGGGCCCGTTGTCACGAAGGGTCAGATCCACACCGTCCCGGGCGCCGCCGGCCAGCGGGTGGGCGGCGCGATCCCGGGATCCGCGCAGCGGTGTTCCGCGGTCCGCCCCGGTGGCGAGTGGGTGATCGCGGGACGGCGCGCCTCCGGCTCCCGCGGCGCGGGCGGAGTCAGCCCCGTCGGCGTGATGGGCCGCCGCGTCGATGAGGCTGTTGACGGCGAGTGTCCAGGCACGTAGTCCTTCGTGACCGGTCAGCTCGGTGAAGACCGCCGCCTCCAGGCAGCAGGTGCTCGCCTTGGCCAGCTCGTTGACGTCAAGCAGGGAGATGGCCAGCAGGCCGGCCAGATGACCGGCGATCATGAAGAGCCGGAACTGCTGGTGCGGCAGCATGGGTGTGCGAAGCAGCTGGTCGACGAAGGTCTGCTGGTCAAGCACGCGGGCGGTGACGTCCGCCGGCTCCAGCGCGTCGGCCGCGGCGATGAGGTCCGCGGCGAGCCGGTCGAGATAGTCCAGCTCCCGGTCGGACCGGCGGTGGTCGAGCAGATCACCGATCCGGCGCCGTGACTCCACCTCGGCGTCGGGCTGCCGGACACGCCGCTCGGCGCGCTCGGCGACGGCCGCCTCCCGCAGGTCGACCAGCGCTCCGCCGGCCTCCAGCGCCGCGTCCACCGCTGCGAGGACCGGCCGGGCGGGGATACCGCGGCTCGGCTGCTCCAGCTGACTGATGTACTGGCGGCTGTAGCCGGTCCGGCTGGCCAGCTCCTCCCGGGTCAGCCCACGCTCGCAGCGTCGCCGCCGCACCTCTGCCGGGAGCATGTCCTCCGCGGTGCTCAGACCCTGCCAGCCTCGGCTCCGTTGCCGCATGTGCGCCGATCCTTCCGCTACCCGGGGCATCCGACGTGTGATGATTCAACTCCATATCGTGGCATACCGGGGCCGATATGGGCGGCCTGATCACCAGACACCGTCGACTGCCTGCTCACTGTTGTGGGGGGAGTGGTGGCAGCGTTGGGCGGCGGAGTTGGTGCGTCGCCCGGTCGTGCCCCCGTGCCGCAGGGTCGCGACGACTGTCACCGTTTGCGTGGGCATCACCTTGCGTGATCAGAATACTCCGACGGGCGCTAGTTATACCTGGGGTCAAAGGTCCTGGACACGGAGAGTTGTCGGCGTTACCTCGTCGTGTGGCGGCGACCAGGCTTTCCTGTCGACTACTCTTCGTGACTGCAGGGCTCGCATGTGGTTCGAAGATGAGGTTCGGCGCGGTAGGTGGCGCGCTCGGCGCCGGAGCATGCCGGCGCGGTGGTGAACACCTTCCGGCGGTAGGCCGACCCCCCGCTCCATTGTGGATTGATTGTGTGCCGGGTGTTTTCGTTGACGGGTCGGAAATCAACCCGGAAATGTGGTGGTCACCGTCGGGTCGGCACAATTCGCCGCACCGGCCCGGGTATCCGATGTGGATGGCCCACCGGGTCCTTCCGGCAGCCGCGAACGGGTGGGTGCCCAGTGCGTCCGGGTCATACCGCGAAACCATCCCGAATGACGATGGTCGGGCCTGGTTCGGGGCGCGTAGAAAAGACGGGTGATGGACTCCTGGCCGTCGACGGACGAGAAGGTCGGCGTCCCCGGCGTCGGGGTGGTCTCCGAGGTCGGGGTGGTCCCCGACGTCGAGGTGGCCCACCGGGCCTCGGTCACCCGGGGCCGCGGTAGGCCGGGGCCCTACCGGGTCGTCGTGGCGGACGACGCCGACGGGCTGCGAGAGCTGCTCTGCCTCCTGTTCGACACCGAGCCCGACTTCACCGTGGTCGGTCGCGCGACGAACGGGGCGGAGGCCGTCGAGGTGGTCACCNGCACGGAGCCCGATCTGGTGCTGCTCGACGTCGCGATGCCCGTCCTCGACGGTCTCGGGGCGCTTCCCCGCGTGCGGACGGCGGCTCCCCGGGCGCGAGTGGTGATCTTCACCGGTTTCTCGGGTGGTGGCCTGCGCGAGGAGGCCATGGCGCTCGGTGCCGACGAGCTGATGGAGAAGGACCTGTCGACCGGCGCGCTGCTCGACCGGCTCCGCCAGATGTGCCGGCAACCGCGCCCGGTGTGATTGACTCGCCCATCGTCGTTTGTCGCTTGTTGTGTTGGTGCCGTGACCCAGATGGGGTGTGACGACGCATCCACGACGTGAGCGGCGCATCTGTGGGAACATGGCAAGCGTGACTGCCCGGGTCCACGTGCTGGAGTCGTCGGGCGGGCGGCGAATCGCCGCCCGGCGCCGGCGGGTCGGTGCGTTCCCGTTGGTCCGGCCGTCACGCTCCGGGGCCGTCGCGGCCCCGTGGACCGGGCTCATGCCGCGACCGGCTGATGTGGGCCCCGTCGATCCCCGCCTGGTCGCACGTCTGCACGTCGACCTGTTGCGCGTCTCCAGCGCCGGCTGTCGCCGCTCCCGCTGAACTCCGCCCACCTCGGCGTGTCACGCCGCGGTGGACCCTGCTCACCGAGAGATCCCATGACTTCTCCTGCTCCAAACCCCCGTGCCGCGCGTCCGCAGACCCCGTCCCGTCCGAAGGGGCAGGGCCAGTGGGCGCTGGGCTACACCGAGCCGCTCAACCCCAACGAGCGGATGAAGAAGGATGAGAACGGTCTCGCCGTGCGCGACCGCATCCTCAACCTGTACCCGCACACGGGGTTTGACGGGATCGACCCGCAGGACCTGCGGGGCCGGTTCCGGTGGTGGGGGCTGTACACGCAGCGTCGGCCGGGGATCAGCGGTGGCCGCACGGCCGTGCTGGAGCCGGAGGAGCTCGACGACCGCTACTTCATGATGCGGATCNGTCTCGACGGCGGCCGGATGACGTCCGAGCAGCTCAGGGTCATCGCTGACATCTCGACCCGGTACGGGCGCGACGTCGCCGACGTGACCGACCGGCAGAACATCCAGCTGCACTGGATCCGCGTCGAGGACGTCCCCGCCATCTGGGAGGCCCTTGAGGCCAACGGCATGACCACCGCCGAGGCCTGCGGGGACACGCCGCGGGTCATCCTGGGCTGCCCGCTGGCGGGAGTGGACGCCGACGAGGTCATCGACGCAACCGGCGTGATCGACGAGGTCGTCGAGCGTTTCGTGGGCGACCCGGAGCTGGCGAACCTGCCCCGCAAGTTCAAGAGCGCGATGTCGGGCTGCGCGGACCAGTGCACCCTGCACGAGATCAACGACATCGCCTTCGTCGGCGTCGTCCNCCCCGAGCTCGGCCCGGGTTACGACCTCTGGGTCGGCGGCGGCCTGTCGACGAACCCGAAGCTCGGCGTGCGCCTCGGCGCCTTCGTGCCGCCCGAGCGGGTGTCCGAGGTGTGGCACGGCGTCATCCGGCTCTACCGCGACTACGGGTACCGGCGGATGCGTACCCGGGCCCGGCTGAAGTTCCTCGTCGCGGACATGGGCGTCGAGTGGGTGCGGTCGACGCTGGAGAAGGAGTACCTCACCGCGGCGCTGCCGGACGGCCCGCCGCCGCCCCCGCCGCGCAACGAGGGGCGGGACCACATCGGCGTCCACCAGCAGCGGGACGGGCGCTTCGCGGTCGGTTTCGCGCCGCGGGCCGGCCGGATGACCGGGACGACGCTCGCCGCCGTCGCGAACCTCGCCGACCGCTTCGGGCTGGGGCGGATCCGGGCGACGACCATGCAGAAGCTGGTGATCCTCGACGTGCCGGGCAGCGACCTCGACGCGCTTGAGGCGGAGCTGGCCACCCTCGACCTGGTGGTGAAGCCCAGCGTGTTCCGCCGGGGCACGATGGCCTGCACCGGAATCGAGTTCTGCAAGCTCGCGATCGTCGAGACCAAGGGCAACGCCCGCGATCTCGTCCTGGAGCTGGAGCGCCGGCTGCCGGACTTCACCGAGCCCATCGGCATCAACATCAACGGCTGCCCGAACGCCTGCGCCCGGTTCCAGGTGGCGGACATCGGGCTGAAGGGCTCACTCGTCCCCGACGACAACGGCGAGATGGTCGAGGGGTTCCAGGTTCACCTCGGCGGGCATCTCGGGACCCGCTCGCGGCTCGGCCGCAAGTCCCGTGGGCTCAAGGTGACGGCGGACGGCCTGGTCGACTACGTCGTCGGGCTGCTGGAGACCTATCAGGAGAACCGGGCCGAGGGCGACACCTTCGCCGACTGGGCGGAGCACGCCGACGAGGCGCTGCTCACCTCGGCCGGGTCGGCGCGGTCGGCCGGGTCGGCGGGGTCGCCGCCGGCCGCGGACAAGGGCGGCGCGACGTGAGCGCCCGCGCCGTCCCCTTCTACTGCCCTTACTGCGGCGAGGAGGAGCTCGTCCCCGAACCCGCGCCGGGCGGCGCGGGCGAGGGGCACGGGCACTGGGCCTGCCGGGCGTGCCGGCGGGCCTTCCAACTACGCCTCACAGCGCTTGTGGCGGCGACCCCCAAGGGCTCCACCGGGGAGGTCGCCGCCGGGACGACGGCCAGGACGACGACGGCCAGCACATCGGGTTCGGCGAACGGCACCGCCGTGGCGCCGTCGGACGTGGAGGAGAAGAACTGATGGATGCCGCGCTGAAGGCCCGGGCACTGCGGGCCGGCGACGAGCTCGAAGGGGCGCCGGCCGAGGAGATCCTCGGCTGGGCGGTCGAGGAGTTCGGCACCGGGCTTGCTGTCGCGGCGTCCATGGCCGAGGCGGTTCTCGTGGACATGCTGTCGCGGATCCGCTCGGACATCCCGGTGCTGTTCATCGACACCGGCTACCACTTCGCCGAGACCATCGGCACTCGCGACGCCGTCGCGCACACCTACTCGCTGCCGATCATCAGCGCCAGCCCGCAGCTGACCGTCGCCGGGCAGGACGCCGTGCACGGCGAGCGGCTGTACGAGCGTGACCCCGACCTGTGCTGCCGGATGCGCAAGATCGTTCCGCTGGACCGCGCGCTCGCGCCCTACCGGGCCTGGGCGGCCGGCTCCCGGCGCGCCGAGTCGGCGGGTCGGCGGAGCCTGCCGGTCGTCGGCTGGGACCAGCGGCGCGGGAAGGTGAAGGTGCATCCGCTGGCCGCCTGGTCGGACGAGGACGTCCAGCGGTATGTGCGGGAGCACAACGTGATCGTGAACCCGCTGCTTTCCGACGGTTATGAGTCGGTGGGTTGCCGGCNGTGCACCCGGCGCGGTGCCGGGCGGGAGGGCCGCTGGGCCGGGACGACGAAGACGGAGTGCGGTATCCACTGACGACCGCCGCGACCAGGCCGATGTCAGCTACCAGGATGTACCGTGCACGCCGTGGTACTCGCGACGACCGGGCCGGGTGCCCACCAGCCTGGTTCTGATCCGGCGCCGACGGCCACGCCCCGCCGCGGGCCCGGCGAGGTGTGGCTGGTGGGGGCCGGGCCGGGTGACCCCGGTCTGTTGACCGTCCGTGGCCGGGAGCTGCTGGCCAGCGCGGACGTGGTGGTTACCGACCGCCTCGCCGCCGCCGTGCTGCTCGACGCCGTCCGGCCCGACGCGCGCGTCATCCAGGTCGGCAAGAGCCCTACCCGGTCGCGCAGCCAGGACGAGGTCAACCAGATCCTGGTCGAGCAGGCCCGCGCCGGCGCCCTGGTGGTGCGGCTCAAGGGGGGCGACCCGTTCCTGCTGGGGCGGGGCGGCGAGGAGGCCGAGGCCTGTGCCGCCGCCGGTATCCCCTGCACTGTGGTCCCCGGCGTGACCTCCGCGATCGCCGCGCCGGCCTATGCGGGGATCCCCGTCACGCACCGCGGGGTCGCGCAGGACCTCGCGATCGTCTCCGGCCACCTGCCGCCGGACCATCCCGAGTCCACGGTGGACTGGGGTGCGCTGGCAGCCTCCCGTGCCACGATCGTCGTGCTCATGGGGGTCGCCCGGCTGATCGACATCGTCGACGCGCTGCTGCGCGGCGGGCGCCCGCACCACACGCCCGCGGCCGTCGTCGAGCGTGGCACGACACCCGCGCAGCGGGTCCTGCGGTCGACCCTCGACGCCATCGCCGTCGACGCGGTCGCCTTCCGGCTGCGTTCGCCCGCGGTGCTCGTGGTCGGCCCGGTCGCCGCGAGGTGCGACGCCCCCGTCGACCGCCCCGCGGCCGGGACCCCTGCGACCCCCGGGACCCCTACGACCCCCGCGACCTCGGCCGCGGGGGCACCCACGCCGGTCACGACCGCGCCGGGCAGGACCAGCCCAGGGGCACCCGGGCGCGGGGCGACCAGGGCAGGGGCGACAGCGCCAGGAGCCCCGCTGCCAGGAGTGGCCGGGCGGGGAGTGACCGGGCCGGGAGTCGCCGGGCTCGCGGGCGGTGTTCCCGACCGGGTCTCCTCGGGCGCGCGCGCCCCCACCGGGCGGGGTGACGCTCCGCTGGCGGGAGTCCGCGTTCTGGTGCCCCGGACCCGGGCCAGGCAGGGCCTGCTCGCCCGCCGGCTGCGCGAGCTCGGTGCGGACGCGGTCGAGACCGTGGTCAGCAGCCTTGTCCCCGCGACGGACGGCAGCCCGCTGCGCGCCGCGCTGCCCGGTGCGGACGGCCTGGTCCTGGCCGACGCGGAAGAGGTCGCCGCGACCGTCGCGCTGCTGCGCGCCGCCGGCACGGATGTCCGGGCGCTCGCCGGCCTGACCCTCGTCGCGGCCTCCGACTCGGCCGCCGGCGCGCTCGACCGGCTCGGGCTGGTGTGCGTGCGCTCCTCGGCCGAGGTCCAGGTCGCGGGCCGGGTGATGACCGAGGTGCCGGTGCCCGGGCTGCGGGTGGTGATCTGCGGGGAGGCCCCGCCCCCGGCGGGGATACGCACGCTGCGCCGGGTCCGACTGCTCGCGGATGTCACCACCGAGGCGGACCCGCGGATCGCCGAGGAGCTGCGCCACGGCGACATCGACGCGGTCGCGCTCGCCTCGTCCACCGCGGCGCGTTGCCTGGCCGAGCTGTACGGCCCGCTGCCCGCGAACGTGCTGGTCGCGGCGATGGGGCGGCGCACCGTCCAGGCCTGCGAGGCCATGGGGCTGCGGGTCGACGCCGTGCCACCGGAGCCGGGGATCTACCCGCTGGCCGCCGTGGTCGCCGACCTCGTGGCCGCCCGGCCGGCGCCGAGGGGGTGACCGCGGCCGGCCAGTGCGTCCTGGATGCGGGCCCGCGCGGCCAGGACGACACCCGGGTGCAGGCCGAGCGGCCGGGTGATCGTCCAGTGGGTGCCGGGGTGGCCGGCCTGGGCGGCGGCCAGCGCCTCGNGGATGTCGCGGGCGGTGTGGTTGCCCTCGAACAGGAAGAACGGGTGCGCGACGATCTCCGAGCAGCCCGCCCGGACGAGCGCGGCGTAGCCCTCGGCGATGTCGGGGCGGACGAGTTCGAGGAATGCCGGCTCCACGGCGCACCAGGTCGGCGCGCTGCCGACCGCGACCGTCGGTTCGCCAGCGCCCGTTGTGCCTGTCCTGCCGGCGGTTTCCGTTGTTTCGAGTGTGTGCGCGAGTTCGAGCACCATGGCATTCGCCTCGTCCCGGCGTGAGCCGTGGCCGATCACCAGTAGACCGCGCATGCCTCCCAGTCTGCCGCCGCCCGGGCAGCACCGCCGGGCGCGGTGCCCGCGGCCGCGGCCGTGGCCGCGGCCGGGTGGGCGACCGCACCCCCGAAGGTGTGAACATGCGTTCGACATGAGGGTCGCGGCGGTGATGTGCTGTTCGCGTACCTGCTGCCGCCGGCCCTGACCCGCTGGCGGCCGCAGGTCGGTATCCGCCCCCGGCCCGCCCGTCCACCCGTCGGAAGGCGGACAACGCGCTCCTCCCGCTTCCCGGGCGCGTTAGCGTCACCTGCGGCGGTACTTTCTCCGGGCTCGCGCTCCCGGTTGTCCCGGGTTCCCGGTCTGTCCTGAGAGCCGCCGAAGCGTGATGATGGTTGGGTTCGCGGGATCCCGCGAACCCGGGCGGCACTTCTCGGCGGCCGCCGCGACGAGCGGGAGAGCGGGCGAGACGTGGCGGACCGATCGGCACGCCGGACGCGGGGAGAACCCCTGCATCCGGACGATCCGACGTCGATCGGGCGGTACGAGGTGATCGGCCGGCTCGGCGCGGGCGGTATGGGGCGGGTCTACCTCGCCGAGGACCGGCAGGGCCGGCAGGTCGCGATCAAGGTGATCCGGTCGGATCTCGCCGTCGATCNCGAGTTCCGGGAGCGTTTCGCCGACGAGGTCGCCGCCGCGCGCCGGGTCGCCCCGTTCTGCACCGCCCAGGTGCTGGACGCCGATCCGCACGCGCGCCGCCCCTACCTGGTCACCGAGTTCATCGACGGCGCCCGGCTCGACGAGGTGGTGGAGGAGTCGGGGGCGCTGCCGCTGTCGACGCTGCAGGGGGTGGCCGTCGGGGTCGCCTCGGCGCTGACCGCGATCCACGGCGCCGGGATCGTCCACCGTGATCTCAAGCCGAGCAACGTGCTGCTGTCCTACTCGGGCCCCAGGGTGATCGACTTCGGCATCGCCCGGGCACTCGACGCGGTGGGCGGGCGCACCCAGTCGGGCCTGGTCCTGGGCTCGGTCGGCTGGATGGCGCCGGAGCAGATGGAAGGCACGACCCCGGTGGGGCCCGCGACCGACGTGTTCGCCTGGGGTCTGCTCGTCGCGTATGCGGCGGCGGGTGACCATCCCTACGGTGACGGCACCTATCTGGAGATGTCCGAGCGGGTGCTCACCAGCGAGGCCGATCTGAGCCAGGTCCCGCCGCAGCTGCTCGACATCGTGGCCGCCGCGCTGCGGCGTGACCCGCGCCGCCGGCCGTCCGCCGAGCAGCTGCTGCTGCGCCTGCTCGGCGACAGCCAGGGCGGCGGGGGTAACCCGCGGGTCGCGGCGACCGAGGTCCTGGACACCACCTGGCCCCGTGGCCGCTCCGCCGCCGCCGTCGCTGCCGGTTACGGACTGGGGGCGGCGGGGCGGCCCGCGCCGACCCGGGTCGCCGCTCCCGGCGAGGTGAGCGGCCGCTGGTGGGAGGCCCCGCAGGGGGCGGTGCCCGGTGCTCAGACGCCTGGTGGTCCGGCGCCTGGTGGCCCGCCGCCGGCCCGGCCCCGTCGTCGCAAGGGTGGGTTCGTCCAGTACGGGGACGAGGCCGACCAGGGGCGGCCGGGTGACCGCAACGCGGCGGCCGCGGCCGGCGCGGGTGTCGGCGCCGGGGCACCGGCCGCCGCGCGGGGTGGGCAGGGCGCTCCGGCCGGCGCGCGATCTGCGGGTGACGGAGCGGACCAGTGGGGCTACGCCGCGCCGCCGGCCCCGGCTCCCGGGCCGGCGCCGCGCCGCGCCGCCCGTCCGGCACCGTCGCCGCCCGCATACCCCTATGCCGGCGACCCCCGCCGTTCCGCGCCGCCGGCGGCCCCGTATGGCGGCGATCCTCGCCGTGCCGCGCCACCGGCCCCACCGCCGGCCCCCGCGCCGCCGGCTCCGGCGCCCTATCGGCCCCGCCGCCCGCGCCGGCGATGGCGGCTGCGGATCCCGTTCAAGCGGACGATCATCTTTGTGCTGATGGTGCTTCTCCTGCTGTCCGCGGCCGACCAGATCGCCACGATGGTCGACGACAAGCGCCAGCAGGTCTGGGACCGGGTCGTCACCTCGATCCACGATTCGGTGGACGAGCAGATCGATCGGCTGCGAGGCGAGACCGACCAGCTGCGCGAACAGGTTCCGGATCTGGGTGACCGGCTCCCGTCGGTGGACGACCAGGGCGGGCGGGGCGGAATCACCGGCCTGCTACCCGGCGGGAACGGGTGAGCACGGCCCGGATCCGCGGCCGTCGCCGATCGCCGGCATGAACCGGGCCCGACCCAGGTACACCGTGGGTATGGCGAACTTCACCAGCAAGGTCCAGGAGCTACTGCACAGCCCCAAGGCCCGCGAGATGGTCGACAAGGCGCGGACGGTCGCGAACAAGCCGGAGAACCGGGAGAAGGTCCGGCAGCTGTCCAGCAAGTTCACCGGCCGCGGCCACGGCCCGGCGGGCGCCGGCCCGGGCACCCACACTTCCGGTACCTCCACTTCCGGTGCCTCCACGCCTTCCGGTACCTCCTCCGGCGCATCGTCTCCCCTCGGTGGGAACGACCGCGGCGCCGACGAGCGCGGCCCGTCGGACTACGGCCCGTTCTGAGACCGCCGGCAGGTGGCGGCCCCGTCCTGCGCCACGGCAAGCGGGCGCCACCACGCGCCATCACCGCAATCGGACGAACGCCGCGCCCGCGCCACGACCGCGTTCGGGCGGACGGATCGGTCGTTCTGACGCGTTGCGCGGGACGCCCCCCGGCCCGTGCGGGGCCGCGCGGCCGGCCGCGGGCCGGGGGCCCGGTTGCCTGGAGGTCGTACGATCTGTGGGGTGAGCCTTGTTGATGCCGACGGTGAGTCCCCGGTGGGTGGTGCCCGTGTGGCCGACGCCGAGATCCGGTCGTTGCTGGACCGCGCGGCCGACGGCGGGCGGATAACGCCCCAGGAGGCCCTCCTGCTCTACACGTCCGCGCCCCTGCACGGGCTCGGGCGGGCCGCCGACGCGGTGCGCCGCCGCCGGTTCCCGGACGGGATAGCCACCTACATCATCGACCGGAACATCAACTACACGAACATCTGCGTGACGGCCTGCCGCTTCTGCGCCTTCTACCGGGCACCGAAGCATGCCGAGGGCTGGGTGCGCGACCTGGACGACATCGTCGCGAAGTGCGGCGAGGCGGTCGAGCTCGGCGCCACGCAGATCATGCTTCAGGGCGGCCACAACCCCGACTTCGGGATCGAGTGGTACGAGCGGACATTCGCCGCCATCAAGGCGGCCTATCCGCAGCTCGCGCTGCATTCGCTGGGTGCCAGCGAGGTGGTGCACATCGCGCGGACGTCCGGCCTCGACTTCGCCGAGGTCATCACCCGCCTGCGGGCCGCCGGTCTGGACAGCTTCGCCGGCGCCGGCGCCGAGATCCTCACCGAGCGGCCGCGGCACGCCATCGCGCCGCTCAAGGAGCCCGGCCACGTCTGGCTGTCGGTGATGGAGGTGGCGCACGGCCTCGGCCTGGAATCCACGGCGACCTTCATGATGGGCACCGGGGAGACGAACGCCGAGCGCATCGAGCACCTGCGCATGATCCGGGACGTCCAGGACCGCACCGGGGGTTTCCGGTCGTTCATCCCGTGGACGTACCAACCGGAGAACAACCACCTGGGCGGCCGGACGCAGGCCACGACGTTGGAGTACCTGCGGCTGGTGGCCGTCGCGCGGCTGTTCTTCGACAACGTGGCGCATCTGCAGGGCTCGTGGCTGACGACGGGCAAGGAGGTCGGCCAGCTCACCCTGCACATGGGGGCGGACGATCTCGGGTCGGTCATGCTGGAGGAGAACGTCGTCTCCTCCGCCGGCGCCCGGCACCGGACGAACCGGACCGAGCTGATCCACCTGATCCGCTCGGCCGGCCGGATCCCCGCCCAGCGGGACACCCTCTACCGCCATCTGGTGGTGCACCGCGACCCGGCGGACGACCCGGTGGACGAGCGGGTGGCCTCGCACTTCTCGTCGACGGCGCTGCCGCTGGTGACGACCTGACCGCCGAGCCAGGCGCCTCGCCCACGACCGGGACCGGGACCGGTCCCAAGATCGAGCTGCACGTCCACCTGGAGGGGACGGTGCGGCCGGAGATGCTGCTCGCGATGGGCCGGCGCAACAACGAGGCGCTGCCCGCCCGCACGGTCGAAGGCATCGCCGAGCTGTACCGGTTCCGCGACTTCGACCACTTCATCAAGGTGTGGGTCCTCACCACGCACGTGATGCGCACGGCCGACGACTTCCGCGAGGTCGTCGTCGACTACGCGCGGCGGGCCGCCGAGCAGGGCGCCGTCTACCTGGAGGGGATCTTCTCGCCCTGGTACCGGGTGCATCGGGGCGTGCCCTGGCAGGAGGTCTTCACCGGGTACGCAGACGGTGCCCAGGAGGCCCGGGAGCGGTTCGGGATCGAGGTGCGGCTGACCNCTGACATCGACCGGGTGCTCCCGCCCGAGGCCGCGATGGATGTCGTCGACTGGTCGGCGCGGTTCGTCGACCGCGGTGTCGTCGGAATCGGGCTCGGTGGTCCCGAGGTCGGGCATCCGCCGGAGCCGTACGCGCGGGTTTTCGCCGCCGCCGCCGACGCTGGGCTGGCGGCCGTCCCGCACGCGGGGGAGACGGCGGGCGCCGAGTCGGTGCGGGGCGCGCTGCACGCGCTGGGTGCCCGGCGGATCCGCCACGGCGTGCGTGCGCTGGAGGACCCGGACCTGGTCGCGGAGCTGGTCGAGCGGAACATCGTGCTGGATGTCTGCCCGGTGTCGAACCTGCGGACGGGAGTCGTCGACGATCTGGCCCGACATCCGCTGCCCGCGATGGTCGCGGCCGGCCTGCGCTGCTCGCTGTCGACGGACGACCCGGCGATGTTCGGCACCGATCTGGAACGGGAGTACGCGGTCGCGGCGGGCCTGGGGGTGTCGCTGCGGGAGGTCTTCGCCGCCGGGCTCCTGGGCGCGCTCTGTGACGAGGAGACCCGGGCCCGGCTGGCGGCGGTCGGCGAACGGGCCGACTGGGAAGGCGCCCAGGCGGCGGCCACGGCCGGCGCAGGCCAGGCCGGCCAGGCCGGCCAGGCAGACCAGGCCGGTCCGTCGAGGGGACTGGCCGGCGCGGAAGTGATGAGCGCAGAAGGATGAGCCGGTGAGCCGAGCGGGACTGGACAAGAAACCCGACCAGGTGGCCGCGATGTTCGACCAGGTCGCGCGGCGCTACGACGTGACGAACGCGGTGCTGTCGGCCGGTCTCGACCGCACCTGGCGCACGGCGACGGCCCGCGCGCTGGATCTGGCTCCCGGGCTGCGTGTCCTGGACGTCGCGGCGGGTACGGCGACCTCGTCGCGGGCCTTCGCCGCCGCGGGCGCGGAGGTCGTGGCCTGTGACTTCTCGCTCGGCATGCTGGAGGTCGCCCGCCGGCGGCTCGCCAGCCGGGAGGGCCCGGGTTCCGCCCCCGCGGGCGGCGCCCCTGCCGAGGCCGGCACCCCCGCCGCGGGCGATCCGCCGGCTGGCCGGGTGCTGCTCACCGCCGGGGACGGGCTGCGGCTGCCGTTCGCGAACGACTCCTTCGACCGGGTGACGATCTCCTTCGGGCTCCGTAACGTCGCCGCCGTCGACGTCTGCCTCCGCGAGCTGAGCCGGGTGACCAGGCCGGGGGGCGTGCTGGCGATCTGCGAGTTCAGCCGGCCGGTGTGGCGGCCGGTCCGCACCGCGTACATGGAGTACCTGATGCGCGCGCTGCCCGCGGTGGCTCGGGCTGTCAGCAGCAGCCCGGAGTCCTACGTGTATCTGGCCGAGTCCATCCGGGCCTGGCCGGGGCAGGCGGAGCTGGCCGAGATGGTGCGTGCGGCCGGCTGGACCAGGGTGAACTGGCGCAACCTGAGCGGCGGCATCGTCGCCGTGCACCGCGCGGTGCGACCCGGCCCGGAGGCCTGACCGCCGGCCGGATGCCCGCCTGACCGCCTGCCTGACCGCCGGCCCGGAGGCCTGACCGCCGGCGGGGAGGACGAGTCAGGCGGTCGGTACGTGGCGCTCCAGCCAGGCGAGGGTGCGTGCCCAGGCGTCCGCCGCGGCGGCGGCCTGGTAGGAATCCGGCCGGGTGTCGTCGTGGAAGGCGTGGCCGGCCCCGGGATAGCGCACGACCTGGGTGTCGACCTCGGCGAGGGCGGCCACGGCCCGCAGGTCCTCCACCTGCTCGACGGGGATGGACCGGTCGAGGTCGCCGTAGAGTCCGAGCCAGGGGGTCTGCAGGCTGGCGGCCACCTCGAGCTGGGAGGGCTCGCCGAAACGGCCGTCCTCGATGCCGCTGCCGTAGAACGTGACCGCGGCGCCGAGCGGGCGCCGGACCGCGGCATGGAAGGCGATGCCGCCACCCATGCAGAAACCGACGACCGCGCTGCGGTCGATCGGTGTTCCGGACTCGGCGAGCACCATCAGCCCGGAGTCGAGATCGTCGAGGATGTCGTCACCGGCCAGCCGGCCGCGCAGGGCGAGCGCCGCCCCGACGTCGGAGTGGTCGAACACGGGTGATCCGAGCCGGTGGTACAGGTCCGGGGCGACGGCCCGCCAGCCGGCGTCCGCGAACCGGCCGCAGATGTCGGTGATGTGGTCGGTGAGTCCGAACACCTCGTGGACGACCAGCACCCCGCCGCGGGCGGTGCGCGGGGGTTCCGCGATGACGGCGGGGGTGGGGCCGTCGGCGGTGGTGAGGACGACTGTCTCTGATGTCATGGCCGCGTCGATTCCGAGGTCGGTGGAGCCGGCCGATCCGCGTCGCCTGCTGATCGGCGGGCTCCGGGGGCAGCTGAGCGGCGTCGAGCCGTGAGCACACCGCCCCGCTTGACTCGGGAACTACCCAGATCGGGGGGTGATGTCACCTCCGGGCCGGGTGGCGGCCCGATCGGGCTTGCGCGTTGGTGCCTACCGTTGCCGAGCTGTAGCGCTGGGTTGCGTCGTCAGGGGGCGGGTTGACGGATCTTCGCCTGCCGAGGTCCTGGTTGGTGCCTCAGGCCCGGACAGGGCCTACACTTCGGCGTGGCGCTCGTGAAGAATTTCACGAGCGCGCAAGCAGGGGACTGGAAGCGGCCGACCAGCGGCCGGCAGACGTGGGAATCCGGAGCAGCGCGTGACCACAGCGACGACGGAACGAGACGGCGCCCGGACGGACGACCGCCCCGATGCCGACGTCATCGTGGTGGGAGCCGGGCCGGGTGGGTCCGCGGCCGCCTACCACCTTGCCCGTACCGGGCTCGATGTCCTGCTGTTGGAGAAGAGCACCTTCCCGCGGGAGAAGGTCTGCGGGGACGGCCTGACCCCCCGCGCCGTTCGCAGCCTCGTCGAGATGGGAATAGACACCTCGGCCGAGGCCGGCTGGCTGCGGAACAAGGGGCTGCGCATCATCGGGGGCGGGGTGCGCCTGGAGCTGCCCTGGCCGCAGCTCGCGAGCTGGCCGGACTACGGGCTGGTCCGGCCCCGGGCGGACTTCGACGAGATGCTCGCCCGGCACGCGGTCAAGGCCGGTGCGCGGCTGCTGGAGGGGACGACGGTCACCGGCCCGGTGCGCGACGACCGGACCGGCCAGGTGGTGGGTGTGACCGCCCGCGCCGGGGTGGACCGGGCGCCGGTGGAGTTCCGCGCACCGGTCGTCGTCGCCGCGGACGGGAACAGCGCGCGGATCGCCCTGGCCCTCGGGATCCGCCGGCGGGAGGACCGCCCGCTCGGCGTCGCGGTGCGGCGCTACTACCGCAGCCCGCGTTCGAACGACGACTTCCTGGAGTCGCACCTGGAGCTCTGGGAAGGCCCGCCGCGCCAGAGCGCGCTCCTTCCCGGCTACGGCTGGATCTTCGGTATGGGTGACGGCACGAGTAATGTGGGCCTCGGCATACTGAACACCACCTCCGCCTTCCAGAACACCGACTACCGGGATCTGCTGCGCCGTTGGCTGTCGGCGCTGCCCGCCGAGTGGGGATACGGCGAGGAGAACGCCACCGGCCCGGTCCGCGGGAGCGCCCTGCCGATGGCGTTCAACCGCACGCCGCACTACCAGGACGGAGTTCTGCTCGTCGGTGACTCCGGCGGGATGGTGAACCCGTTCAACGGTGAGGGCATCGCCTATGCGATGGAATCGGGCCGGATTGCGGCGGAGACGATCGTGCTTGCGCTCGCCCGGCACTCCGGGCCGGCGCGGGAGCGGGCACTGGCCCGTTATCCGGAGATCATCCGGGATACCTATGGGGGCTATTACACCCTGGGTCGGTTGTTTGTACAGCTCATCGGGAATCCGACCGTCATGAGTCTGGGTACCCGGTACGGACTGCCTCGGCCGGTGCTGATGCGCTTCGTCCTGAAGGTCATGGCAAATCTGACCGACCCGCAGGGAGGTGATGCGTCCGACCGCCTGATCAACGCGCTGACCCGGCTCGCGCCGGCCACCTGACGCTGGGTGGGCCCGGGCGCACGGGGCACTCGGCGGCGGCGCGGAGAGAACAATCCCGGTGCGACCGGGAAAAGTGAGGTCGCGTAGGCTGCATCCGCGCTCACGCCGTTGCCCGGTGGGAGCGTGATACACCGGTTGGCCCGGGTGAGGCGCGTTACGGCCGCCCACGGCGAACCGCCACCAAGACGTCCGCACCAAACATTCGAAGGAGAGGAGTTCGGCATGCTGGACAGTTATGTGCCGATCCTCGTTCTGCTCGCGATCGCGATGCTGTTCGCGGTCGGTTCCGTGGCGGTGAGCGCGCTGGTCGGCCCGAAACGGTTCAACCGTGCCAAGGTCGACATCTACGAGTGCGGTATCGANCCCGAGCCGGTACCGGCCGGGCCGCACCGCTTCCCGGTGAAGTACTACAACACCGCGATGCTCTTCATCGTCTTCGACATCGAGATCATCTTCCTGTTCCCGTGGGCCGTCGCGTTCGACAGCCTCGCGGTCTTCGGTCTCGGTGCGATGGCGTTGTTCATGGCGACGATCTTCGTCGCCTACGCCTACGAGTGGCGTCGGGGGGGTCTGGAATGGGACTAGAGGAGAAGCTGCCCGGCGGTGTGCTGCTGACCACCGTCGAGAAGCTCGCGAACTGGTCGCGCAGGTCCTCGCTGTGGCCGGCCACGTTCGGTCTGGCCTGCTGCGCCATCGAGATGATGTCGACCGGCGCCGGCCGCTACGACCTCTCCCGCTTCGGGATGGAGGTCTTCCGCGCCAGCCCGCGCCAGGCCGACCTCATGATCGTGGCGGGCCGGGTGAGCCAGAAGATGGCCCCCGTGCTGCGCCAGATCTACGACCAGATGCCCGAGCCCAAGTGGGTGCTGTCGATGGGTGTCTGCGCGAGCAGCGGCGGCATGTTCAACAACTACGCGATCGTGCAGGGCGTCGACCACATCGTGCCGGTCGACATGTACCTGCCCGGCTGCCCGCCGCGCCCCGAGATGCTGATGGACGCGATCGTCAAGCTGCACGAGAAGATCCTCGCGGGGTCGGTGTCGGGCAAGGTCGAGCACACCGAGGTCGGCACGTCGCCGTACCCGAAGCCGATCGAGGTCGCCACGGCGTGGGCCGGGCTGCCGGCCGGGGCGGTCGACACCCGCACCCTGTCGGTCAACGACCGGAAGCGCTTCAGCCTCCCCGAGGACGCCCCCGTGCCGGCGGGCCGCGGTGCCGTCGAGCCGTCCCTGGACACCCGGCGCCCGGCCGCGATCGCGCCGCCGTCGGTCTTCGGCCGCGGCAAGCGGGTGCCCGTCGACGCCAAGCCGACCGACGAGTCCCGGGCCGGCGGACCCGGACCGAGCACGGAGACCCTGACCGATGACTGAGCTGGTACCGGGTAACGCCGGCGTTCCGGGCGGCCCAGGAGGTCGGCCCCGGGACGCGTTCGGGGCCCGCGGCAGCGGCGACACCTCCGGTTTCGGCGGGCTGGTCCCGCCGGTGCCGAGCCTGGCGTCGAGTTCCCGCCCGTTCGGCGACGACGCGGCGGACACGGTGTACGACACCCTGGAGCGGGTCTACCCGGAGCTCGGTGACGCCGTCGAGCGGGTCGTGTTCGCCTTCGGCGAGCTGACGCTGCACATCCGCCGCGAGAAGCTCCTGGAAGTAGCGTGGAAGCTGCGCGACGAGCCGGGGCTGCGCTTCGAGCTGCTGTCCTCGCTGTCCGGGGCGGACTACCCCGACGACCTGACGGGCCGGCGCCTGCACTCGGTGGTGCACCTGACCTCCATGACGCACCGCCGGCGGCTGCGCGTCGAGGTCTCCGTGCCGGACGAGGACCCGCACCTGCCGAGCCTGACCCCGGTCTGGCCGACCGCGGACTGGCACGAGCGGGAGGCCTACGACCTGTTCGGCATCGTCTACGAGGGCCACCCCGGCCTGGCGCGGATCATGATGCCGGACGACTGGGTGGGTCACCCGCAGCGGAAGGACTACCCGCTGGGCGGCATCGCCGTCGAGTACAAGGGCGCCCAGATCCCGCCGCCCGAGACCCGCCGGAGCTACTCGTGACCGGGCCTGCCGCCACGCACCGTCCGGTTGGCACACCGCGCCGGGTGGGGGCCGCGGAACGCGCGTCCACCAGGCACACCCGAGCCGACTTCCGAGGTTCGCTATGAGCACGCACACCGAGACGACCGTCGGCGCGGCCGGCGGTTCGGCCGCCGGTGGTCCGGCCGAGACCATCACCGGGGCCCAGCCCTACGAGGCCGGTTTCACCGAGTCCTCGGCCGGCCGGGTCTACACCGTCACCGGCGGTGACTGGGAGCAGGTTCTCGGCTCCGGTGAGGACGACGGTGAACGCATCGTCGTCAACATGGGCCCGCAGCACCCGTCGACACACGGGGTGCTGCGGCTCGTGCTGGAGATCGAGGGCGAGACGGTCACCGAGACCCGCCTCGTCATCGGCTACCTGCACACCGGCATCGAGAAGAGCTGTGAGTACCGCACCTGGACGCAGGCGGTCACCTTCCTGACCCGGGCGGACTACCTCTCCCCGCTGTACANCGAGGCGGCCTACTGCCTGTCGGTCGAGAAGCTGCTCGGCATCNCCGACGAGGTGCCCGAGCGGGCGACCGTGATCCGGGTGCTGGTCATGGAGCTGCAGCGGATCGCCTCGCACCTGGTCTGGCTGGCCACCGGCGGNATGGAGCTCGGCGCCACCACCGGCATGATCTTCGGGTTCCGCGAGCGGGAGAAGATCCTCGACCTGCTCGAACTGATCACCGGCCTGCGGATGAACCNCGCCTACATCCGGCCCGGCGGCCTCGCGCAGGACCTCCCGGACGAGGCGGTGCCCAGGATCCGCGAGTTCCTCGTGGACATGCCGAAGCGGATCCGCGAGTACCACGCGCTGCTGACCGGCCAGCCCATCTGGAAGGCGCGGATGGTCGACGTCAACTTCCTCGACGCGGCCGCCTGCATCGCCCTCGGGACGACCGGTCCGGTGCTGCGCGCCGCGGGGCTGCCGTGGGACCTGCGCAAGACCATGCCGTACTGCGGCTACGAGACCTACGAGTTCGACGTCCCCACCGCGCTGGAGGGCGACTCCTACGCCCGGTACCTGGTGCGGCTGGAGGAGATGGGCGAATCTCTCAAGATCATTGAGCAGTGCCTGGACCGGCTGCGGCCCGGCCCGGTCATGGTGGCCGACAAGAAGATCGCCTGGCCCTCGCAGCTCGCGATCGGCTCCGACGGCATGGGCAACTCGCTCGATCACATCCGCAAGATCATGGGGACCTCGATGGAGGCCCTGATCCACCACTTCAAGCTCGTCACCGAGGGCTTCCGGGTGCCGNCCGGCCAGGTCTACACGCAGATCGAGTCGCCGCGCGGCGAGCTCGGCTACCACGTGGTCAGCGATGGCGGCACCAGGCCGTTCCGCGTCCACGTCCGCGACCCAAGCTTCGTCAACCTGCAGGCGGTGCCCGCGATGACGGAGGGCGGGCAGGTCGCGGACGTGATCGTCGGAGTAGCCTCCGTGGACCCGGTGCTCGGGGGAGTTGACCGCTGATGGCACTGACCGAACAGACCCGGGCCGCCGCCCGCGAGATCATCGCGCGCTACCCGGAGGGGCGTTCCCGCTCCGCGCTGCTGCCGATGCTGCACCTGGTGCAGTCGGAGGAGGGGGCTGTCACCGAGGAGGGGGTGGCCTTCTGCGCGGAGCAGCTCGGCATCACCCACGCCGAGGTCGGCGCGGTGGCGACCTTCTACACGATGTACAAGCGTCGCCCGGTCGGTGACTGGCTCGTGTCGGTCTGCACGAACCTCTCCTGCCTGCTCCGCGGTGGCGAGGACGTCTACAAGCGGCTTTCCGGCGACCTCGGGGTCGGGCACGACCAGACCACCGAGGACGGCACGATCACCNTCGAGCACGCCGAGTGCCTGGCGGCCTGTGACTACGCGCCGGTCATGACGGTGAACTACGAGTTCTACGACCAGGTCACGCCCGACTCCGCCGCGGAAATCGTCGACGCGCTGCGGCGCGGGGAACGCCCGGCGCCGACCCGGGGTGGTCCGCTGTGTACCTTCGGCGAGGCATCGTTCCAGCTCGCCGGGTTCGCTGACCCTCGGCCGGCGGGCATCGCGGGGCCGGGTGTGGGCGATCCGTCGCTGGCCGGTGTGCTGATCGCCGAGGCCGGCGGCTGGAAGCCGGAGGACGGCGTCGCCGGTGCTCCGCCGCTGACGCCGCTCCCGTCGACCGCGCCGCCGTCCGCCCCCGAGGGCGCGGCGGGCGCGGCGGACCAGGCACCGCCGCCTGCCCCGGCGACCGGCGCCACGCAGACGAAGGTGAACTGACCATGCCTGTCACCCCGGTCCTCACCCGGCGCTGGAACGCGCCCGAGTCGTGGACGCTGGCGACGTACGAGCGCCTCGACGGCTACCAGGGCCTGCGCCGGGCGCTCGCCCAGGGCCCCGACGACATCATCAAGCTCATCAAGGACTCCGGCCTGCGCGGCCGCGGCGGCGCGGGTTTCCCCACCGGTATGAAGTGGGGCTTCATCCCGCAGGGTGACGGCAAGCCGCACTACCTCGTCATCAACGCCGACGAGGGTGAGCCGGGCACCTGCAAGGACGCCCCGCTGATGAAGGCGGACCCGCACTCGCTGATCGAGGGCATCGTCATCGCCGCCTACGCGGTGCGGGCGAGCCGGGCCTTCATCTACCTGCGCGGCGAGCTGATCCACGCCGCCCGCCGGCTGCGCGCCGCCACGGCCGAGGCCTACCAGGCCGGCTACCTGGGGCGGGACATCCTCGGGAGCGGCTTCGACCTCGACCTGGTGGTGCACTCCGGCGCCGGCGCCTACATCTGCGGCGAGGAGACGGCGCTGCTCGACTCGCTGGAGGGCCGCCGCGGCCAGCCCCGGCTGCGGCCGCCGTTCCCGGCGACCCACGGGCTGTACGCGTCCCCCACGGTCGTGAACAACGTCGAGACCATCGCGACGGTGCCGTTCATCGTGAACTATGGCGTCGACTGGTTCCGCTCGATGGGCCGCGAACGCTCCCCGGGCCCGAAGATCTACAGCCTGTCCGGCCACGTGACCCGGCCCGGCCAGTACGAGGCCCCGATGGGCACGACGCTGCGTGAGCTGCTCGACATGGCGGGCGGTGTGCTCGGCGGCCGCAAGCTGAAGGCCTGGACCCCGGGCGGCTCGTCCACCCCGCTGCTCACCGGCGACCACCTCGACGTCCCGCTGGACTTCGAGGGTGTGCAGGAGGCCGGGTCGCTGCTCGGCACCGCCGCGCTCATGATCATGGACGACACCGTGGACATGCTCCCGATCGTCCGCCGCCTCACCCAGTTCTACGCGCACGAGTCGTGCGGCAAGTGCACCCNCTGCCGGGAGGGCACCACCTGGATGGTGCAGATCCTCTCCCGCATGGAGCGCGGCCAGGGCGACCCGGACGACGTCGACACCCTCGTCGACGCCTGCGACAACATCTTCGGACGCGCCTTCTGCGCGCTCGCGGACGGCGCCACCTCGCCGATCGTCTCCGGGATCAAGTACTTCCGGAACGAATTCCTCCCGATCACCCCGGTGGGCCCGTCGGGTTCCACCACGTCGGTTGCCGGCTCGGCGAACGGCGCGGCCGCGGGTGGCGCGGCCGCGGGCACGCCGGGCGCCTACGCGGGAGCGCACTGAGATCATGACTGTCGCCCCAGAGAAGCCGGCCGTGCCGGCCGCCCCCGACCACGTCACGCTCACCATCGACGGCCTGCCGGTGAGCGTGCCGAAGGGCACCCTCATCATCCGGGCCGCGGAGCAGCTGGGCATCGAGATCCCGCGCTTCTGCGACCACCCGCTGCTGGACCCGGTCGGGGCCTGCCGGCAGTGCATCGTCGAGGTCGAGGGCCAGCGCAAGCCGGTCGCGTCCTGCACCACGACGGTGGCCGCGGACATGGTGGTGAAGACCCAGGTCTCCTCGCCGGTGGCCAAGAAGGCCCAGGCGGGGACGCTGGAGTTCCTTCTCCTCAACCATCCGCTCGACTGCCCGATCTGCGACAAGGGCGGCGAGTGCCCGCTGCAGAACCAGTCGATGGCGAACGGCGCGGCCACCTCCCGCTTCAAGGAGACCAAGCGCGCCTACCCCAAGCCGCTGGCCATCTCCAGCCAGATCCTGCTGGACCGCGAGCGCTGCGTGCTGTGCGCGCGGTGCACCCGCTTCTCCGCGCAGATCGCCGGTGACCCGTTCATCGAGCTGTTCGAGCGCGGCGCGGCCGAGCAGGTCGCCGTCAGCGACGGCCAGCCGTTCTCCTCCTACTTCTCCGGCAACACGGTGCAGATCTGCCCGGTCGGCGCGCTCACCTCCGCGGCCTACCGGTTCCGGGCCCGGCCGTTCGACCTGGTGTCGACGCCGACGTCCTGCGAGCACTGCGCGGCCGGCTGCTCGCTGCGCACCGACCACCGGCGCGGCAAGGTGACCCGGCGCCTCGCCGCCGAGGACCCGGCGGTGAACGAGGAGTGGAACTGCGACAAGGGCCGCTTCGCGTTCACCTACGCGCGCCAGGCCGACCGGCTGACCACGCCGCTGATCCGCGACGACAGCACCGGTGAGCTGGTCGAGGCCAGCTGGTCGGAGGCGCTGGAGTACGCCGCCCGCGGCCTGGCCGAGTGCCGGGACAGGCACGGAGTCGGCGTGCTCGCCGGCGGCCGGCTGACCCGCGAGGACGCCTACGCCTACGCCAAGTTCGCCCGCCTCGCGCTCGGCACGAACGACGTCGACTTCCGGGCCCGCCCGCACTCCGCCGAGGAGGAGGCCTTCCTCGCCAGCGCGGTCGCGGGTACCGGCATCGGGGTCACCTACGCCGACCTGGAGGCGGCGCCCGCCGTCCTGCTCGTCGCGTTCGAGCCCGAGGAGGAGGCCGGCGTCGTCTTCCTGCGGCTGCGCAAGGCGGCCAGCAAGCGCGGTACCGCGGTGTACGCGCTCGCGCCGCTGGCCACCCGCGGTCTGCGGAAGCTGTCCGGGACACTGATCCCGGTCGTGCCCGGCGCCGAGGCCGCTGCCCTCGACGAACTGGCCGGCGGTGCTTCCGCGGGTGCCTCCGCCACCACCGAGGCGCTGCGCGCGCCCGGCGCGGTGATCCTGGTCGGCTCCCGGGCCGCCGAGTCACCGGGCACGCTGTCGGCCGCCCTGCGGCTGGCCGAGGCGACCGGCGCCGCCCTCGCCTGGGTGCCCCGCCGCGCCGGTGAGCGTGGCGCGGTCTCCGCCGGACTGCTTCCCTCGCTGCTCCCGGGCGGGCGCCCGGTGGCGGACATCGGGGCCCGCGCCGAGGTGGAGTCCTTCTGGGGAGCGCGCCTGCTCGGCGCACCCGGCCGGGACACCGCCGGCATCCTGGCCGCGGCCGAGGCGGGCCGGCTCGACGCGGTCGTCGTCGCCGGTGTGGACGCCGAGGACCTGCCCGACCCGGCGGGGGCCCTGGCCACGCTGGCCCGGGTGCCCTTCTGCGTGTCGCTGGAGATCCGCCGCTCCGCGATCGCCGAGGTGGCCGACGTGGTCTTCCCGGTCGCACCGGTCGCGGAGAAGGCCGGCACGTTCGTGAACTGGGAGGGCCGGCTGCGTCCCTTCCAGCGCGCACTCGACACCCCGGCGCTGCCCGACCTGCGGGTGCTGCACCTGCTGGCCGCGGAGATGGGGCTCGACCTGCGGATCCCGGACGCGGGCGCGGCGGCGCGCGAGCTGAGCGAGCTCGGCCGGGCCGGCGACGAGACCAACCGCGGCCCTGCTCCGGCCGAGGCCCCGGCCGCGCCGGTGACCGCCGGCCCGGGCGAGGCCCTGCTCGCCACCTGGCACCTGAACCTCGACGACGGCGCCCTGCAGGCCGGTGAGCCCTACCTCGCCGGTACCGCGCGCCCGCCGCGCCTGCTGCTCTCCGCGGCGACCGCCGCCGAGATCGGCGCGGTCGCCGGCCAGCCGGTCACCGCGAGCACCGCCCGCGGCTCGGTGACGCTGCCCCTGGAGATCACCGAGATGCCGGACCGGGTGGTCTGGGTGCCGACGCATTCCCCCGGCTCCCATGTGCGCCGCTCGCTGGCCGAGCACGCCGGGGTGCTGGTCCGGCTCACCGCCGGTGGCCTGCTGCCGACCGAGACGGCGCCCGGCGGCGGCGTCGACACCTTCCCGGTCGACGGGACGGGCGGGACGGCGCTGGGCTCCCAGCTCGCCGAGGCCCGGGACACCGCCGTGGCAGTGGCCCCCGTCGGACGGAACGACACCACCGGAGGCCGGGCATGACCGGGACCTCGACAGTCCTGCTCGCCGCGAACCTCGGCGACCCGGACACGTCCGTCCTCACCGACGACCCGTTCTGGCTCATTCTGATCAAAGCGGTCGCGGTCTTCGCGTTCCTGCTGGTGATGACGCTGTTCTCGATCGTCTTCGAGCGCAAGGTCGTCGCGAAGATGCAGCAGCGGGTCGGGCCCAACCGGCACGGCCCGCGCGGCTGGCTGCAGAGCCTCGCCGACGGCGTGAAGCTCATGCTCAAGGAAGACATCATCCCGGCGCTGGCCGACAAGCCGATCTTCATCCTGGCGCCGGTCATCTCCGCGGTCCCCGCGTTCCTGGCGTTCGCGTGCATCCCGTTCGGGCCCGAGGTGTCGATCTTCGGTGAGCGCACGCTGCTGCAGCTCGCCGACCTGCCCGTCAGCGTGCTGTACCTGCTGGCGGCGGCGTCGCTGGGGGTTTACGGGCTGATCCTCGCCGGCTGGTCCAGCGGGTCGACCTACCCGCTGCTGGGCTCGCTGCGCTCGGCGGCGCAGATCATCTCCTACGAGGTCGCGATGGGCCTCGCGTTCGTCGCGGTCTTCATCTACGCCGGGACGCTGAGCACCGCCGGAATCGTGCAGAGCCAGCACGACTGGTGGTACGTGGCGCTGCTGCCGTCGTTCATCCTGTACGTCATCGCGATGGTCGGTGAGACCAACCGGACGCCCTTCGACCTCCCCGAGGCCGAGGGTGAGCTGGTCGGCGGCTTCCACACCGAGTACAGCTCGATCAAGTTCGCGTTCTTCTTCCTCGCCGAGTACATCAACATGGTCACCGTCTCGGCGATCGCGACCACGCTGTTCCTGGGCGGGTGGCAGCCGCCGCCGATCCCGGGGCTGTCCGGGCTGGACCACGGCTGGTACCCGCTGATCTGGTTCGTCATCAAGCTGCTGCTGTTCATCTTCGTGTTCATCTGGCTGCGGGGCACGCTGCCGCGGCTGCGTTACGACCAGTTCATGGCCTTCGGCTGGAAGGTCCTGATCCCGGTCGGTCTGGTGTGGGTGCTGGCGGTCGCCACCTTCCGCGCCTACCAGGAGCATGTCTCCGACCGGACACCGTGGCTGATCGGCTTCGGGGTCGTGGTGGGCGTTCTGCTCATCGTTGCGATCATCGATCCCGGCGCGGCCAAGGCCCGGCGGGAGCAGGAGGAGGCCGAGCGGGAACGGGCCGAGTCGGCTCCGAGCCTGGACAGCATTCCGTGGCCGCCGCCGTCCGGTGCTCCGGTGGCCGCGCTGGCCGGGCGTGACCAGGGAACCACCACCGTCATCCCCGCGGGCTCCGGCCCGCGTCAGGAGAGCTGAACCATGGGGATCCTCGACCCCTACAAGGGTTTCGGCGTCACCTTCTCGACGATGTTCAAGAAGCCGACGACCGAGCAGTACCCGGAGTACAAGAAGGAGACGGCGCCGCGCTTCCACGGCCGGCACCAGCTCAACCGGCATCCGGACGGCCTGGAGAAGTGCGTCGGGTGCGAGCTGTGCGCCTGGGCCTGCCCGGCGGACGCGATCTACGTCGAGGGCGCGGACAACACCGACGAGCAGCGTTTCTCGCCAGGTGAGCGGTACGGCCGCGTCTACCAGATCAACTACCTGCGGTGCATCCTGTGCNGGCTGTGCATCGAGGCGTGCCCCACGCGCGCGCTGACGATGTCGAACGACTACGAGCTCGCCGACGACAGCCGCCAGGACCTGATCTTCACCAAGGAGCAGCTCCTCGCCCCGCTGCGGGAGGGGATGGAATCGCCCCCGCACCCGATGCGGCTGGGCGAGAGCGAGACCGACTACTACACCCGGGATCCTGACGCCCCGCTGCCCTGGCAGACGGGTGGCTCGCCGGCGGCCGGCGACGCGGCGGCCACGGCGGAGAGCGTCATCGACCGCCGCACCGCCGGCGAGCACTCCCGGGCCGACGAGGTGCCCGCCCACGGCGCGGGTTCGGAGCGGCCACGATGAATCCGCAGATTCTCGCCCAGGCGGCTGAGATCACCAGTACGTCGAACGGCGAGGNCTGGACCTTCTGGCTGCTCGCGCCGGTGGCACTCATCGCCGCGCTCGGCATGGTCCTGATGCGCAGCGCGGTGCACTCGGCGCTGCTGCTGGTGGTGAACCTGTTCTGCGTGGCGGTGTTCTACCTGATCCAGGACGCGCCGTTCCTCGGCTTCGTCCAGATCATCGTCTACACCGGCGCGATCATGGTTCTGTTCCTGTTCGTGCTGATGCTGGTCGGTGTCGACTCGTCCGACTCGCTCGTCGAGACGCTGCGCGGCCAGCGGATCGCCGCGGTCATCCTCGGCCTCGGCTTCGCGGGCCTGCTGGTGTTCCCGATCGGTGGCGCGATCGACGGCCAGACGGCCGCGGGCCTGGAGGCGGCGAACACCGGCGGCAACGTCCACGCGATCGGACGTCTGCTGTTCACCGAGTACGTGTTCGTCTTCGAGGCGATCTCGGCGCTGCTCGTCGTCGCGGCCATCGGGACGATGGTGCTCGGCCACCGCGAACACGCGGGCGAGAAGCTGAGCCAGAAGGAGCAGATGCGCCGCCGCTTCACCGCGGGTGGCCCGATCACTCCCCGGCCCGGGCCGAAGGTCTTCGCCATCAACCCGGATCTGGAGCAGGCCGTGCGGGGCACTGGCGAGCCGGTGGCGGTCGGTGCGACTCCCCCCGGCGACGACGGCCGTGGTGCCGGTGGCGCCGGACCGTCCAGCGGGGGGCCGGGTGACGCGGGACCGGGCGGGTCCGGCGGTCCCGGCGGAGGCGGATCCGGTGGCTCCGGTGGCTCCGGTCCCGGGGGCGCGGGGCTCGGCGGTGACGGCTCGGGAGACGGTCAGAGCGTGCGCGGCCCGGGCGCGAACGGTGCGGGCGTGAACGGCACAGCGGAGGACGCCGGCGACGGGTCCGTCGTCGGCGAGTCGGCGCCGGTGGGCGCGGGCAGGGGGAGTGGTCGGTGAACCCGGCGAACTATCTGATCCTGTCGGGTCTGCTGTTCACCATCGGGGCGACCGGCGTGCTCGTCCGGCGCAACGCGATCGTCGTGTTCATGTCGATCGAGCTGATGCTCAACTCGGTGAACCTGACGCTGGTCACCTTCTCCCGCATCCACGGGACGCTGGAGGGCCAGATCATGGCGTTCTTCGTCATGGTGGTGGCCGCCGCCGAGGTCGTCGTGGGTCTTGCGATCATTCTGGCGATCTTCCGGACGCGCAGATCCGCGTCGGTCGACGACGTGAACCTCCTCAAGTACTGAACCGATCTCCACGAACTCGGGCCTCCCGAGGCCTTTCCCCGGCCGCCGTGACGCGGTCGCGACCGGGACGACCTCCGGTCACGGAAGAACGGACGACACTGCAGTGACGCTTTGCGCAACAGGGGCGGCGCAGCCCGGACCACCTCCGGTGGCCCTGGCGCTGGCGCACGTGCCCGGAACCGGACCGCGATGAGCGCGTCAGACGCCCTGCTCGCGGCCGAGGAGCACGGCGGTGGCGCCGTGCACTACGCCGCGGCTTCCGGGGCTTTCTCGCTGACCTGGCTGCTCATCGCGCTTCCGCTGGCCGGGGCGGCTGTTCTCCTGCTCGGCGGGCGGCGTACCGACCGGTGGGGCCATCTGCTCGGAACGCTCACCGCCGCGGCGTCGTTCGTCGTCGGCCTGGTGCTGTTCTTCGGGCTCCTCGACCGGGACGGCGACGACCGCGCGGTCTCCCAGCACCTGTTCAGCTGGGTGCCGGTCAACGGCTTCCAGGTGGATGTCGGCCTGCTGGTCGACCAGCTCTCCGTCCTGTTCGTGCTGCTGATCACCGGTGTGGGCACGCTGATCCACGTCTACTCGATCGGCTACATGAAGCACGACGCGGGGCGGCGGCGCTTCTTCGCCTACATGAACCTGTTCCTGGCCTCCATGCTGCTGCTGGTGCTGGGCAACAACTTCCTGGTCCTCTACGGCGGCTGGGAGCTGGTCGGTCTCTCGTCCTACCTGCTCATCAAGTTCTGGGAGTTCAAGCCCGCCGCGGCCACCGCCGCGAACAAGGCGTTCTACATGAACCGCGTCGGTGACGTCGGCCTGGCGCTCGCGATCATGTTCATGTTCGCCACCGTGGGCAGCACCAACTACGACGAGGTGTTCGGCGCGGCCGCCGCGGACGTGATCGGTTACGGCACGATCAGCGCGATGGCCCTGCTGCTCCTGCTGGGTGCCTGCGGCAAGTCCGGTCAGTTCCCGCTGCAGGCCTGGCTTCCGGACGCGATGGAGGGCCCGACCCCGATCTCGGCCCTGATCCACGCGGCCACCATGGTCACCGCCGGTGTCTACCTGATCGTCCGCTCGGCGCCGATCTTCGACGAGACGCAGGCCGCGCGTACCGTGGTCCTGATCATCGGGGCCGTCACCATCCTGATCGGGTGCGTCATCGGCTGCGCCTACGACGACATCAAGAAGGTGCTGGCCTACTCGACCGTCAGCCAGATCGGCTACATGTTCCTGGCGGTGGGCCTCGGCCCCGCCGGCTACGCGCTGGGCATCATGCACCTGCTGGCGCACGGCTTCTTCAAGGCCGGCCTCTTCCTCGGTTCCGGCTCCGTCATCCACGCGATGGAGGACGAGCAGGACATGCGCCGGTACGGCGGCCTGTGGCGGTACATGCCGATCACCTGGGTCACGTTCGGGCTCGGCTATCTGGCGATCATCGGTTTCCCGGGGCTGTCCGGCTTCTTCACCAAGGACCGGATCATCGAGACGGCCCTGGCCAAGGGCGGTACCAGCGGCTACGTCCTCGGGGGAGTGGCCCTGCTGGGCGCCGGGATCACCGCCTTCTACATGACGCGACTGTTCCTCATGACCTTCCACGGCAAGGCGCGCTGGGAGCACGAGGGCCCGAAGGCGAAGCACCCGCACGAGTCGCCGACCTCGATGACCGCGCCGATGGTGCTGCTGGCGTTGGGTTCGGTCTTCGCCGGTGGGCTGTTCGTCCTCGGCGACTCGATGCAGAACTGGCTCGCGCCGGTGGTCGGTGAGCACGGCGAGGCGCATCACGACATCTCGCCCGCGGTCGTCACCGCGCTGGTGCTGGTCGTCTCCGCCGGTGGTTTCGCCGGCGCCTACCTGCGCTACCAGCTTCGCCCGGTCGAGGCCGTGGCCCGGCCGGACGCGGAGGTCAGCGTGGTGACCGTGGCCGCCCGCCACGACCTCTACGCGAACACGATCAACGAGACCGTCGCCATGCGACCGGGGCAGTACCTGACCCGCTTCCTGGTCTGGGCGGACAACGTCGGGATCGACGGCTTCGTGCGCGGAAGCGCCGCGGCCGTCGGCGGGCTGTCCGGCCGGCTGCGACGCACCCAGACCGGCTTCGTCCGGTCCTACGCACTGTCGATGTTGGGAGGTACCGTCCTCGTGGTCGGTGCTCTGCTGCTGACCAGGGCAGGCTGACATGGGAACGGCACCCTGGCTGACGATCATGCTGATCGTCCCCGCGGCCGGTTCGTTCGTGGTCGCGACGCTGCCCCGCCGGCTCGGCCTGCTCGCCAAGCAGCTCACGCTCGCCGTCTCGCTCGCGGTGCTGGTGCTGGCCATCCTGGCCACCGCCGCCTACGACCCGGACAAGGCCGGTTTCCAGTTCGGCCAGTCCTATGACTGGATCAAGCAGTTCGGCGTCTCCTACTCGGTGGGCGCCGACGGCATCTCGCTGGTGCTGATGCTGCTCGCCGCACTGCTGGTGCCCGTCGTCGTCCTGGCCTCCTGGGACGAGGTGGACGAGGTCAACCGGTCCGTCCCCGCGTTCTTCGCGCTGCTGCTGGCGCTGGAGACGGGGATGATCGGTGTCTTCGCGGCCACCGACGTGTTCCTCTTCTACGTCTTCTTCGAGGCCATGCTCATCCCGATGTACTTCCTGATCGGGAGCTACGGGCCGGTCGAGGAGNAGGCGCAGCGGTCCTACGCGGCGGTCAAGTTCCTGCTCTACAGCCTCTTCGGCGGGCTGCTGATGCTGGCCGCGGTGATCGGCCTGTACGTGGTCTCCGCCGACCAGCTCGGGACGGGCACGTTCGACTTCGCCACCCTGCGCCAGCTGGAGATCACCCCCGGCGTGCAGAAGCTGCTCTTCCTCGGCTTCTTCATCGCCTTCGCCATCAAGGCGCCGCTGTTCCCGTTCCACACCTGGCTGCCCGACGCGGGTGCGCAGTCGCCGACCGGCGGGGCCGTCCTGCTCGTCGGGGTGCTGGACAAGGTCGGCACCTTCGGCCTGATCCGCTACTGCATCCCGCTGTTCCCCGACGCCTCCGAGTACTTCGCACCCCTGGTGCTGGCCCTGGCGGTGATCGGGATCTTCTACGGTGCCCTGCTGGCGATCGGCCAGCGGGATATGAAGCGCCTGGTCGCCTACACCTCGCTGGCCCACTTCGGCTTCATCGCCCTGGGAACGTTCGCCTTCACCTCGCAGGCCGGCACCGGTGCGGTGCTCTACATGGTCAACCACGGCCTGTCGACGGGCCTGCTGTTCGTGATCGTCGGCTTCCTCGTCGCCCGCCGCGGCAGCCGGGACGTCGGTTCCTACGGCGGCCTGGCCCAGGTGACGCCGATCCTCGCCGGGGTCTTCCTGATCGCGGGGCTCTCGTCACTGGCCCTGCCGGGGACGAACAGCTTCGTCAGCGAGTTCCTGGTGCTGGTCGGCACGTTCACCGAGTACAAGGCGCTGGCGATCGTCGCGACCTGCGGCATCGTGCTGGCCGCGATCTACATCCTGTATCTGTACCAGCGCACGATGACCGGTCCGGTGAAGGACGAGAAGCTTCGCCTGATCAAGGATCTCAGCGTGCGGGAGCGGGTGGTGGTCGCGCCGATGGTGGCTCTCATCATCNGGCTCGGCGTGTACCCGAAGCCGCTGCTCGACATCATCACGCCCACGGTGACCGCGACCTTCGCGGACATCGGGAAGTCTGACCCGGCGCCGACGGCCCCGGTGGCCGCGCCGGAATCCGGAGGCCATTCGTGAGCGCCGTATCGACTGTGGTGGCACAGGGCGTCACACAGAAGATCACACCACCGTCTATCGAGTACTCGGCGCTCAGCCCGATGCTCATCCTCTTCGGTGTCGCGCTGCTCGGTGTCCTCGTGGACGCCTTCGCGCCGCCGAAGGCGCGGCGGGTGATCCAGCCCCTGCTCGCCGGTGCCGGCTTCGTCGGCGCGTTCGTCGCGGTGGCACTCCTGCACTCCCGGCGGGAGATCCTGGCCGCCGGCGCGGTCGCCATCGACGGGCCGACCCTGTTCATGCAGGGCACCATCCTGGTGTTCGCCGCGCTGGCCGTGCTGCTGGTGGCGGAGCGTTCCCTGGACTCCTCCGGCGGTGCGCTGGTCGCCTCGGCGGCCGTCGTCCNCGGCTCGAAGGGCTCCACGGCGCAGCGCACCTCCCCGGAGGTGCAGACCGAGGCGTACCCGTTGATGGTCTTCTCGGTCACCGGGATGCTGCTCTTCGTCGCCTCGAACAACCTGCTGGTGATGTTCGTGGCGCTGGAGATCCTGTCGCTGCCGCTGTACCTGCTGGCCGGGCTCGCGCGTCGCCGGCGGCTGCTGTCGCAGGAAGCCGCGATGAAGTACTTCCTGCTCGGTGCCTTCTCCTCAGCCTTCTTCCTGTACGGGGTCGCGTTCGCCTACGGCTACGCCGGCAGCGTCGAGCTCGGCCGGGTCGCGGACGCCGTCGGGACGGTCGGCCAGAACGACACCTACCTCTACCTCTCGCTGGCTCTGATCGGCGTCGGCCTGTTCTTCAAGATCGGTGCCGCTCCGTTCCACTCCTGGACGCCGGACGTCTACCAGGGCTCGCCGACGCCGATCACGGCCTTCATGGCCGCCGGCACCAAGGTCGCGGCCTTCGGCGCGCTGCTGCGGGTCTTCTACGTGGCCTTCGGTGGCATGCGGTGGGACTGGCGCCCGGTGATCTGGGCGGTGGCGATCCTCACCATGGTGGTCGGCGCGGTGCTCGCGCTCACCCAGCGCGACATCAAGCGGATGCTCGCCTACTCGGCGGTCGCGCACGCCGGCTTCCTGCTGGTCGGCATGGCCGGCTCGAACACCGACGGCCTGCGCGGCGCGATGTTCTACCTGGTGACCTACGGCTTCACCACCATCGCCGCGTTCGCCGTGGTGTCCCTGGTCCGGACCGGAGACGGTGAAGCCAGTGACCTGTCCCAGTGGCAGGGGGTGGGCCGCACCTCACCGGTGCTCGCCGGCACCTTCGCCTTCCTGCTGCTCGCGCTCGCCGGGATCCCGCTGACCAGCGGTTTCACCGGAAAGTTCGCCGTCTTCCAGGCTGCGATCGCCGGTGACGCGACCCCGCTGGTGGTCGTGGCGCTCGTATGCAGCGCCATCGCGGCCTTCTTCTACGTCCGGGTGATCGTGGTGATGTTCTTCTCCGAGCCGCCGGCGGAAGGTCCCGTCGTCGTCACCCGGCCGACGTTGACCTTCGCGACGGTGGGTATAGGAGCGCTTATGACGCTTCTGCTGGGAGTAGTCCCACAGCCACTTCTCGACCTCGCGACCACCGCCGCGACTTCCGGCTTCGTACGCTGATGGCGGTATGAGCGCTATCGGGCTGGACGTGATGGGGATCAGGGCCGACCCTGATCTGGAGAAGGCTGTCCGGATGGGCCTCGCGGCGGTCGAGGAGATGCTGCGGGTTTCCGTCCACAGCGAGTTCTCCTTCGTCACCGAGGCCTCCCGGCATCTCGTGGACGCGGGCGGCAAGCGGTTCCGGCCCATGGTCGTGCTGCTCGCGGCGCAGTTCGCCGACCCNGACGCGGCCGGTGTGGTGCCGGCCGCCGTCGCGATCGAACTGACGCACCTCTCGACGCTGTACCACGACGACGTGATGGACGAGGCGCCGCTGCGGCGGGGGGCGGCGTCCGCGAACGCCCGCTGGACGAACACGGTCGCGATCCTCACCGGCGACTTCCTGTTCGCCCGCGCCTCCGAGATCACGGCTGATCTGGGGCCGGCCGCGACCCGCATCCTCGCGCGCACCATCGCCACCCTGTGCGAGGGGCAGATCAGGGAGACCGTCGGTCCCGGCCCCGGGCAGGACCCCATCGAGCACTACCTGCGGGTCATCACCGACAAGACGGCCTCGCTGATCGCCACCTCCGGTCGTCTCGGCGCCATGCTCAGCGGCGCCGACCCGGCGACCGCGGACATCCTGGCCGCCTTCGGGGAGCGCTTCNGGGTGGCCTTCCAGCTCTCGGACGACCTCATCGACCTCTCATCGCCCACGGAGACCTCGGGGAAGACCCCGGGAACCGATCTGCGGGAGGGGATTCCGACGCTGCCGGTCCTCTACGCGCTCCAGGGCGAGGACGCCGGGGCCCGGCGGCTGCGCGACCTGCTCGGCGCGAACCCGTGGTCCAAGTCCGGTGTGGCGGAGCCGGCGGTGGCGGAGGCGCTGGAGGTACTGCGGGAACATCCCGGTATGGACCGGGCGCGCGCCGAGCTGGTCCGCTGGTCGACCGCGGCCCGCGACTGCCTCGCGCCGCTGCCCGACGGGTCCGCGAAGGTGGCGCTGGAATCCCTCGCTGACTTCGTCGTCGACCGCACGAGCTGAGCCCGACAAGCAGCTGAGGCCCGAGGAACCGGGCTTGACGGACTGAGGCCCGGGCCTCAGTCCGTCAAAGTCGCCCGGCGTCGGGCCGCACCGGTGCTAGTCGCTCGCGGCGCCGCCGGGGGAGAGGGTGGCCGACGGAAGGACGAGATCCCAGATCGGTGTCACCTCCACCGGCTCCGGATTGAACGGCAGCGAGCCGTCATCCTCGGCGGTCTCGGTCGCCCTGGGCGTCGGGCTCGCCGACGTGGTCGGGCGGGCGGTCGACGGCTTCGAGCTCGGCTTCGACGTGGGCGAGGTGGTGCTCCCCGTCTGCGTGNGGCTGGCCGGCCTGGTCGTCGACGTGCCGGGGGTCGCCGCCTGGCTGCTCGGGGTCGAACTGGGCCCACCCGGTGTGCTGGTGCTCCCACCCGGTGTGCTGGTCGTCCCACCGGTCGGGGAAGGCGTGGCCGTGGTCTGCGGACTCAGCGGTACGAAGGGGATCTCGTAGCCGGCGAGATCGTCGCTCGTCTCCTGCGGCAACGGGGCCCCAGCGCCCTGCGGAACGTAGGCCGACGAGTGGGCGGGGGGCTCCGAGTAGGCGTATCCCGTGCCGCCGGCGCCCCGACCTGAGCCGGAGCCGGAGCCGGAAGTGGATGTGGTCGAGGGCTCCAGGGTGGGCGGCAGCTCCGCCCGACTGCCCCGGGAGGCGGGCGTGACCTCCGAGCCGAAGGCGTTGCGCGCCTCGTCCACCTGGATGAGCGGGGTCGCGCCCGTCGTCGGCCCGGCGGTGGTCACCGGTGTCTCGCCGGTGAGGGCCACCCCGGTCACGATCGCGGAGAGCCCCGCGAGGGATGCGGTACCCGCCACGACCATCCTGGTCCGACCCGGGGTGCGGCGCGCGGCGGGGGCACGGTGCGCGCCCCGGCCCGTCGACGAGGGTGATCTGGTGCCGGCCTGCCGCGAGGCCGAGGCCGAGCGCCCGCCCGCGATGGTGCGGGTGCCGTCGGCGCGGGCCGCCCCGCGGTCGGCGCTGCCCGGCTCGCCCGGGAGCGTGCCCACCGGGCGGACCGGCTCGAACACGGAGAAGCGCGTGCTGCCGGCGGCATCGCCGCGGTCCCGACCGAGGGCTGAGTCCCGACCGAAGCCAGCGGAACCCGAGCCGTCTCGCCTGGATGACCTTCCGGCCGAGGAGCTCATCGACAGCGGGCCGGTCACCGTGTCGATCTCCCCGGGCGGGAGCACGGAGGGCCGGGGTGGCGGGAAGCGCCGCGGCATCGGGGTGGTGCTCGCGGAGGGAGCACTGCTCCACTCACTGCTCACCCAGCCTGAGCGGGGTGCCTCACCGGAGGGCTGCGGTGCCCGGGTTCGGGACACGCGTGGCAGCGGAGCGTGGGTGTCCGGCCGGGCGGGACCCGGCCGGGGCTCCGGCGCGTGGCCACGGGCCGGGACCTGCCCCCGCATCGGGATCTGACCCCGCATCGGAGTCTGATCGCGCATCGGGATCCGGGCCCGGTTCGGCAGCTGGCCGCGGGTCGGGAGCGGGGGGCGCTCGGCGAACGGGGCGGGCTCGGCGAACGAGGAGCGTTCGGGGGCCGGCACCTGCCGGGGAAGCGGAGCCCTGCCGGGAACGTCTCGACCGCGGGCGCCGCCGGCTCCCCGGCTGTGCCGCCCCGCGGAATGGCTACCCATGCTGACCGCCGGCGGCTGCCAGAACCTGCCGTCGGGCGTTGCCGGCTGACGACGAGCCTCGGTGACCGGCTCGGTGACCCCGCGCTGCGTAACCCCGCACTACGCCTCCGCTGCTTCGGTGTTGTGAGCCCCCCCGGGCCACACGGCACCCCCACCGGCGTTCACCATACCGCATGCTGATCAGAAAGCCGCAACTACTGCGTTTAACCCCCTAATGGGGCAATTGGGGGTGGATGATCCCGCCGGTGCCCGTCGCGGGACCTACGGGACCTACGGGACCTGACGGAGAAGGCCGGGGTGACAGTCCGTCACCCCGGCCCTCCTCATCCGCGCCGCGGATCTGTCAGTTGATCGTCCAGGTGTCGCTGCCGGAGATCAGTCCGAGCAGGTCGCCCTTGCCCTGCTTGGTGCGGGCCTGCTCCACCTGCTGGTTGAGCGCCTCGTCGTAGGTGGGCATGTCGACGTTGCGGAAAACGCCGATGGGGGTGACCCCGTGCGAGTCGCCGGTCAGCCGGGACAGCGCGAACGCCTGGCTCGGGTCCAGGTTCGCCGCGTCGTGCACGAGCACGCCCTCGTCCGTCGCCGCGCAGACCTCCAGGCCGCCGGAGGCCGACCGCCGGATCCCCTTGTCCCGCTCGGCCCCGAAGAGCAACGGCTCGCCGTCCACCAGCTTCAGCGTGACGTCGTCGCGGGTGGTCCGGTCCTTCAGCGGCTCGAAGGCGCCGTCGTTGAAGATGTTGCAGTTCTGGAAGATCTCGACGAACGCGGTGCCCGGGTGCTCCGCCGCGGCGCGCAGCACCGACGTCAGGTGGGCGCGGTCCGAGTCGATCGACCGGGCGACGAAGGTCGCCTCCGCACCCAGTGCCAGCGACGCCGGGTTGTACGGACGGTCCAGCGAGCCGAACGGGGTCGACTTCGTGATCTTCCCGACCTCGGAGGTCGGCGAGTACTGCCCCTTGGTCAGGCCGTAGATCCTGTTGTTGAACATCAGAATCTTGATGTTGACGTTGCGGCGCATCGCGTGGAGCAGGTGGTTCCCGCCGATGGACAGGGCGTCGCCGTCCCCGGTGACCACCCACACCGACAGGTCCGGCCGGGAGGTGGCCAGGCCGGTCGCGATCGCCGGTGCGCGCCCGTGGATGGAGTGCATCCCGTAGGTCTGCAGGTAGTACGGGAAGCGGGAGGAGCAGCCGATGCCCGAGATGAACGCGATGTTCTCCCGGGCGATGCCCAGCTCCGGCAGGAAGCCCTGGACGGTGGCCAGGATGGCGTAGTCACCGCATCCCGGGCACCACCGGACCTCCTGGTCGGAGGTGAAGTCCTTACGGGTGAGCTGGGTCGGCGTGGCGGGTACCAGGTCCAGGAGCCGGTTGGTAATCCCGTTGCCGTTCGTTGTCACGGTCACTGGTTGATCACGTCCTCCAAGACGCCCGCGAGTTCCGCGGCCTTGAACGGCAGTCCGCGGACCTGGTTGTACCCGATCGCGTCCACCAGGAACTGCGACCTGATCAAGGTGCGGAGCTGGCCGAGGTTCATCTCGGGGATCAGCACCTTGTCGTAGGAACGCAGGACCTCGGCGGTGTTGGCCGGGAACGGGTTGAGGTGGCGCAGGTGGGCCTGGGCCACGTGCAGGCCCTTCGCGCGGACCCGCCGGCAGCCCGCGGCGATCGGTCCGAAGGTCGAGCCCCAGCCGAGCACGAGCACGTCCGCCATGCCGGACGGGTCGTCGACCTCCAGCGGCGCGATGTCGCGGGCGATGCCGTCGACCTTCGCCTGCCGCAGTCGCACCATGCGGTCATGGTTCGCCGGGTCGTAGGAGATGTTGCCCGACCCGTCGGCCTTCTCCAGACCGCCGATCCGGTGCTCGAGGCCCGGGGTGCCCGGAACGGCCCACGGCCGCGCGAGCGTCTCGGGGTCGCGCTGGTAGGGCCAGAACTCGGGACCCTTGGGACCGGTGTGGTTCGGCTCGGTAGTGAAGGTCACCGTGAGATCCGGCAGGTCCTCGCCGGTCGGCAGCAGCCACGGCTCGGAGCCGTTCGCGAGGTAGCCGTCGGAGAGCAGGAAGACCGGCGTGCGGTACTTGGTGGCGATCCGGGCGGCCTCGATGGCGGCGTCGAAGCAGTCCGCCGGCGATCGCGGCGCCACGATCGGCACCGGCGCCTCACCGTTGCGCCCGAACATCGCCTGCAGCAGGTCGGCCTGCTCCGTCTTGGTCGGCAGTCCGGTCGACGGGCCGCCGCGCTGGATGTCCACGATCAGCAGCGGCAGCTCCAGGCTGACCGCGAGGCCGATCGTCTCGCTCTTGAGCGCGACACCCGGGCCCGAGGTGGTCGTCACACCCAGCGCGCCACCGAAGGCCGCGCCGAGCGCGGCGCCGATGCCGGCGATCTCGTCCTCGGCCTGGAAGGTCCGGATGCCGAACTGCTTGTGCTTGCTCAGCTCATGCAGGATGTCCGACGCCGGGGTGATCNGGTAGGTACCGAGGAACAGTGGCAGCTTCGTGAGCTCGCCGGCCGCGATCAGTCCGTAGGACAACGCGATGTTGCCGGTGATCCGCCGGTAGGTCCCCTGCCGCATGCGGGCCGGGGCGACCTCGTAGGTGACCGAGAACGACTCGGTGGTCTCGCCGTAGTTGAAGCCGGCGCGGAAGGCGGCGATGTTGGCTTCCGCGATCTCCGGCCGCTTCGCGAACTTCTTCTTGAGGAAGCCCTCGGTGCCGGCGGTGGGCCGGTGGTACAGCCAGCTCATCAGGCCGAGCGCGAACATGTTCTTCGCCCGCTCGGCCTCCTTCTTGTTGACCGAGCCGCCGACGCCCTCGGCCGCGTGGACCGCGTTGATCGTCATGGACGTCAGCGGGACGCGGTGGACGGTGTAGCTGTCGAGCGTGCCGTCCGTGAGCGGGTCGGTGGCGTAGCCGGCCTTCTTGAGGTTGCCACCGGTGAACGCGTCGGTGTTGACGATCAGGTCGGCGCCGGGTGGCAGATCCTTGAGATTCGCCTTCAACGCGGCCGGGTTCATCGCCACCAGCACGTCCGGCGCGTCGCCGGGGGTAAGAATATCGTGATCGGAGAAATGTAGCTGGAAGCCAGAAACTCCGGCCGGTGTGCCGGCTGGCGCCCGGATTTCCGCGGGAAAGTCCGGAAGCGTGGAAAGATCGTTGCCGAATGCCGCCGTCTCGCTCGTGAACTGTTCTCCGGTGAGCTGCATACCGTCGCCGGAGTCGCCGGCGAACCGCACGACGACCCGGTCGAGCCGGCGGGTCTCCCTCTCCCTGACCTGCTCAGACACCTTAAGTAACCTCCTCAGGTACCACCCCAGCGTACCGGGCGGCTCAATACGGCACGAGGATCGTGCCGCCTTGCGACGGCGGGAAGGGCGTCGCGTCGTGGCTTGCGGCCGGATTATCCCGACCAGGTTCCCCTTGCTGGCCGTGCGTGACTGGTTGCGGTATGCGTTTTCTGGTATCGGTCGCGGCGCCGTGGAACTGGTCTGTCGAACCCCCGGCGAGGCGTGGTCGATCATGCTCCGACAGGCGTGGACTCCGGGCCGCAACACGCTGGACACCGAACGCGTGACCTCCGTGGCCGACGGGCGCGGCGGCGCTCTTCTCCACCCGCATGGTGAGCAACGTCCGACGTCACCCGCTCGCGGGACCCCCGACGGGTGTCCGCAGTCGGACACCCGGGCCGGTAGCGGGTCTGCCTCGTGCCTTGCCGGACGGCCGGACAACGGCGGGCGCGGGGCAGCGGCCCGCCGACGGCCGCCACCCTGGCCGGGGCAGGTATGCCCAGCGGAGGAAGTATTCAGCTGACCTCCGCTCCGCGATCGGCATACCGGCGTTGTCGCGGAAACGACCACGCGGCCCGGTGGTGGTATCGCGCCGGCCCTCCCAGCCGCGCGTCCACCGCCCACCCGACTGTATTCCAGGAGTGCGCCGGATACGTGCGCGGACTTCCGGCATCCGCGGACGGCTTTAGCTGGGGCCGGGTCGTGACGGGTACCCACCAATTCGGGTGGAACGACAGGGGGTGGCACCGTCGGGATGCATCCCCTGGGTACCAGCCGTGCACGGAACGCCGTAACGGCGCCGCGCGGAGATGACCCGACCACGGGGAGATGGCCGACTACGCCGGGGTGGTTGCGGTTCGACAGGGCGCAACGTGAATCACGGCGCGAGAAGAGCGGGTGGCGGTCGGCTCCGCACGCGCCGATCGGTCGCCCGTGGGAACTCGACTGTCGCCTTTGCCACTCGGCCGATTGGATTGCCGGCGGTGGCCGTGGTCGGCACGGTCACAGTGGTGTGTCGGCGTGCAGCCGGTGCGTCGACGCACAGCGGTGGGAGGACTACACATGGGCGCGGAGCGGCAGCCTGCGGGCAGCTCGGTGTCGATCATCGGGCCGGGTCGGGCCGGTATGGCGCTGGGTCGGGCACTGGAGTCCGCCGGCCACCCGGTGCGGTCGTTCCACGCGAGGTCGCCAGCCGGCCGAGACCGAGCAGCCGCGTTCTTCCCGGCGGCGGTCGCGGGAGCCACTCCGGCCGAGGCCGCCGCGCTGGCCGACGTGATCCTGCTCGCCGTGCCGGACGACCGCATAGAAGAGGTGGCGGCGCGGATCGCGCGCGGCGTCGCCCGAGTGCCCGCACCACTCGTCGCGCATCTGAGCGGGCGGCACGGGATCGGGCCCCTCGGGCCGGTGGCGGCCGTGGGCGCCCACCCNGTCGCGCTGCATCCGATCATGACCCTGACGGGTGGGCCGGGTGACGCCGGCCGGCTGGCCGGGACGACCTTCGGGGTGACCACCGCGCCGGGCGACTCCGCCGCGGAGGAAGCGGCGCGCGGCCTCGTCGCCGACCTCGGCGGCCGGGTCGCGATCATCCCGGAGGAGATGCGGGTGATCTACCACGCCTCGCTGGTGCTCGGGGGCAACTTCCTCGCGACCCTCGCGACGGCGGCCGGGCGGCTCGCCGCCACCGCGGGGGTGCCGGATCCGGCGGGCGCTCTCGGCCCGCTCCTGCGCGCGTCACTGGAGAACGCGCTGGCGCACGGCGAGCACGCGATGACCGGTCCGGTCCGGCGCGGCGACGTCGGCACCGTCAGGGCCCAGTCGGCGGAGCTGTCGCGGTTGGACGCCGACCTCGCCGACGTGTACGCCACGCTGGCCGTCCTCACCGCCGACAGCCTCCAGAGCGCCGGGCTGCTTGCTCCGGACGTCGCTGCCGCCCTGCGTTCGGCCGTCGCCCGCCGGTGAACCGGGTGCCACCCGGGCCGGGTACCGGGAGCCCGGCTGCCCGTCGGGTGCGGCGTGGCCGGGTCACCACCGGGAACACCGCGGGGAACAGGGAGTGTCAGCTCCTTCGTTGATGCAGTCGCAACGGGTCGACAGGACGGATGCGCGACAGCCATGCCTCATCGCAGTCTCAACGGGCTGAAGACGGCCCTTCTACTCGGCGTGCTCTCCGCTGTGATCGTGTGGGCCGGTTCGCTGTTCGGCAGGGGCGGGCTGGTGATCGCGGTCGTTGTCGCCCTCGCGATGAACGGCTTCTCCTACTTCTACTCGGACCGCATAGCCCTGCGGGCGATGCGCGCCTACCCGGTCAGCCAGGTACAGCAGCCCCGGCTCTACGCAATCGTCCAGGAGCTCGCGACCAGGGCGCGGATGCCGATGCCGAGGCTCTATCTGAGCCCCACGTCCTCGCCGAACGCCTTCGCCACCGGTCGGAACCCACGTAACGCCGCCGTGTGCTGCACCGAGGGAATTCTGCAGATCATGGACGACCGTGAACTGCGCGGGGTGCTGGGCCACGAGCTGAGCCATGTCTACAACCGGGACATTTTGATCGCGTCGGTCGCGGGTGCGCTGGCCGGGATCATCGTTTACATAGCGAACATGATGCAGTTCTTCGCGTTCTTTGGGGGTGGTCGGGACGAAGACGGTCCGGGCATTGTGGAGATGCTTGCCCTGATCATCGTCGGGCCGGTAGCCGCCACCATCATCCAGCTGGCGATCGGCCGGGCCCGCGAATACCAGGCCGATGACTCCGGGGCCACGCTCACCGGCGACCCGCTGGGCCTGGCCAGCGCGCTGCGCAAGCTGGAGCAGGGGACGGCGGCCCGGCCGCTGCCCGCGAACTCCCGCCTTGGCCCCGCGGCCGCGCTGATGATCGCGAATCCGTTCCGGGCAGGTGGCGTCGGTCGGCTGTTCTCGACGCACCCACCGATTGCCGAGCGAATCGCCCGGCTGGAGCAGCGGGCCCGGATGAACCCGTATCGGTAGTGGCGCGCCTGGCGGGCTCGGGCCCGCCGCCGTGACCGGGCCCGAACCCGTCGCTGGCCTGAAAGTGTCGCGGGTCGGACGCGCGGATGTCACCGCCGTCAAATTCAGGACCCGTGGAAGGCACGCCAGAGCGCTCGAATGCAGGTACGCTCAAAGCTCCCAGACAGCGGCGGAGCGTACCCCCCAGGTTCCGCCGCCCGCACCCCGCCCGAAACCCCCCATCGGGCGGGGTGCACCTTTTCGGGGTGTCTCCGAAGGTCTGTCTGGATCGTTCGTCGGCTGAATCCGTGCACGTGCCTCTTATCGTGCAGGTGCGGGTGAAATGGACATCGCCCGGGCTGGCCGTCCGGAGCGGAAAGTTGCCGGGGAAACAATCCCACCCTGCCCGAGGTGAACGTGCGTCCCCGGACCCGATCCCCGGACCCCGGGCGGGCCCGCGGATCCGGCGGTCAGCGGTAGTTGACGAACTGCAGCGGAACCTCNAAGTCCTCGGCCTTGAGGAGCTGGATGACACGCTGCAGGTCGTCCCGCTTCTTGCCGGTCACCCGGAGCTGGTCACCCTGGATCTGCGCCTGGACCCCCTTGGGCCCGTCCGCGCGGATCTTCTTCGCGATCGCCTTGGCCTTGTCGTCCGCGATGCCCTGCTGCACGGTGACGGTCAGCCGGAACTCCTTGCCCGACTGCCGCGGCTCGTCGTACTCCAACGACTTGAGCGAGATGCCGCGCTTCACACACTTCTCCTGGAGCACGTCCAGGACAGCCTTGACCCGCTCCTCGCTGTTGGCCTGCAGCAGGATCGCCTCCCCGGACAGCGCCGCGGACGCGCCGGTGTCGCGGAAGTCGAACCGGGTCTTGATCTCCTTCGCCGTCTGGTTGACGGCGTTGTCGATCTCCTGGGTGTCGACCTTGCTGACGATGTCGAAGGACGGATCTGCCACGGGTGNGGACCTCCTGGATCGAGTCGTTGGATGCGGGCGGCGGGCCGGTGCGACAGGGGAGGGCCGCCGGCCCGGATGTCTGGGGGACCCTCCTGTCAGCCTGCTTCCAGCAACCGGTATGCTTGCCGAGTACGGCAGGTTGCCCGAGCGGCCAAAGGGAGCGGTCTGTAAAACCGTCGGCTCAGCCTACGATGGTTCGAATCCATCACCTGCCACCACCCCGGCGAAGCCGGGGAACATGCTGCGACGCAGGCCCTGGAGAGAGCTCCGGGGCCTGTTCCATGTTCCCGGCCACTCCCGCCTGATCGTGGTCGTCCCCGGCTGATCGTGGACAATGCGTGGACACGCTCACCGGCCCCCATCGGCCGCGAGAGCGGCATCGATCCGCTTGCGGGCCGCCACATCGTCACCATCGACGCACTTCGCGTAGACGCGCAGCAGCACCGCGACACTGTGACCAGCCCACTCCGCGACCTCCGTCAGGAGCGAACCCGAACTCTTCGATGTGCTCCCGAAGGATCGTGACCAGAAGAGGACAGGCAGGAACCGGCCGCGTGTCGCCCAGGGCCCGATGCTTGAGCTGGCGGGCGGGAGTGACTCGGTGCCGCCCGCCGGGGCGTCGAGCCAACCGGAGCTGGTGAACGGCCGCGATGTCCCCAGGCGGAGCACCCCCACTGATCGACAGCGTCCGGCGCGGGGAGCTCCACCGTGTCCTCACCGAGTGCGTTGCTCTCGCCAGGCCGCAACCCCGCGTAGTAGGCCGTGGCGTAGTAGGCCACCAGGCGCCGGCCCGTCTCNCCCCGACGGCGAACCGCGGCGAGTAGGGCGCGTGCCTGCCCGTGTTTGCACACCACCCGCCGGTCGACCTGCTCCACCTGCTTCGGGGGAGTCCACTTCAGCCCTATGAGCGGGTTGGCCTCCAGGTCCCTGCGCTCAACCGCGTAGTCCAGGGCGCCGAAGAACACAGCCCGCTTCCGCGCGATCGTGTTCGCGTCGGCCGGCTTGCCATCCAGCTTCCTGGTGAGACGGTCCAGAGCGGCGCGGGCGACCTGAGCGTCCGCCAGGTCGGATACCGGCCGTGTGTGGCCCTCCAGCCAGGCGAGGACCCCCGCCAGGTGCGTGCTCTTGGGTTCGGCTGTCGGTGCCATTCGGCAGCGCTGCGCCGGTCCGTGGTTGGCGCGGCGGGAACCGGCAGCACTCACTGCGGGAACGCCAATCGAGTTGCCGGCGGGCGGCGCCGCGGTAGGGGTTGTCGCCCGCTTCGACCTGATTGGTCAACGCATCGACTCGGTCGAGGAAGAAATTGAGTCCCGTCCCCCGACGGTGGAGGAGGTGGGCGTACTGGAACTGCCGCCGGGCGTCTCGGTTCTGACGATGAAACGCACCTACCGGGTGAAGGAAAAGCCAGTGGAGCCTGCCGACATCGTCATGGCGGGTCACCGGTCTGTTCTTAGCTACCGGCTAGCCGTGACGTGAACCAGCGGTCGGGCTGGCAACCCCGACCTGTCGCGCACCCTGACACTCGAAAAATTCCGGGACGAAGCGGGTCATTTCGTGTCGCGGTCGCGCCAGCCTGGCCGGACTNGCAGACGAGGGCGCGTCTTCGAGCACATAATTCCTGCCATGGGATTTCAAGATGAAATATTTTTCCACGCTGGCACCATCGGGCCTAGCGCAAAAACTCTGGCGAACGACGCGCATAAGGTACTCGAAAGTGTGCAGGGCTCCAATCTCGATGATCGGGGCAAGATACTGCATGGATTGGCTCTAAGTATGCTTTCGATTGCATCAAGCTTGACAAATATCGAAGACCTTGAAGGAATTGCCAAAGGGCTGGGCTACAACCCCTAGCGAGGAAAATGAGGGTGTGACTATCTGGCTATATGTGGAACTCCCCGTCGTGTGGAGTCGCACCAAAACTGGTTCACGCGACCATCCGCAGAGCGCGGGAGAGTTAATCGATACCAAGGAGGCGAAGGCCATGGTGAGCCTGGAAGTCCTCGTAGTCCTTGATGTTGAGGGTGGCCAGCGGGAGATCGTAGGTGAGGGCGCAGGCCGCGATCCACATGTCGTTGATCGGCCGCGGGCGCCCGCGCTGGACACCCGCAGCCGACAGGCGTCCCCAGGTTCCGGCGACGACCTCATCACCGGGCAGCACTGCGATGCCGGAGAGCCAGTCGGCGAGTTCCTGGCGGCTGCGGGTGCCCCAGTGGCGGATCTCGGTCCACTTGGCCAACTCGCCATAGGTCACGAAAGTGATCAGTGGCCGGCGGCCGATGAGCCGGGTGGCCAGCGGCCCCGGAAGCCTGCGCTTGTGGGAGAGTGAGGCGACATCGGTGTCGAGGATGACGGGCTGCATGATGGCGACTCAGGCGACGTCACGGTGCCGCTCGGCGCGAGTGAAGGCCAGGAACTCCTCCAGCTCCTCATCCGATTCGAAGGTGTCGGCAGCCAGGTCATCCAGGGAGCGGATCGGCTGAGTGTTTTTCGCTGCAAGCAGCACCTCGACCGACAGGTGAGGCCTTGGTAGCAGGTAAGGGGCGTGGTCCGGGGTGGAGGGGCCGCTCATGAAGACCTCCCGAGGCAGGGGCGATGCTGGAGTCCAGAGTACGGACGAACGATGGCCTCGCCGGGCCGTCCCGTATCCCCAGGCACTTGCTGGCATGTTCCGGCGTCCGTCGGACAACCCTGCGTTTGCGTCCGCCGGACGCTCCTGCGTGCAGAACGACGTTCAAGGGACGGTGGCGGGCCATGACGCATCCCGCTGACCTCCCGTATCCGGTACCGGAACCGCACGAGTGGGCAGACGCCCCGACGCCGAGACGGCACGCGCCTTCGACGAGGCCATGGCCGATGCCGCCGCTGGCCGGTGGGTGATCTGCGCCTCCGACGAGGCTCTTGATGNGCTACTGGCGGAACTGGTCGCCGAACCTGCGGGCCGCGCCAGCAACGCGAAACGGCCGGCACCTCTCGCAGACACCGGCCGTTCGTGTGAAGAGCTACGCCCCGGACCCCGGCCCTCTCTCTGGAGGAGTGGGGAACATCTGTTCGGTAGCGATGCCCTTGCATGACCGAGAGAACCCGAGGTGGGGCGGGGCCTGCCCGACCGACGGAGGAGACCAGCTCAGCCCAGAGTCTCGGGATGCGTCCCGGGCAGGAGATCGCGCCGGGTCAGCGTCAGACGGCCTGCCGGAATTGGATGGGGAAGGTAGACATATCCGTTCGGCGACTCTTCCAGATCGTCGAAGGAGGTGCCGTCGACCTCCCACACATCGACAGGGCCACCGGTGTTATTGAGGCGGACGAACCAGTCCGCCTCAAACTCGTCCCGGCAGAGGAATACCCCGGCAACCTCTGGCCCGCGACTGCCGGCGATGCCGCGGGCACTGCCCATCCGCGACCAATCAAGCCCGTGCGTCGACACCGACTTGCGATTGGCAGTCGAGGTCACGTGAAAAAAGTGCATGCCGCCATGATGGCGGTTCGAATCCATCACCTGCCACCACCCCGGCGAAGCCGGGGAACATGCTGCGACGCAGGCCCCGGAGTGATCTCCGGGGCCTGCGTCATGTCCGCGGGGCGGACCCGCCTGCCTTCCTGGTGCCGCGACCCGCCACCGGCCCGTTCGGGCGGTCCGTAGAGTCGCCGATGTGGCCGACATCGACGCACTCGCCGTCCGGGTCCGGGCGGCGTCCCATCTGACCGGTACTTTCGTCCTGCGGTCGGGCCGTACGAGTACGGAGTACTTCGACAAGTACCTGTTCGAGGCGGAGCCCGCCCTGCTCGCCGACATAGTCGCCGCGATGGCCGAGCAGCTCCCCGCCGGCACCGACCTTCTCGCCGGGCTGGAGCTGGGCGGCGTTCCGCTGGCGACCCTGCTCTCCGCGCGCACCGGGCTTCCGGCCCGATTCGTCCGGAAGAAGGCCAAGGAGTACGGCACCCGGCGCGTGGCCGAGGGCGGGGAGGTGGCGGGCCGGCGGATCGTGCTGGTCGAGGACGTCGTGACCAGCGGCGGCGCCGTGCTGGACGCGACTCGGGTCCTGCGCGCGCAGGGTGCGGTCGTCGAGGACGTCCTGTGCGTGATCGATCGGCAGGAGGGTGGCCGGGAGCGGCTGGCCGAGCTGGGTCTGACGCTGCGTCCGGTACTCACCCGGGCCGACCTTGACACGGCGGGCTGACGGGGCCGGCCGGGAACCCGGCACCGGCACTGGCACCGGCTGCGGATCCCGGGCCGGTGGGGCGGGCGCGCCGCCGCTGTTCGTCTACGGAACCCTGCGGTTCCCCGAGGTTGTGGAGACCCTGCTCTCGCGGCGCCCGGCCACGACCTCGGCGGCGGTCGCCGGTTGGCGGGCGGCCGCCCTACGGGGCCGCAGCTACCCGGGGCTGGTCCCCGCCCAGCGTGACGTCGCCTGCGCGGGTAGCTGCCTGCACGACCTCACCGGGGCCGAACGGGAGCTGCTCGACCTGTTCGAGGGCGCACACTACGAGGCGCGGGAGATCCCACTGGTGGGTGGCGGTCACGCGGTCGCCTACCTGTGGCGAGGGCTCCCTGATCCGCAGGTGCTCCCGGCGGACTGGGACCCGGCCCGCTTCGCGGCCGAGCATCTCGCCGACTTCGTTCGGCAATGCCGGGAATGGCGCGCTCAGGTCGTGCCGGGGCCGCCGCGGTGACAGGTCCGCGGCGGCCCCGGCGGTCATGGGGTCATCGTCCTGTTGGTGCAGTGCCCTCGCCGCCCGGGTAACCGGTGTCCCCGCCGGGATCCCGGTAGCCGGCGCTCGGCGGAGCGCTGTCCCGGTAGCCGCTGTCCCGGTAGCCGGCGTCCCCGGGGCCGCTCTCCTGGTAGCCGGGGTCGCCACCGCGGTCCGCTCCGGCCCGGTAGCCGGAGTCGCCCCGGTACCCGCCTTCGGCGCCGGTCTGGCGTGCCTGGCCCGCCGAACCCGAGCCCGCGGTGGGTTCGAAGAAGTCGGGGCCGCCGGCATCCGCACCGCCGCGGGTGCCGCCGCCGGCGAGGGCGCCGGTGCGGGCGCGGGCCGAGGCCGGACGCGCCGCGCCGGGGCGGTCGCTCGGGTAGGGCTCGACGCCGGCACTCGCCCGGACCCTGGTCGGATAGGTGGCCAGCGCGTAGATCACCAGGATGTCGATCGCGATGATGATCACGGACCAGACGGGGAAGGCCGCGAGGAAGGCCAGCTGGCCGATCGCGTTCAGCGCGGCGACGACGATACCGACCCACCGGGCCAGTTCGTTTCCGGCCGCGATCCCGAACGCGATGCCCATCTCGATGATGCCGACCGCGATCCAGAGCCAGCCCCAGAAGGTGGTGTTGGCGTAGATCACCGCATCGCCGCTGGTGGTGGTGGTGAGGTTGTTGACGACCACGACGTAGTCGCGGAGGGCCGCGATGCCGTAGATGAGGTTGTGGAAACCGACTATGAACATGATGACGGCCGCGAAGATCAGCCAGCCGTCCGGGGTGCTTCTGGTGCGTGCCTGCCGCAGGTCTGCCATCTGATCCTCCCGGCTGCGGCGCTGCTGCCTGTATCCAAGCGGACACACTCCGCCGCACTCGGGGTCAGATACCCAGCGTCAGGGCTCGTCACTCCCGTCTTCTGAAGCCGCGCTGTCCGCCGGCGCCGCGCCGCCGCTGGCACCCGGCGCCGGCGGCCGGGAGGCGGTTCCCGCCGGCTCAGGGAACCAGGGCCGGGGGAAGCTGCTCGACGGAGTTGGTCGCCGCGGTCCAGCGCAGTCTGCCGAACTGGAAGGTGCTCTCCCGGCCGCCCGGCACCGAGTACTCGTCCGTCAGGGGCAGCCCCAGGGGCGACGCGGAACCGCCCAGCTCCAGGTATCGGCGCAGGATCTGGCCGTGCACCTCGTGCGCGCCGGTCGTCGGGTGCCAGTAGATCCAGCCCCCCTGGAACATCGCCTGATGGGCCCCGGGCGCCGAGGCCCACTCCACGTCGCTCAGCGGCCGCTTCAGGAAGCTGTTGCTGCCACCCAGCGCCAGGTACTTCCTGGCCACCTCACCGTGCAGCGCACGTGATCCGGTCTCGACGGACCAGAAGAGCAGGCCGTTGCTGAACGGCCGCCAGCGCCCGCCGCCACCGGCCGCGACCTCCAGGCCGGTCGGGGTTCCCAGCGCGAGCTGCATGAGGCCGGCGGTGGCGAACCGCTTGTCGATCTCGGACTGCAACCCGTCGCCGAGGCCGACGAGGGCGGACGCCGAGCAGCACACGACGTTCATGTCGACGCTCCCGATGATGCCGGGTACCACGCCCGTCGAGGTGTACTGCCACAGCGCCCAGCCGGGCCAGCCGCCCGGCAGCCAGCCGGGTGTGGCCTCCTTGTTGTAGATCGCGAACCAGAAGGGGTAGCGGGCGAAGGCTTTCGTGTCCGCCATCTGGTTCGTCCAGAAGGAGCGGTAGGTGTAAAGGATGGGCGCCNGGCCCGTCTGGGTCTCGACCTCCTCCAGGAACGCCCGGGCCCAGGCCGCGAGGGCCACCGGGTCGAGGCCGCCGGTCGTCTCGAGATCGAGGACGGGCGCGAGATGCCCTGCCGTGCGGGTCAGGCCGCTGACGGCGAGGAAGTGCCGGGCCTGGTCGACAGCGGTGGAGATCGGGGCCGCCGGGCGCGCGTAGTGGTAGGCCCCCACGGTGAGGCCGGCCTTCTGGGCGGCGTCGCGGTCAGCGACGAAATGCGGGTTCGTGTAGTTGGTGCCCTCGGTGGCCTTCACGATCGCGAAACTCACCCCCGAGGCCTTGACCGCGTTCCAGTCGATCGGGGCCGATCCCGGATGTTGCCAGGAGGCGATGTCGATGCCCTTCGGCCAGGCGGGGGACGGCTGCGCCATCGGGACGGGTGCCGGCGCCGGTTCCGCTGGCTGGCCGGAGTCCGGTGCCGCACCGGCATCCGCGGCCGGGGGAGGGACGACCACCGCGATCGGCGCCCCCGGGTCGGCCAGCGCGGGCGGGGTGGCCTGGTCGGACGGGGTGGCCTGGTCGGACGGAGCAGGCTGCGCGGAAGCGCCGGAGGCCGCGGCCGGTTGGGTGGCCGCGGCCGAGTCCGTCGGTACCGCGGGGGCGGTTGGTGCGGGCAGGGTCGTCGCCGCTGGCAGGGGCACAGCCTGCGCAGTCGTCGCGGACAGGGCGACCGCGGTCACGGCGACTGTCGCCGCTCCGAGTACGCGGGTCGAGAAGCGGGTTGCGTTGCGCCGCCGCCAGGCCGCCCCCGAGCGCTCGATCTCGCTCGGGTCGATCTCGCTCGGGTCGAGGTTCGTCCGGTCGATGTCCGTCGGGGGCTTCTCGGCCCGTTCGCTCCCGGTCCGGTCGACCTCCGCCTGCTGGCGGTACGGCAGGCATGCCCCGTCAGGGGCGGCCTGCGGGGGCCGGGTCCCCGCGGCCTGGTCCCGGTGCTCCGGGCCGTTCTGGAAGGCCGCGAGCAGCGTGGCGAAGGAGGTTCCCGGCGGGAGCGACGTGCCGGCTGGGACGGGTAGTCCGTTCGGCGAGGGCGGTTGCGGGGCCGCTGGCTGGCCCAGCCGCGGTCCACGGGCAACGATGGACGCCGCATCCGTGGGTAGAGGGTCTCGGGAGTGACTGTGGGTGAGCGGCATGAGCAGACCTCGATGCTGGGCGGCGCGGCGGCGGCTGCAGTGGCGTCCTTAAGGGCGCGCATCCGGTGAGCCGCGCCACACGCTAGGCACTCATGCGATTACTTACAGCTATCGACGCGGGAGGCGTGTCGGGTTCGCTGTCGCGGGCGCCCGGGTCCGTAACCGTCTCGTGAGTTTCGATCCGGTCTGGTCCGTCGTGGTGACAGCGGTACCTCGCGTACCGATCTGTCCNCGGCGGGCCCCGGGGCGCGCGGCCGTCGGCGGGGGGCTCGCCGGGGAGGCGGGGCGGCCGGCGTCACACGACAAATTGATGGAGGGTGCCCGTCACGGAGTGGCCGGAGTCGTGTATGGTGAGCACCGCGAACGCGCCCCTTTAGCTCAGTCGGCAGAGCGTCTCCATGGTAAGGAGAAGGTCTACGGTTCGATTCCGTAAAGGGGCTCAGGCGGTCCGGTGCCGGGCGGGATCGTGATCGGCAGTGGGTGGTACGTCCGCTTATACTGTCTTCGGATCCTCGCTCGCCGGTGATCCGTCATGGCGGTGTAGCTCNGTCTGGCAGAGCAAGCGGCTCATAATCGCTGTGTCGCCGGTTCAAGTCCGGCCACCGCTACCATCGGGTCGTGGCGCACCGTTTCACCCTCAGGGGTCTGGTGAGTCGCGGCCCCTTGGCTTGTAAGCATTCGAGACAGGAAGAGGCATCTCGCCGTGGCTGCCACCGACGTTCGTCCGAAGATCACAATGGCGTGTCAGGTGTGCAAGCACCGCAACTACATCACGCGCAAGAACCGGCGGAACGACCCCGACCGTCTTGAGCTGCGCAAGTTCTGCCCGAACTGCCGCACGCACACGGAGCACCGCGAGACCCGCTGAGCTCCGGTTCCCTCCTCCTCGCGGCGGAGGCAGGCACGCTGCCCAGGGCTGTTCCAGTCCGGGTGGGCGGTGCCGTCGCCGGCCAGGGGGTGATCGACGTATGCCGGGCGGGTCCGAAATCACTCGGACCCGCCCGGTTTCGTTGTTTCTTCGATCATCTGATCGGGCAGACCGGGCCACCGCCACCGCGATCCCGGTAGGGTCCTGAACCGGTCCGATCCGGCCGCGGAGCCGGATCCGAGGCCGTCGAGATCGGACCCTGTCGAGATCGGAGCGTGCGTTGCCGCTGAACCAGGACTTCGNCGGACGTAGCTACGTCTCCGACACGCCGTTCCAGGTGGGCAGAGAGCACATCCGCCAGTTCGCGCGCGCGATCGGCGACGGCAATCCCCTGTATCTCGACCAGGAGGCGGCGAAGGCCGCGGGCTACCCGGACCTGCTCGCACCGCCGACCTTCCTCGTCACGGCGATCCCGGGTGAACTTGGGCTGCCGACGGACGATCCGGCCCTGGGGCTGGACTACGCGCTCGTCGTCCACGGCGAGCAGCGGTTCACCCTGCACCGCCCGGTCGTGGCGGGCGACGAGCTGGTCGTGCGGTCGACGCTGGCCTCCATCCGCTCCGTCGGGCGCAACGAGGTGCTGGTGACGACCTACGAGTTCACGACGACGAGTGGCGAGCTGGTGGCCGAGGGCACGTGCAGTCTGGTGTCCCGCGGCACTGCGCCGCCCCGGTGACCGACTGATCGGAGCTGTAGATGCCCCCTGCCGTCACCTACGACGAGGTCGAGGTAGGCACCGAGATCGGCGACCGGGTCTTCACCCTGCGGCGGGCCGATCTGGTGCGTTATGCCGGCGCGTCCGGCGATTTCAATCCGATCCACTGGAGCGAGCGGGCCGCGCGTGAGGCGGAGCTGCCCGGCGTGCTCGCGCACGGCATGCTCACGATGGCGACGGCCGGGCGCCTGGTGACCGACTGGGTCGGTGACCCGGCCGCGGTCCTCGAATACGGTGTGAAGTTTTCCTCACCGGTTGTGGTGCCCGATGGGGACGAAGGTGCCGAAGTCTCCGTCCGCGGCGTGGTGGAGAAGAAGCTGGACGGCGGCCGGGTCGTGGTGAACCTCACGGTGCGCCATGAGGGAGCGAAGGCACTCATGGCCGCCCGCGCGACCGTGCAGCTCGCCTGAGGCCGGCGCCCGCCTGACCGCCGGTCGCCTGACCGCCGGTCCCGCGGGTCCCACGAACGCGGACGGGCCCCGCGGCGGACGGCCGCGGGGCCCGGGTCGACGTGGTGGTTAGACGTGGTGGTTAGCAGGTGCTGTTACTCGTGCAACCTGGGTTCTCGTGCAGCCTGGGTTCTCAGGCGGCTTCGGTTCTCAGGCGGCTTCGGCCAGCAGGGCGGCGAGCCGGCGGACGCCCTCGACGAGGTCGGTGTCGCCGAGCGCGTACGACAGGCGTGCGAACCGCGGGGTCCCGAACGCCTCGCCGGGGACGATCGCGACCCCGGCCTCCTCCAGGATCAGCTGGCAGAGGTCAGCGGATGTGGCGGGCGTGCGTCCGCGCAGGGTGCGACCGATCACGCCCTCGAGCGATGGGTAGGCGTAGAAGGCGCCGTCCGGCAGCGGGCACTGCACCCCGGGGATCTGGACGAGCATCTCGTGCATGGTCCTGCGCCGGCGGTCGAAGGCGGAGCGCATCTCGTAGACGGCGTCGAGCGGGCCCGCGACGGCCGCGAGCGCCGCGGCCTGGGCCACGTTGCAGACGTTCGAGGTCGCGTGGGACTGCAGGTTGGTGGCCGCCTTGATGACATCGAGCGGGGCGATCAGCCAGCCGACCCGCCAGCCCGTCATGGCGTAGGTCTTCGCCACGCCGTTGACGACGATCCACCGGTCGGCCAGCTCCGGGGCCTCGACGGGCATCGAGGAGAACCGGGCGTCGCCGTAGACCAGGTGCTCGTAGATCTCGTCGCTGATGACCCAGACGCCGGCCTCGGCGGCCCAGCGGCCGATGGCGCGCACCTCGTCCGGGGTGTGCACCGCGCCGGTCGGGTTGGAGGGGGAGCAGAAGAGGAGAACCTTGGTACGGGGGGTCCGGGCGGCCTCGAGCTGCTCGACGGTCACGCGGTATCCGGCCTCGGGCCCGGTGACGACGTCGACGGGAACGCCGCCGGCGAGGCGGATCGCCTCGGGGTAGGTCGTCCAGTACGGCGCCGGCAGCAGAACCTCGTCGCCCGGGTCGAGCAGGGTCGCGAACGCCTGGTAGACGGCCTGCTTGCCGCCGTTGGTGATGAGGACCTGGCTCGGTTCGACGACCAGGCCGGAGTCCCGCCTCGTCTTCTCCGCGACGGCCTCCCGCAGGTCCGGCAGGCCCGCGGCCGGGGTGTAGCGGTGCATGCTCGGCTCGCGGCACGCCTTCTCCGCGGCGGCGACGATGTGCTCGGGCGTGGGGAAATCGGGCTCGCCTGCACCGAAGCCGATCACGTCCCTGCCCNCGGCGCGCATCGCCTTGGCGGTCGCGTCGACGGCTAGAGTCGCGGATGGCGCGATGCCCGCGATGCGGTGGGAGATCCTGCTCATGGCAGCCATGCTGCCACGGGAGCGCGGTCTCGGGCTGGCCNGTCCGGCCCCTCCTGGGGCGACCTGCGGACGTCGGGGAGCACCGTGCGGCCAGCTTCCCGGCGATGAAGGGGTATGCTCGATCCGCTCGGTCTGTCGGCCCCGCTTGCCGGCCTACCTCCAGGGAAACGAGCCTTCTGAGAGGATCGACGCGCAGGACGCGCGGAGACCTCCGGGGGGAGTCGGCCCGGAGGGAATCTCGGCGGCGGATTCTGTCGGAAGTCCGAGTACGTCTAAGGGGCGTGGCTCAATTGGTAGAGCACCGGTCTCCAAAACCGGCGGTTGCAGGTTCGAGTCCTGTCGCCCCTGCGTTGGACCGACGAACGAGNGGGTGGAGCTGAGTGGCGACCGATACGCGTGACGCGGCACCGCGGGCCGGCCGGTCCGCCCGGGCCGATCGCCGTCGGTCGCCGTTCTCGATTGTCCGCAGGATTCGTCAGTTCGTCCGCGAGGTCATCGCGGAGCTTCGCAAGGTCGTCTACCCGGGCAGGAGCGAGCTGATCACCTACGTGATCGTCGTGCTCGTCTTCGTCACGGTGATGACGGCCTTCGTGGCTACCCTCGACTTCGGCCTGACGAAAGCGGTCATCGCGGTCTTCGGCTGACGCCGGAGCCGCCGCGGGCTGAGGCCGAGCCGGCTGACTGTCGGCGCGGTCAGGCGCCTGGTCCGGGTCCCGGTTCGTCCGGTCGTCCCGCGCGCGGGACGATGCCTCCCAGGGGCGCGAGCCGCGGGTGGGTCCGGTTACCCGCGGGCCCGCTCGGCGGGCGACGGCCGCCAGCGAGAAAACCACCCACAGTGCACCTCCACGAGAGAAGGTTCGGCCGCGTGTCCCAGTCTCCCGATCACGCCTCTTCCGAGCAGGGGGAGGCCCTCGGCCGTCTCGACCCCGTCGCGGCGTTCGAGCGTGACGAGGTCGCGAGCACGGATGCCGCGGCAGCACCTGAGCTCGACGACGCCGAGTCCGTGAACCAGGCGGACGCCGCCACGCCGCCGCCGGCCGAGCCGCCCGCGGCCGCCGAGCCGGAGGCGGACGACGACGCGGACGACCTGCTCCGCGCGTTGGAGGAGGCCCCCGGCGAGTGGTACGTCGTGCACTCCTACGCNGGTTACGAGAACAAGGTGAAGGCCAACCTCGAGACCCGGATCTCCAGCCTCAACATGGAGGACTACATCTTCCAGATCGAGGTGCCCACCGAGGAGGTCCCGGTCGTCAAGAACGGCAAGCGCCAGCTCGTCCAGCAGAAGAAGTATCCCGGCTACATCTACGTCCGGATGGACCTCACGGACCAGTCCTGGTCGGCAGTCCGGAACACGCCGGGAGTGACCGGGTTCGTCGGCCTCACGAACCGCCCGTCGCCGCTGCGCCGCGAAGAGGTGGTCGCCATCCTCGCGCCGGCCGCGCCGAAGGAGAAGAAGGTCGAGACGGTCAAGGCCCAGGAGTTCGAGGTCGGGGAGTCCGTCACCGTGATGGACGGCCCGTTCGCCACGCTGCCGGCCACCATCAGCGAGATCAACCTCGACGCGCAGCGCCTGAAGGTGCTGGTCTCCATCTTCGGTCGGGAGACCCCGGTCGAGCTCCAGTTCAACCAGGTCGCGAAGATCTGATCCGCTCCGTAGAACCCCGGTAGGAAGACGAGCAGATGCCTCCCAAGAAGAAGAAGATCACTGCGCTGATCAAGCTCCAGATCAACGCCGGTAAGGCGACCNCGGCGCCGCCGGTCGGCCCCGCGCTGGGCCAGCACGGCGTGAACATCATGGAGTTCTGCAAGCAGTACAACGCGGCCACCGAGTCGCAGGCCGGCAACGTCGTGCCGGTCGAGATCACGGTGTACGACGACCGCTCGTTCACCTTCGTCACCAAGACACCNCCGGCCGCGCGGCTGATCCTCAAGGCCGCCGGGGTCGACAAGGGCAGCGGCACCCCGCACCGCATCAAGGTGGCGAAGCTGACCCAGGCGCAGGTGCGCGAGATCGCTCAGACGAAGCTCCCGGACCTCAACGCGAACAGCATCGAGGCCGCGGAGAAGATCATCGCGGGCACGGCCCGGTCGATGGGTATCACCGTCGGCGAGTAGGTCCGTCCAAGGATCAAGGCCGCCCACGGCACACCGTGGGCATGGTGGCCGCGGCGAGACAGCCGCGGCCAGGTATGTGGGAGGGCCTGTCACCGGGCCCGGGCCGGGGGACCCCGGAGCCGGCGTCGGACCAGGACCCGCCAACACCACAGGGAGAGCACATGAAGCGCAGCAAGGCGTACCGCGCGGCCGCCGAGAAGATCGATCCGGCCGCTCTTTACAGTCCGCTGGACGCCGCCCGGCTGGCCCGTGAGACGTCGTCCACGAAGTACGACGCCACCGTCGAGGTCGCGATCCGCCTCGGTGTGGACCCCCGCAAGGCCGACCAGATGGTGCGCGGCACGGTGAACCTGCCGCACGGCACCGGCAAGTCGCCGCGGGTCGCCGTCTTCGCCGCCGGTGAGAAGGCCGCCGAGGCGACTGCCGCCGGCGCGGACATCGTCGGCAGCGACGACCTCGTCGCGCGCATCCAGGAGGGCTTCCTGGACTTCGACGCCACCGTCGCCACGCCGGACCAGATGGCGAAGGTCGGTCGGATCGCCCGCATCCTCGGCCCCCGCGGCCTGATGCCCAACCCGAAGACCGGCACGGTCACGCTCGACGTCGCGAAGGTCGTCGGGGACATCAAGGGTGGTAAGATCAACTTCCNGGTCGACAAGCAGGGGAACCTGCACATCGTCATCGGCAAGGTCAGCTTCACCGAGACCCAGCTCATCGAGAACTACGGCGTCGCGCTCGACGAGATCGTCCGGGTCAAGCCGTCCGCGGCGAAGGGGCGCTACCTCAAGAAGATCACCTTCGCCACCACGATGGGCCCCGGCATCCCGGTCGACCCGAACCGGACCCGCAACCTGCTGGAGGAAGCGTCGGCCTGACCGGTCGCCGCACACCGACCGCCTGGTCGCCCTGCTCGGTGGGTCAGCCGGTACCAGCACGTACGGCCGCAGGCCAGCAGACGTATGAGGGGCACGCACCGTTCGCGGGCGTGCCCCTCACCGCGTCCGCCGCGCCGGTTCCGGCCCCGGAGCGAAGCGGCGGGCCTCGCCGCGGAGGCCGGTGACGCCGCGGCGGGCCGCCGCGGCCGGGTTCGCCGCGACCTGCTAATATCATGAACAGTTCCACACCGAAGACCGCTGGTCGTTCTCCAGCCGTCAGGGCTCCGGGTGTTACGGGGTCCAGGCACTGGAGGCCGAAGGCTCGGGTTTCCCGAGCGGCCCGTGCAGGTGGCGGACGGGAAGTTGCTCCGGAGACTGTCGAGATCGTTGCCGGCCATCCAGGATGGCCGCCAGCCGTCAGAACATAATCGGTTCTTGTGACGCCCCGCGCCTCTGCGCCGGGGCGTTCGTCGTTTCCAGGGCCTGTCGGCATGGCCGGCCGACCCCTGAAGGAGCCCGATGGCGAACTCGGAGAAGACCGCCGCCGTGGCGGAGATCGCCGAGGAGTTCCGTGGTTCGTCCGCCGCGGTGCTGACCGAGTATCGCGGCCTCACGGTGAGCCAGCTCACCGAGCTGCGTCGCACCCTCGGCGAGACCACCCGCTACTCGGTGGTCAAGAACACGCTTACCAAGATCGCGGCGGCGCAGGCCGGGGTCTCCGGAATCGACGAGCTGCTTGTCGGCCCGACCGCCGTCGCCTTCGTCGGCGGCGACCCGGTCGAGGCGGCGAAGGGGCTGCGGGACTTCGCCCGCGCCAACCCGGCCCTGGTGGTCAAGGGCGGGTTCGTCGAGGGCAAGGCGATGACCGCGGACGAGATCCGCAGGCTCGCCGATCTGGAGTCCCGCGAGGTTCTGCTCGCCAAGATGGCCGGGGCGATGAACGGCTCGCTGGCGAAGGCCGTCGGCCTGTTCGCGGCTCCGCTGTCGCAGGTGGCCCGGCTCACGGAGGCCCTGCGCGCACAGCGCGAGGCCACCGCCGGCGCCGAGGCCACCGCCGAGCCGGCCGCGGCCGAGGCGGTTACCGCCGACGCCTGAGCGATTCCCGCTCACCACGGATCACACATCTGACGAATGCCCGGTCTGACCGGGTGCCGGATCATCTGATCGGCATTACCAGGAAGGAACCGCCACCATGGCGAAGCTTTCGACCACCGAGCTTCTCGACGCTTTCAAGGAGATGACTCTCCTGGAGCTCTCCGAGTTCGTGAAGGAGTTCGAGGACACCTTCGGCGTGACCGCCGCCGCTCCGGTGGCCGTCGCGGCCGCGCCGGCTGCCGGTGGCGCCGGCGGCGAGGCTGCCGCCGCCGAGGAGCAGGACGAGTTCGACGTGATCCTGGAGTCCGTCGGTGACAAGAAGATCCAGGTCATCAAGGAGGTCCGCGCGCTGACGAGCCTGGGCCTGAAGGAGGCCAAGGACCTCGTCGACGGGGCACCCAAGCCCGTCCTGGAGAAGGTTGCCAAGGAGGCCGCCGACAAGGCCAAGGCGGCCCTCGAGGGCGCCGGCGCGACGGTGACCGTCAAGTAGTTCACGCCTCGAAGCCCCCGCCCGGATCTTCTCGGGCGGGGGCTTCGTCGTCCCCCGCCGGCCACGCGGTACCGGCACGACGCACCCGGGCACGATGGCAGGGGCACGTCCGCACGGGCGCGACGGCACGGGCGCGACGGCACGGGCGCGGCGGCCTCGGCTGGCGGCGCCGGCGGGCGGCGCCGGCTGGCGGCGCCGGGGCAGGGGACACCGGGCGGCTACCCGGTATTGCGGTGGTGGCCGGGAGGCCCCGTCGCCGGGCGGGCTTTGCTCCGCTCGGCACGGAGCGCCATGGGTGGTAAGACCTAGGTGGCGGCGGCCCGGCGGGTACGCTGCGCCGGGTGACGAGCCCCTGGGCCACCAGCGGCTCGTCGGCGGCCGCCGGCCGGTCCGATTCGGGTGACCTTATCGCCCGTCTCATGCATGAATGGCCTTTTCGCGGCGCATGTTCGGGGTTGGCCGGCCGGCCGGGGAGCGTGGCTGCGCGGCCCCGTCAGGGCCGCGCGCGGCCGGGACTGCCCGTAGCCACGGGCCCGCGCTCGTGACGGTGTTGCCTTTGGGACCTTGACGAGCTCCCCGGCAACGGAGTTCCATCATTTCGCGAACCTTGGTCGGGAAGCGGCGCGAGACGTCCCACGGTCTCGTCCTTGCCAGCAGTGAAGCCTTCGGCTACACTGCTAGTTTGCGCTGTCTTTCTCGTTACATCGGGCTCGTCGGTCACACGTTCGACATCGGAATCCGGCCCTTCGGGGTGATCGGGTTCGCGCCGCGGGGCGGTCCGCGGTCCCCAGGCCAACCGGCCGGGCACCTGCCGCCTTCGTGGGTTCGGGGTGACGCGGGAGCGGCGTGGCCGTGTCTCGTACCCGAGCACGGCGGCCCGGCTGTCCGTAACCGAGACCCGAACGAGACTTCTCGCCCTTGCACCGACACGTCGATCCGAGATCGCCGCGCCGGCAGCGCGTGGACATATCCAGCGCCCGCCGACCAGACCCGCGGCGGCTTTGTCGCGCCCGAAGCCCCCGTGGCTGCGGGCCTACGCGGACGTCTGCCCCGGTCGTTCCGCTCGACTTGCCTACCTCGCTCGACTCGCCTGCCCCGCTCGCGTCGGCGTCCGCGACGGGCACTGCCCGGCGGGCCGCCGTACCGGCGCGAGCCGGGCGGACTGTCGTACCGGCGAAGGGGTCTTCACTTCGGGATCCTCGCACTGCCGGGATACCCCCCGCCGATGTTCCGCATAACCGTAGCGAGACACTGATCACCTGACCACCCCCTTACGGATCCTTGACATCCGCGACGCCAGCCCCACGATCAGGCCACCGGAAGGACNACCTTGGCCGCCTCGCGTTCCGCCTCCCGCATCTCGTTCGCAAAGATCATCGAGCCTCTCGAGGTCCCGGATCTTCTCGCCCTGCAGACGCAGTCGTTCGATTGGCTGATCGGCAACGACATCTGGGCGGAACGGGTCCAGGAGGCCATCGACGCCGACCGGAACGACGTTCCCATCACCTCCGGGCTCGAGGAGGTCTTCGAGGAGATCTCACCGATCGAGGACTTCTCCGGCTCGATGTCCCTGTCCTTCCGGGATCACAGGTTCGAGCCTCCCAAGTACTCCGTCGAGGAGTGCAAGGACAAGGACATGACGTTCTCGGCGCCGCTGTTCGTCACCGCCGAGTTCACCAACAACACCACGGGTGAGATCAAGAGCCAGACGGTGTTCATGGGCGACTTCCCGCTCATGACCCCGAAGGGCACCTTCGTCATCAACGGCACCGAGCGCGTGGTGGTCAGCCAGCTCGTCNGGTCCCCGGGTGTGTACTTCGAGAAGGCGATCGACAAGGCGTCCGACAAGGACCTGTTCTCCTGCAAGGTCATTCCGTCGCGTGGGGCCTGGCTCGAGTTCGAGATCGACAAGCGCGACACCGTCGGCGTGCGTATCGACCGCAAGCGTCGCCAGTCCGTCACCGTCCTGCTCAAGGCGCTCGGCTGGGACGAGGCGCGCATCCTGGAGCGGTTCGGCGACTTCCCGTCGATGCGGGTGACGCTGGAGAAGGACCACACCTCCAGCCAGGACGACGCCCTGCTCGACATCTACCGCAAGCTGCGCCCGGGCGAGCCGCCGACGCGGGAGTCGGCGCAGACCCTGCTGGAGAACCTCTTCTTCAACCCGAAGCGCNACGACCTCGCCAAGGTCGGCCGCTACAAGGTCAACAAGAAGCTGCAGCTGGATGTCGCGCACGACGTCGGCGTTCTCACCGAGGACGACGTCGTCCGCACGATCGAGTACATCGTCAAGCTGCACGCGGGCCAGGACCCGGACAACTACGAGGTCGACGACATCGACCACTTCGGCAACCGGCGCCTGCGCACCGTCGGCGAGCTGATCCAGAACCAGGTTCGCCTGGGCCTGGCCCGGATGGAGCGCGTCGTCCGCGAGCGCATGACGACCCAGGACGTCGAGGCGATCACGCCGCAGACCCTGATCAACATCCGGCCGGTCGTCGCCTCCATCAAGGAGTTCTTCGGCACCAGCCAGCTCTCCCAGTTCATGGACCAGACCAACCCGCTGGCGGGCCTAACCCACAAGCGCCGCCTGTCGGCGCTGGGCCCCGGCGGTCTGTCCCGGGAGCGGGCCGGCTTCGAGGTCCGTGACGTGCACCCCAGCCACTACGGCCGGATGTGCCCGATCGAGACCCCGGAAGGCCCGAACATCGGCCTGATCGGCTCGCTGTCGACGTTCGCGCGGGTCAACCCGTTCGGCTTCGTCGAGACCCCGTACCGCAAGGTGGAGAACGGCCGGGTCACCGGCCAGATCGACTACCTGACGGCGGACGAGGAGGACCGGCACGTCAAGGCGCAGGCGAACACCCCGCTGAACCCGGACNGGACGTTCGCCGAGGAGCGCGTCCTGGTCCGACGCAAGGGCGGTGAGGTCGAGTTCATCCCGCCGGACGAGGTCGACTACATGGACGTCTCGCCGCGGCAGATGGTGTCCGTCGCGACGGCCATGATCCCGTTCCTTGAGCACGACGACGCCAACCGTGCCCTGATGGGCTCGAACATGCAGCGGCAGTCGGTTCCGCTGCTGCGTTCCGAGGCCCCGCTCGTCGGCACCGGCATGGAGGCCCGCGCGGCCAAGGACGCCGGCGACGTCGTCGTCTGCGCCCAGGCCGGCGTGGTCGAGGACCTGTCGGCCGACTACATCACCGTCATGCACGACGACGGCACGCGGCGCACCTACCGGCTGGCGAAGTTCCGCCGGTCGAACCAGGGCACCTGCATCAACCAGAAGCCCATCGTCTTCGAGGGCGACCGGGTCGAGGCCGGCCAGGTCATCGCGGACGGCCCGTGCACCGACAACGGCGAGATGGCGCTGGGCAAGAACCTGCTCGTCGCCTTCATGCCGTGGGAGGGGCACAACTACGAGGACGCGATCATCCTCTCCCAGCGGCTGGTCCAGGACGACGTCCTCTCCTCGATCCACATCGAGGAGCACGAGGTCGACGCCCGGGACACCAAGCTGGGCCCGGAGGAGATCACCCGGGACATCCCGAACGTCGCCGAGGAGGTCCTCGCCGACCTCGACGAGCGCGGCATCATCCGGATCGGCGCCGAGGTGTCGCCCGGTGACGTGCTGGTCGGCAAGGTCACCCCGAAGGGCGAGACCGAGCNGACCCCGGAGGAGCGCCTGCTGCGCGCGATCTTCGGCGAGAAGGCCCGGGAGGTCCGGGACACCTCGCTGAAGGTGCCGCACGGGGAGTCCGGCAAGGTCATCGGCGTCCGCGTGTTCTCCCGCGAGGACGGCGACGAACTGCCCCCGGGCGTGAACGAGCTGGTCCGCGTCTACGTGGCCCAGAAGCGGAAGATCACCGACGGTGACAAGCTCGCCGGTCGCCACGGCAACAAGGGCGTCATCGCCAAGATCCTGCCCGTCGAGGACATGCCCTTCCTCTCCGACGGCACCGCGGTCGACGTCGTCCTGAACCCGCACGGCGTGCCGCGGCGTATGAACATCGGCCAGATCCTGGAGACCCACCTCGGGTGGGTGGCCAAGACCGGGTGGCAGGTCGACTCCGGCACGGAGGACTGGAAGGAGCGCCTGCGCGGCATCGGCGCCGACGCCGCCCCGCCCGGAACCAACGTGGCGACGCCGGTGTTCGACGGCGCCCGCGAGGAGGAGATCACCGGCCTGCTCGACGCCACCCTGCCGAACCGTGACGGCACGCAGCTCATCGGCTCCTCCGGCAAGGCCGAGCTGTACGACGGCCGGACGGGCGAGCCGTACCCGTACCCGGTCGCGGTCGGCTACATCTACATCCTCAAGCTCCTGCACCTGGTCGACGACAAGATCCACGCTCGTTCGACCGGCCCCTACTCGATGATCACCCAGCAGCCGCTCGGTGGTAAGGCGCAGTTCGGTGGCCAGCGGTTCGGTGAGATGGAGGTGTGGGCGCTGGAGGCGTACGGAGCCGCCTACGCCCTGCAGGAGCTGCTGACCATCAAGTCCGACGACGTCGTGGGCCGGGTCAAGGTCTACGAGGCGATCGTCAAGGGCGAGAACATCCCGGAACCCGGTATCCCGGAGTCGTTCAAGGTCCTCATCAAGGAGATGCAGTCGCTGTGCCTCAACGTCGAGGTGCTGTCCAGCGACGGGGTCTCGATCGAGATGCGGGACACCGACGAGGACGTCTTCCGCGCGGCGGAGGAGCTAGGTATCGACCTGTCACGGCGTGAGCCCAGCAGCGTCGAAGAGGTCTGACGTGACGGGGGGTCCGCCTGGCGGATGCGCCGACCGGCTCCGGCTGGTCACGGCGGACCCCCGCCCCCGTCCACTCGTGCCACCCGGGTAGGAGCCCACCGGCCCCGACCCGGGGGCCCCGGCAGCGTCCCGACTGAGAAAGAGAGAGCAGGCGACAGTCTTGCTGGACGTCAACTTCTTCGACGAGCTGCGCATCGGCCTGGCCACCGCGGACGACATCCGCCAGTGGTCGTTCGGTGAGGTCAAGAAGCCGGAGACGATCAACTACCGCACCCTCAAGCCGGAGAAGGACGGGCTCTTCTGCGAGAAGATCTTCGGTCCGACCCGGGACTGGGAGTGCTACTGCGGGAAGTACAAGCGGGTCCGGTTCAAGGGCATCATCTGTGAGCGCTGTGGTGTCGAGGTCACCCGCGCCAAGGTGCGCCGCGAGCGGATGGGCCACATCGAGCTCGCCGCCCCCGTCACCCACATCTGGTACTTCAAGGGTGTGCCGAGCCGCCTCGGCTACCTGCTCGACCTCGCGCCGAAGGACCTTGAGAAGGTCATCTACTTCGCCGCCTACATGATCACCAAGGTCGACGTCGACAGCCGGCACCGCGACCTGCCGACGCTCGAGGCCCGCATCGGCGTCGAGAAGCAGCAGCTCGAGGACAAGAAGAACGCCGACGTCGAGACCCGCCAGCGCAAGCTGGAGGAGGACCTCGCCCAGCTTGAGGCCGAGGGCGCCAAGGGCGACGCGCGGCGCAAGGTCCGCGAGTCGGCCGAGCGCGAGATGCGCCAGATCCGCGACCGTTCCCAGCGCAAGATCGATGACCTGGAGCGGGTCTTCGAGCGCTTCAAGAACATGAAGGTCCAGGACCTGGAGCCGGACGAGCTGCTCTACCGCGAGCTGCGCGACCGGTTCGGCCAGTACTTCGAGGGCGGCATGGGCGCCGAGGCGCTGCAGCGCCGGCTCGCCGACTTCGACCTGGCCGCCGAGGCGGAGTCGCTACGCGAGACCATCCGCAGCGGCAAGGGGCAGAAGAAGGCCCGTGCCCTCAAGCGGCTCAAGGTCGTGTCGGCGTTCCTGAACACCCGCAACTCCCCGATGGGGATGGTGCTCGACTGCGTCCCGGTCATCCCGCCGGACCTGCGCCCGATGGTGCAGCTCGACGGTGGCCGGTTCGCGACGTCCGACCTGAACGACCTGTACCGCCGGGTCATCAACCGGAACAACCGGCTGAAGCGGCTGCTCGACCTCGGCGCGCCCGAGATCATCGTGAACAACGAGAAGCGGATGCTGCAGGAGGCCGTCGACGCGCTGTTCGACAACGGCCGCCGCGGCCGGCCCGTCACCGGGCCAGGCAACCGCCCGCTCAAGTCGCTGTCCGACATGCTCAAGGGCAAGCAGGGCCGGTTCCGGCAGAACCTGCTCGGCAAGCGCGTCGACTACTCCGGCCGTTCGGTCATCGTCGTCGGGCCGCAGCTCAAGCTGCACCAGTGCGGCCTGCCGAAGCAGATGGCGCTGGAGCTCTTCAAGCCGTTCGTGATGAAGCGCCTGGTGGACCTCAACCACGCGCAGAACATCAAGTCGGCCAAGCGCATGGTCGAGCGGGCCCGGCCCGTCGTGTGGGACGTGCTCGAAGAGGTCATCACCGAGCACCCGGTGCTGCTCAACCGGGCGCCGACCCTGCACCGCCTCGGCATCCAGGCGTTCGAGCCGCAGCTCGTCGAGGGCAAGGCGATCCAGATCCACCCGCTGGTCTGCACCGCCTTCAACGCCGACTTCGACGGTGACCAGATGGCGGTGCACCTGCCGCTGTCCGCCGAGGCCCAGGCCGAGGCGCGGATCCTGATGCTGTCGAGCAACAACATCCTCTCGCCGGCCTCGGGACGTCCGCTGGCGATGCCCAGCCTCGACATGGTCACCGGGGTGTACCACCTGTCCCGGCTGGCCGAGGGCGCGCTCGGTGAGGGCCGCTACTTCTCCAGCGTGGCCGAGGCGCAGATGGCCTTCGACGCGCGGGAGATCCACCTGCAGGCCCGCATCCGGGTGCGGCTGCGGGAGAGCACCCCGCCGACCGAGTGGACGCCGCCGGCGGACTGGCTGCCGGGTGACCCGTTCACCCTGGAGACCACGTTCGGGCGCTGCCTGCTCAACGAGGCGCTGCCGGAGGGCTACCCCTTCATCAACGCCCAGCTGAACAAGAAGTCGCAGGCGGCGATCGTCAACGACCTCGCCGAGCGGTACCCGAAGATCCAGGTCGCGGCGACGCTGGACGCCCTCAAGAGCGCCGGTTTCTACTGGGCCACCCGGTCCGGTGTGACGGTGGCGATCGAGGACGTCGTGGCCCCGCCGAACAAGGCCNAGATCCTCGACGAGTACGAGCAGCGGGCCGAGCGGGTCGAGAAGCAGTTCGGCCGCGGTTTCCTCTCCGACGAGGAGCGCCGCAGCGAGCTGGTGCAGATCTGGACCGAGGCGACGAACAAGATCGCCGAGGCCATGGAGGAGAACTTCCCGGAGACCAACCCGGTCTACACGCTGGTCAACTCCGGTGCCGCCGGAAACATGATGCAGATCCGGCAGCTCGCCGGTATGCGTGGGCTGGTCTCCAACCCGAAGGGCGAGATCATCCCGCGGCCGATCAAGGCGAACTTCCGCGAGGGCCTCACCGTCGTCGAGTACTTCATCTCGACGCACGGTGCCCGTAAGGGTCTCGCCGACACCGCCCTGCGGACCGCCGACTCCGGCTACCTGACCCGTCGTCTGGTGGACGTCAGCCAGGACGTCATCGTCCGCGACGACGACTGCGGCACCGAGCGCGGCATCCTCACCAGGATCGCCCGCAAGGGCCCGGACGGCACGCTGGTGCGCGACCGCTACGCGGAGACCTCCGCGTACGCCCGCACGCTGGCCTCCGACGCGGTCGACGCCCAGGGCGAGGTCGTCGTCCCGGCCGGTGCCGACGCCGGTGACGTGGTCATCGGCCAGATCATCGAGGCCGGGATCGAGACGGTGCGGGTGCGCTCCGCGCTCACCTGCGAGTCGCGGATGGGTGTCTGCGCGCAGTGCTACGGCCGCTCGCTGGCCACCGGCAAGCTGGTGGACGTCGGTGAGGCCGTCGGCATCGTCGCCGCCCAGTCGATCGGTGAGCCGGGCACGCAGCTGACGATGCGTACCTTCCACAGCGGTGGTGTCGCCGGTGACGACATCACCCAGGGTCTGCCCCGAGTCGTCGAGCTGTTCGAGGCCCGTAGCCCGAAGGGCAAGGCCCCGATCAGCGAGGTGACCGGCCGGGTCAAGATCGAGGAGACGGAGAAGACCTTCAAGGTCGTCATCGTCCCCGACGACGGCAGCGAGGAGATCGCCTACCCGGTGTCCCGCCGCTCCCGGCTGCGGGTCCGCGAGGGCGAGCGCATCGAGGTCGGCGCGCAGCTCATCGACGGTGCCGTCGACCCGCACGAGGTGCTGCGCATCCTCGGCCCGCGCCAGGTGCAGCTGCACCTGGTCGACCAGGTGCAGGAGGTGTACCGGTCGCAGGGTGTGTCGATCCACGACAAGCACATCGAGATCATCATCCGCCAGATGCTCAAGCGGGTGAACGTGCTGGAGTCGGGGGAGACCACGCTTCTTCCGGGTAAACTGGTCGAGCGGGCGCGCTTCGAGGCGGAGAACCGCCGCGTGGTGGAGACCGGCGGCCAGCCGGCCTCGGCCCGCCCGGTGCTCATGGGCATCACCAAGGCCTCGCTGGCCACCGAGTCGTGGCTGTCCGCGGCGTCCTTCCAGGAGACCACCCGAGTGCTCACCGACGCGGCGATCAACGCCCGCTCGGACTCGCTGGTCGGTCTCAAGGAGAACGTCATCATCGGAAAGCTCATCCCGGCGGGTACCGGTATCTCCCGGTACCGCAACATCCGGGNGGAGCCGACCGACGAGGCACGGGCGGCGATGTACTCGGTCAGCGGCTACGACGACGGCGGCTCGGTCGAGTACGGCGCCTTCGGGACCGGCTCCGGCCAGGCCGTTCCGCTGGACGAGTTCGACTACCGCAGCTCGGGCGACTACCGCTGACCCGGTGTGGTCAGGCGGCGGACCGAGCCGCCTGAC
>NZ_LRTK01000017.1 GCF_001636565.1 Frankia sp. EI5c
GAGTCCTTCTTCGCCGCTCTCAAGAATGAACGCGTCCACCGCACCGCCTACCCCACCCGTGAACACGCCCGACGCGATATCGCCCGGTACATAGAACTCCGATACAACACAACACGCCGCCACTCGGCGCTCGGCTACCGCACCCCACAACAGGCCTACGACGAATACCTGAAAAAGCAGGATGCCGCGTAAATCAGCTTAATAGGACCTGTCCGGATTCAAAGGGGCGCATCACACGAGGTCCGCCAGCGTGCTGCTGGACGGCATCGCGGTGATGTTCGACCTCGCTGGCGACGCCGCCGGCCAGTTCGAGGCCTCGGTCTACTCGGCGCGCATCGACCAGGACAGCCTCGTTCGGCTGAAGCCGTATCTGGGTAGCGTCACGCAGTTTGTGACGTACCTCGCGCACGTGCAGGGATTCGTGCTGCCACTCGCGATCGGCGACACGTACGCGGCGCTGGGCGACCACAGCCGCGCCGTGTCGTTCTATCTCAAGGCGCGCGACTACCGGTACCTGAACCTGCCGATCGAGCGCCCGATGCTCTGGGCGAAGATGGCGCGGGTAATCCTCCAGGACGCCCATCGCCGTTATCGTGACCGCGACATGGCGGGTGCCCGGGAACAGTACGAACGTATCGTGAAGATCCTCCCCGGCGGGGGGTTCGAGCTCTCGGGTGACCTCTACACCGGGGCCTTCGCCGACCTGACCGGGCAGACCACGGCCTTCCTGGAGGCGCCCGACAAGGTCGGCTTCGACGCCCTCGACTTCGCGCGCCGCGCCGTGCTGATGGAGGCGCTCGGCTTTCTCGGCCAGATCCGCAGCGGCATCAACTATCTGGGTTTCCCCGACGAGATCGTCCCCATCCACTCCTGGCGGTATCTGCAGAACGTCGCGCGCTACCTGGCAACCCAGGCCATCCAGGCGGAGCGCGCCTACATCACCTTCCAGGACACCGCGGAAAAGGAGTCATTCACCCGGCTCGCGCTGGAACAGGGCGTGGACGCCCAGGCCGCCGCGGTCGACGTCGAGGAGGCCCGGGTCAACGCCGCGCTCGCCCAGGAGAGCGCCGCGCGGTCCGCCGTCAAGCTCGCCCGTACCCGCCGGGACAACGCGGTCGCGCAGCAGGACGAGTACACGCGGCTGAGCCGGCGGCTGGCCTACCTGGATGAGATCACCGCGTTCACCAACGCGAGCGGCATCCGCGACGTGAAGATCCGCATCAACGCGGACTGGGCACGCCTGCTCGACGTCGGCTCCGGGGACCATGACCCCAACCTGCTCATCCAGCTGCTCACCCGGCGGCGTAGCCAGCTCTCCCGGGAGTACGAGCTGCAGAACATGACCCGCCAGATCGACGAGATGAACGCCGCGCTCGCGGCGGCGACCGGCCAGGTAACCGTGGCCGAGAGGATGACCGACGTCGCGCGCGGGCAGAAGGAGCTGGCCGAGCTCAGGCTGGAGCAGGCCAGGGCACAGCTCGAGCATTTCGACAGCGAGGAGTTCACCTCCGAGCTCTGGGACAACCTCGCCCAGGCGCTCCGCCAGCTCTCCCGTACCTATCTCGACCGGGCGATCGCGGCGGCGTTCCTGATGGAGCGGGCCTTCGAGTATCAGTACGACGTCGTGGTCAACCGCGTCCGCTTCGACTACGAGCGCAGCGCGCTGCACGGTCTCCTGGCCTCCGACTTCCTGCTCTCCGACATCGACCAGTTCAGCGTTGACCGGCTGCTGGAGACCAGGAAACGGCTACCACTCAAGATCACGATCCCGCTCGCCGAGCGGTACCCCTTCCCGTTCGTCCAGCGGTTCCAGCGGACAGGTCGTCTGGAGTTCCAGACCCTGCTGGAGGATTTCGACCAGCGGTACCNGGGGGCACACCTCGCGACCCTGCGCCGGGTGGAGGTCGTGGTCGAGGGCCTCGTCGGGCCCGAAGGGCTGCATGGCAGGTTGACCAACGCCGGAACGGGCTTCGTACGGGACCGGCGAGGCGGTCGGCGGATCAGGCTGCAGCCGCCAGAGACTCTGTTGCTGTCCCGGTTCGACCTGCGCGGCGACGGGTTCGTGTTCACCTCCGACGAGGACGTCCTGGACGTGTTCGAGAACAGCGCCCTCGCGACCGGCTGGGNGCTGGAGTTCCCGCTGGACGCCAACGACGTGGACCTGCGCGCGATCAGCAACGTGCACCTGGTGCTCTACGCCGAGGCCTTCTACGGGGACGACGTGGCCGACGTCGTGCGCGCGGAGCTCGCCGGGACGGCGGTGTATCAGTACACGCTCGGGCTCTCGCTCAGCCAGCAGTACCCCGACGAGTTCTTCGGCTTCCAGGACACCGGCGAGGTCGGCTTCACCGTGGACACCGCGTACCTGCCGTTCAACCACGCCGAGCCGCGCCTGCGCGAGCTGCAGCTGCGCGTCCAGTCAGGTAGGGGAGGCGCGGCGGAAGGGCTCGGCGTCGAGGTGTCGCGGGTGGGCGGGGCGTCGGCCACCCAAGCCACCGACGCGGACGGCATGGTTGGGACGGACGACGGTGGTGGTGGCGCGGCGATGAACGCGCTGCGCGGGCAGCCGCTGTCCGGCGACTGGGTGGTCCGCGTCGACCCGGCGGCGAACCCCGGCTTCGACCCGGCCAGCGTCGACGAGATCACGCTGTTCGCCGAGTACGACTACAGCCCGCGCGGCCGGCCCGAATCCCTGGACACCTTCGACGCCGACCCGATGGCCGGGTTCGACGTCGTCACCGACGCCGGCGCGACGACGAACGGGCCGGCGGCTTGGTCCCATGACGCCGCCGGGAGCCTGGTGCGCCAGACCAGCGGTGCGCACGGCCCCGGTGCCTCCCTCACGAGTCCGGACAAGCCCGGCGCGTACCTGGTCAGGAAGATCACGCCCGACTGGCCGGCGCTGCGCGACCTCACCCTGCGCGCCCGGCTGCGCTCCGACGGCCCGGACGGGATAGGCCTCATCTTCCGCTACCAGGACCCGGACAACTTCTACTTCCTGCTCCTGGACTCCGCCCGGCTCTACCGACGGCTTGGCAAGAAGGTCGCCGGGGCGTTCCAGGAGCTGTCCACACCCGCCGTCGACCTGACGGCCGGGTACGACGTCGGGGCGGATCTCGACATCACCGTGAGCATGGTCGGCGACGCGGTCATCGCCTGGCTCGACGGCGTGGAGATCCTGCGCGGCCGTGACGGCGCCATCGCCGCCCCGGGCCGGGTCGGCTGCTACGCGTGGGCCAACCCGAACGCGCGGTTCCTCGACCTCGCGGTCCGGCCCGTCTGATGGCGCGCTGCCCGCGTCACGCGCTCCACCCGCGCAACGGCCACCGCGGTCCCGGCGACGAGGCTCGTTCCCGCCACGATCGCGGGCACAGTTCCGGCAACCGGGTGGAGGGCTGAACGATGGACCAGTCCGGGGTCGCCCCCGAGGTCGTGCCGCTGCCGCGCGGCGGCGGCACGATCCGGGGAATCGGCGACACGTTGTCACCGGATCTGCACACGGGTACCGGGAGCTACCGGATTCCGCTGTGGTTCCCCCGCGGGCCGGGCGGATTCCAGCCCGAGATGGGCCTGGTCTACTCCAGTGGCGCGGGCAACGGGCCGTACGGCATCGGCTGGCACCTGCCGGTCCTCACCATCGCGCGGCGCACCGACCGGAGGCTGCCGGCCTATAACGACACCGACACGCTCCTCGTCGACGGCGAGGAACTGGTCGCCACGCCCGGCGGCTACCGGGCCAAAAGAGAAGAGCAGTTCCGCCGGATCACGACGTCCGGCGACGGGTTCGCGGTACGTGACCGCGGTGGGCGTCGCTTCCTGCTCGGAACCGGCGCGGCGGCCCGGGTGGAGCGCGTCGACGACGCCGGCGGCCGGCGCACCCTGGCCTGGCTGGTCGAGCGCGCCGCCGACCGCAACGCCAACGCGATCGACTACCGCTACCTGCGCGACGGCGGCCGGCTCTACCTCAGCGAGATCCGGTATGGCCCGTACCGGATCGACCTCGCCTACGAGGCCCGCCCGGACGTCGTCACGGACCGCAGAGCCGGTTTCGACCTGACCACGGCGCTGCGGCTCGCCGCCGTCGACTACCGGCTCACCGGCGAGGACGACCCGTTCCGGACGTACGCCTTCGGCTATGACGAATGCCCGCACACCCAGATCTCGCGGCTCGTCGAGGTGACCTGCGCGGGCGAGCGGGACGGGCAGATCGCGGCGCTGCCGACGCTGCGGCTCGGCTACACGCCCTACCGGCCCGGCCGGCGGTACCAGGCGCTGCGTGCCGCGGCGGGCGCGCCCCCACCGCTCGGGCTCGACGACCCCAGCATGAACCTCGTCGACCTGGACGCCGAAGGGCTGCCCGGCGTCGTCCAGCTCAGCGGGCAGACCCGCCGGTACTGGCCGAACCACGGCGGCAGGTTCGGCGCGCCCCGCACGCTGCGCCACGTACCGGCCCCGCTGACCCTCTCCGACCCCGCGGTCGCGTTCGCCGACATGGACGGGAACGGCACCGCCGACCTGCTGCTCCTGCGCGCCTCCCCGTTCGGTTACCTCGCGAACGAGCCCGGCAAGGGGCCGACCCAGCGCACCCGCTGGCGGCGGCCGCCGGAGTTCGCCCCCGACGATCCCGACCTGCGCCTGCTCGACCTGAACGGCGACGGCCTGGTGGACGCGCTGCGGACCGGGCAGCGGCAGTTCTACCTGTACCGCAATCTCGGCCCTGACGGCTGGGCGCGACCGGTCGCGATCCCCCGGGTGCACGACCGGGCTCGCTTTCCCGACGTGTTCTTCTCCGATCCCCGGGTGAAACTCGCAGATCTCACCGGCGACGGGCTCACCGACATCGCCTGGGTACACGGCGGCCGCCTCGACTACTGGCCCAACTACGGCAACGGCCGGTTCGGCGCGCGGGTCACGCTCGGCCTCTCCCCGGCCCTCGGCCGCGACTTCTCCCCGGACCGGCTGCTGCTCATGGACGTCAACGGCGACGGCGTCGCTGACGTCGTCCACCTCGGGGACGGCCACGCGCTGGTGTGGACGAACCGCGGTGGCCGGGAACTCGTCCTCACCGCCGACGTCGCGCACATCCCGCCACAGCGCGGCACCAGCACGCAGGCCGCGGACCTCCTCGGCACCGGAACCGCCGGCCTGGTGTGGTCGGCCGCCGCGACCGACCGAACCGGCGGGAACTACCGCTATCTCGACCTCACCGGCGGGGTCCGCCCCCACCTGCTCGCCTCGGTCGACGACGGTACCGGTCTCGTGACCGAGGTGGAGTACCGGCCGTCGACCGAGCACATGATCAGGGCGGCCGAGGACGGCACACCCTGGCGGACGACGCTGCCGTTCCCGGTCCAGACCGTCACGCGCGTCACGAAACGCGACGCGGTGACCGGCGCCGTCACGACCCAGCGGATCCGGTACTTCGACGGGCTGTTCGACGGCCGCGGGCGGGAGTTCCGCGGCTTCGGCCGGGTGGAGGTCCTCGACGAGGGCGGCGCGGGCGCTCCCCCGGCGCGGACGACGTCATGGTTCCACCAGGGCGTGCGCGGGGTCACGCCGGGTGCCAGCCAGGCGGAGCGGGACGCGCTCGCGGGCAAGCTCGCCCGGCTGGAGATCACTAGCCCGGACGGCGGGCCGCACGCGGACCGGCCGCTGCGGGTCGAGGAGAACACCTACGCCGTGCGCGACCTTGGGTCCGGCGTCCTGTTCCCGCATCTCGCCAGCTCCGCCGTCCAGATCGTGGAACGGGGCGACACGCCGCTCACCGACACGACCACGCTCACCTACAACGACCTGGGCAACGTGGTCGGCAAGCACGAGCGTTGGGACGCGGGCGGCGCTGGCGCCACGCGGGAACTGGTCACCACCATGCGGTACACCGAGGACACCACCCGATGGATCCTCAACCTCCCCGTCGAGCTGCGCGGCGCCCGCGTGGACGGACAGCTGCTCGGCCTGAGCCGGTACTACTACGACGGCGCCCCCTTCGAAGGGCTGCCTCTCGGCGAGGTCGAGCTCGGCAACCTCACCCGGCGCGAGGACCTGGTGATTACCGATGACCAGGTGACGGCGGTCTATGGGGCCGATGCCCCGGACTACCCCACCCTCGGGTACCACCGGATGGACGCGGGCGACGGGGTCACAGGGTGGGGCGTGAACGGCCTGGCCGACGGGCACGACCCGATCGGCAACCCGGACCGGCGCAGGGACCCGCTAGGCGGTCTCGGCACGACCGTCTACGACGCGTACGGCATCTTCCCTGTGGAGGTCACCGACCCGCTCGGTCACCTCCACACCGTGGAGTACGACCTGCGCGCGGGACAGGTGAGCCTGGTCGAGGACCCCAACGGCGCGCGGACCCAGTACCGCTACGACGGGGTCGCCCGGCTGATCGCGGTGGTCAAGCCTGGGGACAGCCTCGCGCTGCCGACGAGTGCCTTCGAGTATCTCGGTGCGGACCTGCCGCTGGCGGTGCGAATTAGCCTCCGCCCGGTCGGTGGCGAGACGGCCACGCTGGACGCCGTCGAGTACTTCGACGGCTTCGGGCGTACGGTACAGCGACGGAGCGCGTCCGAGGACGGCAAGGTACTGGTCGACGGAGGCCGGACCTACAACGCGCGTGCTCTGGAGGCCGAGCGGACGATCCCGTTCTTCTCGACCGGGTTCGACTACCAGGCCGACGACGCGGCCGCGCCGCCCTTCCGGTACCAGTTCACCTATGACGCGGTGGGGCGCGTGGTCGAGACGATCACTCCCGATGGCCGGCCGTCACGCATCAGCTACGAGGCCGGACGGATCACCCGGTACGACGTCAGCGACACCGACGCGAGCGCGGACAACGTCGCCCGCGGCCACTTCGACACCCCGCGCGTGGACCGCGTCGACGCCCGCGGCCGCCTGATCGCCGTCGAGGAAGGGCTGTCCGCGTCGTCCGCGCTGGTCACGGCGTACGACCACGACCCGCTCGGCCGGCTGGTGCGCATCACGGATCCGAACGGCCTGCGTCTCGCCGAGTACGTGCACGACCTGCGAGGCCACAAGATCCAGATCAGCCACGCGGACGCCGGCGTGCGGCGCGCGGCGCACAACGCGCGCGGCGACCTCGCCCTGCTCGTCGACGCGGCCGGCAGGAAGGTCACGCTGGACTACGACGCCGTGGGCCGGCGCCTGGCGACGTCCGTCGCCGGAGTGGTCACCGAGACGTTCAGCTACGACAGTGGCACCGGAACGAACCTGATCGGGCGGCTCGCCCAGGTCACCGACCCGGCGGGCACCACGCGGTTCGGCTATTCACCGCGCGGCCTGCTCACCGAGAAGACCAGGGAGACGGCCACGCTCGGCGGCTCGATGGAGTTCACGCTGGCCTACGGCTACGACGCGCTGGAACGGATGACCTCGGTCACCCATCCNGACGGCGCCGTGGTCGGGTACTCCTACAACGAGCGCGGCCTGCTGGCCGAGGTGCCGGGGGTCGTGGACGGCGCGTCGTACAACGCGCTCGGTCAGCTCACGGAGCTGCGCTACGCCAACGGGACCACCTCGTCCTATTCCTACGACCCGGCGTCGTTCTTCCTGCTGGACGCGGAGACGGGCGGCCCGGCGTCGCCCGACCCTTACTACAGGATGAGCTACACCTACGACGCGGTGGGCAACCCGCTGACGATCACCGACGGGGTGAGCGCGCCCGGGCATCCGGTGTTCGACCGGACCTGCGCGTACGACGCGCTGTGCCGGCTCACCGAGGTGACCGGCTCGGCCGCCGGGGCCGCGTTCCAGCACACGTACTCCTACGACGCCGCCGGGAACTTCCGGCGCAACGGCGAGTTCGGCCCCGGCGAGATCACCCTGGAGCCGGGGACGAACCGGCTGCGCGGGGCCACCTCCGCGGGCGGCGCCGAGACCGAGCTGTTCGGGCATGACGCGAACGGCAACCTGGTGTCCGCTCCCGGCCTCTCGCTCACCTTCGACCCGCGCGGGCGGCTGGTGCGCGTGGACAAGGCGGACGGGACGGTGGTGGAGTACGCCTACGACCACGCCGGGATGCGGGTGCGCAAACGGGTCACGCCGCCGGGCGGAACGACGGCCGAGACCCTCTATGTCGACGGGCTGCACGAGGTCCGGGACGGTGCCGCCACCCGGTTCGTCACCAACGGCGATACCCGGCTCTGCGCGACGGGAGCAGGCGGGACCCAGTTCCTGCACCACGACGCGCTCGGGCACGTCGTGCTCGTCACCGGCGCAACCGGGGAGATCCTCCTGCGGCTCGGGCACCACGCGTTCGGCACGCCCGCCTTCGCCGCCGGCCCCGGCGACACCCCGTTCCGGTTCCTCGGCAACGAGCTCGACGAGACCGGGCTGGTCTACTGCCGGTCGCGGTACTACCACCCCGGGCTCGGCCGGTTCGTCTCGCCGGACCTGTTCACGCTGCTCAATCCGGAACAGCTGCTCGGGCTGCCGTCCGCGCTGAACCCGTACGCATACGCGTCCAACAACCCGCTCCGCCAGGCCGACCCGGAGGGCGCGTTCTGGAAATGGCTGCTCGGTGGACTGCTCATCGCCGCGCTGGTCGCCGCGACGGTGGTCGTGGGGATCGTCACGGGCGGCGCCGGCTTCGCTTTCGGCATCCTGCTCGCGGCCTCGATCGGCTCGGCGCTCGGCGCCGGCGTGGGCACCTACGCCGCCTGGCGGGGCGGCGGCGATCTCGCGGACGGCTTCCTCTTCGGCGCGCTGGTCGGCGCCGCGGCGGGCGCCGGCGGGTACGCGCTCGGCGCGGCGGTCGGCGCGGCCGGGATCAGCGGCGCCTGGGGCGCGGTCCTGTCCGGAGCCGCCCAGGGCGCGGTGGTCGGCGCCGGCAACGGCGCGATCGTCGGATACGCGGGCGGCGCGGGAACGGCGCAGGACATCCTCCTCGCCATGGCCACCGGGTTCGCGGTGGGAGCCGTCCTCGGCGGCCTCGCCGGCTACCTGCGGTACAGCATGCCGGACGTGCGGACCGCCATGGTGAACCGCGCGGGCGAGCTGCCCGTACAGCAGGTCGACCCGGTGACCGGCCAGCCGGTGCTGGGCCCGACCGGGGCCGCGGTGACGCAGAACGTGCCGATACCCGGGCCGGCCCAGAGCTTCTGGCAGTCGGCCGCGCAGACCCCGGCGACCTGGGCGCAGCGGGCCCTGGAGGCCACCGCGCAGCCGTTCGTCTTCGCCAGTGTCGGCTCCGTCAGCCAGGCGGCCGTCTGGCACGACTGGGACGCCATCAGAGCCTGGATGATCGAGACCTTCGGCGGCGACAACCAGACGGTGACCGCGGGAATCCCAATCGCCTGACGGGCCTGTCAGCCACCGCCCGGTCTCGCCGCGGTCACATGCGGGCGGTGGTCATAGTCATGGACCCGCGCGACGCGACGCCCCCAGTTGGCGAGGTCGGATGACGCAGCGGGCTGCATGGCCACGATCGCGGCCGGTGCGGGCTCGGAATCGTCGAGCGAATTTCGGATCGGGCCGGCGAATACCACCGAACCGGCCGCCACGACCGCGACTCCCGCCTGCGGGTGGGGAAGCAAGAGCGGGCGGCTGGTGATGTCCGCCACGCACTCGCTGCTCCCGGCTGTGCTCTGAGTGGAGGGTGCCGGTCTGACTCGCGGACCGCCCCGGGCCGCAGGGCTCTCAGTCCTCCAACGCGCGCTGCCGCGCCGCTACTGGGCAGCCCGCGCCCTACGCACCCTGTCACAACTCTGGAACCGCTTCAGAACGGCCTGACACCGCCGGATGCGAGACCCGCACGTCCGGTGGTGTGGGAGGGGCCCGGATAATATCCCGGGCACCTCCCGATTATGTCTGCCCCGGGGCCGAGGCCCCGGACCCCAAGCCGCGCACGAGCGACTCCAGGAAGGGCGTCCCGTCGCACCGCCTCACGTGGCCAGGCCGGTGCCGCCCATCGGTGGGCGTCGGCGGCGGCGCGGCAGGTGTTAGAAGAAGCCCTGGTTGGGCGGCGGCGTGCCGTGGAGTGCGTGTCGGCCGACCGCGACCGCCTTGAGCGTCTTCGGATTGTGGGCGGCGATCGCGCGGATGTTCCGCCAGTGTCGGTCCAGGTGGGCGCTGCGGCGGACCAGGGAGCCGCCGCCGACGTCGAACAGCTCCGAGGCCGCGCGGTTGGCCAGCTCGTCGATGACGACCTTCGCCTTGGCGTTCAGCAGCGCCGCCCGCAACGAGAGCTCAGCCTCCTCGGGAGTGCCGTGCGCCGCGTAGGCCTCCTGCAGTGCCGCCCCGGCGGTGAGAACCAGAGCCTCGGCCGTGAACGCCTGGCTGTGCAGCAGCCCGACGCTGTACTGCACGATCGGGTCGTCGGCGGGCGTGTCGGCGTTCGCGTGGTAAAAGGCCCGTGTGCGGCGATGCACCTGCTCGACGGCGTCGCTGGCCACCCGTCGCAGGATGCCGGCGATCATCGCGTTCAGCTGGATGTGGAAGAACGTCGCGGGGTACGGGAGGGTATCGCCGGCCGATGCGTCCGTGCCGAAGTAGTCCTCGGGGTGGATGGCGACGTTCTCGAAGGTCACCGTGCCGCTGCCGGTGAAGCGCTGGCCGAAGCCGTCCCAGTCGTTGGGCCGGTGCACGCCCGGGCGGTCACCAGGGATGATCAGCTGCGTCTTCTCGCCGTCGACGCCGGTGGCGCTGACCAGCAGCCAGTCCATGTACAGGCTGCCGGTGGTGTAGTGCTTCGTCCCGTTCAGACGCTGGCTGTCCGGCGTCTGGGTGATCGTGGTCTCGTACGGGAAGTCGGTCGCGCCGGCCTTCGCGCCGAGCTCGGTCGTCGCTGAGCCGATGAGCTCTCCTCGGGCGACGTGCTCCAGCCATCGCGCGGCACCGGGGCCGGTGCCGCGCAGCAGGTTCTCCACGACACCGAAATGGCTGCGCAGGATGTGCGCGACGTTGGAGTCGGCCGCGCTCAGTTCGATGAAGACCTTGTAGAGCTCGATGAGTGACGCGCCGCCGCCCTGGGCGACGGGCAGCCGGATCGCGCCGAGCCGTGCCCGCCGGACGGCGTCGATCGCCTCGAACGGCAGCTCGTCGCGTTCGTCGCGTCCCAGGGCGCCCTGTGCGATGTGTTCGATCAGCTCCCGCAACCGGGGGGAGCCGTAGGTTACGGCTGCGGTGGCTTCGGCAAGGTCGGTCATCAGGGCCTCGTCGTGGATACCGCCGTGGATACCCTGGCCTTCAGGCCGGGGAGGAAACGGCGCACCGCGCGGGAACACATACAAATCCTTTCGGTAGAGGGCGGAGAAGGTCCCGGCCGCCTACACGAGTCAGTGTTGCTCGGCCTGCGGGCACACGGCGTCGGGAACCGTGAGAGCCAGGCGGTGTTCCGGTGCGCGACCTGCGGGTACACGGCCAACGCGGATCAACGCAGCGTGCACCATCGCCGCAGGCCGNGCGGTGACCGCGCGGGGAGGCACGGCGCTGGCCCGGTCGGCGAACCGCGAACCGCGAACCTCGACACCGCGCACGTCCTCTGGTGGGTGTGTAGGAGTGGGAATCCCCCTCGTTCGCGAGGGGGGAGGACGTCAACAGGGCCCCTTCTCAGCGTGGCGTGGCAACTCAAGCTTCGCCTCCCGGCGCGAGCGGGATCAACGCGCTCCGGCTAACGCGATGGGACGCCCCGCGCTTAACTGTCGCGGCCGGACCCGCCCCGGCCGCGCCGCCGCCGACTGCGAAGACGTGCTTCACCGAACCTGTAGCCGTTCCTCCTTCCTCGGGGGGCGGCTGCCCCGAACGATGCAGGGGTGGCCGAACGACTCCTGCATTTGAACGTCAACGGCAATGGGCTCGCGAAGCCGCCGAACAGCTGGCGGCGCAGCGATCCGCCGACCTGGTTTCTGGATTTCGCCCGGTGGGAGCAGCTCGGGCGGATCGCCGAGCGCGGCCTGCTCGACGCGGTGTTCCTCGCCGACCATCTGGGAGCCACCGATTTCAGCAAGCCCTGGCATGCCTTCGACCCGTTCATGCTCCAGACGGCCGTGGCCCGCGCGACCCGCCACATCGGCCTGGTCGCGACGCTGTCGGCGACCTTCTACCAGCCATGGGACGTCGCCCGCCGCGCCGCGACACTCGACCTCGCCTCCGGCGGCCGGGCGGCGGTCAACATCGTCACCTCGGGTGAGGACGCGGCGGCGGCGCTGTATGGCCGGGGTGCGCTGCCCGAGCGAGACGTCCGCTACGCCCGCGCCGAGGAGGTGCTGATCGCCGTCAAGCGGCTGTGGAACTCGTGGGACCCGGCGGCCCTCGTCGCCGACGCCGAGACCGGTGAGCTGGTGCACGAGCCCCTGGTCCCGACAGTGGACTACGACGGCGCGCACGTCGGCTTCACCGGGCGTTTCCAGTTCCCACGCTCCGCCCAGGGGCAGCCGGTGATCGTTCAGGCCGGCGCGTCACCGCGGGGTATCGACCTCGCCGCCCAGCATGCCGACGCGGTGTTCTGCGCGGCCAACACCATCCCGACCGCGCAGGAGTTCTACCGCACGCTGAAGGCACGCGCCGCCGCCCACGGCCGCAATCCGGACGAGCTGCTGATCCTGCCCGGCCTGAACATCACGCTCGGCGGCACCGAGGCCGAGGCGAAGGCACGCCGCGCCGCCCTGGACGGTCCGGCCACCGCCGACGCCGCCAGCCTGAGCGCGTTGTCGACGCAGCTCGGCATCCCGGTGGATCTGCTGGTCCTGGACAGGACGCTGCCCTGGGACGTCGTCGACTCTCCCGAGTGGCGGCCGCGCAGCGTGGGTGCCGCAACCGCGGTGCTGTCGGTGGCGCGCCGCGAGGACCTCACCGTCCGCCAGCTGCTGGAACGGCGCGTGCACGCGCAGAACGCCCTGGTCGGGACGCCGGAGCAGGTCGCCGACGAGATCGAGGTGTGGTTCACCCGGCGAGCCGCCGACGGCTTCAACATCAATTTCGACATCTTCCCGTCCGGCCTGGAGCAGGTGGCCGACCAGCTGATCCCGGAGCTGCAGCGACGGGGGATCTTCCGCCGCGAGTACACCTCCACCACCCTGCGCGGCCACTACGGCCTCCCGCCGCTCACACCCGATGCATCTCCCGCCGCCACTGCGGCGGTCACGACCGTCGCCTGATCAGGAGAACACCGGACCGTGAGCACCCGCCAGCTGCATCTGAACGTCAACGCGAACGCGCTGGGGCGCGCGCCGGGTGGGTGGCGCCTGCGCGACGACCCGCTCGGCTTCGTCGACATCGCCGAATGGGAGAAGCTTGGGCGGACCGCCGAGCGGGGCCTGCTCGACGCGGTGTTCCTCGCCGAAACACACGGTTTCGCCCACCAGGACTTCACCCGGCCCTGGAACGCGCTCGACCCCTTCGTCGTACTGACCGCGATCGCGCGCGCGACCACGCATGTCGGGCTGGTGGCGACGGTGTCGTCCACCTACCGGCACCCGTACCACATCGCCCGCCTCGCCTCCTCCGTCGACCTCGTCTCCGGCGGCCGGGCCGCCATCAACGTCGTCACCACGCAGTCGCCGCGGGCCGGCGCCCAGTTCGGGCTGGACGCCCACCCCGACCGCGACGCCCGCTACGGCCGGGCCGACGAGGCGATCTCGGTGATCAGAGCACTGTGGCAGTCGTGGGACCCGGACGCCCTTGTCGGCGACCAGGACTCCGGTGAGCTGACCGACTTGGCCAGGGTCCGGGAGGTCGAGCACACCGGCGAACACCTGCGGCTGCGGACCTGGTACCAGGTACCGCGCTCGCCGCAGGGCTACCCCGTCGTCCTGCAGGCCGGGGCGTCGCCGCAGGGCATCGACCTGGCCGCGAAGTACGCCGACGCGGTGTTCTGCGCCGAACACAGCCTCCAGCAGGGCCTGGACTTCGCGCGCAAGGTCAGGTCCCGGGCGCGTGACGCCTATGGTCGCGACCCGGACGAGGTTCTGATCCTGCCAGGGCTGTGGCCGGTGCTGGGCAGCACCGAGGCCGAGGCACGCGAGCGCCGCGACCTGCTGGCCAGCCTGTCCACCGACGACACCGACGCGCTGGCCTCACTCGCCGCCCAGCTCGGCCTGCCGGTGGACAGCCTGCGACCGGACCGGCAGCCGCCGTGGGATCTGATCGACTCGCCGGACTGGAATCCGTCCAGCCGCGGCTTCGCCAACTCCGTGCTCCAGACCGCCCGCAACGAGAACCTCACGGTCCGCGACCTCCTGGAGCGGCACATCGCCGGCGGCGGGCACCGGATGGTGGTCGGCACCCCGGAGCAGGTCGCCGACGAGATCGAGGCGTTCTTCACCGCGGGCGCCGCCGACGGCTTCAACCTCAACCACGACTTCTATCCCGATGGTCTCGATCTCATCGTCGACCAGCTGGTACCGGAGCTGCAGCGCCGCGGCATCTTCCGCAAGGAGTACGAGTCCACGACGCTGCGCGGCCACCTCGGCCTGCCCATTCCGGCACCGTCCTCCCGCTGAACGGCGGCGCCGGGGCTGGTCCCGGCCCTGCCCCGCCCCGCGGCGGCGCCGTGCCCCGCCGCGCCCGGCCGTGTCAGGACAGGGCGCCCGTGAGCGGGGGCGCCTCCACCCCGATCGCGGCCGGGCGCAGGGCCCGCTCACCCCGAACCCGCCCGGCGATCCCCGTCAGTCGCTCGGCCTGCTCCGGCGCGAGGGCGATGCCCAGCGCCCCGACGTTCTCGCGCAGGTACTCGGCGTGGCGGGTGCCGGGGATCGGGACGACGTCCTCGCCGCGCGAGAGCACCCAGGCGAGGGCGACCTGACTGGGCAGAGCACCGACCTCGGTGGCGATCGCCGCGACCTCGTCGGCGAGCGCCCGGTTGGCGTCGAAGACCTCCTCCGCGAACCGGGGATGCGCCAGCCGGCGCCCCTGCAGGTCCGCGCGGCTGCGCACCCGTCCGGTCAGCCATCCCCGCCCGAGCGGCGAGTAGGGGACGATGCCTATGCCCAGCTCCCGGGCGATCGGCAGCGTCTCGGCCTCGATGTCCCGGCTGAAGACCGACCACTCGTTCTGGATCGCGGTGACCGGATGGGTGGCATGCGCGCGGCGCAGGGTCCGCGGCCCCGGCTCGGACAGGCCGATGTAGCGGACCTTGCCTGCCTGGACGAGCTCCCCCAGCGCACCGACGGTCTCCTCGATGGGGACCGCTGGGTCGACGCGATGCTGGTAGTAGAGGTCGATGTGGTCGATGCCGAGGCGCCGCAGTGAGCCCTCCACCGCCGCGCGCACGTACTCCGGGCGCCCGTCCACCCCGCGGGCGTTCGGGTTGGTGTCGCGGTCGCGTGCGTTGCCGAACTTCGTGGCGATCACGAGATCGTCCCGGCGCCCGGCGATGGCGCGGCCGAGCAGCGTCTCGCTGACGTCCGGGCCGTAGACGTCGGCGGTGTCGAAGAAGGTGATGCCAGCATCGATCGCCTCGTTGACCAGCGCCGTCGCGAGCTTCTGCTCGTCGTCGTCGGCGGAGCGCACGAAGCTCATGAAGCCCAGGCCGAGCGCGGAGACCTCCAGGCCGTGGGCGCCGAGCCTGCGTCGAGCAATAATGCCTGTCACCGTCGTTCTCTCCCTCGGTCGCGCGGATCTGCAGTATGCGGATCGTCAGGTCATGCGAAAGCCCGGCCGAGCCTGCCGCGAGCGGAGGGCCCAGCCGGGCGGGGGCCAGCGGCGGATCAGCTGGCCGGGCCGGTCGTGACGCTGTCCAGGGCCGTCGTGTAGTTGAACCCGAGCTTGGGCGCGATATTGCTCTTGAGCCCGCCGTATTTGAACGCGGCCTCCACGGTCGCCTGCTGGATCTGCAGGAACTTCGGATCGCCGATCCGGTAGAAGGTCGAGTGCCGGGCGTTCTCCCAGTTCACCTTGGCGACGTCGGGCTTCTGTCCCACCTGGTCCACCAGAACCTTCACGTACTCCGCCTCGTGGGTCGGGATCCACTTCTCGTAGAAGGTTCGTAGCCGCCCGTAGAAATCCTTGAGCGCGGCAAGCTTGGCCGGGTTCTCCAGTACGTCGGTCCGGGCGATCCAACCGCTGCCGCCGAGGAGGCCGAGCGAGGCCATGTCGGCGATCTGGAACGCGTCACCGGAGTCGGCCAGCTTCTTCACATAGCTGTAGCTGGTGACGGCGGCGTCCAGACTGCCGGCGAGAAAGGCGTTGGCCGCGGCCTGGTTGCTCGGGAACTGCACGCCGCGCACCTCGTCGAGACCGAGACCGCTCTTCTCCAGCGCGANGACGTACTCGGCGTAGATGTTGCCGCCGTAGTTGTAGCCGATCTTCTTGCCCCGCAGGTCGGCCAGCGATTTGATGCCGGAGCTTTTGGTCACGTACACGGCCGACAGGTAGGGCGCGTCGGGCGTCCACGTCACGGCGAAGCCCTGGATGGGAGCGGCGTCCTCGGCCCAGGGGGTGGCGGCGTTGGCGGCTTCGAACGCGGCGGTGTTCTCGCCGGTCTGGCCGACGTCGATCTGCTTGCCGTAGAGCGCGGCGAGCTGGTTCGCCGGCCCGGCGATGATGGGGATCTGGAACTTGTACGGGGTGTCCTCGAACAGCCCGGACGCCTTGAGAAGCGCCGGGAAGTCGGCGGTCTGATAGCCGATCTTGAGGCTGACATCGGAGAGGTCGACGGCGGACCCGCCCGCCGCACCGCCCGCAGCCGGCGAAGCCCCGCTCCCGGTGGAGGATCCGCCATCGCTCCCGCAGGCGGCGACCACCGCGGCCAGGGCGGCGGTCGCGGCGGCGGCGGACGCGCGGTGGAGGAGGCGCCAGGGTTTCTTTCTGGTGAACATGAATAGCGGTCCTTCTCGTGGGTTGGTCACTGAGGATCCGTGGCGGATGTCTGGTCGGCGGAACGGACGCCTGCGGAGTCGCCGTCGGCGGGGATGACGGCGCCCGGGTCGCCGGCACCGACGGTGCGGGCGATGCCGAGCTGCTCGAGCAGCGTCGCCCGCAACGCCAGGAACCGGGGATCGTCGCGATTGCGGGGCTTGTCGATGGCGACGGCCTGGTCCAGGGCGATCGAACCGTTGGAGAGCACCAGGACGCGGTCCGCGAGCAGGATCGCCTCGTCGACGTCGTGGGTGACCAGGACGACAGCCGGCTCATGCCGCGCGCACAGCGCCGCCAACAGGTCATGCATCCGGATCCGGGTCAGGGCGTCGAGGGCCGCGAACGGCTCGTCGAGCAGCAGCAGGTCCGGCTCGGTGACCAGGGCACGGGCGAGTGCCACCCGCTGGGCCTCACCGCCGGACAGCGTTCGCGGCCAGGCGTCTCCGTGCCCCGGGATGCCGACCTCGGCCAGGGCGTCCGTCGCTCGGCGGCGCGCGGCCCGCGGCCGGGGAGCGCTGAGCACGACATTGCGCCACACCTTCTGGGCGGGGATCAGGCGCGGTTCCTGGAAGACGGTCGATCGCGCCCGGGGAACGACCACACGTCCCCCGTCGGCAGTGTCGAGACCACCGAGGATGCGCAGCAGGGTCGTCTTGCCCGTCCCGGACGGGCCGAGTAGCGCGACGAAGTCACCCTTGCGCAGCTGGAGGTCGACGCCGTCGAGCACCGCCCGGCCGTTGAAGACCCGCCGTACGCCCAGCACGTCGACCACGTAGCCCGCACCGTCCGCCGGCGCCGCGGCGGGCGTCGCCCCAGCGACGGTCGCGTCGCCCAGGATCTCAGCTGAAGCCGACACGGGCCCTCCAGGGCAGGGCGAGGCGTTCCACGCCGCGCATGAACAGGTCGATGAGGATGCCCAGCACCGCGTAGATCCAGATACCGGCGATGACGATGTCCGGGCGCTGGTTGTTCTGGGCGTTGATGATCAGGAAGCCGATCCCGGCGGTGGAGTTGACCTGCTCGGCCAGCACCAGCGACAGCAGCGAGAACGAACAGGCGAAACGAAGACCGGTCAGGATCCCGGGCAGCGCCGTCGGGAAGATGATGCGGCGGGCGATCTGGAAACCGCTGAGCCCGAAGGTCCGCCCGGCCTCGATGAGTTTCTGGTCGGNGTTCTTCACCGCCTGGAACGTGTTCAGGTAGAGCGGGAAAAGCGCGGCCGCGGTGATGAGTGCGAGCTTGGACGGCTCGTCGATGCCGAACCAGGTGACGAACAGCGGAACCANGGCGATGAAGGGCACCGTCCGCAGCATCTGCAGGGTGGCGTCGAAGATCTCCTCACCGATCTTCCACAGGCCGGCGAAGATGCCGAGGAGCAGGCCGGTGAAACCGCCGATCAGCAGGCCCGTGCCGGCACGGCGTAGCGACACCGGGATGGCGTCCTGCAGTGATCCGTTGTCCCACAGATACTTGTAGGCTTCCACGATCGTCTTCGGCGAGGGCAGCGTGTCCTCGGAGGTCCNCTTCCAGTTCAGTGCCAGCTGCCAGAAGACGACCAGGAAGACGGGGACGCCGATGCGCAGCGTCCAGCCGCTCCAGAAACGGATCCGCCGCCGGATCTCCACCACGCGGCCGTGGCCATCCGGGCTGAGATCGACCAGCGCCCGGTCGAGGGTGGCCTTCGCGGCGCCGTTGCGGTCCGGCGCCGGCGCGGCGTCGGTGACGAGTTCGATGGTCGCCATCACGCGACCCCGACCCCGACCCCGACCCCGACCCCGACGCCAGCCCCGACGCTGTTGCTGTCACCGGCGCCCACGGGACGGGTTCCGCGCAGCTGGACGCGGTGGATGACGCGGATCTCGCTCGGGTCGTTGTCCGCGACGCGGCGGTGCCAGACCGCGCGGTTGTCCCAGAGTGCCCCGTCNCCCTCCCGCCAGTGGTACTGGATGACGTTCTCCAACCGGGCGGTGCGGTCGTAGAGGATCTTCAGGATCGCCGCGCTCTCGGCCGGGTCCAGGTGCTGGCCGGGGAAGAGGAGCACCTGGTGTTCCAGCCAGGCGGCCCGCAGCTCGGCGATGGTCGCCGGGTCGAGGTCCGCCGCCAGGTCGACGCCGGTGACCTCGGCGCCGAAGTGGGCGTTCAGCCGCCGAAATCGTGGGCCTGAGGCGAGTGTGCTCATGAGCCGGTCCTTACTGGCTGATGCGGTCAGGCGGACCTGACGCGGTCAGACGAACGTCGTGAACGGGACGGTGTCGTCCTGGTCGAGTTCGGCGACAAGGCCGAGTTCCCAGGCCAGGTAGCGGCGGAATCCCGCCTTGCGGGCCTCGGGATCGGTCTCGCGCCAGCCGGAGCTGACGACGTCGTTCGGCTCGTGCAGCCAGGTGACCTGATCGGTCTCCACGGGCAGGCCCGCGGCACGCCAGGCGGCGGTACCGCCGTCGAGCACCAGCACCTCCCGGTCGGTGACGGCCGTGAGGTCGGCGGCGGCGTACCGGGCGAGCACACCGTCGGGGGAGGTCACCACGATCGGCCCGGTGCCGGTCGGCCCGGTGGCAGGCAGGGCGGAGGGCGACTCCGTGAGCTGGGCGCGGATGGCGAAGTACGCACCGGGCAGGTGACCGGCCCGGTAGTCGGGGCTGGGGGCGACGTCGAGCACGAGTGTGTCCCCTGCCGGCGCGCTGGCCAGTTCGCCGGGGGTGACGGCGCGCGGGCCGTCGGTCGGCAGGCCGAGGTCCGGGCTCACTACCGGCCCGGTCTCCAGCTCGACGCCGTCGAGCGCGCCGTCGAGGACGAAGACCTCGGCCCAGCCGAGCTGGACGATCCAGGAGGCGGCGACGGTGGCCCGCACGCCGTCGTTGTCGACGAGGACCACGCGGGAACCGTGCGTCCCGACATACCGGAACACCCACGGCGCGACGTCCCAGCTCGGCGCCGAGCGCGAGCCGGGTCGGTGGCCGGCCGCGAACTCCTCGGGCGTGCGTACGTCGAGGACGTAGAGCGAGCGGGTGTCGTCCGCGGCGAAGCGCGCCAGCGTCGCCGCGTCGATGTACTGGATCCCGAAACGCTCGCGGAAGCGGTCTCCGGCCGCCCGCGCCGCGTCCAGCGCCGCTCCCCTCGGTAGCGGTGCCTCGGACCGCTGGCCGTGGTCGAGCTCGTGGCCCTCCAGCACCCACGACTGGGTGCCGCCCTCCAGCGACACGACCCGGTTCGGCAGGCCGGCGTTGATCAGGACCTGGGCGCCGAGGATGCTGCGCGTGCGCCCGGCGCAGTTGACCACGACCAGGGTCTCGGGCGAGGGCACCACCTCGGCGGCCCGGTAGACGAGCTCGGCGCCGGGGATCGACGTCCCGCCGGGCAGGCTGTGGTTCGTGAACTCGCCGATGGGCCGGCTGTCCAGCAGCACGATGTCCTCGCCGGCGGCCCGGCGCTCGAGGAACTCGGGCACACTGATGTGCGGCGTCTTGTAGATCTCCTCGATCCACTCGCCGAAGGCCTGCCCGATGACGTGGTCTCCGCCGCTGTGGACCTTGTACCCGGCCTCGGCCCACGCGGCGAGCCCGCCCTCGAGCACGCGGACGTCGGTGTAGCCGAGCTCGCGCAGCCGGGCCGCGCCGCGCTCGGCGAGCCCGCTGTCGCCGTCGCCCCCGTCGTAGGTGATGACCGGCGTGTCCCGGCGGGGGACGAGCGCTCCCACCCGGCGCTCCAGGACGCTGAGCGGGATCGAGACGGCCAGCAGGATCGAGCCCTGCTCGGCGGTGACGCCCGGTTCGCGGACGTCGACGAGCGCGTACTCCGCGCCGCCGCCGAGCAGCGCACGCAGTCCGGCGGCGTCGATGGTGAAGGTGGCGAAGGCGGTCATGGGTTTCTCCCGGGCTGGTGTCGGGGCTCAGTAGTAGATGGACCCGGGCACGCCGCCGCCGGCGAAGACGCCGTCCCCGGTGATGGCGACGCTGCGCGGGGAGGCGAGGAAGGCGACGACCCAGGCGACCTCGTGCGGTTCGATCACCCGCCCGATGACGGTGTTCGTCCCCGGCCCCGCCGCGGAGCCGGGCGCCCTCGCTTCGACCAGTTCGGTGTAGCGCTCGGTGCGGGTGGGCCCGGGGTGGACGACCGTGACGTTGATGCCATGCGGGCCGAGTTCGTCGGCGACGTTCTTGGTCAGCGCGGTGACCGAGGCGTTGCGCACCGAGCCGATGACCGAGACCGTGGACCGGGAACCGGTGCCGCTGACGTTGATGATGCGGCCCCAGCCGTTCTCGACCAGCAGCGGGGCGACTGCCCGGATCGTCCGCAGGTAGCCGATGACCTTGGTGTTGAGCTGCCGCTGGAACCACGCGTCGTCGGCGTCGTGCAGGCTCGGGCCGTGCTGGGCGGGCTGCTCGGCGGCGTTGTTCACGAGGATGTCGACGCTGCCGAAAGCCGTCCGCACGGTGTCGACCAGGGCTCGCACCGAGTCGTCGTCGCCGGTGTCGGCCCGCACGGCGAGGACGTCCGCGCCGGTCGACTTCCGGATCGCGGCGGCCGCTTGGTCCAGCACGTCCTCGCGACGCCCCGCTATCGCGACCCGCGCGCCCTCGCGAGCCAGCTCCTCGGCGATGGCACGGCCGATGCCGGTGCCGCCGCCGGTGACGATCGCGCGCTTGCCGGCCAGTTCGAGACCCACAGGTTTCCCCGATCGAGTGCACGGTGGCAGCGTTCGGCTGCCGGGATCGGCTCAGCCTGCGGGGCCGACGACACTCCGAACAAGCAAGTTTCTCTACTGAAAAAGATGGAATTGGGCTTAACCGTGGCCACGTGCCGCCCGGCCCCGCCGCAAGTCGACCAGATCGATCGATAAGGTGGTCTTTCCGTGAGGGTCTGTGTCATCATCGGCGGGTGAGCAGCAGGATGGACCTCGTCGCACGTCTGCATGTGGATCTCATGCGTGCCTGCGCCGCCGCCTGTTGTTGTTGATCCGCTTCGTCCGGTAACCGAATGGTGGCCCGCCCCGCTGGTGGTCGGGCCCGTCGCGCCTTTTCCAGACGTCCACCGTCGATGCCGGCCGGCCCTGCCCGGCGTCGTGGCGGTCAACTCGCTCACCTCCGAGGTGATAATGAGCATTCTCGACCTGCGCCGCATGATGTTGCTCCGCGATCTCGCCGACTTCGGCACGGTCACCGCCGTCGCCGAGCGGCGCAACATCACCAGTTCCGCCGTATCCCAACAGTTGCGGGTGCTTGAGCAGGAGACTGGCGCCATCCTGTTCCGCCGGGACGGGCGGACCCTGGGCCTCACCCGCAGCGGCCGCGTCNTCGTCGAGCACGCGCGCGTCGTGCTGGGCGCCATGGACGACGCGATGAGCGCGCTGGCGGCCGAGCGTGACCAGATCTCCGGCCAGGTCGCCGTCGCGTCCTACAACCTGGGCATCCCCGCCTTCGCCGCGCCGCTCGTACATCGCCTGAGCACGGACAAGCCGCATCTGCAGATCCGGCTGCAGCAGGCCGACCCGGGCGACGCGCTGCGCCTGCTGCGCCAGAACGAGGTGGACGTCGCGATCACCTACCGCTGCGACTTCGAGGCTGAGGACATGCTCGGCGGGCTGACCCAGGAGGCCCTGCTGGTCGAGCCGTTCGTGCTGCTGGTACCGACCNGGCTGCACCCGCGGGTGCGCAGCCGAGGGCTCGCCGCCCTCGCGGACCTCGCGTGGGTGACAGGCCTGGTCGACTCGTGCCTGGACATCGCTCTGCTGCGCGCCGCCGAGCGCGCCGGCTTCACCCCGCGGATCATGCACCGGCTGGTGACCGCCCAGATCGTCTGCGACCTCGCCGCCACCGGCGTCGTCCCGGCGATCGTGCCCCGGCTGTCGGTGCCACCGCACCTGGAGCACCTCATCGTCGAGGGCATCCCGGTCGGGCATCGCACGGTCAGCGCGGTCGTGCGGACCAGGCGTCGCGGTGACCCGAACATCGCGCACATCCTGCGCACGCTGCGCGTGATCGGCGCCCAGGCGCTGGGTGAGCCGCAGCTGAGCGCCGCTTCGTGACCGCATGATGCCAGCGGTGTTGGTGCGGTGCGGTGCGGTGCGTGCGCGAACCTCGGCATTCCGGGAATCCTCCACGGGTCCTCCGCGGGACGGTAGGACAGCTGCGGGTGGCCGCCNCTCACGATCCGGGTCGAGCACATCGACAATCAATAAATTGTTGCTCAATCATTGCTGTAGGGAAACTTAATAAACATTCCTCCGCCCTGCGTTAACCTCTGACGAGTCGGGCGAGCCGCCCATGTCCGTCGGCAGGGAACGGCGGCGGCGGGGCTGAGTCGCGCCGTCCGACGGGCGGATGCCGGGCCTCACGCGTGGTGCCGCCCGTCCCCTCGACCGCGCACGCCGGAAATCAGGCGGCCCCTTCGGAAAGGTCGGCGTGATCATGGCGCGCAAGGGTGCTCTGCGTATGCTCGCCCCTTTGCTGGGGCGAAATCTCCGCTCGATCCGGTGGGCCATCGCGCTCGCGGTCGCCGGCCAGGCGACGCTGGGTCTGCTGCCGCTGATCCAGCAGATCATTCTGGATGACGCGATCCTGCGTCACGACCGCTCGCTCGCCGTGTGGACCACGCTCCTGATGGTCGCCGGCGTGGCGAGCTACCTCGGTAACTACCTGCGCCGCCGCGTCGGCTTCAGGGCGGCTGTGCGCAGCCAACGCGACCTGCAGATCCGCGTCCACCACCACCTGCAGTACCTCGACGCGACCGGCCGCGACCGGTTCCGTTCCGGCGACGTGATGTCGCGCGCGACGTCCGACCTCACGCTCATCCAGATGTTCCTACAGCAGCTGGGCATCACGTTCGGCAGCCTGACGCTGCTGGTCGTCGCCGTAGTGGTGATGGTGATCCTCGCGCCGCTGCTCGCGCTGGTGATGGCGGTCTCCGTTCCGGTGTTCTTCGCCGTCGCGGTCCGTTTCCGCCGCCGCTCCTTCCCCGCCAGCTGGGCCGACCAGCACTACAAGGGCGCGGTCGCGGGGGTCGTCGAGGAGGCGGTCACCGGGGTTCGGGTCGTCAAGGCGTTCGGGCAGGACGCGCAGGAGCAGGCGGAGCTGGGTCGCGCCGCCCGGGCGCTGTTCCAATCCCGGCTGCGCACCGCGCGGATCACCGCCTTCTTCAGTGCGACGCTGGAGACGATCCCCGGCCTGACCCAGCTCGCGGTGCTCGCCCTCGGCGGTTTCCTGGTGCTGCGCGGCCATGCCTCGCTCGGTGTCTTCCTCGCCTTCTCCAGCTACGTCCTGCAACTGGTGACGCCGGTGCGCTTCCTGTCCGGCATGCTGGCGACCAGCCAGCAGGCGCGGGCCGGCGCAGCGCGGCTCGTGGAGCTGCTCGCCACGGAGTCGGCCGTCGTGGAGGCACCGGACGCCGTGCCGCTGCGCGACCCGGTCGGCCTGCTCGAACTTGACCACGTCGACGTCGCCCATGCCGACGGGAAACCGGTCCTGCGCGACGTCAGCCTGCGGGTGGCACCGGGCGAACGGATCGCGATCGTCGGCGCCTCCGGATCGGGCAAGTCGACGCTGGCCCAGCTGCTGGTCCGCTTCCACGACCCGGACCGTGGCACGGTGCGGGTCGACGGCCGCGACGTTCGCGACTACACCCTCGCCTCGCTGCGCGCCTCGATCGGGATCGTGCCGGAGGAGGGGTTCCTGTTCTCCGGCACCATCCGCGACAACATCGCCTTCGGGTGCCCCGACGCCACCGACGACAAGATCGAGCACGCCGCGGTCGCCGCACACGCGCACGGCTTCATCGCCGGACTGCCGGACGGCTACCAGACCGTGGTCGGCGAACGCGGCTACACCCTGTCGGGCGGCCAGCGCCAGCGCCTCGCCCTGGCCCGGGCCGTGCTCGCCGGCCCGCGGATGCTGGTTCTCGACGACGCCACCTCGGCCATCGACGCCCGCACCGAGCACGCGATCCACGCCTCCCTGACAGAGGTTCTCGGCACCCGCTCCACCGTGCTGATCGCCAAGCGGTTCTCGACGCTGCGCCTCGCCGACCGCGTCGTCGTCCTGGACGCNGGACGCATCGTCGACGAGGGCACCACCGAGGAGCTACTCGCCCGGTCAGCACTGTTCCGCGAGCTGCTCACCGGCCCGGACCCCGGTGCCGGGCCGACCACCTCAGCCCGGCCGGTGGACGCGATCGACCTGGCCGCGTGGCCCGTGGACGCCGACCGGGCCGGCGCGCCGAAGACAAGCAGCTATGGGAGTGAAGTCATCGCCGCGGCCGGTGGCGGTCCGGGCGTCGGACCCGCGGGCGACACCGCACGGCTGGCAGGGCTCACGACTGACTCGGCCGAACTGCTCGCCGCCGTGGCGGCCCTGCCGGCGCTCGGCGGTGAACCCGACGTCGACCTGGCCGAGGCGATGCAGCCTGTGGACGGGTTCTCGTTGAGCGCCGAGTTCGGCCGGTTCCGGGCGCCGCTGGCGCTGGTCGCGGCGCTGGTGGCGGTGGACGCCGCCGCAGGTGCTGGGATCCCCGCACTGATCCGCTTCGGCGTCGACCACGGCGTCTCCCGTGGTTCCGTGCGGGTGCTCGCCGTCGTCTGCGCCGCGCTGCTGGTGGTGCAGGTGATCGTCTGGTTCAACGCACGGGCGATGACCTACCGCTCGCAGCACACCGCCGAGCGGATGCTCTTCGGCCTGCGGGTGCGCACCTTCGCGCACTTGCAGAGGCTGTCGCTGAGCTTCTACGAGCGCAGCCCGGCCGGCGCGATCATGACCCGGATGACCTCCGACATCGAGGCGTTCGCCCTGCTGCTGCAGCAGGGCCTGCTGACCGCCATGATCAGCTTGGTGGGCATGGCGGGTATCGCCGTGGCGCTGGCCGTCTTCAGCCCGTCGCTGGCCCTGGCCGTCGCCGTGGCGCTGGTGCCGCTGGCCGCCTCGACCTACTGGTTCCAGCGGGCGTCGGGCCGCACCTACCAGGTGGCGCGCGAGCGGATCTCGGTGCTCTATGCCGAGCTGCAGGAAAGCCTGGCCGGCGTCGTGGTCAGCCAGGCATACGGCCAACAGCCGGCCAACGAGGCCCGGTTCGCGGCGCTCGCGGAGTCCTACTGCCAGGCCCGATGTCTCGCGGCGGAGTACCAGGCCCGCTACTTCCCGTTCCTGCAGCTGCTCAGCACCGCCGCGAAGACCGTCGCGCTGGTGGTCGGGGCGAACCAGGTGGCTGACGGGTCCCTGAGCCCCGGCCTGCTGATCGCGTTCCTGCTCTACCTCGACCAGTTCTTCACACCCATCCAGCAGCTGTCCACCGTCTTCGACCAGTGGCTGCAGGCGAACGCGGCCGCGCGCCAGCTGGGCGAGCTGCTCCGGACCAGCACCGCCACCCCGCAGGCCGCTCACCCGGTGCTGCCGCCCTGCCGGCTGCGTGGCGAGATCAGCCTGGAGCACGTCACCTTCGCCTACGAGGGGACCGACCTGGTGGCGCTGAACGACGTGAGCCTGTCCATACCGCCCGGCCAGGTCGTGGCGCTGGTCGGCACCACGGGCGCCGGCAAGTCCACGCTGGTCAAGCTGGTGGCCCGCTTCCACGATGCCTCGCGGGGCACTGTTCGCATCGACGGCATCCCACTGACCGAGCTCGACCTGGCCGCCTACCGGCACCAGCTGGGCTACGTCCCGCAGGAACCGTTCATGTTCTCCGGCACGATCCGGTCCACCATCGCCTACGGTCGCCCGGACGCCAGCGACCTCCAGGTCGAACGCGCGGCGCGGGCGGTGGGCGCCCACGAGTTCGTCGCCGGGTTGCCGCGGGGCTACCTGACCCCGGTCTCCGAGCAGGGACGTTCGCTGTCCGCGGGGCAGCGCCAGCTGCTCAGCCTCGCGCGGGCGCTGCTCGTCGACCCGGCGATCCTCCTGCTCGACGAGGCCACGGCCAACCTCGACCTCGCCACCGAGGCGCGGGTCCAGCGGGCGATGGGCCTGGTGTCCAGCGGTCGCACGACCCTGCTCATCGCCCATCGCCTGCACACGGCCAGAGCCGCGCACCGCATCCTCGTCGTCGACAACGGCACCATCGTCGAGGACGGCTCGCACGACGAGCTGATCGCCCTCGGCCGCCGCTACGCCGAGCTGTGGGCAGCGGCCGCCGACGTCGCGCCGCTTACCGCGCCCCCTCTGTTCCTGCAGAGTGTCCGAGGAACGCAATGAGTCTCACAGCGCGGGGTGCTGGTGAGCCGCGCCTCGCCCACCGGGCCGGCGCGCTCGGGTCAGGCGGGCATGTGATCCGTCGCGAGCAGGCTGCGCACCTGACGACTGGCAGACGATCGCCGTGACAGCGCCCGCGTCCACTCCGTCCTCGGTGCGCGCACGCTGACAACTGCGAGGCGACGCGGCGAGCCTGGGTGGCAGCGGCGCACCGATACTGGCCGCGGTGACCGGGCTGCGTATCGCGGTGACCGCGGACGAGACCGTCGCGGTTTTCCCGCTGACGGGCCTGCGTACCGAAGCAGCCGCCGTCGCCGCCGAGAGCTACCGACGCGAGGGCGGATGGCGCCTGCGCGCCGTCGGCCAGGGCTGGGAGCGCTGGTCTCGCCGGGCTGGCCCGCGACTACGGCATCGAGGTCTCCTCCTGATCGCGCCTGTCAGCTGGCTGGGTCAGGTCACGGTCACCGGATGCAGGACGACTGCGCCGAACAGGTAGCCCTGGGCGTTCAACGCGACGCTGGTCGGTTGGGTCGCGCCGGTCTCGTCGGTGGCCCGCGCGGCCAGGACCGCGGGCCCGAGGGTGGGGCGGTGCCAGTCGTACTCCCAACGGACCCACTGGTCCCTGGCTGGCCGGTCGAGCAGGCGGGCCGGCCGCCAGCTCACGGCGGCGTCGGTGCTGACCTCGACCTTCGTGACCCGTCCTCGCCCCGACCACGACCGGCCGGTGAGGTGGACCCGGCGGGTGGTGCCGCCCGTGGTGCCGCCGCGGAGGGTGGCGTTCCACGCCAGCTCGAACGCGCTCTTGGTCACCTGGGTGGTCAGCGGCGGGCTCGCGCCGCCCGGCCAGTCGTCGCCGAACAGCCGGTAGAACTGGGTGTTCCAGGGGGACAACAGCGGTCGCGTGGAGACTTCGATGTCTCCGACCCATTTGATCGACGCGATGCCGACCCAGGACGGCACGATCAGCCGGACCGGATAGCCGTGGTCAGGTGGCAGTGGAGCGCCGTTCATCTCGTATGCCAACAGCACGTCGTCAAGCGCCTTGGCCACCGGCAGTGGCCGCCGTACCCGGCCGAGGTTCACCCCGTCGGCCACGTACTCGTCATCGAGGCCCTGGGGCATCACGTCGACGGCGGCGGGTGTGATCCCGGCCCGGCGCAGGACTGTCGACAGCGGGACGCCCCGCCACCGGGCCTGGCCGACGGCACCCAACCGCCAGGCCGTCCCGGTGACTGCCTGACCCTGCTGGGTCGCGTAGAAGCCGCGCCCGTTTCCGGCGCATTCGACGACGGCGTCCACGGTCCGGGCCGGCATGCGACGCAGGGCGTGGTAATCGAATGTGGCGGCCTCGGCGACCGACGGTGCGCCGCGCAGCCCGTCGCCGAACACCCGCAGCCGCCAGACGGCCGGGTCCAGGTTCGGAGTCGCGGTGTGATTACGCACGAAGAAATGACTGGCCGGTTCGTTCCGCCCCAGCCCGGCCAACGCCTGGAAATTCGTCTCCGCGTTCGTGCCGCGGACCGTGAACACCTCCGGCGGCAGCGGCTTGACAATCGTGGGGATGCCGGGCGTGCCGGCCATGGCCGGCACCGCGGATGTTGCGACCGCGGTCACCGGCCCGGTCGCCAGGGCCAGCAACCGCAGCAGGGAACGGCGGGAAAGACCGTGGGCGTGGGCCTCCCCCCGCACGAACTGTCGTAAACGCTCCTGGTCATAGGCGGTCTCATCGCCGATGGGCTCGATCACGCTGAGTCAGGCTAGCCCGCACCATCGGACCCGTCAGGCGGAACGGAATATTTGTCTAGAAAGACGATCGAGAAGCAGGTGAAGCGCCGGCTGGTGGCGGGTGCGGCGGGGATCCACACCGAGGGGCCCTGGTGCCATCTGGCACCAGGGCCCCGGGGGTCCGACACCATCTACCGGCCAGCGGGCGCCGGGCTCTGGAAGGCGTGTACGCACCCGGGTGAGCGGGGTACGGGGGTCGCGTATACGTGGCCTGGGGCCGTCCTCCTGTCCAGAGCCGGGACGGTGACCGGGCGATCTGGAGCAGCGCCCGGGTGAAACTGGTGGTGGTAGTGGCTTCTCCTCACCTGGGCCGAATTACGTCCGCCGCCAAAGTTGCTGGTAGCGGGCGGCCGCGTTGGGGTTTCGGAAGACACAGCCGGGCCCCAGTGGCCGGTACAGATTGGAGCCGACGTTCCCCGGATCACAGTTGCCGAAGTAGAACTCGTATGCGAATCCCTTCCCGGCGTGCTCCGCGAACCAGTCGTGCATCCACTGGATGAAGTTGGGGTTGTCGCCACCGCCGTTCGTCCCGTTGCCGCTCACCACGCCCCACTCGCCGATGCCGAAGAGCTTGTTGTGCGCTCTGGCGAAGTTGTACCAGTAGCTAATACCGCCTACCGCGGTGGCCTGAGCGTCGAATTCCGCCTTCGTCCGGGACGCCGGCCAGGCGTCGTAGGCGTCAAGACCGACGACGTCGACCCAGGGGTCGCCCGGGTACATGTCGATCGCATTGTGGCTCGGCGGGTTCTGCGAGTAGTGCGCGTTGAGGCTCCAGGAGATGATGGGGTCAGGTTCCGCGGTGGCCCTGATGGAGTCCACCACCTGGCGGAAGCAGTTGATGAAGGCTGTCGGGTTGGTGGCGGACCACTGGTACCAGTTTCCGTTCGCCTCCCAGCCGAGTCGGATGATGGAGTCCTGGCGGCCGAATGTGTTCAGAATATTGCCGAAGTTCCGCCAGTAGCTGTTGTATGCGCCGGTGGCGCAGGTCGAAAGGCTGGCGCCGATGTTCTCCGGGAACGGTGGGGTCGCGATTATCAGCCGGCCAGGCCACGGGGCGAAGGTCTGCAGAAGGCTCGTGGGCTGGGTGACATTCACCCAGTTGTTGCGGGTGGTGTACAACAGGGCGAAGTCACAGGGAGCTCCCCGCCAGGCGCAGAAGGCGTCGATATTCGCCGGGTTCATCACCGGATCCGGGTAGGTACCTGAGATCCACGGCTTGCCGGAGCGGGGTCCCGTCCACGGCGGCAGGTCCGGAGGCGACGTCAGGCCGGCGGGAACCTCGACCCGGTCGAGACCCACCGCGAACCCGGAGGAAGACGAGTTGCGCTGCCCCAGATTGGTGAGCGTGATGAAGTGGTTTCCCTGGGCGAGACGCTCGGAGCTGTACAGCAGTGTGATCGACGGACTCGGCCCGTACGTGTCGATGGACTGGGTCGGTCCTCCGTCCACACTGACCGTGGCGAGACCGCCGTCAGGGCCCTTGACCCCGTAGATGTTCGCCTGGATTCCGGCGAAGCGGATGGTGGCCGCCGCGCCGGCGTTCGTGGACGTCCGGACGCTGTTGTTGGGGGAGACGTGCACACAGCCGACGCACTGGGTCCAGTTTCCGGCGTAGGAGACCTGGTTCGCCCCGGTGCCGACGGCGGTGTCCTCGACCGTGACCGGTGGCGTCGCCGGCGGCGGCGGCGGCACTGTGGGGCCGCCGACCACCGCGCGGTCGAATCCCACGTAGTAGTTGGACGACGCGCCGCTCCGCTGCCGCACGTTCGCGATGCTCAGCGTGTGAACACCCTCTGACAGCTGTGGGGAACTGTAGTTCAGGACCACCGCCGAGGCGTCGAGGAAGAAGTCCGTCACGGTTGGTGTGCCACCGTCGATACTGAACGCCGCAAACCCGCCGAGCGGGTTCTGGATGCCGTAGACGGAGATCTGGGAACCGGCGAAGCGAATCGTGGCGATGGAACCAGAGTCGTAGGAATACCGGAAACTGCGGTTCGGTGTCGCGGGCCCGCAGCCGGTGCACACCGACCAGCCCCCCGCGTACGAGACCTGGTTGATTCCGGTGCCGACGGCGGTGTCCTCGATGGTGAACGTGGTCGGTGGTGGCGGTGTCACCGTTTCGTTGAGAACCTCGGCGCGGTCGAATCCCACGTAGTAGTTCGACGAGGCGGGGCCGCGCTGGTGCACGTTCCTGATGGTCAGGGTGTGTGTTCCCGGCGGCAGCGCTGCGGAGCTGTACTGCTGGGCTACGACCGAGGCGCTGGCGTATGTGTCGACCGTTGTCGGTGTTCCGCCGTCCAGGGCGAAGGCGGCGAAGCCGCCGAGTGGGTTCTTGATGCCGTGTACGGTGATGTGGGTGCCGACGAAACGGATGGTGATCGTGGCGCCACTTGCGTATGAGTAACGGAAGCTCCGGTTCGCCGTCGCGGGGCCGCAGCCGGTGCACACCGACCAGGCCCCCGAATAGGAGACCTGGTTGTCGCCGGTGCCGACGGCGGTGTCCTCGATGGTGGTTGTGGTCGTCTGCGCACCTGCGGGCCCCGCTGCCGGCCCGAAGGCCGTGACGATCCCGACCAGCACAACAAGGCCCACTATGAGCAGTGTCGGACCTGCGCGCAGTCGGTCGGTTCTCCCCGAACGTTCCACCCGACATGAATTAGCCCCTACATAGTTGATGTTCCTGCGCATCCTCGTATCCCGCCGTAAGCTAATGCGACCGCACCGCTCCGCAGAAGGAGGGCGCGACTGTGGACAGCGACTCAAGCTAAATCACCTGCTGGTTTCACCGAGAGCTCGGCAAATTTCCGGTGATTCGGGGGCGTCGACGCGCAAGAATCTCAATCTATGGGGTCCGTGGCCGCCGTAGGATCATGGCGGCTCGCATCGGTGGGAGGTCGGCGGAGATTGGGCTCGACAGCCCGGGAAATACGGCCAACAAACTGCCGGCAAACTCCCCGTCAACTGCCCGTGAAGTCCGCGTGCGAAGTGCGCTGGGCGCGATCTCCGGCTCACCTGTTCATGCCGGCCCTCCGGGCGCGGGTGGAAGTTGGAGTCCCCCGCGCGGACGCGGGAGGATGCCCGGGGTCAGTGCGTCGAGCGCGGCGACGGACGAGTGCGGCCGGGGCCGGGAGGGGAGTCGAGCGCCAGATGGGGATACGCGACATGGGACGGGTGACGACGTGACCGCATCCACGGAGGGCCTGCTGCGAGCTGAGCGTCGGCTCCAGGCCGCCCAGCGCGCGGGCGATGTGGCCGAGCTTTCCCGGCTGCTCGACGAGCGGCTGGTCGCGATCGGTCCGGACGGCGCCCGCTACTCCAGGTCCGACGACCTCGACGCCTACCGTGCCGGCACCTCCGTCGTCACGGAGCTCGTCGAGGAGGACCTTGAGGTGCTTGTTGCCGGGACCACAGGTGTGACCCTCTTCCTCGGCACCGTGTCCGGGATCTTCAACGGCCAGCCGTCCTCGGCGCGGCTGCGTTACACCCGCACGTGGACCTACGACCCGAGCGCGGGCTGGCGGATCCTCGCCGCCCACATCGCCGCGGTTCCCTAGCCGACCGATTTCTGTGGATCCTGACCCGTGCGGGCGCTGACTCGTGCGGGTTCTTTGGGGCGCGGTCGGGTTCTGGCGGAGGGTGGGCGGGTGCTCGGCGGACGCGCACGCGGGTTCCGGGCNGGTGCGTTCGGTGATCTGACGATGGTGGTCAGCGTCTTGGGCGCGGGCCCGGGAGTGCCGATCGCGCGCCTGAAGGGCTCCTTGTGTCTCCCACCGAGACGTCTTGACGACCACGGCGATGCCGGGGCCGCAACCCCTGCGAGCGAAGGACACACAAAGCCCTTCAGTCGCTGTCGGCGAATCCTCACGGACCCGCGCCGCACGGGTGGGCGACGGGTGTTGCGGGGCCTGTCGGCGCGCTGAAAGCCCAGGTAGCGCCGTTGCAGCGGGGGCCTGCCGGGTGCCGGCGACCCGACGGTCGCACCGCGGCGGGATCTTCACCGGCCAAGGCGCCCGCACGCGGGATCGTGGACGTCGAACAGCCGGCACGGCGCGGTCCCGGTACCGGCCCGGAGCCGCCGCCCGCCGGGCCTCGCGGCCGGCCCGACGGCCGGGGTGTCCCGTCTGATCAGACAGCTGTGTCACCCGAGGCTCGGCTTGGTTCAGCCAGGCGGACGGGTGACCAGCCTGGCCACCCGCCCCTGGCCACCCGCCGCCTGACCAGGCTCCCCGAGGTTTCGGGCTTCCCGGCGGGGAGCGAGGGTGTTAGCGCCCGGTCTCCGGGGATGACGGGTCGCGTCCGACTCGGAGCTCTTGGGAGGAAGCATGGCGAGCGTGGTGCAGGAGTCAATCGACGTGGACGTGCCGGTACGGGCGGCCTACAACCAGTGGACCCAGTTCGAGTCCTTCCCGAACTTCATGGAAGGCGTGGAGTCCGTCCAGCAGATCGACGACACGCACACCCACTGGCGGATCAAGGTCGGTGGTAACGAGCGCGAGTTCGACGCGGCCATCACCGAGCAGCACCCGGATGAGCGGGTCGCCTGGAAGAGCACCGGCGGCACCAAGCACGCGGGTGTGGTGACCTTCCACCGGCTGGCTGACGACGCCACCCGAGTGACGGTCCAGATGGACTGGGAGCCGGAGGGTCTCGCGGAGAAGGCCGGCGCGGTCATCGGCGCGGACGAGCGCCGTGTGAAGGGCGATCTCAAGCGCTTCAAGGCATTCATCGAGCGCCGCGGCGGCCAGGAGTCCGGCGGCTGGCGCGGTGACGTGCCGCGCCCGGACGCCTCCACCACCGCCGGCGGTCCCGCGGGCCTGGGGTCCACCGGCCAGCAGCCCGCCAGCCCGGGATCCGGCGGCCTGGGGTCCACCGGCCAGCCGGGGGCCGGCGGTTTCTGATTGATCCAGCCCTGGGAGTGCCGTTCTCGTCCCGCCGCCTGTGATGCCGGGCGGCGGGACGAACGTATGCGAGGCCCACCCCGCGGACTAGCGTCAACCGCGAGCGCGCCGTGCGCTCCGGCCCGGTTCTCGCGTGCACCGCCGCGGCGGCGCAGCCGCGGCGGTGCCGCGGCGGTGCCGGGCCGTCCACCGCTGTCCGAGAGAGCCGCCAGTCTGTGATGGTCGCCCGAACCCTCGCCCTCTTCATCGTCGCCGCGCTGTGTGAGATCGGTGGCGCCTGGCTGGTCTGGCAGGGGGTGCGCGAGCATCGCGGCCTGCTGTGGGTGGGCGCCGGTGTCGTCGCCCTCGGCCTGTACGGCTTCGCCGCAACCCTGCAAACGGACGGCGACTTCGGCCGCATCCTCGCCGCCTACGGTGGGATCTTCGTGGCCGGTTCGATCGCCTGGGGAATGGTGGCCGACGGTTACCGCCCCGACCGGTTCGACGTCGCCGGTGCCGCGGTCTGCCTCGCCGGAATGGCGATCATCATGTTCGCGCCTCGCGGCGGTTGACGTCGGTTCGCGTCGGACCGGGTGCGCCGCGGGCCGGCACCCTTCCGCAACGTGGCCGGCTGCCCGTCAAAGCCTCCCCGCCGGGAGCGCACAGCATCGAAAACTAGCGTGATGACCGTCGCGAGCGGGGTCGAAGGAAAGCGGCCTGAAACTTCGCCCCCAGCTCGCGCCATGATTTGCGCCCAGGCCGGGCAGCCGTGACGGTGTCGGGTGTTCGACATGGTTCTACGCCTGGTACGGCGACCCGTCGGCGCGGAATCATCAGGCTGCCTCCGATGCGGCGGCGCGGGTAACCCTGGCGACCCCTCCGAGCACTGCGCCACGGCCATCGCGGGATGGCGAGCGGAAGTCCGCGGATCCGACCCGGCGGCGACACGATCCCTCGACCCTNTCGGATTGGTGTGGCCATGGGAACACGAGTTCCTGATGAGTGGAGATGGTTCGGCCGGGCCCGGGCGGAATGCGCGACACGGCTCCTTGTCGCCCAGCTGAGAACGGGTCCTGACCGGGCCGGCCTGCGGGAACTTTTGCGGGTGGCGAGCCGGCCGGGGGGACGGGCGGCCCTGCTCGCCCGGGCGGCGCTGGAGAGGATCTGTGACAGCGATCCGGCGGTTTTCGCGACCCTGGCCTGGGACTGGTCGGAAGCAGTGCGCCAGCATCGGTATTCCGAGTACTTCCTGTCGCTTCTGCTCGCACCGGGCCCGACCCCCGGCCGCAGTGCGCGCGTGCTGGCTCTGCTGGCTGCGGGCCGGGTGGCCCGGTTTGTCGGCGGTGAGCCCGTGCCCGCTGAGTTCCCGGGGCGCGTCGCGGCGGCGCTCGCGGCCGAACTGGCGCGTCGCGGGGGGCCCGGGGAACTCTCCGGGCTGTTTTCAGTGACCGCCGAACCGGAACTTCTCGGGGCACTCGTGACCTGCTGGTCGAAAAGTTGGATTCCTGCGGAAAAGGACGCGCTCCGTCAGGTGATCAGTGTCAATCCGAACCTGCCCCGGCGGGTCGGGGAGGACCTGCGGGTCATCGTTCTCAAGCGCCGCCTGGAGCTGCTGGACCTGACTGATCCAGGGACGGTCGACGTCCTGCTGAAATGCGCCACCGATCCGCCCGCCCCGGGTCTCGAAGGGGACTGCGGCCGGCTGCTCGCGCAACTGCCGCCGGGCCGCCCGCGGGAACAACTGTGCCGGCNGGCGCGGACCAGCCCGACGGCACTGGCCATCGTGCGGGACGCCGGCTGGTACCCCACCGCGGCGGACGAGAGACTGCTTTTCTGCTTCATCACCCGGGATCTGCGTGCCTACGCCCAGCTGGATCCGGACGGCACGCTTCTACGTGATGTCTACCGCAGATCCGACCCGTACGTGCGGTCGGAGATCAGGAGGGCCACCCGCGAACTGGTGGCCGGGAGGCAGCGGGCCGGCGCGGCTGACTCCGAGGCGGCCCCCGCGGGCGACCGGGGCCGCGAATGGATCGGTCACATAACCTTCGACCTCGATGCCTTCGCCGTAGCCGTCGGTTGCGCTCCCAGGCCCGGCGCACCGCATGGCCGGCACGCCCGTGGCGCGGGCCGCGGCCGGAGTCGGTGGGGTGGCGGGAGTGGCAACTTCGGCGGCTGCGGAGGCAGTACCAACGACGCGGGTGCGTCCGACGGTGGCCACAGCAGCTGCGGTGGCGGGTGTGGCGGTGGTGGTGGCGGCGGGTGTGGTGGTGGCGGCGGGTGTGGTGGCGGATGACTGTCCCAGCGATCGGATCAGTTCCGTTCGGAGACGGCGGACCGTCACTGGGTTTCGGTGTCGGCTGGCGCCCGGAGATCGACAGCCTGATCGAGGGACTGCCGGGGGTCGGCTTCGTCGAAGTGATCGCCGAGAACCTCGACCCGCGGCGGCTTCCCCCGCCCCTGCTCCAGCTGCGCGCCCGCGGGGTGACGGTGGTTCCGCACGGGGTCTCCCTGAACCTGGGCGGCTCGGGACGACCCGACCGCGGTCGGCTGGCCCATCTCGCCGCGGTCGCCGAGGCGTTGGAAGCGCCGCTGGTCAGCGAGCACGTGGCCTTCTGCCGGGTGGGGAAGCTGGACAGCGGGCACCTGTTGCCGGTTCCCCGGACCCGGCAGGCCCTGCGAGTGATCGTCAGCAATGTTCGCTTCGCGCGGGAGCATCTCCCCGTCCCGCTGGCGCTGGAGAACATCGCGCCGCTGCTGGGCTGGCCGGCGGAGGAGCTCTCCGAAGGAGAGTTCGTCGCCGAGCTCGTCGAGCAGGCTGACGCCCGGCTCCTGCTCGACCTTGCCAACCTGCACACCGCCCGGGTCAACCTCGGCCTCGACCCCTCCCGGGTGCTCGCGCAGCTACCCCTGGAACGTCTCGCCTACGTCCACATGGCCGGCGGGGTGGAACGGCAGGGAATCTGGCACGACACCCACACCCACCCCGTGACCTCCCCGGTGGTGGATCTTCTGGCCGAGCTGGCGGCGCGGGTCGAGCTGCCCGGCGTCCTGCTTGAGCGGGACGGTGCCTTCCCGCCGGGCCCCGAGCTTGCCGCCGAGCTCGCGATGCTGCGCGCGACGGTGGCGTCAGCCGTCACGCTGCCGGCACTCCCCAGCCCGCCGCGTCTCCCCGCGGCGGAGCCGCCCGACCCGGCGGGGCCTACCACCCCGGCGGGGCCTACCACCCCGGCGGGGCCTACCACCCCGGCGGGGCCTACCACCCCGGCGGGGCCTACCACCCCGGCGGGGCCTACCACCCCGGCGAGGTCTGCCACCCCGGCGAGGTCTGCCACCCCGGCGGCACCCACCGCGCCGGGCCGGTCCGTCACATGGGGGACGCTCGGCCGACGGGACCGGAGACGTCTCGCCGGTTCCCAGCGGCGGCTCCTGGCGGCCCTGGTCGCCGGGGCACCGGCACCGGCGGGCTTCGACCGGCACCGGGTGGGCGTCCAGGCCAGGGCGCTGATCGACAAGCGGATGTGGGTGGCCGCCCACCATCGGCCGGATCTGGTCGATCTGCTGGGTGAGCGGTTCGGGCCGCTGTTCCGCGCCTACGCCACCGGCCGGCCGCGACCGGCGGGTGACGCGTGCGGTGACTCCGAGGCCTTCGCCCGCCAGCTGGCGGCGGGCTTCCGGGGTGCGGTCAGGCCTCCGCCGGAGTGGTGAACGCGGCGAGGGCGGCCGCGGCGGCCGCGGCCTCGCCGCCCTCCAGGGCGAGCCAGAAATCCGGGCCGGGTGCGGCCTCGGCGTGCATCCGGGCCCCGCCTTCCCCGGGCGCGTCGAAGTCCAGCCGCCAGGCATGCAGGAAGGTGCGGGTGGTCGGCGCGCGTTCGAAGAGCGGATCGCCCTCGATGGGATGTCCGACCCACGCCAGGTGGACCCGGATCTGATGCCGTCGGCCGCTGACCGGGTGCGCGGCGATCAGCGTGTGTTCCTTCCCCTCCCACACCCGCGTGAGCCGGGTGACGGACGGATAGGTCCTGACGTGCGGAAACGTCTTCGCCGCGGGCACGGTCCAAAGCGCCGCGCCGGCATCGCCGGCATCGCCCGCATCGCCGGAGGCAGCCGGGACGGCGACGATGTCCGCGCGGTTGGCCGCGATGCGCACGCGGTTCTTGCGGCCCACACTCAGCGGCAGGTCGATGGTGGCCGCCGCCGGCAGTCCTCGCGTGCGGGTCAGCGCCAAGTAGGTCTTCTCCACCGTGCGCCGGTTGAACTGCCTGGTCAGGTCGCCGTGGACGCGTAGTTGTTTGGCGAACAGGACGACCCCGGAGGTCACCTTGTCGATGCGGTGCGCGGGGAACAGCTCCTCGCCCGCCTCCTTCGCCATGGAGACCAGGTCGGTGTCGTGGCGTTCACCCACGACCGAAACGCCCACCGGCTTGTCCAGGGCGAGCACCGCCTCGTCCTCGAAGAGCGTCCGCTCCTGTCGGATCCTTGTCCACTCCGTCACGAGACCGCCCATCCCCCAGTGTCGATGCTCACAATTCAAGTATTCGCCACGCGGTGACCGGGTGAACGAGAACCTCCTGGAAGGAGCGGTCTGTTCTGACCGGGCACGGGCGGCCGACGACGTTTCCCCGACGCTCCGGGGCGCGGCGCCCGGCGGCTCCGCGCGGCGGGTCGGATCGGTGCCGCACCCGGCGCCCGGCGCATAGTGCGCAACCTGACGTCGGAATTCCGCGCCGATTCGTGTAGTAAGCCCAGTACCAGCTAGTTCGCCCCTAGCGGCAGAAGGGACCATCATGACTGCCGGCTCCCGTCGACCAGACGAACCGTCACCNTCCTCGGGGGCTACGCGCGCCGCGGGGCTGACTGCCTCCGTGCCCTCCCAGCCCATGGCCTCGTCCGCGGAGATCGCGCAGCGCGCGTGCGTCGCCCCCTCCGGTGGCGTCACCGCGGCCGGCACTCGCGGCGGCACAGCCGCGGTTGCGGGCACGGCCGCGGTCGCCGGCACGGTGAGCGGCGCGGGCACGGTGAGCGGCGCGGGCACGGTGAGCGGCGCGGGCACGGTGAGCGGCGCGGGCGCCGCGACGGGCCATGCGCGCACTGCCGGCCGCGTCGGTGGCGCCCACCAGGTGGTGACCTCGGCGGCCGGCATAGACCGGAACGTGAGTGGCGTCAACGCGAGCGTCGGCCCGCCGATGGCCCGGCCGCGGGCCGCCGCGGGGGCGCTCTTCTTCGACGAGGAGGGGCGCGTGCTGCTGGTGGAACCCTCCTACAAGCCCGGATGGGACATTCCCGGCGGCTTCATCGAGCCCGGCGAGTCGCCCTACGCGGCCTGCGTGCGCGAGGTCGAGGAGGAGATCGGCATCGTCCCGCCGATCGGGCCCCTGCTCGTGGTGGACTGGGCGTCCGACGAGCACAGCGGTGACATGCTGCTCTTCGTCTTCGACGGAGGACTGCTGCCGGCGGACTGGCGGGACCGGATCCGTCTCGACATGGACGAGATCATCAACTGCGCCTTCACTCCACTGGCGGAGGTGGCGGACCGGCTGCCCGTCCCGCACGCGCGCCGGATCCGCGGGGCCGCGGGTCTGCGGGGGCGGCGCGGCGGGGCCGGCTACCTCGAGCACGGCTACCCCGTGCCCACCGGCATCCCTGACACCACCGACACCACCGACACCGCTGACCCAACCGACGCCCCTCACGAGGCCGCCCCCGCCGACCCGGCCGCCCCCGCCGGCTGACGGGACGTCCCGCCGACCGACACTGGAGGCCGGTGACGTGCGGAGGGGCGGGCTCGATGAGAAGAGGTCTTGCGGCGGGAGCCACCGCGGGACTCGTCATGATGGCCGTGCTGGCGGCCTGCGGCGCCAGCCGGGACGAGCCGGGCGACCGCGGCGTCGCGGGTCGGCTGACGGCGGTGCGGCTGCAGTTGCAGTGGTACACCCAGGCACAGTTCGCCGGCTACATCGCCGCCCGTGACAAGGGCTTCTACGCGGACGTCGGCCTGAACGTGGAGATCCTCGAAGGCGGCGCCGACGTCGTCCCGCAGGAGGTGCTCGCCCGCGGTGACGCCGACTTCGCGATCGCCTGGGTGCCGAAGGCCCTCGCCTCGCGGGAGCGGGGCGCCCGGATCACCGAGGTCGGCCAGATCTTCCGGCGGTCGGGCACCTGGCAGGTCAGCTTCGCGGACAGGGGGATAGAGCGGCCGGCGGACCTGCGCGGCCGGCGGGTCGGCACCTGGGGCTTCGGTAACGAGTACGAACTGTTCGCCGGCCTTTCCGGCGCCGGCCTCGACCCGGGGTCGGACGTCGCCCTGGTGCAGCAGGACTTCGACGTCACGGCACTGCTCTCGGGTGACATCGACGCCGTCGCCGCGATGAGCTACAACGAGTACGCCCAGATCCTGGAGGCGGTGAACCCCGCCACCGGCAAGCTCTACACCAGCCGGGACCTCGCCGTCATCGACTGGAACGAGGTCGGCACGGCGATGCTGCAGGACGCGATCTGGGCCGTCACCCCGAGGCTGGAGGCCGACGCCGCCTACCGGCAGACGACGACGAGCTTCCTGGAGGCCTCGCTGCGAGGCTGGGCCTACTGCCGGGACAACGCCGAGGAATGCCGGGACCTGGTCGTCGCCGCCGGTTCCCAGCTCGGCGCCAGTCACCAGCTCTGGCAGATGAACGAGGTCAACAAGCTCATCTGGCCTACTCCGGAGGGCATCGGCGTCGTCGACCGGACGTCCTGGGACCGGACGGTCCGGATCGCGCGGGGTACCCGCAACGCGCAGGGGCAGACGGTACTGCGCGCTGATCCGGCGGGGCTGGCCTACACCGACGAGTTCGCCCGCGCCGCGCTGCGGAACCTGCGGGCCGCCGGTGTCGACGTGACCGGCGAGAGCTTCGAACCGGTCGAGGTGACGCTGAGCCCGGACGGTGTCTGAGCGTTCACTGGCGCAATAGCCGCCCGGCTGGCGCTGACTGATGGCTGGTGTCGGCCAGGCGCGTGCCGGCGAGGGTGAGCCAGCGGCCTGGCTCGGCGATGGCGTTCGCCGGGCTGCCGGCGAGGTCGACGAGCGCGACCGCGGCGCTGACCCCGGGCGGAACGGGCCCGTCCACCCGGCCCGCGACCAGCAGGGCGGGCACCCCGGCCTGCTCGGCCATCGTCAGGACTCCGCCCACGACCTTGCCGGTCAGCGAGGTCGCGTCGAAGCGCCCCTCGCCGGTGATCACCAGGTCGGCCTCGGCCAGGGCGGCGGGCAGCGCGGCGCGCTCGGCGATGGTGCGGGCGCCGGGCACGAGGGTGGCGCCGAGCGCGGCGGCGAGGCCGTAGGCCGTTCCGCCGGCGGCGCCGGTACCCGGCTGGTCGGCGAGGGCAGCGCCGGTTCCCGGCATGGAGGCAGAGCCGGTTCCCGGCATGAGCTCCGCCAGCCGGGCGAGTCCGGCCTCCAGCCGGGCGATGTCGGCGGGCCCCGCGCCCTTCTGCGGCCCGAAGACCGCCGCCGCTCCAGTGGGACCGAGCAGGGGAGCGGCGACGTCGACCAGGCAGCGGATTCCCTCCGGCGGTGCGGCCGGCAGGCCCCGCAGGTCGACGGCGGCGAGGTCGGCGAGGGCCCCGCCGCCGGGCGGCAGCGGCTGGCCCGCGGCGTCCAGGAAGCGGGCCCCGAGGGCTCGCAGCACACCAGTGCCACCGTCGGTGGACGCGGAACCTCCCAACGCCACCAGCACACCGCGGGCCCCGGCCGCCAGCGCGGCGCCGATCAGCTGGCCCAGCCCGATGGTGTGTGCGTGCAGCGGGTCCAGTCCGCGCATCAACGGCAGGCCACTGGCCTGGGCCAGCTCGACGAGGGCCGACCCGTCGGGGAGCGCCAGCCAGGCGGCGCCGGGGACGGGACGCCCATCCGGCCCGGTCACCTCCAGCACCTCGCGGCGGGCGTCCGGGACGGCGGCGGCGAACACGTCCAACGTGCCCTCGCCGCCGTCGGCGATCGGAACCGTCACCACGATGTCGTCCGGGCGGGCCGCCGACCACCCGGCGGCCAGCGCCGCGGCCGCCTGGGTCGCCGAGGCCGTTCCCTTGAACGAATCGGGTGCGATCACCACTCGCAGCGGACGTCCGGACGCCGCGGGGGGAGACGATGCGGGGGGAACGGACATCGGAACTCCTGTCGTCGCTGGCGTGCCGCGCCGCTGACGGTACCGAGCGGGGTCCAGCACGGCGCGCGGCCACGGGTCCGGACGCGGCGGGGCCCGGGCACGCACCTGGCGGGGGATCGGGCCCGCACATGACGGCGCCCGGCTCGTCCACCCCTGCGGGCGGGCGTGCCGGGCGCTGTCATGTCCTGCCTGCCAGACCGGTGTCGCCGTCAGGCCGACGTTCTGGATCAGGCGTTGCGGGTCAGCGGTTGCGGGTCAGCGGGCCCGCTCGGGCTGGGCCGGATCGTGTGGCTGTGCCGGCACCTCGCCCATGGCGCTGTGGGACACCACCGGGGCCTCGACCTCCCCGAGGTCGTCCGCCGCTTCGACCGACAGGCGCGGCAGGATCCGGTCCAGGCCGCTGGGCAGCCACCAGTTGGCCCGCCCGAACAGGTGCATGAGTGCCGGCACCAGGATCGTGCGGATCACGAAGGCGTCGATGGCGATGGCGAGTGCCAGACCCAGCCCGAACAGCTTGATGACACGTTCGTCGCCGAGGATGAACGAGGCGAACACCAGGGTCATGATGGCGCCCGCGGCGGAGACCACCCGCCCTGTCTCGGCCTGCCCGAGGGAGACCGCGACGCGGTTGTCCCGCCGGGCCGTCCACTCCTCGTGCATGCGGCTGACCAGGAACACTTCGTAGTCCATGGACAGCCCGAAGAGGATCGCGAACAGCATGACCGGCAGGTAGGCCTCGATCGGCCCGGGGCTGAGGCCGAACACGTCGGACAGCCAGCCCCACTGGAACACGGCCACGACGACGCCGAACGCCGCGCCGACGGCGAGCAGGTTCATCACCGACGCCGTCAGCGGAATGAGCAGGCTGCGGAACACCGCGACCAGCAGGATGAACGCGAGCACCACGACCACGCCGATGAACAGCGGCAGCTTGCCCGACAGCACGTTGGAGAAGTCCTCGAAGACCGCGGTGAGGCCGCCCACGTACACCGGAGCCGCGGCCCCCGCCGTCGCGGACGGGATCACGTCGTCACGCAGCCGGTCGAGCAGCTTCGCGGTGTCGGGGGACTGCGGGCTGGACGTCGGGTAGAGGGTCGCGATCGCGGCCCGGCCGTTGGGGCTCTGCCGCGCCGGGGTCACCGAGGCGACGCCCTCGGTGTCGCGGGCCGCCTCGATGGCCTGGTCCAGGGTCTGCAGGTCGGTGGGGGAGGAGATCTCGGAGACCAGCATGAGCGGCCCGTTGAAGCCGGGGCCGAAGCCGTCGGCGAGCAGGTCGTAGCCCCGCTTGCTGCTCTTGGTGTCCGAGCCGTTGCCCAGGTCGGACGAACCGAGCCGCAGCGACAGGAACGGAATCGCGACCACGACGATCGCTCCGGTGGCCAGTACCGCGAGGATGGCCGGCCGGCGCTCCACACCCTTGGCCCACCGCCACCAGAAGCCCGACGGCCGCTCCGGCTCGGGCCCGTTCGCGGCGATCCGGCGGCGCTCCCGGCGGCTGAGCACCTTCTGCCCGTAGAAGCCGAGCAGGGCGGGCAGCAGGGTGACCGAGGCCAGCATGGTCATGGCGACGGTCAGCGCGGCGGACAGCGCGACACCGTAGAGGAAGGTCACGCCGAGGGCGAACATGCCCAGCAGCGCGATGCACACGGTGAGCCCGGCGAAGATCACGGCGCGGCCGGAGGTGTTGACCGCGTTGACCGCGGCCTCCTCCGGGGAACGGCCGGCCCGCAGACCGATGCGGTGGCGGTTCACGATGAACAGTGCGTAGTCGATGCCGACGCCCAGGCCGATCAGGGTAGCGAGCATCGTGCTGAACTCGGCGACCGAGGTCAGGTGCGAGACCTGGACGATGAGGCTGATGCCGACGCCGAGCGCGGCCAGCGCGGTGATCAGCGGCAGGGTGACCGCGAGCAGCGAGCCGAACGCGAGGAAGAGAATGACCGCGGCGGCGACGATGCCGATGAGCTCGCTGGCGCTCTGCTCGGCCTGCTCGACGACCGCGGCGACCTGGCCGGTCGTCTCGACCTGCANGGCTCCGTTGTCGTAGGAGCGGGCGGTGTCCACCAGGTTCTCGATGTCGCCCCGCGCGAGCTCGTTGCCCGGCAGGTCGAGGGCCACGGTCGCGAACGCGGTGGTGCCGGCGGCGTTGATCTGGCCGCTGCCGTCCGGGCTNAACGGGCCGACGACCTCGGCGACGTGCGGCAGCCCGGAGACCCGATCGACCAGGTCGGTGACCTGCGTGCGCAGCGCGGAGTCGGTCAGCGCGCCCGAGCGGGCGTGGAGGACGATGGTCGCGCTGTCACCCGACTGGGCGGGGAAGTCACGCTCGAGGAGGTCGATCGCCCGCTGGGAGTCCGTCCCGGGGAGCGAGAACGTGTCCTTGTAGTCGTCGCCGGTCGCTCGGCCGAGCCCTGCCAGCCCGACAAGAGCCGCGACCCACAGGNAGAGGACGAGCCAGCGGTGCTGGAAGCACCAGCGCGCGAGCTTTGCCATGGTTTCCCTTCGGAGGTGCTGGTTGGTCGGTCGGCCGCTGTTCACGACCGGTCTGCCTCTTTCCGTGACCGGTCTGCCGCTCTCCGCCGCCGGTAGTTGCCGTGGCCAGCCGCGGCCCTGCTGATGGACAGGCTCGCCGGCGAGGGCTGCCCGTGGACCCTCGCGGGCAACCCTACTTACCGATCGGCCAGTAGGTAGGTGTCAGAGTAGCATTCGCGGCTGACCCGTCCTCTGGGGGTGAGAACTGGTGGTCGCCGGACGTTCGCGTTCGCAGGGAGCCGACACCCGCACGCGCATCCTCGCGGCCGCGGTCGAGCTCTTCGTGGAACGAGGGTATGCGGGCACCTCGGTGCGCGACATCGCTGAGCGACTCGGAGTGACGAAGGCCGCGCTCTACTACCACTTCTCCTCCAAGGAGATGATTCTCGAGGCACTGATTTCGCCGTTCGAGTCCGGTCTCGCCCAGTTGGTCGAGTTGGCCCGGCGTGATCCGCCGCCTCCGCCGCGGGCGATCCTGGTCGCGCTCACGTCTCTGCTGGTGGACACCGGTGCGGTCCTCTGTGCCTTCGCAAATGATCCGTCGGTGCTCTACCACCGGATCGGCAAGGACAACATCTTTTCCCGGCAGGAGGCTGTCATTGGCGCGCTCGCCGGCCCGCAACCGACCGCGGCGCGGATTATGCGGGCCCGTTGCGCGGTCGGATGTGTGCAGAACGGCGTCATGGGCAGCGCGATGGATCGGATGCGTGGCCGGGGTGTCTCCACCTGTGGCGTGCCGGTGGTAGCGGCGGGGGCGGAGAGGTCGGACGCGCGGTCGGCGGAGCCGGCCGGGTCGGCGGCGTCTGCCGCGTCCGCTGTTTCGGAAGCGTCGGGAGTGTCGGGAGTGGCGGCGGCGCTGGCGGTGCCGGGTGGTCTCGGTGCTGGGTCCGGCTCCGGCGGCGGGGCGAATGTTGGCTGGGCCACCACCACTGGCGTGGGGAGGCGAACGGGCATTCGCAGCCTGACCGGATTTACTGGAGACAGCGGTGCGGATGGCCCGACCGACACGGCGGTACCGGAGAAGTCGCCGGGCACTTCCGTGGCGCCGGGCATCGGGACAGCTGGCGAGGCTTCGCCGGCGCACCCCGTGGCTGGCACCAACGTGACATCCACGGGTACCTGTGCGCCGGCGGGCGTCGACGCGCTGTCCCCGTTCGCGCCGCTGCTGCCCGAGGAACTTCAGCGTCTGATCGTGGAGGCCGCCCTTGCCGCGCTCGGACCAGAGCAGTCCATGGAGCCGTCGGCGGAGTAACAGGCCCAGCCCGGACGGTCCATCGCCGTGCCGTCCGGCGCAAAGTCGGCTGGTGTGTCGTCCAGCGGGATGTCCCCGGTGGCGCCGTCCGGTAGAGGGTCGTGCGGTGTGAGGCCTTTCGCCGGTCGGCCGGCCGGAGTGCTGGTCGCCGCCGCGGCGTTCGTCGCGGCCTGTAGCGAGGCCGGGGGAGTCGGCGGAGATGAGGGCCGGGGTGCCGGATCGACGGTCACTGTCCGGGTTCGTGGGTTGACCATCGATGCGGAGGTCGCCGACAGTGACGCGGAGCGGCGCCGGGGCCTGATGTTTCGCACCGACCTTCCGCCGGGCCATGGAATGATCTTTGATTTCGGCGGCGAGACGACGTCGGGCTTCTACATGTTCCAGACGTTACTGCCGCTTTCGATCATGTTTGTCCGGGACGGTAGGGTTGTCGGCGTGCGGGAGATGACGCCCTGTTCGGGGGATGATCCGTCGTTCTGCCCCGTCTACTACTCGGACGGTGTCTACACCCATGCGGTGGAGGCTCCGGCGTACACCTTCGCCGAGGTCACCATCGGTGATCCGGTGGCGATTGGTTCGGACTGACGGCAGGGTGTATCCGATGGTCGGCAGGTGCGGTGGCTCCCACGGGCGTGAGCTACGTCTCGATGTCCGGTAGATGTCAATGCTGTGTCATTCCGTTCGAAAACCTGAGTGGAATTCCGGCTGATGCTTCGGCGAGGTGAATCCGCATCTGGTCCTCCGCTGGCCTCGGGAATGTGTGATAAGGGAGCAAGGTCCGATGTCGTCCATCTGACGATGGACGACCCGGCCTCGGGACGATGAAATGGTGGAGCCGCTCGAAGCGAGCCGGCGGTGGGCGGGAGTGCAGGTCAGATCCCGCCGCACGTGGAACGCCGATGGTGGAGGGCGACATAAACGGAAGCAGTAGGTGACGTGATAGCTGTGCCGGAACGGGACACCGGGGGGGACCGTGTGACCCGAGGTGGTGGGTCGTGAGCGCACGGCCCCGCGTGGCTGCCCGCGAAGGGGGCCCGGCCGTCATGTCGGGCGGCGCGCGAACCACCTCGCCGGGCGGATGGCCGCCACGTACTGCCGTGGTGACCGGAGCCAGCTCCGGCATCGGTCGGGAGGCGGCCCTCCTGCTCGCTGATCAGAACTGTCGGTCGCTGTTGGTGGGCCGCAACGGGGCGGCTCTCGACGAGGTCGCCGCCGCGACGCAGGGCCACCGGATAGCCGTGGATCTGGCACGTCCCGGTGGCGAGGTGACAGTGGCGTCCCGCGCCTCGGAACTGCTCGGGGACGTGGACCTGTTGATCTGCTCGGCAGGTCTCGGTGCCGCCNGGCCGTTCGACGTGATGTCACCGGCAGCGATCAACGATCTCATCGCCGTCAACGTCCTCGCCCCGATGCTGCTGGTCCGGGCCATGCTGCCGGCGATGCTCGACCGGGGGCAGGGCCGGATCTTGCTGGTCGGCAGTGTCGCGGGCGCGCTGGGCGTCCGGGGTGAGGTCGCGTACTCGGCCTCGAAGGCGGCGATGGTCGGCTTTGCCGACGCGCTGCGCTCCGAAGTGGCAGGACGTGGCATCGGTGTCACGTTGTGTTTACCGGGAGCTGTGGACACCCCCTTCTTCCACCGGCGCGGAGCTCCGTACGTGCGCCGGTGGCCACGTCCCATCCCGGCCGGTCTGGTAGCGCAGCGAATGCTCACCGCCACGGGCCGGGGGGACGCCGAAGTGTGGGTGCCCCGCTGGTTGTCCGCCGCCGCGCGCGTTCACGGCGCGGCTCCGTCGCTGTACCGCCGCCTGGCCGGTGTCTTCGGATGATCCTCGGATCATCCGGCCGCCGGTCCGGGAGGTGAGTGAACGGAGCGGACCAAGCAGTCGTCACCGGTGGGGACACCGGTGAGGAGGCGGATCCGGGGGCACGGCCCGATCGGCGGTGCCCCCGGCCGTGCCGCGATGAACCCGCGGCGCGGTGCCTTCGGCCAAGGTGCGCGGCGTCCGGGCGGGCCCACCGTCCGGCCCCCGTCCCTCGCCTGCCCCTGACCGACCTGACCATGTTGACCGGGGCGGCCCCGGTCACGTCGCCGAGACCGGGCCCGCGCACCGGGACCATGCACCGGGACCGACCCGTGCCAGGCGGACCGCCGGCACCTCTGGCCGGCGCACCTCCCGGTCAGGGGTGGCGGTCCCGGCGATCTGGCCCGCAGGATGACCGGCACCACCGCGGTCGGCACCGCGGCGGTGCCCGCACTGACGACAGCACACGACGCACACGACGCAGACCGCACCGCGCACCCGGAGCGCAGACCGCCACGTTAAGGAGAGGCGTATGACCGCAATCGACGCCCGAACCGGCCCACCGCGTCCGTCTGCCCCCCTCGGCGCGACCGCCCTCACCACGCCCACCGAGCAGGTGTTGCTGGCCGCGCCCGCCGAGAACTTCCCGGTCGCCTCACGGCTGCTCCCGGCGCGGCTGCGGGAGCACCTGAACGCGCTGTACGTCTTCGGGCGGCTCGTCGACGACATCGGTGACGAGGCCCCCGGCGACCGCCTGGCCCTGCTGGACGAGCTCGCCGCGGACCTGGAGCTGATCTGGGCCGGCGGGGAACCGAAGCTGCCCGTCCACCAGACGCTCGCCCGGACGGTGCGGGCCTGTGACCTGCCCGCCGAGCCGTTCCGCCGACTCGTGGAGGCGAACCGGCAGGACCAGGTTGTCAGCCGGTACGAGACCTACGACGATCTTCTGCACTACTGCACCCTGTCGGCCGACCCGATCGGCCGCATGGTGCTCGGCGTGTTCGGGCTGGCGACTCCGGCGCGGATCGCGCTGTCCGACCGCATCTGCACCGCGCTGCAACTGGCCGAGCACCTCCAGGACGTCGCCGAGGATCTGGCCGCGGGCCGGATCTACCTGCCGCTGGAGGATCTGGAGGCATTCGGGGTGACCGAGGCCGACCTGGCCGCGCCGAGCGCCTCGCCCGCGGTCCGTCACCTGATGGCCTTCGAGGTGGCCCGGGCCCGGGCCCTGCTCGACTCGGGCGCGCCGCTGGTGGGCCTGGTCGGGGGCCGCCTGCGGCTGGCGATGGCGGGCTTCGTGGGCGGCGGGCGGGCAGCCCTCGACGCCGTCCGGCGGGCCGACTACGACGTGCTCGGCGGGGCTCCCAAGGCTCCGAACACGCGGGTCGCGATGTTCGCCGGGGCCGCGCTGGTGCGTTCGTCGGTGCCGGGGGCGGGCGCGGCGGCCCGTGCCGCCGGGACCGAGGCCGCGACCGCGCCGGCCGCCCCGCCGGCCGCGACCGCCGCGCCAGCCACAACAGAGACGCCAGCCACAACAGAGACGCCAGCCACAACAGAGACGCCAGCCACAACAGAGACGCCAGCCACAACAGAGACGCCAGTCACAACAGAGACGCCAGCCACAACTGCGACGACGACCGCGACGACCGCCACAACCGCGACGGTCACGACGGGGGGAACCAGATGAGCGCGGGTGTGCCGGGCAGCTCCACGGTCGCCGAGGCGTACGCCTCCTGCGAGGCACTGACCCGGGAGGCCGCGCGGAACTTCAGCTACGGCATCCGGTTGCTGCCGGCCGAGAAGCGGGGTGCGCTGTCCGCGGTCTACGCGCTGGCCCGCCGGCTCGACGACCTCGGCGACGGCGATCTGCCGGCGGAGGAGAAGTTCGCCGGGCTGGAGAAGGTCCGCGCCGACGTCCGGGCGCTGGATCCGAACAGCTCCGACCCCGTGATGGTCGCGCTCGCCGACACCGCGCGGCGCTTCCCCATCCCGCTGGAGGCCTTCATCGAGCTCGCCGACGGCGTCGAGAGCGACGTGCGCGGCGCGACCTACGAGACCTTCGACGACCTGGTCGGCTACTGCCGGCTCGTCGCGGGCACGATCGGCCGGCTCTCGCTGGGCATCTTCGGGGTGAACGGGGCGGCCGGCGACAAGGGCGCCGCCGAGATCGCCGACGCCCTCGGCGTGGCGCTGCAGCAGACCAACATCCTGCGGGATGTCCGTGAGGACCTGCTCAACGGGCGGACCTACCTGCCGTCGACCGAGCTCGAGAAGGCCGGGGTCATCCTGTCGGTGAACGCGGCGGGGCGGCTCGGTGGCCCCGAGGACGCGCTCGTCGACTACCTGCGTGACTGCGCGGCCCGGGCCGACGAGTGGTACACCCGCGGGCTGGCCCTGCTCGGTCTGCTCGACCGGCGCAGCGCCGCCTGCTGTGGTGCGATGGCCGGCATCTACCTGCGCCTGAACCGGCGCATCCGGCAGGACCCGACCGCGGTCCTTGAGCGCCGGCTGTCGCTGCCGGGCTGGGAGAAGGCCGTGGTGGCCGCCCGCAGCCTCGCCGGCAGATCGGAGTCGAGGGCGGCATGAGCGTTCGGGGGGACACACCACCGGTCCACTGGTCGCGGGAGGGCGGCGGTGCCGCCGCGCCCGCCGGCCGGGGGCGCGTCGTTGTCATCGGCGGCGGGCTCGCCGGAATCGCCGCCGCGCTGGTCGCGGCGGACGAGGGCGTCGAGCCGGTGCTGCTGGAGGCCCGCCCGCGCCTCGGCGGCGCGACGACGTCGTTCCAGCGGTCGTTCCAGGGTGGCTCGCTGTGGATCGACACCGGCCAGCACGTCTTCATGCGGTGCTGCACCGCCTACCGGGGGCTGCTCGCCCGCCTCGGGGTCACCCACCTCACGACCCTGCAACCGCGTCTCGACGTCGAGGTGCTGATCGCCGGCTCGCTGACCCGGACCAGGCTGCGCCGCACCAGGGTGCCGCTGCCGGCGCCGCTGCACCTCGCGCCGGCGCTGCTGGGCTACCGGGCACTGCCGCCCGCTGACCGGATCCGGGCCGCGCTGGCGGCGTTGCGGATCGGCCGGCTGGACCAGCGCGACCCGAAGGTGGACGGGGACTCCTTCGGCGGGTGGCTGGAGCGGCACGGCCAGAGCGCCGTCGCCACCGAGGCGCTCTGGGAGCTGCTCACGGTCGCCACTCTCAACGCTCCGGCTTCGGATGCCTCGCTGGGCCTGGCCGCCAAGGTGGTCCGCACCGGTCTGCTGGAGGGGGCCGATGCGGGTGACCTGGGCTGGCCCGAGGCCCCGTTGCAGGAGCTCCACGGCGACGCCGCCGTGCGTGCGCTGACGGCTGTGGGCGGCACTGTCCGGACGGGCACCAAGGCCAGGGCCGTCGTCCGGACGTCCACCGGCTGGGAGGTCACGCTGGACGGCGGGGAGGTGCTCACCGCGGACGGTGTGGTGCTGGCGGTTCCGCCGCCGGCCGCCGCCGGGCTGTTGCCGGAGGGAACCGGCGTCGACCCGGCGAAGCTGCGCGCGCTGGGTGCCTCGCCCATCATCAACGTGCACATGATCTTCGATCGGCCGGTGCTGGACGTCCCGATGCTCGCCGTCGTCGGTTCGCCGGTTCAGTGGATCTTCGACCGTACGATCTCCTCCGGGCTGGCGAAGGTCGGGCCGCCCGGGGCGCAGTACCTCGCGCTGTCCCAGTCGGCGGCGCAGGAGTGGGTCGACCAGCCCGCGAACGATCTGCGGGCGCTGTTCGTCGAGGAGATGCGCCGGCTGTTCCCGGCCGCTCGGGAGGCCGAGCTGCTGGAGGTCTTCGTGACCAGGGAGCGCACCGCGACCTTCGACCAGGCGCCCGGCTCGCTGGGGTTGCGCCCGGATCAGGCGACCGGCCTGCCCGGGTTCGCGCTGGCGGGAACCTGGACGGACACCGGCTGGCCGGCGACCATGGAAGGTGCCGTGCGTAGCGGGATAGCTGCTGCCCGTGAGACCCTCGCCACCATGGCGGTATCGGGGAGCGCGCTGTCCGCTGTAGAGCACGGTCCGTCCGCGAACCGAGGTGAGTCGCTCGCTGCGGTGCCGACCCAGTCCTGGGACGTCGCGGGCCAGGCGCCCGCCGCGCCCGCCGCTCCCGCCACCGAGCCGGCGGCAGGAGCGGCGGGCGCGGCGGAGGCCGGGACGGTGACCGCCGGCGCCGCGGTGACCGATCCAGCGTCGACACACAAAGTGACGACCCAGACAGAGACGTCCACGTCCACGGGGGGATTCCCGGTATGACCACATCGGTTCCGGAAGCGATCGAGCGCGGCCGCGACCTCACGGTGCCCGCCTTGCGCGCAACGGTGGACCGGCTCCACCCCCGCCTGCGCCACGTCGTCGCCTACCACCGCGGCTGGGTGGACGCGGCGGGTGCGCCGGTCCCCGGCAACGGCGGCAAGCTCGTCCGCCCAGCGCTCGCCCTGCTCTCGGCGGAAGCCGCGGGCGCGCCCGCCGAGGTCGGCCTGCCGGCCGCGGTGGCAGTCGAACTGGTGCACGACTTCTCGCTGCTGCACGACGATCTGATGGACGGCGACACCGAGCGCCGCCACCGCGCCACCGCGTGGACGGTCTTCGGCGCCGACGGCGCGATCCTCGCCGGTGACGCGCTGCTGGGCCTGGCCACCCAGGTCCTGCTGGAGGTCGAGGGCGAGCCCGGCCGGCGCGCCGCGGTCATCCTCGGCGCCGGTGTCCAGGATCTCGTGCGCGGGCAGGCCGAGGACCTGCTGTTCGAGAGCCGCTCGGACGTCTCGGTGGCCGAGACCCTGCACATGGAGGACGGCAAGACCGGCGCGCTGCTGGCCTGCTCCGCCTCCCTCGGCGCGGTACTCGCCGGCGCCCCCACCGAGGTCGTGGACGGGCTCGCCGAGTACGGCGCCCGGCTCGGCACCGCCTTCCAGCTGATCGACGACCTGCTCGGCATCTGGGGCGACCCGGCGGTGACCGGCAAGCCGGTGCTGAACGACCTGCGCTCCCGCAAGAAGTCGGTGCCGGTCGTGGTGGCCCTGGAGGCGGGCGGCAGCGACGCCGACGAACTGCGCGCCTTCCTCACCGGTGAGGGTGAGTCCACCGAGGCCGAGCTGCAGCACATCGCCGCGCTGGTGGAACGTGCCGGCGGACGTGACTGGACCACCGCCGAGGCCGACCGCCAGCTCAAGGCGTGCGAGAACGCGCTGCGTTCGATCTCGATCCCGGCGTCGGCCGAGGCGGAGCTGCTGGCGATGGCGCGCTTCGTGACCGAACGAGATCGCTGAGGGGGAGCGAGGTGGCAGTACCCGCCCGCCGGACGCCCGGCGGTCCGCACGACCTGTACATGCACCTGTACGACGAGGGGAGTCGTCGATGAGCCTGACTTCGGACCAGTCCTCGGCTGCCCCGACGGCCGCGCATCCGAACCCGCGAGTCCCGTCCCCGTCGGCGGCGCCGGTGGAGGACGCGGGGACGTTCGAGGCCGGCGCGGCTGTGCTGACCGACGCACCGCAGCCCACCTCCGCCGCCACGGCCCAGGTCGACCCCGCCCTCAGCACGCTGTGGCGCGGGCGCGACCACCTGCTCGCCCTGCAGTCCGAGGACGGCTGGTGGAAGGGGGAGCTGGAGACCAACGTCACGATGGACGCCGAGGACCTCATGCTCCGGCAGTTCCTCGGCATCCTCACGCCCGAGACCGCGGCGGAGACCGGGCGCTGGATCCGCTCCCAGCAGCTCGAGGACGGCGGGTGGGCCACCTTCTACGGTGGGCCGTCCGACATCTCGACCACCATCGAGGCCTACGTCGCCCTGCGGCTGGCCGGTGACGATCCGCAGGCCCCGCACATGCGGTCGGCGGCCGAGTGGGTGCGTTCCGCCGGCGGCATCGCCGCGGCCCGGGTGTTCACCCGCATCTGGCTGGCACTGTTCGGGGAGTGGTCCTGGGACGAGGTCCCGGTGCTGCCCGCGGAGCTCTCGTTCCTGCCGCCCTGGTTCCCGCTGAACATCTACGATTTCGCCTGCTGGGCCCGCCAGACCGTGGTGGCGCTGACGATCGTCGGCTCGCTGCGGCCGGTGCGCTCGCTCGGCTTCACCCTGGACGAACTGCGCGTCCCGGCGCCGAAGCCGCGCAGGTCACCGCTGCGCAGCTGGGCCGGCGCGTTCGAGCGGCTCGACGTGGTGCTGCACCGGTACGAGAAGCGGCCCTTCCAGCCGCTGCGCCGGCTCGCCCTGCGCCGGGCCGCTGAGTGGGTGATCGCCCGCCAGGAGGCGGACGGCTGTTGGGGTGGCATCCAGCCGCCGATGGTCTACTCGATCATGGCCCTGCACCTCATGGGCTACCCGCTCAACCACCCGGTGATCTCGATGGCGTTCCGCGCCCTCGACCGCTTCACGATCCGTGAGCAGACGCCCGAGGGGATGGTGCGCCGGATCGAGGCGTGCCAGTCGCCGGTCTGGGACACCGCGCTCGCGGTCGTCGCGCTCTCGGACGCGGGCGTGGCCGGGGACCACCCGGCGATGGTCCNGGCCGGTCGCTGGCTCGCGGACGAGGAGATCCGGGTCGCCGGTGACTGGGCGGTACGCCGCCCCGCCCTGGCACCCGGTGGCTGGNCCTTCGAGTTCGACAACGACTTCTACCCGGACGTCGACGACACCGCCGAGGTGGTCATCGCCATCCACCGCCTGCTCGGGGACGGGCACGGCCCGGTGGACCACACCGACGGCTCCGGCCCGGGCTCGGCCGCCGCGGTGGCGGCGGAGGCCGCGGCCACCGCGGCACCCGGGGCCGGCACGATCGCCGCGGCGGATCCGGAGCTCGCCCGCCAGCTGCGCGCCGCCGCCGAGCGGGGTGTCGACTGGTCGGTGGGCATGCGCTCGTCGAACGGGGCCTGGGGCGCCTTCGATGCGGACAACGTCCGCACCCTGGTGACGAAGATCCCGTTCTGCGACTTCGGTGAGGTCGTGGACCCGCCGTCGGCGGACGTCACGGCGCACATGGTCGAGATGCTCGCGCTGCTGGGCCGGGCGGACCACCCGGTCACCCAGCGCGCGGTCCGGTGGCTGCTGGACAACCAGGAGGCCGGGGGATCGTGGTTCGGCCGCTGGGGGGTGAACCACGTGTACGGAACCGGCGCCGTGGTGCCCGCGCTGATCTCCGCCGGAGTCAGCCCGAGCCACCCGGCGATCGTCGCCGCCCTCCACTGGCTGGTCGACCACCAGACGCCCGACGGCGGCTGGGGCGAGGACCTGCGCTCCTACCGGGACGACTCCTGGATCGGTCGGGGCGAGGCCACCGCGTCGCAGACCGCCTGGGCCCTGCTGGCCCTGCTGGCCGCGGAACCTGAGCGGGGCAGCGTCGAGTGGGAGGCGATCGAGCGGGGCGTGCGGTGGCTGTGTGACACCCAGCGTGCCGACGGGACCTGGGATGAGCCGCAGTTCACCGGAACCGGCTTCCCCTGGGACTTCTCCATCAACTACCACCTGTACCGGCTGGTCTTTCCGGTGACCGCCCTCGGTCGGTATGCGAGCCTCACCGGCAGGTTGACGCCATGACCATCCCGGCAGCAGACAACGGGGGCACGGCCGACCGCGGTGGGCCGCGTCCCGGGACCGCCCACGACGGGCAGGCCCCGAGCCCGGGGCCGGCGGCCGTCGCTCCGCGTGGTGGCGCGCCGCGGGCCTCGATTCCCGAGCAGGCCGGCGCCGTGCCGCCCGCGGGTGGTCCGTCCCGGGCCGGCATCGCCTCCCCGCTGGCACTGGCCCGGTGGGCCCAGGCGCCGGACACCGTCGCGGCGCTGGACCCGGCCTCCGGGCCGGGCCGCGCCTCCGCCGAGCCGGCGTCCGCGGGCGCGGTGAGCGGCAAGGGGTCTCCCGTCCAGCCGGCACCCCGGGCACAGCGCCTGGTGATCGCGGCCGCGCTTCGCCTTGAGGCGTTCGCGATCGGCCGGGCGGAGCTGCCGCCCGGAACCGTGATCGTGCGGACCGGCATGGGACCCGACCGGGCGCACCGGGCGAACCGGGCGGTGCGCCAGGCCCGGCCCGACGCGCTGGCGATCGTCGGACTGGCCGGCGGGCTCACCGAGGAGACCCGCCCCGGTGACGTGGTCGTGGCCAGCGAGCTGCGGCAGCCCGACGGCACGGTGGTCGCCACCTGTCCGACCGCGCCGCTGCTCGCGGGTGAGCTGCGGCGGGCCGGCCTGCGGGTGCACGTCGGCCCGATGGTCTCCGTCGAGAAGGTGGCGGTCGGCGCGGCCCGCGCCGAGCTGGCCGCGACCGGGGCGATCGCCGTGGACATGGAATCCGCCGCGCTCGCGCCCGGTGCCGGTGACCGGCCGCTGGCAGCGGTTCGCGTGATCGTGGACACCTCGGCCGAGCCACTCGGCCGGTTGGACCTGTTCCGCCGCGGTGTCACCGGGCTGCGCACGATCAGTGCGCTCGGCCCGGCCCTGCGGACCTGGGTCGAGACGGTGAGCAGCCGCCGCCTGCTGCTCGCGGAGCCACGGGCGTTCTGCGCCGGGGTCGAGCGGGCCATCGAGGTGGTGGAGCGCGCGCTGGAGATCCACGGCGCACCGGTGTACGTGCGTAAGCAGATCGTGCACAACACCCATGTCGTCGCCGACCTGGCCAGCCGGGGAGCGGTCTTCGTCGAGGAGCTGGACGAGGTCCCCGCCGGGGCGACCGTGGTGTTCTCCGCGCACGGGGTCGCGCCCGCGGTCTGGGAGCAGGCCGGCGACCGCGGCCTGGACGTCATCGACGCGACCTGCCCGCTGGTGGAGAAGGTGCACGCCGAGGCCCGGCGGTTCACCGCCCGCGGCGACACCGTGCTGCTCATCGGGCACTCCGGCCATGAGGAGGTCGAGGGCACCCTCGGCGAGGTGCCGGGCCGCATCCAGCTCGTCGAGTCACCCGAGGCGGTCAAGGACATCGAGGTCGACGACCCCGAGCGGGTCACGTACCTCATGCAGACCACGTTGGCCGTCGACGAGGCGGAGGAGGTCGTGGACGCGCTGCGCGGCCGCTTCCCGGCCGTGGTCGGCCCGGNCTCGGCCGACATCTGCTACGCCACCTCCAACCGGCAGAACGCGGTGCGCCGGGTCGCGGCCGAGGCCGATCTCGTCCTCGTCGTCGGCTCGGAGAACAGCTCGAACTCGCGCCGGCTGGTGGAGGTCAGCGAGCGCGAGGGGGCCCAGGCCCACCTTGTGGAAAGCGTCGGCGACGTCCAGCTGGAGTGGCTCCGGGGCGTGCGCACCATTGGCATCTCCGCCGGTGCCTCGGCGCCGCCGCTGCTTGTCGAGGAGCTTACGACCGCTTTGTCCGGGCTCGGCTCGGCATCGGTGACGGTTCGCTCGGTAGGTGCCGAGTCGATCTCCTTCCATCTCCCCAAGGAAGTGCGTCGGCCGCTGTCAGAACGGAAGTGACCGGCGCGCGGGTTTTTCTTCTCGCGCACCTTCGCCAGCGCACTGTCCGCGGAGTACCGGGCGGCCCGGGTCGAAACTTTCGACCCGGGCCGTCGGCATGTTCGGGCGGCCGGGATGCGCGGCCGCGGCGCTTACCGCGGTACCGCGGCGCATACGTCGCGCTGTGGTGGCGGCACTGCGCCGTCGGCTGGCGGCAGTACAACGCCGTGGCAGTACAACGCTGTGGCAGTACAACGCTGAGGCGGCACAGCGCTGGCAGGCAGCCCGGTGCCGTGGCAGCACAGTGCTGTGCCACTTCCACGGTGTGACATCACGGCTCCCCTACAGCGGGGGTTCTCCGGTGTGCTTCCACGGTGCTACCGTCCCCGGACACGGGGTGCCNGGGCGAAGGTGCCGAGCGCGCGGTGTCGTGAATACGTCAACCCGCGCAAGGCGTTCCCGTCTTGCCGGCGGGTCCCATTCGCCCAGGGTGACCGACGGGAATCAAATTGACCCCACTGTGGCCACCGGCCGTGACGGTGTAACGGTCCAGGCATCCACCGATACCCCCGGCCGGGGGTATCGCGGCCTTGTCGCCACGGTCCCGCTCGGTTGCGCACTGTTTTGCCCGTGATGTGTGCCAGACCTCATTCACTGATCGACATGCAGCCTGTACGTACACCCTGTATGGTCATCACCAAGACCTCGGGTCGCCACCGATGCGACCGATGAAAGGGGGGCGTGAGCCGTGGCTGTCGCCTGGCGGTACTCACTCCGCGTTGGAACGTATCTGGCGAAGCAGAAGCTGCTCCGCCGGAAGCACTTTCCGCTCGTACTGGAGCTCGAACCACTGTTCGCCTGCAACCTGTCCTGCACGGGTTGTGGCAAGATCCAGCACCCCGCTTCTGTCCTGAAGCAGCGCATGAGCGTGGAGGACGCGCTCGCCGCGGTCGAGGAGTGCGGCGCGCCGGTCGTCGCCATCGCCGGTGGCGAGCCGCTGATGCACCCGCAGATCCACGACATCGTCAACGCCTTGGTGAAGCGCAAGAAGTTCGTCATCCTCTGCACCAACGGGCTGCTGCTGCAGAAGAAGCTGAAGAACTTCACTCCGTCGCCGTACTTCACCTTCGTGCTGCACATCGACGGGCTGAAGGACCGGCACGACGCGATCGTCGAGAAGCCCGGCACCTTCGACGAGTGCGTCGCGGCGTTCAAGGCCGCGAAGGCCGCCGGCTTCCAGGTCGGCAGCAACTCGACGTTCTTCAACAACGACAGCCCGCAGGACGTCATCGACGTCATCAACTTCCTGAACGACGAGCTCAAGGTCGACCAGATCCAGCTCTCGCCGGGCTACGCCTACGAGAAGGCTCCTGACCAGGAGCACTTCCTCGCGGTCGAGGAGACCCGGCAGATGTTCTCCAAGGTGTTCGGCGAGGGCCGGCGCAAGCGGTGGCGTCTCAACCACTCGCCGGTCTTCCTGGACTTCCTGGAGGGCAAGAAGGAACTCTCCTGCACCGCGTGGGGGATCCCGAGCTACTCCCTGTTCGGCTGGCAGAAGCCCTGCTACCTGATGTCGGACGGGTACGTGACGTCCTACAAGGAGCTCGTCGAGACGACGGACTGGGACGCCTACGGCCGGGGCAAGGACCCGCGTTGTGCCAACTGCATGGCGCACTGCGGTTACGAGACCTCCGCCGTGCTGGCCACCATGGGCTCGCTCAAGGAGTCGATCCGGGCCGCCCGGATGGGCGCCTGAACAACCTGAAGGCCCGGCGCCCGAATCCGGCGCGCCGGCGCGGTACCGGTACCGCCGCCGGGGGCCTGCCAGCCGGGCACCCGGCGGAAAAGCACTGACCAATGTGGCCTCGACCCTGTACAGGGTCGAGGCCACATTGGCGTTTCCGGGTCGCGCCGGCGTTTCCGGGTCGCGCGCGAGGCCCTGATCCGGCATCAGGCGAACGGCGCCGTTGCGCGACAGGAAGGGGTGTCGCGCAACGGCACTCGAGCTGGCCGGAACGGTTCGGCGCGGGGACGCCGTCCGGCGGGGGACGCCGTCCGGCGGGGGATGCCGACGGCGGACGGCTCCCCGGCCCGGCGTCAGACGGTGTCGGAGGCGCGGGGGGCGCCCGCGCTCACGGCCGGCTGGTCGGCCAGGTCGCCGCCGCGGCGGCCGAGGCCACGCAGCAGGCGGTCCAGCACGATCCCGACCTCGGTGCGGGCCCTGTCCGGGTCCGCCGCGCGCGCCGTGTAGAGACTGGCCTCGGACAGCAGCGCCGCGACCAGCCGGGTGAGCGGGGCGACCGGCAGCGGGTCGATGCGGCCCTCGGCGGCAGCACGTTCGAGCCATTCCGACAGCAGGCGGTAGCCGTGCTGTTCGACCAGCTGGTCCCAGGCGTCGTTACCGAGTACCGCGGGGCCGTCGATCAGCACNATGCGCTGGAAGTCGCTGTCCGTCGTGGAGATGTCCAGCAGTGACTGGAAGCCGGTGCGCAGCTGCGTCCAGGCGTCGCTGGGCAGCTCGGCACCGCGGGCGAGCTCACCGGCGACGAGCTGCTCGGCGACCTCCATCGCGACCTGCTCCATGACGGTGCGGAACAGGTCCGCCTTGTCGCGGAAGTGGTGGTAGAGCGCCCCTCGGGTGACCCGCGCGTCCGCGACGATCTCTTCGGTTCCGGTGGCGGCGTAGCCTTGCTCGGCGAACCTGCGCCGGGCGGCGGCCAGCAGTACCTGACGGGTATCGGCCGTCTGTTCGGGCCGACGGCTGCGTGTCACCCCTTGATTATGGTGCAGGTTCGGCCGATGCACCGGCCGCCGTCCGCCAGGCGGTCAGTTCCACATTTTCGGTGCTGTCACCGTCATGATCGTCCATCAGCCGACTGCGTACCGGGCGCTTCGCCGGCACGCGTTCCAGGCTTTCGGCCCCCACGGTCGACTTCAGCCGCACCTCGGGTACGAACAGCACCGCGAGCAGAGCGAACGCGGCCAGCGGCACGCTGGCGAGGAAGACCACCGCGACGCCGTGCCCGTACGCCTGATGGACGACGGCCGCGACGGCCTCGGGCAGCGCCGAGGGGTCAGGCACGGAACGGCCGTCACCGAGAGTGTCGGGCGGCAGGCCCCGATCGCGTAGCCCGGAGATCGTGGCGCCGCTCACCTGGCTGCTCAGCAGCGCGCCCAGGGCGGCGACGCCGGTCGAGCCACCCAGGCTGCGGAAGAAGGCGACGGTGGAGCTCGCGGCGCCGAGATCCGTGGCCGAGGCCGAGTTCTGGGCGGCGAGCACCAGGTTCTGCTGGGTCATGCCCATCCCCGCTCCCATCACGGCGGCGAACAGCGCCACCATGACCAGCGGGGTGCGGTCGCTGATCGTGCTGAGCAGGGCCAGGCCCGTGCCGACGAGGATCGTCCCCAGGATCAGCAGGTGCTTCCACCGCCCGGTCTGGCTGATGACCCGTCCCGCGATCAGGGAGGCAATCGCCAGGCCGCCGACCATGGGGATCGTGAGGATGCCGGACAACGTCGGGCTCATCCCCCGACCAAGCTGGTAGTACTGGCTGAACAGGAGGTTGGCGCTGTAGAGGACGGTGCCGACGCAGGCGCTGGCGATCACCGTGAGCACGATGGTGCGGTCGCGGAACAGCCGCAGCGGCACGATCGGCTCCTTCGCCCGGGCCTCCACCGCGACGGCGGCGGCGAGCAGTACCGCGCTGCCCCCGAGCAGCAGCGCGGATTCGGCGCTGACCCAGGCGAAACTGGCTCCGGCCAGGGACGTCCAGATCAGCAGGCAGCTGACCCCGGCGGCGATCACCGTCGCGCCGAGGTAGTCGATGGAGACCTCCCGGCGCACGACGGGCAGCCGCAGGGTGCGCTGCAGCACCGCGAACGCGACCACGGCGATCGGCAGGCCGAGGTAGAAGCAGGCCCGCCAGCCGAGACCGGGCACGTCCACGATCACTCCGCCGATGAGGGGGCCGCTGACCGTGGCGACGGCGAAGGTGGCGCCCAGGTAGCCGTTGTAGCGGCCGCGCTCCCGGGGGGCGATCATGGCGGCGATCGCGATCTGGACCAGTGCGGACAGCCCGCCGACCCCGATCCCCTGCACCACCCGGAAGACGATGAGCATGGTGGTGGAGGTCGAGAGCCCGGCGAGCGCGGAGCCCGTGACGAAGATCCCCAGCGCGGTCTGGACGAGGAGCTTGCGGTTGAACAGGTCGGCGAGCTTGCCCCAGATCGGTGTGGTCGCCGTCATGGCGAGCAGCGTCGCGGTGATCACCCAGGTGTAACTGGTCGAGCTGCCGTGCAGGTCGGAGATGATCCTGGGCAGTGCGTTCGTGACGACCGTGGACGAGATCATCGAGACGAACAGGGCGAGGAGCAGCCCGGTCAGAGCCAGCATGGTCTCCCGGTGCGTCAGCCCGGCCGGGCTGAGCCGGCGCTGACGCGTCTCCTCGGCGGTGTCGGGGCGGGGCTGCGGTGTGGGCTCGGTGAGGCGGGTGGCGCGCTGGCGGCTGCCGCGACGGCTGCCGCGTTGGTTGTCGCCGCCGGGGGGACCTGACGGCGGCGGGGTCGAGGTCGACGTGGCTGGCCCTCCTGCCGATCATGTTTGTTGGTTGATACAACTAAATTTAGTAAAGCACGTGTCTGACTCGCTGACGAGGCCCCGGGCGGGGCGGACACCCGTTCACGGGTGTGACCTTGCGCTCGGTCGGCCCGGCTGTGCTCTGTCGGGGCGGCGGTCCCAAAGCCGCTGGTCCGGGGCGGGGGAGTCTCGATCGCCTTTTCGGGGCCCGGGCGTCCGGGGCCTGTGGCATCCTGCCTGGCGTGCTTCCACTGCTGGTGATCGCGCTGATCTCGCTCGCGTCCTGGATCTTCCTTGCATTGGGTTGGGGGTTCTTCTGGCGGACGGATCAGCGGTTGCCCCGCTCGCGGGGGCCACGGCCGTCCGCCGACTGGCCGGCCGTCGTCGCGGTGGTACCCGCCCGCGACGAGGCCGAGGTGCTGCCCCGCACGCTTCCCTCACTGCTCGCCCAGGACTACCCCGGGTCGTTGAACATCGTTCTGGTGGACGACGCCAGCACGGACGGGACGGGTGACCTGGCACGGAAGCTCGCCGCCGAGGCGGCGGCCGACCGCCCGGAAGCGGTGGTGGGGCTGACCGTCATCGGTTCCAGCGAGCCGCCCGAGGGCTGGACGGGCAAGCTCTGGGCGCTGCGCCACGGCATCGCCGCGGCCGGCGGGGCGGAGTTCCTGCTGCTCACCGATGCCGACATCGCGCATGAGCCGGGCTCGGTCCGCGCGCTGGTCGAGGCTGCCACCGACCACCGGTTGGACCTCGTGTCGCAGATGGCCCGGCTGCGGGTCAGCACCGGCTGGGAGCGGCTCATCGTCCCGGCCTTTGTCTATTTCTTTGCGATGCTTTATCCGTTCCGGTGGTCCAACAACCCACGGTCACGGGTCGCCGCGGCGGCCGGCGGCTGCTCGCTCGTACGTCGCCAGGTGCTCGCCGAGGCCGGCGGCCTCGACGCGATCCGGGACGCGGTGATCGACGATGTCGCGCTGGCCCGACTGGTCAAGCGACGCGGCGGCCGGACCTGGCTGGGCCTCGCCGACCACGTTTCGAGCTGTCGGCCGTACCCGCGCCTGGCCGATCTGTGGGACATGGTGGCGCGCACCGCCTACGCACAGCTCTTCTGGTCCCCGCTGCTCCTGGCGGGCACGGTCCTCGGGCTCGCGGTGGTCTTTGTGGCGCCGGTGGTGGCGACGATCGTCGGGATCGGAACCGGTGACGTCGCCGTGGCCGCCGCTGGCCTGCTGGCCTGGTCGATCATGATCACCACGTTCACGCCGATGCTGCGGTACTACGACCAGCCGGTGCGCAACGCGCTCACGCTGCCCTTCACCGCCGCCCTCTACCTGGCCATGACCATGGACTCCGCCCGCCGGCACCGTGCCGGTCGCGGCGCCGCGTGGAAGGGGCGCACCTACGCGGCCCCCGAGGGAAAGCGCGCCGGCCAGCACACCGGGCCGCAGCACATCGGGCCGCAGCATGTCGAGCCGCAGCATGTCGAGCCGCAGTACGTCGAGCCGCGGCACGTCAGGCTGCGGCCCGTGGCACCGTCGGCGCAGCCGGAGAACCCGTCGGCGCAGCCGGAGAACCCGTCGGCGCAGCCGGAGAACCCGTCGGCGCAGCCGGAGAACGTCGTCCGCCAGCGGGGACGGGTGGATCCGGGCGACGTCCAGGGGCGGGCGGGCGACACCGTCCCCTCCGGCTCAGGTGCGCGGGCGTCCCTCGTGGTGGGCCGGGGCATCGCCCAGGGAGCCGATCAGGGGGCCGGCCAGGGAGTCGAGGCGGCGGCGCAGCGTCACCGCACCGTCGGCCAGCGCGCTGACGAGGACGCCCGCTCCGGCCAGGGGCAGCAGTGCGACGCCGTCGCCCACCGAGCTGCCGACCGGATCGGGGCTGATCGCCGGGCCGGCGATCAGGACTGATCCGACCGCCCGCGCGCCGGCGAGCACGGCCGGCCCGGCCACGCCCGGAACATCCGGGCCCAGGTGGAGTTCCTGGTGCAGCAGCGGCCGCCGCCGCGGCGCGGCCCGCTCGACGTCCACGCGCAGCGAGGTCTCGAGGCGACCGCCCGGCTCCCCGAACCGGCCGAGCAGGATCTCCTCGCGATAGCGCAGCGACGCGTCCGCCGCCAGGATGATCTCGGTGGTCATCCGGTGACNGGCGCCCTGGGCGACCACCGTCGGCTCCGGGAGGAAGGACAGCGCCGCCGCCGGCCCCACCTGGGCCCGGACCGCGAACGTCGACGGCCTACTGCCGTGGCCGGGCAGTGCCACGGTCGCGGCCACCGAGCGCACCACCAGCTGCGCCCCCGCGCCCACCGCGAGGTCGAGGCCGAGCTCGTCGCCGGCGAGCGGCCCGCCCGCACCGCCCACCAGATGGATCACCACGACCCGCCCCGACCCACCGGTGCGCCGGGCCACTACGGGCACTGCCGAGCGCAGCTCGGTGACTCTCGCGGTGCCGCCCGCGTCGAGCTCGACCCGGACCGCCGCGCGCGCCCGGACGGCCGTGCGGGACGGTGCCGACCGCGGGCTCACCGTGGCCGGGCGGGCGACCGCAGCTGGGCGAGGATCCAGTCGGCGACCTCGTCGGCGCCTGGGTCCGAGCGGAGGTTGGTGAAGAGCACCGGGCGGTCCGCGGACCCGCCGCGCATCGCGGCCGCATCACTTGCCATCACGCCCAGATCGGCGCCGACCAGCGGGGCGAGGTCCGTCTTGTTGATGACGAGAAGGTCACTGTTGGCGACGCCCGGCCCACCTTTGCGGGGCACCTTGTCGCCGCCGGCGACGTCGATGACGAAGATCTGCCGGTCGACGAGACCGTAGCTGAAGGTCGCGGTCAGGTTGTCGCCGCCGCTCTCGACCAGGATGAGGTCGAGCCGGCCGAGCTCGGCCTCGAGATCCTCGACGGCGTCCAGGTTGGCCGTGATGTCGTCCCGGATCGCCGTGTGCGGGCAGCAGCCGGTCTCGACCGCGCGGATGCGCCCCGGATCGAGTACGCCGGCCGCGCGCAGGAAGTCGGCGTCCTCGGTCGTGTAGATGTCGTTCGTCACCACAGCGAGCCGGATCCGGCCGGCGAGGGCCCGGCACAGCGCGGCCACCAGCGCCGTCTTGCCGCTGCCGACCGGCCCGCCGACACCGACCCGCAGCGCGCGGTCGGTGGGCACCGGCCTGGCGGGGCTGCCGGGCGGGCGCTGCCAGCGTGCCGGTGGCGGGGTCGCCGAGCTGGGCACGGACCGGCTCGTCCCGTCGACCAGCGATCCGTTCGGCGGCGAGCCGCCATCCGCGCGAAGTCGATCGTGATCAAGGTGCACCGGCCGCTCCCGTTCCCGCCTGCGATGTCCTGCGAAGCGTAGCTCCGCCCGGCGACCCAACAGCCCCGCACACCCCGTACAGCGCCGCACGCCCCGGCCGCCACCAGGGGCGCCGCCCACCGCCGACGGCGAGGGCACCTCCCGACTCCGGGGCGCCCTCGCATCCGCCGGGACGTGATCTCAGGAGGTGGATCTCAGGAGGTGAACATGCGTACCTCGGCCGTGCGGTGCCGCTCGGCGAGGAGGTCCAGGTGCGGCGCGCTGCCAGCGGGCAGGCCGGCGGCGACTCCGAGCGCTGCCGCGTCCGCCGCTGCCGCGTCCGCTTCCGCGGCGGTGTCGTCCACGGCGGGGGCGAGCCGGGCGAGGACACCGGTGACCGCCAGCGGGTCGAGCCCGAGGAGCCGCACGGCCGCGGTCGCCGGGCCGTTGACCGCGACGTGCGCCGCCGCGAGCGCCGCGTCGTGGGGTTCGAGTCCGGCCGCGGCGGCCGCCAGGCCGAGTGCCACGCAGTGGTGCGGCGGGCTGGGCGGGGAGTGCACGGGCCAGGCCGCGCGGGCCACCCGTAGCAGGGCCCGGCCCTGGGCGCGGCTGGCGGCGCGCTGGGCCGGCGACGGTGTCCGGGCGTCGACCTCCTCGTCGAAGGCGGCGAGGATCTCCGCAAGCGGGGTGTCCGTCCGCGTCCGCTCCGCCAGGCGGACCGCGCGGCACACGGCCGCCGCGAAGGCGGCGGCGAGCAGGCCGGAGGTCGCCAGCCGGCCGCGGAGGAAGTCCGCGAGGTCGGTGAGCCCGGTGATGTGGCCGCCGAGCACCGCGGCCTCCACACCGCCGGAGTGCGCGTGGCCGCCCGCGGGGAGTCGGCTGTCCGACAGGAGCAGCAGCGCCGCCCGCGCCGCCCCTGCCGCCGGTGCCGCCCGCGCGGCCGAGGTCTCCGGGTGGCCCGTCGCCGGCCGCCGCGCGTCCAGCTGCGTGTTCAGCTGCGTGCTCATCGAACCTCGCCTGTCCCTTCCGGCCGCGCGGGCCTGGCCGGGCCGCACTCCGGGCGGCGGCGGCCTGACCGGTGACGAGCCGTGATCCGCCACGTCCGTGAGGTTGCCTGTAACACCGCGTACCTATTGTGTGGAGAGCCGGGTGACGCTGGAGGCAGTGGATGGGATCGTCCGTACTCACGCAGTTCGTCGAGGCCGGGGCCTTCCGGCTCGGTGAGCTTGGTTCCGGTTCCGCCGCGGGCCCGGGCCTCGACGAGATCGAGGCGTTCTATCGGCAGCACGGCTTCGTGATCCTCCGTGGTCTGCTGGGCGAGGCGGCCGTCGCCCGCCTGGAGCGGGAGTGCCAGACCGCCCAGACGGGCGTGCTCACTGGCGACCTGCCGGCCCGGTACGGGTCCACCCAGTACCTCGACGACGCGGCGAAGGCCGAGCGTTTCGTCAACTATGTGGAGCACATCGAGGAACTCGCGCCGTCCGTGCGACTGACCGTGGAGCATCCGGACCTCACCGTAGTCGTGCGCCGGCTGATCGGCGCGCGCATCTGGCTCAGCGGCTCGGACAAGTCCGGGCTCGTCTACCAGGACGCCCGCCCGGGCCGGGAGTCCGGCTACACCCGCATCGGCTGGCACTCCGACTGGCAGGCGATGCCGAGCCTGGACGTCTGGCCCGGACTCGCGATCACGATCCACATCGACGGGACGAGCCCCGCCAACGGCTTCCTGCGGGTGGTGCCCGGCAGCCACCAGTGGGCCACACCCGCGCCGTACCGCAACATCAACGGGGTGGCCGTCCCGGACGACGCCCGTCCGACCGGGGGATACACCGAGACGCCACCACCGGTCGAGATGCCGCTCAGGTTCGAGAAGGTGCCGGGGGAGATCGCCCTCTACGCCGAGCGGGGGGACATCCTGCTGCACGACGGTTACCTCTGGCATTCGGCGGCGCGGGCCACCGACGACGCCGGGCTGCGCCGCCATGTGCGGGGGTCGTTCTTCGCCGGGGCCGAGTCGGCCTACCGGCCGCAGTTCCTCAAAAACGCCGCACGCTGATGCCCGGCGCCGGGCTGTGCCGGCGGGCCAGGTGCCGCTCGCGCAGGTGGTGGACGTCCTCGGGGGGCAGGTCCACGCCCGAGGGCACCAGCAGGTAGGCGTGCGGGGCGATCCGCTCGATGTGCCCGGACAACGCGTAGACCGCGCCGGCGGCGAAGTCCAGGAACCTGCGCTCCAGCTGCTCACCACCGTGATCGAAGTCGACCAGCATGGGGATGCCGTCGCACAGCCGGTCGACCGGCTGGCGGAAATCGTCGTAGGTGGTCGGTGCGACGGTCGGCACGGTGGCCCGAGCCCGGGCTTTTCGGGGCGTGGTCGCGTCCATCGGGGTGCCTCTCGTGAGCCGGGCCATGGCGGGGCAGGACCCATGATTTCCGACAGAACGCGGGTCCGGACCGCGACACGCCGGCCCGGGACCACTACGAGAGGAGACGGATCGCCGCCCGGTCGGGTGGCTCGGTCAGAACAGGAAGTACCGCTGGGCCATCGGGAGTTCGGTCGCCGGGTCGGGTTCGACCACCTCGCCGTCGATGCGCACGGTGAAGGTGTCGGGTTCGACTCGGATGTCGGGGGTCGCGCTGTTCTCCGGCAGGTCCGCCTTGCCCCGCCGGCGGACGTCCGCGGTGGCGACCATCGGCTTGGCCAGGCCCAGCCGCGTGTCGAGGCCGTCCTCCAGCGCCGCGGGCGCGACGAACATCATCGATCCGGCGGCGGCGGGCCCGGGGGCCGCGCCGAACATGGGCCGGGGCAGCACCGGCTGCGGGGTGGGGATGGAGGCGTTGGCGTCGCCCATCGCCGCCCAGGCGATGAAGCCGCCCTTGATGACAAGTGACGGCCGCACCCCGAAGAAGGCGGGCTCGTAGAGCACCAGGTCAGCCAGCTTGCCAGCCTCGACCGAACCGATCTCGGCGTCCAGGCCGTGCGCCACGGCCGGGCAGATCGTGTACTTGGCCACGTACCGGCGGGCGCGGTTGTTGTCGGCCGCGCCGTCGCCGGGCAGCGACCCGCGGCGGCGCTTCATGACGTGGGCCGTCTGCCAGGTTCGGATCACGACCTCGCCGATCCGGCCCATGGCCTGCGAGTCCGAACCGATCATCGAGATGGCGCCCAGGTCGTGCAGGACGTCCTCGGCGGCGATCGTGGACGGGCGGATGCGGCTCTCGGCGAACGCGAGGTCCTCGGGCACCGTGGGGTTCAGGTGGTGGCAGACCATCAGCATGTCGAGGTGCTCGTCGAGGGTGTTGACCGTGTGCGGCCTGGTCGGGTTCGTCGACGAGGGGAGCACGTTGCCGTGGGAGGCGACGGTGATGATGTCCGGAGCGTGCCCGCCGCCGGCGCCCTCGGTGTGGTAGGCGTGGATGGCACGGCCGGCGATGGCGGCGAGGGTGTCCTCGACGAACCCGGCCTCGTTGAGCGTGTCGGAGTGCAGCGCGACCTGCACCCCGGCGGCGTCGGCGACCCGCAGGCAGGCGTCGATGGCCGCCGGTGTGGTGCCCCAGTCCTCGTGCAGCTTGAAGCCGGCGGCACCGGCCCGTAGCTGCTCCCACATCGCCTCTTCGCTGACGGTGTTGCCCTTGCCGAGCAGGGCGACGTTGACCGGCAGGCCGTCCATCGACGACATCATCCGGTGCAGGTTCCACGGCGAGGCGGTGACCGTGGTCGCCTTCGTGCCCTCCGCGGGGCCGGTGCCGCCGCCGATGAGGGNGGTGATGCCGGACCCGAGGGCCTCGGGGACCTGCTGTGGGCAGATGAAGTGCACGTGCGTGTCGACCGCGCCCGCGGTGAGAATCTTCCCGTTCCCGGCGATGATCTCCGTGCTGGGGCCGATCACCAGGTCCGGGTGGACGCCGTCCATGATGTCGGGGTTGCCGGCCTTGCCGAGGGCGACGATCCGCCCGTCGCGGATGCCGACATCCGCCTTCACGACTCCNCAGTGGTCGAGGACCACCGCCCCGGTGATCACGAGGTCGGGCGCGCCGTCGGCTCTGGTGGTGCGGGCCTGGCCCATCGACTCGCGGATGACCTTGCCGCCGCCGAAGACCGCCTCGTCGCCGGTGGCCGCCTGGCCGGGGCCACGGCTGAGATCCTCGGTCACCTCGATGAACAGGTCGGTGTCCGCGAGCCGCACTCGGTCGCCCACCGTCGGGCCGAACAGGGTCGCGTACCGGGAACGCGTCAACTCGGTCATGCGCGGCCCTCTCCGGTTGCGGGGGAACGGTTCCCGGTGGGTCGCCCCGCGGCGAGCGGGCCGGCCCACTCGGGGCGCAGGCCGGGTACGACACGGGCGCCGGCCAGTTCGACCAGCTCGACCTCGCGCTCGGCTCCCGGTTCGAAGCGCACCGCCGTGCCCGCCGGGACGGCGAGCCGGTAGCCCCAGGCCGCGTCGCGGTCGAAGTCGAGGGCGGGGTTCGCGGCCGCGAAGTGGTAGTGCGACCCGACCTGGACGGGCCGGTCGCCGGTGTTGCGGACGACGAGGGTGCGGACCGGTCGGCCCGGGTTCAGCCGGACCGCCTCGTCGGCGGTGACGATCTCCCCGGGGATCACGGGATCGGCTGGTGGACGGTGACGAGCTTCGTGCCGTCCGGGAAAGTCGCCTCGACCTGGATCTCCACCAGCATCTCCGGCACCCCCTCCATCACGTCGTCACGGGTGAGTACCTCGCGCCCGGCGGACATGAGGTCGGCGACCGTGCGGCCGTCCCGCGCGCCCTCCAGGAGGAAGGAGGTGATCAGGGCCGTGGCCTCGGGGTGGTTGAGGCGCAGCCCCCGCCCGCGGCGTTCGCGGGCCAGGCCGGCGGCCACGTGGATGAGCAGGCGTTCCTGTTCATGCGGGCTCAGCAGCACGACCGCGGAGCCTACACGCACCGCGGGCGGGTCCCGACCGTGCGACACCGCGGCCGGGGCGTGCCCCGCGAAGGTGCCCGCGCGGGCGGCGATCCACATGCCCGACCGGCATGGAATCTTTCCTCCNTGTTTCCTCCCGTGGTCATGGTGAATACGCGGCCGATCTTGCGTGTTTACCCTGTCCGGACCGGAGTCGGCTCATTACCGGATGGCCCGGCGGTGCTGATCACCAGCCACTGGTTACTGGCAATTCACCTCGCCGCGATAAGTCCGACACCGGTTCTTCCTAGCGTCCGTGGGGCCGCCCGGGCAGGCCGATGGGAACGGCACCGCGAGCGAGGGCCATGGGGCGCGTTTGATGGGGGTTAGCGTGGCGACAGGTATTACCACGGGTCTCGACCGGCGCGGTTTTCTGCGTTCGGGTGCGGGAGTCACGGCCGGAGCGGCCCTGCTGGCTCTCGGCGGCGGCGGTCTGCTGGCCGCGTGTGGCGACGACAATGAGGATGGCGAGAGCGGCTTCGGCACCCTGAATATGCGGCTGTCCTGGATCAAGAACGTCGAGTTCGCCGGCGCGTACATCGCTGACCAGCGTGGTTACTACCGAGAGGCCGGTTTCTCCAAGGTCAACCTGATGGCGGGCGGGCCGTCGGCGACACCCCAGGACACCGATGTGGCGACCGGGAAGGCGTTCATCGGAATCTCCTCGCCGGACATCACCGCCAACGCCATCCTCAACGGCGCGCCCATAAAGATCATCGGTGCGCAGTACCAGAAGAACCCGTTCGCGATCGTCTCGATGGCGGCCACCCCGATCAATGGCCCCGAGGAGATGATCGGCAAGAAGATCGGTGTGCAGGCCACCAACGAGAGCGTGTGGTCGACGTTTCTCAAGGCGAATGACCTCGACCCGTCGTCCATCGAGAAGGTTCCGGTCGAGTTCGACCCGCTCCCGCTGACCACGGGAACTGTGGACGGCTGGTTCTCCTTCGTCACGAACGAGCCGAACCTGCTGCGGGTCAAAGGCTTCGAGGTGGCCACGTTCATGCTGGCCGACCACAACTATCCGCTGGTCTCCGAGACCTATATGGTCCGAACCGAGTCGATCGAGAAGGAGCGCGACAAGATCAAGGCTGTGCTGACGGCCGACAGCCGGGGCTGGAAGGACTCACTGGCCGACCCCGCGCTCGGTGCGCACCTCGCCGCGACGGTCTACGGCAAGGACCTCGGTCTGGACGAGGCCGAGCAGGTGCTTGAGAGCACGGACCAGAACAAGCTGATCCTCACCGAGGACACCAGGGCCAACGGCCTGTTCACGATCACCGACGAGCTGATCGAGGAGAACATCAGGACCCTCGGGATCGCCGGCGTCGCCATCACCGCGGAGGAGCTGTTCGACCTGTCCATCCTCAACGAGCTCTACGAAGCGAAGCCGGACCTGGTGTGACGATGCCGGCCACGCCCCTCCCGGGCCTCGAACCCGACCCGGTCACGCCGGAGCTCGTCGACGGGACGGGCGTCAGCGTGGCCGGACTCCGCAAGGAGTTCCGCATGGGCCGGGGCCAGGTCGTCGCCCTCGACGACGTGAACCTCTCGACCGCCGAGGGCTCGTTCCTGACGCTGATCGGGCCTTCGGGCTGCGGCAAGTCCACCGTGCTGCGGATCCTCGCCGACCTGGAGGCACCCACGGCGGGCCGGGTGCTCGTGCACGGCGAGGCGCCCGCGGTGGCCCGCCGCGCGCATCACCTGGGCATCGCGTTCCAGGACGCGGCGCTGTTGCCCTGGCGGTCGGTCGAGGCGAACATCCGGTTGCCGCTGGAGATCAGCGGCCTGCGGACCGATCGGAAGGTCATCAAGGACCTGATCGCACTCGTCGGCCTGACCGGATTCGAGCGGGCCCGGCCCGCGCAGCTGTCCGGCGGGATGCGCCAGCGGGTGGCGATCGCGCGCGCCCTCGTCGTCGAGCCGNAGGTGCTGCTGCTGGACGAGCCGTTCGGTGCCCTGGACGACATGACCCGCCAGCGGCTGAACTTCGAGCTGCTGCGGATCTGGAGCGAACGCGCCACGACCACGATCCTGGTGACCCACTCGATCCCCGAAGCGGTGATCCTCTCCGACACCGTCGCGGTCATGAGCGCCCGCCCGGGCCGGATCGCCGCGCGGGTCACCATCGACCTGCCGCGGCCGCGCGTCCCGGAGATGCTGCGTACCGCGCGTTTCCACGAGCTGCACGACCTGCTTTCGACCGTGCTCTTCGCGGGTGCCGGCCCCGCCGAGTCGGTTCCGGCCGGTGGTGGGCGGCGAGATGGCTGACCAGGAGGTTCCGCAGGCCCGCACCGATGTCCCCGATCTGGTGCTGACCGCCGCGTCGGCGTCGTCACCCGCCTCGTGGGTGTCGATGTCGGTGCCGGGCGGGGATGCCGACGCCGACGCCGGCCTCGACGCCGGCCTCGACCGCGGCTCCGGTTCAGCCGGCGGCGCGGTGCCCGGAAAGGGCAACGGCACCGGCGAGGGCACAGGCGGCGTGGGTGGGAGGACTGCCGCGGGGTCCGTCGCGGGCCGGACCGGCGGATCCGCCGCCGCGGGCGCCGGCCGCCGGGGGTCGTCGCGGTCCTCCTGGGTCGGCGGCACCGTCGGCGTCGCCGGCCTGGTCGCCGTGTGGTGGCTGCTCGCCGTCACCCTGCTCGACCGTGGCGGGGTCGTCCCGACCCCGTGGGAGGTGGTCCGCGCGCTGTGGGTGGACCGCGTGCTCATGTGGCGCTCGGCGCGGGCGACGGTGGCGATCGCCGCTCAGGGGTGGGCGGTCGGCAACGGTCTGGCGATCGGGCTCGCCGTCCTTCTCTTCGGCGTGCCCGTCGTCGAGCGGGTGTTGCTCCAGATCGGAGTCGCCTCCTACTGCCTGCCGGTCATCGCGATCGGCCCGATCCTGACCACCGTCTTCGACGGCAGCACCCCCCAGAAGGCCCTGGCCGGCATCTCGGTCTTCTTCACCACGCTGGTCGGCGCCCTGCTCGGCCTGCGGGCACCCGACCAGGCCAGTCTGGATGTAGTCCGGGCCTGCGGGGGCGGCATCCGGCACCAGATGCGGTACGTCCGCCTGCGGGCCGCGCTGCCGAGCACGTTCGCGGCGCTGCAGATCGCGGCCCCGGCCGCGGTCCTCGGCGCGATCGTCGGCGAGTTCCTCGGCGCCGACCGTGGCCTCGGCATCGCGATGGTCCACTCGCAGCAGGCCCTGGAGGTCCCGCGAACCTGGGCGCTGGCGATCGTCGCCTCGGCCGTCGCCGGGCTCGGCTACGCCGTGACGGCCCTGCTGGCGCGGCTGCTCGTGCCATGGGCGCCCCGCGGCAACCCCGGAGGAGCCCGATGAGCGCCGCCACGACCACCGCCGCCACCGATGGCCCCGCCGGCACCAACGCCTCGGCCGGCACCAACGCCGCAGGCCCCGCCGACGCCACCAGGTCCGCCGACGCCACCAGTCCCGCCGGCGCCGCGGCCGCGTCCACCGTGCCCGGCCGGTTCGGCGGCGGACATCCGGTGGCGGGCGCGGTCCTCGTCCGGGTCGGGCGGACACTGGTGTCGGTGGTCGCCTCCACCGCGGTGATCGTCGGTCTCTGGTACGCCTTCATCGAGGTCTTCGACCTCAACCCGCTGGTGGCCAAGGACCCACAGGCGGTCTGGCGGTACCTGTTCACCGAACCGGCCGCGGCGGAGCACCGCGACGTCATCCTGGACGGGCTGTGGCACACCCTCGGCGACGCCGCCGTCGGCTATGTCGCCGGAACGATCGCCGCGCTCGGGGTCGCGATCGCGTTCGTGCTCAGCCGCTCGGTCGAGCAGGCGCTGATGCCGGTGGCGATGATGCTGCGCTCGGTGCCGCTGGTCGCGATGNCCCCGCTGCTCACGCTCGTCTTCGGCCGCGGACTGCTGGCCGTCTCGGTGCTCGCGGGCATCGTCGTGTTCTTCCCGTCGCTGGTCAACCTGGTCTTCGGGCTGCGCTCGGCACCGGCCGCGTCCACCGACCTCGTCCTCGCCCACGGGGGTGGCCCGCTCACGGTGCTGCGCAAGGTGGCCCTCCCCAGCGCGCTGCCCGCGCTGTTCGTCTCGGCCCGGATCTCCGTGCCGGGCGCGGTCATCGGGGCGCTGCTCGCGGAGTGGCTGGCGACGGGCAAGGGCCTCGGCTATCTCATGCAGCGGGCGCAGCAGACCTTCGACTACGGCGGTGTGTGGGCCGCCACCGTTGTGATCACCGTAGCCAGCGTGGCTGTCTACGCGGTCGTCGGGTTCGTGGAGGCGGTCGTCCTCGCCCGCTACGGCCCCGAGCCGTCCCGGCGGGGTTGAGTGGTGCCGCCCGTTGTCGAGCGGATCCGGGTGGCGGGCCACCGTCGGTCGCCGTGAAGCATGCATTACCCCGGTTTTTCGTCACCTTGCGTGATGTGGCGTACCTGGCACTGCTTGCTTTCCGACACCTGACCACGCGTGCCGCCGGTCTCGTACGAGAATGCGGTGGTAGAGCAATGCGTCAGAACGTGCCTGCCTGGTCGCGTGCTGGCGTGGTCAGCGTCGACCTGTCAGGGCGAAGATGCAGCGCGTGGATTTGTGACGGGTGGTCGGCGGGGTCGACCGGTGAGCTCCGGAGGACGGTCATGGCCGCTGAGCGGGACGTCGACCCGACGGTCGACGCCTTCTACTCCAGCGGGGCCCCCACCGGCGCCCCTCCGGGGCAGGTGGCGTCGGTAGTCCCGGCACCCTCCTCGCCGGTTCCGCCCGCGGGTGCGCCGCAGGTCGCCTCGGGGGTTCCCCCGGTGGGGCGCGACCGCCCCGCCGCCGGTCCGCTGCGCGGGCTGCCGCCGCTGGTCGCGCCGGCCGTGACGGCGGCGCCGGCCGTACCGGCCCGCCGCCGCCCGCAGCCGCGGGACGGGCGCTCCGGTTCGGCGGGTGGCGCGCGCCTGCCCCGCACCTCCGCCCCGGCCGGGCTCGGCGAACCTCTCGCCCCGACCCCGGCGGAGATCGAGCGGCTGCGCTCCATCGCGATGGGGCGGACGGAGGCCGACTTCGCCATCCGCGGTGGCGTCGTGCTGGTCGTGCAGACCGGTGAGCTGCTGCGGCGTGACATCCTCATCGCGGGCCGCTACATCGCGGCGATCACCCGGCCGGGCGCGGAGCGGGCGCGCCGCAGCCTCGACGCGGCCGGCCGGTTCGTGCTGCCGGCGTATGTGGACGCCCGCACCTCGGTCGAGCGCACTCTGCTTCCACCGGGCGAGCTCGCCCGGCTCGTCGTCCCCCGGGGCACGGTCACGGTGCTGACCGACCCGGCGCAACTGGAACGGCTGTACGGCCCGCGAGGGCGCACGCTGGTGCTGCGGACCGACACGCCCATCCGGGTGCTGCCCCGCGGGCCGGTCGAGGGCGGTGACGGCGACCCCGCGCAGGCGTGGCCCGGTGCGGAGAACGCCGCCGGCGCCGCCGGGGTGACGATCTCGCAGGTCGTGCCGCGCCAGGCCGGCCCGGCGGCCGGCGGCTCCGCGGCCTTCCTCCCGGGCACCCACCTCCCCGCGCCGGACCTGCCGGTCTCGAACACGCTGGTTCCGGACGCCCTGGCCCCGAACCTGCTGCCTCCGGATCTGCTGGCGTCAGATCTGCTGGCCCCGGACCTGCTGGGCGCGGACCTGTTGGGCGCGGAGTCGCTGGCCCCGAGCGTGCTGCCGCCGGACGTGCTGGCTCCGGACATGCCCGGCCCGCGGTTGCGTGGTGTGCACCCGGGCACCGAGGCGCCGCCGCACTCGATCGGGGGCGCGTTCGCGTTCACCCATCTCGACGACCTCGTCCGGGAGGAGATCCGGGCGGGTGCCGGCGTGGCGTCCGCGGTCCGGGCCGCCACCCTCACTCCGGCGCGCGCGTTCGGTCTCGACCACGTGCTCGGCCTGATCGCGCCAGCCCGCCTCGCCGACCTGCAGATCGTGCGGGACCTGACCGCGCGGGTCCCGCCCGACGTGGTGATCGCCGGCGGCCGGATCGCCGCGGAACGCGGCCGTGCCCTGTTCGACAACTTCGACCCGGCCCCGCAGTGGGCGCAGTCGTCCGTGCGNCTGCCCGTCGGCCTCTACACGGGGTCCTTCACCTCGCCGTGCATGCACTGGGGCAGCCGGCGGGACACCCGACTCACCGCCGTCGACGTCCGCGTTCCGGGAGATCCCGAGTCCGCCGCGGGCGCCGGCTTCCCCGGGGCGGACCAGGGCGTCCCGCGGGTGGGCGTCGTCCGGCTCGAACCGACCCTGCGTGACGGCGTCGTCGTCGCCGACCCGTCCCGGGATCTACTCAAGACGGCGGTGCTCGACCGGTCGGGCCGCGCGGACCGGGTGCGCGTCGGCATGGTCCGCGGAATCGGGCTTACCCGAGGCGCGCTCGGCGCGACCGCCGTGGCGGCGCCCGGCGACATGGTGATCGTCGGGGCGGGCGACGCGGACATGCTCACCGCGGCCCGGGCGCTGGAGGGCATGGGCGGTGGATTCGTCGTGGTGGAACGCGGCTGGGTGCTGGCCGCCTGCCCGCTGCCGGTGGCCGGCCTGATGAGCGACGCTCCCTGGGAGGCGGTGCTCGGCCAGCTCGCGGCGGTGGACACCACGGCCCGGGACCTCGGCTGCCGCCTCGCCTCGCCGTTGCGCACGCTCTCCCAGCTCGGCCGGGAACTGTACGTCCGGCCCTGACCGGGCTGCGTTCCGATCCGGGGCGTTCCGATCCGGGGCGATCCGGTCCGGGCCGGTCCGGGCCGGTCTGGGCCGGTCAGGCTTCGGACGCGCGGCCCGCGGCCCGCGGGTGACCGGCGGGAGCCGGCCGGAGCCCGGGCCGGCCGGGCCGGGCCGAGAGCTGGGTGCCGGCCTCGCGCAGCGCGCGCCGGACCTCGCTCGACGGTGACCAGACCCGGGTGCCGCCCAGCCCGCCGATCTCCATCAGCCCGCGGCCGACCATGTCCGTCAGGTGCCGGCGGGCGTGGTCCTTGTCGGTGTCGAGCAGCGCGGCGACGTCGCTGGTCCGCAGTACGCCATCGCGGGTCGCGGCGGTGAGGACGAGCAGTTCGGGCAGGTCGAGCGGAGCGCCGGCGCAGGCCCGGCCGAGCGCGAACAGCGCGAACGCGAGATCCGGGGGGATGCTCGGCAGCACGGCGATCACGCAGTCGGACGTCGACCGGCCATGATCCGGTGGCCGCAGGCCGCCGCGGAGCTGGGCGGCGCAGGCCCGGCGGATCCCCCGCCCGGTGCGGTCGGTGATGCCCGCCCGGCGGAACGCGTCCGCCAGCAGCGGGCTGCGCGGCCGGGGTGGCCGGGCGGCCAGCCCCAGGGCGTCGCCGCTCCCGGGGGCCGGGCAGCCACCGGGGCTGGAGATCTCGATGCCGGTGCGGGTCCACTGCACATGCACCGCTCCGGCCGCGGAGTAGTCGCGGTGGACGAAGGCGTTGGCGAGCAGTTCGCGGAACGCCTGCTCGGCGTAGCGGGGCACGCCCGCGCGCACCAGCTCGTAGCGGACCTCGCGCTCCGGGTTGCGGGCACGGAAGCGGGCGAGCAGCTCCTCGGTGAGACGCAGCAGCGGCCAGCGGAAGAAGTCGTTCACTTTGGCACCGGGTTCGCCGGTCTCCGGCCCGATGATCTGGAGGGCGGCCTCGTGGTTGGGCACGTGCCGCCGGAGGGCGTCGGGTCGGCCGAAAAGCAGCACCGCGCCCGCGAGGACGTGCGTGCGGCCGCCCTCGGTGACGACCAGCCCCAGGGAGCGGGCGATCTGCTCGTCCGACATGGCCGCGAGCGCGCTGTCCCCCCGGCCGCCGGCCGCGCCGACCAGGCGGCGCAGCCGGTCGAACTCCCGCGGGTCGAGGTCGCGCCAGCCAGCGGAGGTGCGGCGGGCGGCGAAGTCGGGGTTCACCGGGGCGGTCGGCGCTGCCGGTGCCGCGACTGCCGTGGCCGGTGCCGGCACCGGCCTGGCCGGTGCGGCCGCTGCCATCGTCGGTGGGCCGAGCGGCAGGTCGGTGCGGGGGAGCGTGTCATCGGGCTCCGCCGCCAGCTCGGCGCTGTTCCGCACCAGGCACCACCTTCCGGGCCTCCCGCGCCGTGGCCAGGTCGCCCGGTGCCGCGTACCGATCACATGGTAGGTCCGACGCGGACCCGGCCGAAGCCGGTTCGGTGTCGGATATCCGCTGACCCGCCGACCGTGCACCAGCCGCGGGTGCGGATGCGAGGGCGGGTGCCGGTGCGAGGGCGGGTGCGGGTGCGGCGCGGGCCACCAGGGCCGTGAGGGCCCGGCGCAGCGCCACACCGGCCGCGTCCGCGCGGATGCTCACCTCCTCGGGCTCCGCGCCGCCCCCGGGGATCAGCGGCAGGCCGTTGACGGTGAAGCGTTCCTGCAGTGCCAGGTCCTCCTCCAGCACCGTCTGCTCGAAGTGGACGGCCTCCGCCAGCCGGGCGGGGTCGCCGCCGAGGTCGTCGCGCACGATCAGGGTGTGGACGCCGGTCGCGTCCAGGTCCTCCGGCTGCAGGCAGAACAGGATCGTGTTGGTGATGGCCGCCGCCGGATACTCCAGCCGCAGCCGCAGCATGAACGGTGGCTGGTAGACGTACGTCGACACGCGGCGCTGGACGAGTGGCCGCAGCCCCGCCGCCACCCCCGGGTCCTCCGGGTTCGCCACGTCCTGCTCCATCCGGAACAGGAAGCCCGCGCCCTCGGCCTCGACCCGGTAGGGGGCGACGACGGTGCCCTCCCCGGCACCGATCGTGCCGGCGTGGACGAACGGGAGGTGCGCGGTGTCGAGGAAGTTGTCGGCGAGCAGGCCCGCGCAGGCGGTCGTCCGCGAGGTGGGCAACCAGGCGCTGTCGAACCCCGGTTCGTCCGCCTCGGGCAGGTCGATGATGTCCGCGACCGGCTCCGCCGGTGCCAGCCAGACCAGGCCGTGTCGTTCGGTGACACCCCAGGGCGCGGCGGCCCGGGCCCGCCGGGGCGCGGGCACGCCCGGCCCGAGCGCGGGTACCGCGGTGCACCGCCCGGACGCCGCGAAACGCCAGCCGTGGTAGGCACAGACGAGTTCGCCGTGTTCCACCCGCCCGGCGGACAGCGGAGCCAGGCGGTGCGGGCACCGGTCGGCGAACGCGGTGACCCGGCCGTCGAGCCGGGCCAGGACCCAGGCCTCGCCGAGCAGCCGCACGGCGACGGGGTCGGTGGTGACCTCGGTGGAGCGGGCCACCGGGTGCCAGCCGTGCCGCAGCGCCGGGTGGAGGTTCGTCAGGCGACCGGTCGTCATCGCACCACCGAATCGATTCTCTGTTTCCGGAGCACATCCACGTCGTAACACGTCGCAGCTGGGAGTGCCCCGACAAGGCCGCGCACGTCCGGCGAGGACTTCGGACGGTGGCAGTCGGTCGAACATCGACGTAACCTGCCACCGTTATTGTCGGCGCCATGACGACGCTCGGCGGTGGGTCGACCGTGCTGCACCGGCCCGGGACCGTCGGCGAGGCCGTGGCCTCGCTGGCCGCCGAGGCGTCCGCGGGCCGGCAGGTGCGGCTGCTCGCCGGCGGGACGGATCTCGTCCCCGCGCTGCGCGCCGCCGTCCGCGGGCCGGCGGCGATCGTCGCCCTGCGCCGGGTGCTGGAACTGCGCGTGCGCGGGGCCAGCGCGGACACGCTCACCGTCGGGGCCGGTGTCACCTACGCCGATCTCGAGGGCTGGTCGCTCGCGCCGGGGCTGGCCGCGACGTCCCGTACCGTCGGCTCGGCCCAGATCCGCAACTGCGGGACGGTCGGCGGCGCACTCGGCTCCGCCAATCCGCGCGGTGACCTGCTCACCTTCCTCTCGGCCGCGGACGCGGAGGTGCTGCTCGCCACCGCGGGCGGGAACCGCTCCACCGGAATCGCCGACTACCTGCGGACCGGGCCCGACCCCGGCGAACTGGTGACGGCGGTGCGGATGGCCCGACCGAGCGGCCCGCAGACATATCTGAAGATCGGCGGCCGGCAGGCCGCGTTTCCGGCCGTTGTGTCCTGCGCGCTGCTCGTCGACCGGGTGCGCGAGCGGGTCTGCTGCGCGGTGGGCGGGGTCGCCACCGGGCCCTGGCGGGTGGCGACCGCCGAGCGCGGTGTCCGCGACGAGGTGGACTGGGTGACGGGAACCGCCCCGGCGGCGGTGGCGCGCCGCTTCGGCCAACTGGTGGCGGAGGCGCTGCGCGGGGCACCGCCGCTGCCGGAGGACCCGCGCCATCCAGCCGAGTACCGCGTCCACGCGGGTGGCGTCCTCGCGGCGCGGGCATTCGCCCGGTGCCTGGGAGCCGTCCCCGGAGCGGGCAGGTCCGGGTGAGTGCCGGCGGCGAGCCCGCGGCCGACGCCGACGGGCTCACCTACCACCTGAACGTCGACGGTGCCCGGCAGGTCGTGGCCGGCGCGCGGCTGGCGGAGTCGCTGCTGACCGTCCTGCGGGAGCGGCTCGGTGTGACCTCGGTGAAGGATGCCTGCGAGCAGGGCAGGTGCGGAGCCTGCTCGATCCTGCTGGACGACCGCCTGGTCCTGGCCTGCACGGTCCTCGCCGCCGACGCGGCCGACGCCCGGGTGGTGACGGTCGCGGGGCTCGGCACCGGCGGGCCGGCGGCCGAGATCTCGGCCGCGTTCCTCGACCACGGCGCGGTCCAGTGCGGGTTCTGCACGCCGGGCCTGGTCGTGGCCGTCACCGATCTGCTCAGCCGCCGCCCGTCGGCCGGCGAGGACGAGATCCGCGAGGCGCTGGCGGGCAACATCTGCCGGTGCACCGGCTACGGCCGGATCCTCGCGGCGGTACGGGAGGTTCAGACGGGCCTGGCCGGACGTGCCGATCGGGCGGGCCGGGCTGACGGTGCTGGCCGGGCTGACGGTGCTGGCCGGGCTGACGGTGCTGGCCGGGCTCGCCGCCGAGGCGGCCCGGCGTGACCGCGCGTCGCCGGGGCGTCGGGGCCCGCGAGCTTCGTCCCGACGGGCCCGCGAAGGTCAGCGGGGCCTTCGCCTATGCCGGTGACCTGAGCATGCCCGGCATGCTGCACGCGCGGACGCTGCGCTCCCCGCACCCGCGGGCCCGGATCAGGCGGGTCGACACCGCTGCCGCCCGGCGCCTGCCCGGCGTCGCCGCCGTCGTCACCGCGGCGGACGTCCCCGGGGTGGCGACCTACGGACTGATCACCGCCGACCAGCCCGTCTTCGCGGCCACCGAGGTCCGTTACGCCGGCGAGCCGGTAGCGGCCGTGGCGGCGGTCGACGCGGCGGTCGCGCGGCGTGCCCTGGCCGCCATCGAGGTCGAGTACGAGCCGCTCGAGCCGATCGTCGACCCGGAGCGGTCCGCCGCGCCGGAGGCCGAGCCACTCCATCCGGCCGGCAACGTGTTCCGGGAGATCACCCTGCGGCACGGCGACCCGGCCGCCGCGGGGCCCGTCGCCGTCGAGGACAGCTACGTCGTCGGCATGCAGGACCAGGCGTTCCTGGCCCCGGAGGCGGCGCTCGCCGTCCCCGCGGGTGACGGCGGGCTGCGGATGTGGGTGGCCACCCAGTGGCTGCACTCGGACCGCGAGCAGATCGCCGCCTGCCTGGGCCTGCCCGAGGCGCTGGTCAGGCTGGAGCTCGCCGGGGTCGGCGGGGCGTTCGGCGGGCGCGAGGATGTGACGCTGCAGATCCACGGAGCGTTGCTGGCGCTCGCCACCGGCGCGCCGGTCCGCATCGCCTATGACCGGGTCGAGTCGTTCCTCGGCCACCCGCACCGCCACCCGGCCCGGATGTGGTTCCGCCACACCGCGACCCCGGAGGGCGACCTGGTCAGCGTTGCGGCGCGGGTGCTGATGGACGGCGGTGCCTACGCCTCCTCGTCCCCCGCGGTGCTCACCAACGCGGTCACCCACGCCGCTGGGCCCTACCGGGTACCCAACGCCCGCCTGGACGGCCTGGTCGTCCGGACGAACAATCCGCCCTGCGGGGCGATGCGCGGGTTCGGTGTGCCGCAGGTCGTGATCGGTCACGAAGCCCAGATGGACCGGCTCGCCGACCGCCTGGGGATGGACCGGGTGGCGCTGCGGGTCCGCAACGCGCTGCGGCCCGGGGACGTCCTGCCCACCGGGCAGATCCTGGACCCGCCGCTGCCCGCGCGGGAGGCGATCGAGGTCGTGGCCGCCCGCCCGCTGCCGCCCGCGCTGACCGCCGACTCCCCGGACACCGCGCGCCCGGGAGGGCAGGCCGTCGCCGCGGATCTCGGTCGCGTCCGGCGCGGGGTCGGGTTCGCCCTCGGGTACAAGAACCTGCTGTTCTCCGAGGGGATGGACGACTCCTCCACAGCGCGGGTCCGACTCGCCCTCGGCAGCGGCAGCGGCGGGGCCGGGGCCGGGGAGCCGTACGCGGTCGTGCACAGCGCCTGCTCCGAGGTCGGTCAGGGCTTCGTCACGATCGCCGGGCAGATCGCGCGCACCGAGCTCGGCGTGGAGCGGATCGAGCTGGCGCCGGCGGACACCCTGGTCGGCAGTGCCGGTTCGACGAGTGCCTCGCGGCAGACCTGGATGAGCGGCGGGGCGGTGCGCGGTGCCTGCGCGGCGGTGGTCGACCGGCTGCTGGCTCGGGTGGCGCGCGCGCTGGGCCTGCCGGCCGAGGTGGTCGAGTCGCCGCGGCGGGCGCTGGTGATCGAGGGGGGCGAGATCGTCGGTGCCGAGACGGGGACCAGGATCTCCCTGGCGGAGGCGCTCGCCGCCGGCCCGGTGGAGGCCGAGTACACCTTCCGCCACCGGCGCACGACCGCGCTGGACGAACACGGCCAGGGGGATCCGCATGTGGCCTTCGCCGCCACGGCCCACCGGGCCGTTGTCGACGTCGATCTCGATCTCGGCCTGGTCCGGGTCGTCTCGCTGGCACTGGCCCAGGACTGCGGCACGGTGATCAATCCGCTGTCGCTGCGGGGGCAGGTGGAGGGCGGCACCGCCCAGGGGCTGGGTCTGGCGGTCATGGAGGAACTGGTCACCGTGGGGGGTGTGGTGACCAATCCGACCCTGCATGACTACCTCCTCCCGACCGCCGCGGACGTGCCGGCGCTGGACTTCACCGCGCTCACCTATCCGCACCCGGACGCCCCCTACGGGGCGAAGGGGGTGGGTGAGGCCCCGACCTGCACGGTGACCGCGGCGATCGTCGCGGCCATCCGCGACGCGACCGGGCGGGACCTGCACCGGGTCCCGGTGCGTCCGGTCGACCTGCTCGATGTCGGCCTGGGCGATGTCGGCCTGGGCGGTTGAGCGGGATGCCGGGGCCTGACCGGGTGGTGCTGCCCGAATCCGTCGAGGTGGTCAGATCGGGCCGGGTCGTGCTGCCGGCCGGCGTGCGACCAGCGGCCGTCCACGTCACCGACGGGCGGATCACCGCCGTCACCGCCCCGACGGAGGTCCCCGCCGGTGCCGCGGTCACCGACCTGGGTGACCTGGTGCTCATGCCCGGTGTCGTGGACACGCACGTCCACGTCAACGAGCCGGGCCGAACGGAGTGGGAGGGGTTCGCCACCGCCACCCGCGCCGCGGCGGCGGGCGGCGTCACGACGATCATCGACATGCCGCTGAACTCGATCCCGCCGACCACCTCGCTCGCGGCCCTGGCGGCGAAGCGGGCCGCCGCGGCAGGCCGGGTCGCGGTCGACGTCGGCTTCTGGGGCGGCATCATCGGTGCCGACGCCCGCCGGCTAGCCGACCTGGCGGCGCTGCACGACGCGGGCGTCTTCGGCTTCAAGGCGTTCCTCGCCCCGTCGGGGGTCGAGGAGTTCCCGCACGTGAGCCTGGACGCCCTCGCCGCCGCGGCGCGGCACACCGCCCGGCTGGGTGCCCTCACCGTGGTCCACGCCGAGTCGCCGTCGGTGCTCGCGGGCGCGCCGCCGGCGGCGGGCCGCGCCTTCGCCAGCTGGCTGCGCTCCCGGCCGCCGGCCGCCGAGCGCGCCGCGGTGGCCTCGCTCGCCGCCCTCTGCGCGTCCACCGGAGCGCCGCTGCACGTGCTGCACCTGGCGGCGGCCGAGGCGCTCGACGACGTGGTCGCCGCCCGCGAGGAGGGCCTGCCGCTGACCGCGGAGACCTGCCCGCACTACCTGACCTTCACCGCCGAGGAGGTGCCCGACGGCGCGACCGTCTTCAAGTGCGCGCCGCCGATCCGGGAGCGGCCGAACCTGGACCGGCTGTGGGACGGCCTGGCGGCCGGGCTGTTCGCCGGGGTCGTCACCGACCACTCGCCGGCCACCCCGGCGCTGAAGTCGATCGACACCGGCGACTTCGGGACCGCCTGGGGCGGGATCGCGTCGATTCAGCTCGGGCTCCCGGCCGTGTGGACCGCGGCGCGCCGGCGGGGGCACGGCCTCGCCGACGTCGTCGAGTGGATGTGCTCGGGACCGGCCGATCTCGCCGGCCTCGGCGCACCCGGCCTCGGGGTGCCCGGTGCCGGCGCGGCCCCAGCCGGATCCAAAGGCCGCATCGCGGTCGGCGCCGACGCCGATCTGGTGGTGCTCGACCCCGACCTGAGCTTCGTCGTCGAACCGGCCCTGCTGCGTCATCGCCACCCGCTGACGCCATACGCTGGGCGAACGCTGGATGGTGTGGTGCTCGCGACGTATCTGCGGGGGCACCGGGCGGACGGTGACCGACCAGTCCGGGGCCGGTTGCTCACGCGGTGACGGTCGCCGGGGAGCCGGCTGTCCGCCCGCCGGAGTCGAAGGAGCCCGAATGACCGACGCGCCCGACCTGACGAACCTCGTCGATCTCGCCGCCGCCCGGTTCGGGGGTTCCGTCGTCGCGGTGAACGACGAGTTCTTCGCTCTCGCCGAGCGGATGCTGCTGCCCGAGGCGCCGACGGTCCGCCCGGGGGTGTTCACCGAGCGCGGCCAGTGGACCGACGGGTGGGAGACCCGGCGCCGCCGGGACCTGCCCGGAGCGGACTGGGCGATCGTGCGGCTCGGCTCGCCCGGGATCGTGCACGCCGTGACCGTCGACACGACCCATTTCACCGGCAACGCCCCGGAGTCGGTCGAGCTGCACGGGGCCACCCTGGCCGGCTACCCGTCCGCCGAGGAGGTCGCCGAGGACTCCGTCACCTGGGTGCCGCTGGTCAGCCGCACGCCGGTGTCCGCGGATTCCGTCAACGTGCTGTCGGTGCCGGTCGAGGCCAGGTTCCGGATCAGCCACCTGCGGCTGACCATCCACCCGGACGGCGGGGTGGCCCGGCTGCGGGTGCACGGCGTGGTCGTACCGGACCCGCGGCTGCTCGATCGGGTCACCTCCGACCTCGCGGCCGCCTATCTGGGCGGGGTCGTCGTGGCGGCCAGCGACATGCACTACGGCGACCGCCACAACCTGAACGCCTCCGGCGACGCCCGCGTCATGGGGGAGGGCTGGGAGACCCGGCGCCGGCGTGGCGAGGGGCACGACTGGGCGGTGGTCCGGCTGAGCACCGAGGGGACCGTGGTGCGTGCCGAGGTCGACACCCGGCACTTCCGCGGCAACGCCCCGCGCGCCGTCGCCCTGTGGGCGGCGAACGCTCCCGAGGTCGGTGACGACGAGGCCGCGGCGGGCGGCCTGGCGGCGATCACCGACTGGCGGCCGCTGCTGCCGCGCACCCGCGTCCAGCCGAACACCCGGCACCTGTTCGACCTCGAGGTGCCGGTCGAGGCGACCCATGTGCGCGTCGACGCGATCCCGGACGGCGGCCTCGCCCGGCTGCGGCTCCTCGGGAACCCGACCCCGACCGGGCGGGAGGCGCTCGCCATGCGCTGGTTCGACTCGCTGGCGCCCGCGGCGGCCCGGGAGGAGCTGCTGGCCTGCTGCGGCTCCGAGGACTGGGCGGACGCCGTCGTCGCCGGCCGCCCCTTCGGCACCCTCGCCGCGCTGCTGCCCGCCGCGGAACAGGCCTGGTGGGATCTGCCCGAGTCGGCCTGGCTGGAAGCCTTCACCGCGCACCCCCGCATCGGGGAGCGCCCGGCGCCCGCGCCGACCCCGCCCACGTCCTCCCGGGCCACCGTCGTCACCATCGACGCCCCCCGCCGGGAGCAGGCCGCGCTGGAGCAGGCCGGTGACGAGGTCCGGCGGGCACTCGCCGAGGGCAACGCCGCCTACGAGGACCGCTTCGGTTTCGTCTTCCTGGTCCGCGCCGCCGGGCGTGGCGCGGAGGAGATGCTGGAGCTGCTGCGCGCGAGAATGGCCAACGATCCGGAAACCGAGCTTCGGGTGGCGGCCGGTCAGCAGGCCGAGATCACGGCCCTGCGCCTGCGGCACCTGATCACCGGTCAGTGACNGGTGGTTCCGGTCAGTAACAAATGGTGGCAGTGATGACACAGGCCGCGGCCCGGCAACCGCCGCGGCGCGGTCGGAGAAGGCGGTGTGCGTGAGCCTGTCGACCCATGTGCTGGACACCGGCGCGGGCAAGCCGGCAGTAGGCGTCCCCGTGCGGCTGGAGCGGGCCGCGCTGACGCTGGACGGCGCGGTGAAGGGCTGGCGCCCGGTCGCCCAGACGGTGACGGACGCCGACGGGCGCGCGGGGGACCTGCCCGCGGACAGTGCCGGCACCTGGCGCCTGGTGTTCGACACCGCCGGGCACTCGGCCTTCCACCCCGAGGTCGCGGTGGTGTTCGTCATCCGGGACGCGGCCGAGCACCATCACGTGCCCCTGCTGCTCGCGCCCTACGGGTACACCACCTACCGCGGGGCCTGATCCCGGCCCGGCCGGCCGGCAACCGGTTCGGCCGGCCGGGGGTCCGCCCGGCCGCCCAGCCGGGCGACGGTGGCGTGGTCCAGGCCCGCGGCGCGCAACCGGGCATCGTCCAGCAGCCGGGCGTCCAGGGCGCGCAGGACGTGGCCGGCCAGCGCCCGCGCGGTCGCCGGCTCGTCGGCGACCGATCCGCCGGCGCGGGCGGCGGCATAGTCGGCGAGGCGGCGCAGGGCCGCGGGCAGACCGCTCAGCAGGCAGCCGCCGACCGCGGCGTGCCGGCTGACCAGTTGCGCGGGGTGCAGGTCCCAGCCCTGGTAGAGCCCTCGGGACCAGGCGCGGCGGATCAGCCCGGCGTGGCGCCGCCAGCCGGCGTGGACCTCGGCGGTCGTTCCGGCCGGCAGCAGGTTCGACGAGCCGTCGGCCACCCGGACGCCGGTGCCCGCGGCGGCGAGCTGCATCAGCGAGGTGGCGAGCTCGACCGCGGGGTGATCGCTGGCCTGGTCGGCCGCGGAGATGCCGAGCGCCGCCGAGTAGTCGTACGTCCCGACATGCAGACCCGTCAGCCGTTCGGGGGCGGCCGCCACCAGCGCCGGCAGGCCCAGCACCGCGGCCGGCGTCTCGACCTGGATCTCCAGCGCGGTCGGCGGGATCCCGAGCCGGTGTTCCAGCACGCTGAGGACGTCCGCGAAGACCTTCACCTGTTCCGGTGCGCTGACCTTCGGCAGGGTCACCACCAGGCCGGGCGGTGGCCCGTCGTCCCCGGCGAGGGTGGTGAGGAAGAGGTCGAGGCTGCGCAGCCCACGCGCCCGGACGGCCGGGTCGAGCGATTTGGGGCGCAGGCCGTACGAGGCCGGCAGCAGCCCGGCGGCGGAGGCGGCCCGCAGGGCTTCGGCCGCCGCCACGGTGTCGGTGTCCTCGGCGTCGTCGGGGCGCGGGCCGTAGCCGTCCTCCAGATCGACTCTGAGATCCTGGATCGGCTCGGCCGACAGCGCCCCGACGACATGCGCGTACACATCCGCGGCAAGCTCGGGATCGTCGTTGCCCGCGGCCTCGGCACCGCGCTGCGGGGTGCGGCCCAGGGTGACGGCGGCAAGCGTGCCGGGGTCCGGCGCGTGCCGGCGGAGAGCGTCGCGCGCGGCCGCACCCCACTGGGTGACGATCTCCGGATGTATCCGGTCGGCGGGCACGTAGCAGGTGTGGACCGGCTGGCGGGTACCGGGATCGCCGGGAAGCCGGGCGGCCAGCACGGCGTCGAGCCGCCCCAGCCTCGCGGTGAGCGCGGCGACGGTGCCCGCGGGGAGGGTTGGCGGCCGCCGGCCGTCGGGCCCGGGCGTGGAAGGTGACATCAACGCGGCACCGGTCCGCCCTGCGCATACCGCCCACTCGGGTGATGTCGGCCGGGCGCCGGCCGGTGGCGGGTGGGCGGTGCGCATCGCGCCGCCGCCGGCGCTGACTGGGCCGATCGGGGGATTCGGCGGTCGGCACCGACGGCGGCTGCCTGGGTCGCGATCCAGGCTCGGCCGCCGAGGAACCGGCCGGGCACCGGGCCGCCAGATGGCGGGCGAGCCTTCTGAGTCGCGGATCCTCTGCCCAAGAATACTGCTTCGGAGCAGGCAGCGACCAACCGGGGCCAACGTGGACGAGCCCGCTGAGGCCCGGTGACCAGGCTGAACGCTGCCGGGCCCCGGCGGCGCCGGTGGTATCGGCAGCGGTGACGGTAGTGCCGGCAGCCGGGGTCAGCCATGATCGGGACCCTCGAACGCGGCCTGGATGCCACCGGCGATCCGGCGGTGGTTGTGGAGCATCTCGCCCAGATCCGGATGCACCGGCAGGCCGTCCTCCACCACCAGGCGCCCGGCGACGACCGTGTGCCGGGCGGCGGTCGGCCCACAGCGCAGCCACGCGTCGATGGGGTCGGACAGGGCCCCGGCGAACGCGACCCCGTCCAGCGGCCAGATCACCAGGTCACCCGCGGAGCCCACGGACAGCTCGCCGATCTCGCCGACCCGGCCGAGGCAGGCGGCGCCACCTCGGGTCGCCATCTCCAGCGCGTCGCGGGCCGACATCGCCGCGGCCCCCCGCCGGAGCCGGCCCAGGAGCATGGCGGTGCGCGCCTCCAGCCAGAGCGAGGCGGAGTCGGCCGACGACGACCCGTCGCAGCCCAGCCCGACCGGGACGCCGGCGGCGCGGAACTCCGCCACCGGGGCGAGTCCGCCGCCGAGAATCATGTTGCTGCTGGGGCAGTGCGCGACCCCCGTGCCCCAGGCGCCGAGCCGGGTGACCTCCTCGTCGTTCGGGCAGATGCAGTGCGCGACCCAGGCCCGGTCGCTGCCCCACCCCACCTCGGCGAACTGGTCGATCGGCCGCCGGCCGAACACCGCGAGGCAGTAGTCGTCCTCCTCCGGGTCCTCGGCCAGATGCGTGTGCAGCCGGACGTCGAGGGACTCCGCCAGTTCCGCGGTGGCCCTCATGAGCTCGGGGCTCACCGAGAACGGGGAGCACGGCGCGAGCGCGATGCGCACCATCGCCCCGTGGGACCGGTCGTGGTGGCGGGCGACCAGCCGCGCCGAGTCGGCCAGGATCTCGTCCGGGTCCTGCACGACCGAGTCCGGTGGCAGCCCGCCGTCCTTCACGGAGAGGGACATCGAGCCGCGGGTGGGGTGGAAGCGCATGCCCAGCGACCGCGCCGCCGCGATCTCGGCCGAGATGAGGTCGCCGCCGCCCCGGGGGTGGACGTAGAGGTGATCCGTCGAGGTGGTGCAGCCGCCGAGTGCCAGCTCCGTCAGCCCGACGAAGGCGGAGGTGTGGACGGCCTCCTCGTCCAGCCGGGCCCAGAGGGGATAGAGCGTCTGCAGCCAGGTGAAAAGGGTTCCGCCGAGTGCCGGGGCGAAGGAGCGGGTGAGGTTCTGGTAGATGTGGTGATGTGTGTTCACCAGCCCCGGCGTCACCAGGCAGCCGTCGGCGCGCAGGGTCCGGGTGGCGGCGGGCGGTGCCTGCCCGGGGCCGCCGATCGCGCTGACGAGCCCGTCGGTGATCGCCACCCAGCCGCCCGCGATCTCCCGGCGATCGGCGTCGACCGTCGCGACCAGTTCGGCGCCGAGCACCAGAAGATCCGCCGCGGCCGGGTGTGGCGGAGCTTCGCTGGGGCGTGCCGGTCTGGTGGCTGCGGTGCTGTTCCTGCCGGCGGCGCGGCCGTCCGCTGGTCCGGGTGCGGTCATGAGGGCTGATTCTGCTGGTCGTGGGTTTCGTGGGAAAGACAACCGGGCGGCGGCGCGGTGGACGGGGGACGGGTGAGCGCGCAGCGTGGCCGGGAGATCGTGCCGATCGACGACCCGGCGGACCCGCGGGTGGCGGACTACGTCGCGCTGACCGACGTCGCGCTGCGCCGCCGCCGCGAACCGGAGCAGGGGCTGTTCATCGCCGAGGGTGAGCGGGTGATCGAACGAGCGCTGCGTGCCGGCTACCCGCCCCGCTCGGCACTGGTGTCGCCGGCGCGGCTCGACGCGGTTCCGACGCGGTTCTGGGCGGTGCCTCCGCCCGGCGAGGCCGCCCCGCCCGTGTACGTCGCGGGGCCGTCGGTACTGGCGGCGATCACCGGGTTCGAGGTCCATCGCGGGGCGCTTGCGTCGATGTGCCGCCGGCCGCCGCTCGACCCGGCGCGGCTGCTCGCCTCCGCACGGCGGGTGCTCGTGTGCGAGGACCTCGTCAGCCACACCAACCTCGGCGCGATCTTCCGGTCGGCCGCCGGTCTGGGCATGGACGCCGTCCTGCTGAGCCCGCGGTGCGCGGATCCGCTGTACCGGCGCTCGGTGCGGGTGTCGATGGGTGAGGTCTTCGCCGTCCCGTACGCCCGCCTGGAGCCGTGGCCCGCCGCCCTGGAGCTGCTGCGCACGGCGGGGTTCGAGGTCGTGGCGCTGACCCCCGCACCGGACGCCGAGGAACTGGCGGTGGTTGCGAGTGCCGGTGCCGTCGTCGGCGCCGGTGCCCAGGCCCGCGTCGCGGTGCTGCTCGGTACCGAGGGAAACGGGCTCACCGACGAGGTGCTGGCCCAGGCCACCAGACGGGCGCGGATCCCGATGGCCCACGGGGTTGACTCCCTCAACGTCGCGGCGACAGCCGCGATCGCCTGCTACGTGCTGGGAATCCGCTGCTGACCGGGTCAGCGCTCGGCTGGCGGCCGTCAGTGGCTGTCAGCGGCTGTCAGCGACCGTCGGCGGCCGTCGGCGTTGGTTCGGTGGTTCGGTGGCTGCCCGAGCGCCGAGGTGACGACGATGTCTGATCGGGTGGGATGTCCCGTGCGGTCGGGTGGGGTGTGGGGCGTGCGGGTCCGCGGGGCGGGGCCCGCGGCGGGTCGCTGATCGTCCACCCGCCCGGCGTCTACGGCTTCGAGGAGGAACCCCGCTACCGCGGTGTGGCGCCGGGGCAGGTGGGCCGGGCCGCCGTCGCCGGCGGCAGTCTGGCCGCAGGCCCGCTACCAGGGCCTTCAGACGGCGGAGAGGTCCGGGACACGGTCACCCGCACCATCCGCCAGGTCCGGAGAATGTGCGGTGTCCGCGCCTATAGGGCTGCCTGTGTCCTCCGCGGCCCAGGGGTTGCGGCCCTCCCGCGATGGTGGTGGTCAAGGTTCTGCGCGCGGGACACGGAAAGCCCTATAGGCGCGGGAACGCGACGCTCACACCCGCGCCCGGAACACCGGGATCCGCACCCCGAAACGCCATCCACCACCGTCAGATCGCTGACGGTGACCAGCGCTGGGCGCGGCTCGACAGCCGAAGAAGCACACTGACCGCCACCGCTACCGCTACCGCTACCGCCGCTACCGCCAGCTCCCGGACGCCAGCCAGTCGCCCACCGGCAGGGGCAGGTTCCGCAGCACCCAGAAGACGCCGACCAGGATGGGCAGGGCGGTCAGCGCGGGGACGGGTACGGCCGGGAGCCGCCGTCGCCAGCCCGCCGCCCGGGCGACGGCGACCAGCCAGGCCAGGGTGAGCGCGGGCACCGCGACGACCATGAAAACGTTGTGGTCGGCGGCGGCGGTCAGCTGGCCGTGCAGCAGCTGGTGCAGCCCGCGCAGGCTGCCGCAGCCCGGGCAGTCCCAGCCGGTCAGAGCCCGGAACGGGCAGCTCGGGTAATGCCCCGGCTCCGCGGGGTCCACCAGGTAGATCCGGGCGGACACCCCGGCGGCGATCGCCGCGACAGCGGTCAGCCCCGCCAGCCGCGCCCCTGGCGAGTAGTCCCGGCGCGGGGTGAGGACATACCTGCCGAACGTGCGGAGATCCACCGACTCAGGGTAGGGCCAGATGCGGGCACCTGGCGGGTGCGAGAGGCTGGAATCCGACCGGCGCTGACGCCTGACCGGGGCGCCGCCCGACCGACGATCGGCCGTGGCACGGACNTCCAACGGTATTGGACTGGGGTGGAACGTATGACACACGGCGGCGATGCGGCGTCCGCTCCGGTTCCCCCTTACGCGGGTCGAATCCTCCCTCCGGATGACCCCGGGCCGGATGCTCCGGGGTATGCGGGCCTCGCCACGTTCGCCGGGCTGCCCTGGCTGCCCGGCATCGACGAACTGCGCGCGCGCCGTCCGGACGTCGCCGTCGTCGGCGCGCCGTTCGATATCGCCACGACGCACCGGCCAGGCGCTCGTTTCGGGCCGCGGGCGCTGCGCGCGCTGGCCTACAACCCGGGCAGCTACCATCTCGACCTCGGGATCGAGATCTACGACTGGCTCGACGTGGTCGACGCCGGTGACGCGCACTGCCCCCACGGCCTGACCGAGGTCTCCCACCGCAACATCCGGACGAAGGTCGGTGACATCGCCCGGCTCGGCATCACGCCGCTGATCATCGGTGGTGACCACTCGATAACCTGGCCGGCGGCCAGCGGCGTCGCGGAGGCGGTCGGCTGGGGCGAGCTCGGCCTGCTCCATTTCGACGCGCACGCCGACACCGCGGACATCATCGACGGAAACCTCGCGTCACACGGCACGCCGATGCGCCGGCTGATCGAGTCCGGCGCGGTGCGCGGGCGCAACTTCGTCCAGGTGGGGCTGCGCGGCTACTGGCCGCCGCCGGACGTCTTCGCCTGGATGCGCGAGCAGGGAATGCGCTGGCATCTGATGCACGAGATCTGGGAGCGGGGAAGCCGTGACGTCGTGGCCGAGGCGATCGCGCAGGCGGTGGACGGCTGCCGCGCGCTGTATCTGTCGGTGGACATCGACGTGCTCGACCCGGGGTTCGCGCCTGGCACCGGNACCCCCGAACCGGGCGGCATGACCCCGGCTGACCTGCTGCGGGCCGTGCGCCAGATCGCCCTCGACNCGCCCATCGCCGCGGCGGACATCGTCGAGGTGTCCCCGCCGTACGACCACGCGGAGACGACCGTGAACAGCGCCCACCGGGTGGCGCTGGAGATCTTCGCCGCGCTGGCGCACCGCCGCCGCACCGAGGCCGGCGGTTTCCCGGACCAGCCCGGTCACGCTCCCCGGCCCTGACGGGCCGTCCGCCCACCGCCGCTCGCCACCGCCCGCGGCCGCTCGCTTCAGGCGGCCGTGGGCTCCGGGTGGACTTCCCGGGCCGTGCCAGCCCGCAGGATCCGCCCGCCGTCCAGCACGGCGAGCCGGTCGGCCAGGGCCAGCGCCTCGTCGCGGTCGGGGGTGGCGTGCATGATGGTCACGCCGATCTGGCGTTGCAGCGTCCGGAGGCCTTCGCGCAGGGCCGGGCGCAGTTGCTCGTCCATGGCACCGAGCGGATCATCGAGCAGCAGAATCCGCGGCCGCCCCACCAGCGCGCGGGCCAGCGCCACCCGCTGCTGCTGCTCGCCGGAGAGCTGGGGCGGGCGGCGCCGCGCGTATTCGGACATCTGAACGGCCACCAGCGCGGACCGGACCCGCGCCGACGTCTCGGCGCGGCCGGGCATGGCCGGGCCGTGGGCGTGCCGTAGCCCGAAGGCGACATTCGCGGCAACATCAAGAAACGGAAACAGTGTGTAGCCGCCGAATATCGCGCTGACCGCGCGGCGGTAGGCGGGCATACCGGTGTTGTCCTCGCCGTCAAGCAGGACGTGGCCGGAGGAAGGCTGGTCGAGGCCGGCCACCAGCCGCAGCGCCGCCGTCTTGCCGCTGCCGGGCGGGCCCTGGAGACAGAAATACTCACCGGCATTGACCGTCAGGCTGACCGCGTCGAGCGCGGTGCGGTCCCCGAACCGCCGGCTCAGCCCGACCAGATCGACCCGGCCGGCGCGACGGCCACCCTCCGCCATGCTCACCCCCAGCTGCCCCGGCCCGCCCGGCGCGTACGGGGCGGAAACGACAGTCTCACCCGGGCCGGAACAGCGGATCGGGCACCCCTTTGCGTGCGCTGCACGGGACGCCCTCGGTGGATTCCCGTTGGGCGTGCGGTTATCGAACATTCAGTTCGGACGCACCCTCGGCCGGCAAGTGATCAGTACACTGCCGGATGCCCTGGGTCAGGAGCGCGGGTCGAGGTGGAGCGCGTCCTCTTCCGCGGTTCGCCGCCACGACTCCTGGTCTGCGGACCGATACTGTCGGTGGGCCCCGTCGGAGCTCTCCACAACTTCATCCGGCGCCGGATCAGTGAACGCCGAATCGTTAGTTCCCTCGGTGGCGAAGAAATCATTGTCCTCGTCGCGGCCCAGCCCGCCGCTATCCGTCTCCGCATATGGATCGAGATCGGGGACCTCGGCGGCGAGCTGACGATCGAAGGACGAGGAGCGTTCCTCCCGCGGTGTGATCGGATTGCGGATCAGGCCGCTGGGGCGATCCGGCGGGTCCCAGCTGTCGTCGAGCGGGTCGAGTCCGGCGTCGGTCGACCCGAGGTCGTCGCTGTCGGTGATCTCGGCGCGTTCCAGCGGAGAGCTGTCGTCCAGGGTGGGGACGTCAAGGCCTGGCTGGCTGTCCGAGGCGGGCCATGTCATCACTGCCTCCTTGTTCCGGTGCGAACGGCCGAGCTGATGCGGCGTGAACACGGGTGGGGCGGCCGGAGCACCATGCGCGATGGGTCGCCGGTGTTTCGGATCACTCGGCGCCCGGGATCAGGTGGTGCTCCGGCCGTCCCCGACCAAGGCCCTTCCCGGGACCGACGGGGCTAACCGGGCCGACCGTCCAGTAGCCGGCTCGCTCGCACACCCCCGCTGGAGGAAGGGGAGGGGATAACGTATAGCGTCCCCAAATGTGGCTACTGTTGCTGAGCGGATTCTCGAGCAGCTCGCGCTGATTCCCGACGGACTGGATGACGGCTCGCTGGCCGAGGCGATCGCCGCGAATCGCGCAACGGTGAACCAGGTCTGCCGCCGTCTCGCGGCGCAGGGCAGGTTGGACCGAGGACCGGGCCCCGGTGGGCTGATTGTCAATCGGCTGTGCGTGCCGCCNGTCGTGGAGGCCGAGTCCTCCGACTCGGCACCCCCGACGACCGAGGCGCCGGCGGCACCGAAGCTCGACACTTCCCCGGAGCCGGAGCCGGAGCCGGAGCCGGAG
>NZ_LRTK01000018.1 GCF_001636565.1 Frankia sp. EI5c
CCGGAGCCGGAGCCGGAGCCGGAGCCGGAGGCCCCGGTCGCGCAGGCCCCGGCGGTCGCGGTTCCCAGCGCACGGGTGTCGGAGGAGTCCGCGGTGACGGACCTCGCGCCGGCGGCCGCGGAATCAGGGGCGTCCCCGTCGCCGGGTGAGGCCGTGCGGACAGCGAACGGAAGTGCTCGCCCGGTGCCTGCCGGCGGGGGAGCGGGGAACGAGCTCCTGCCCCAGGGTGTGGACGCGGTCGCGGCGCTGGGCCAGGTGATCGCCGCGATCGACGAGACGGTCGCCGCGATCACGGCCTCGGTCGCCGCGGCGCCGGTGGACGCGCCGCGAACTGTCGGCTCGGTGGCGGCCCCCGCCCCCGCCCCCGCCCTCGAGACCGAGACCGTGCCCGCGGCCGCGGCTGAGAGCGATCCCGAGCCCGCGGCCGAGACCGGTCAGATGCCTGACGCGGACGAAAGTCCGGCGAGTTCTGGCAGTACGGTCACGTCGCCAGTTCGCAGAACGTGGTGGCGCCGGCTGTTCGTGCGTGGCACCAGCGGAGCCTGACGGCCGGGGGTGGACCCGTGGCCGACGGCGGTGCCGCGGCTGTCGGTAGCCTGACCGGCGAGGCCCGCGCAGAGCCGGTGGCGTGTGAGCGTCATCGATCTACCAGAGGAGTGCATTTCATGCGAGCGAGAGCGCTCGTCGCCGGGGTTGTGCTGTCGTCCCTGGCGCTCGTCGCCTGCGGCAGCCGTGCGGGTGACTCGAATTCGTCCGGCGGACCGACCTCCGGCGGCACGTCGACCAACAGCGCATCTGATATCGGTGTCACGCCGACCGAGATCAAGGTCGGCACCATCGTCGGCCTCAGCAGCGGCCTCGGGCCGGACACGTTCTCGGCGTCGCTCTACGGAGCGCGGGCCTACTTCGCGGCGCTCAACGCCCGGGGCGGGATCAACGGGCGCACGGTCAAACTGGTGTCCTGTGACGACAAGGGCACCGGCGACGACAACGTGGGCTGCGCGCACAAGCTCGTCGATGACGAGAAGGTGTTCGCGCTCGCCGGCGTGACCGCCTTCGACTACGCCGGTGCGCAGTACATCAACTCCAAGGGCGTGCCGGACATCGGCGGCCAGCCGGTCTCCACGCAGTACGACCAGTACCCGCACCTTTACTCGATCTACGGCAGCGACTACCCGCGCGACGGCAGCCGCCCCGGTTTCGACGGGATGCTCTACGCCGGCACCGAGGAGTACCGGTGGTTCAAGGAGAAGCTCGGCGCGACCGTCGCGGCCGTCGTCTCCTACAACATCGCCCAGTCGCAGCGGTACGCGACGAAGATCGCTGACGGGCTGCGGGCCGAGGGCTACACGGTCGTCGAGGAGCAGATCAACCTCAGCGCGCCGAACTGGGACGCGGTCGCGCAGGACATGAAGCGGCGCGGTGTCCAGCTCGTCTTCGACGCGATGGAGGACACCGGAAACAGCAAGCTCTGCGAGTCGATGGAACAGCAGGGGCTGGCGCTGCAGGCGAAGGTGACCACGTCGCAGGGCATGTCGAGCACCATCGGTCAGCTCTACGCGAGCTCGCCGAAGTGCCGCAACACCGTCTACGCGACGACCCAGTCGGCGACCTTCTCCGAGACGTCGATCCCGGCGGTCAAGCAGTTCAACGACGCCATCTCGACGTACGAGCCGGACCGCGTCGCGAAGATGAACCAGTGGATGCTGGAGGGCTACGCCTCCGCGCAGTGGCTGGCCGACGCGATGGCGTCCTGCGGGGCGGACCTGACCCGGGTGTGCGTCGAGCAGTACATGAACCGCAGTGAGCCGTACACCGGCAACGGGCTGCTCATCAAGCGCGACTTCGTCAAGGACGCGCAGCCGCCGGCCGAGTCGAACAACTGCCTCAACGTGGCCCGCTGGCAGGACACGGAGAACGGTGGCAAGGGTGGCTGGGTCACCCTCGGTGGCGATATGAACACCAACTGCTTCACGGTCCGCAACCTGGCCTACCCCGCGGCCTGAGTCGCGGGCAGGGCCCCGCGGCTGCCAGACGCCGCGCGGCCCGGGGACATCGTGCTGATGTCGCCCGGGCCGCGCGGCGTTCGCGTCTCCGGCGTGGGATGTGCAGGCAGGCGCGGGAGCGGAGCGGCGGGATGGCCGCTCCCGGCCTCAGGAGGGCGTACCGGCGGCCAGCAGCTCGCTGGCGCCGAGCTCCGCGGGTGTGCCCGCGAAGGTGACCTCACCCCGGTGCAGCACGTACACCATGTCGGCCAGCGCGAGGGCCTCCTCGGTGTACTGGTCGGCGAGGATCACGGTGGTACCGGCGTCGGCGACGGTCCCGAGCCAGGCGAACAGCTCGCTGGCGACCTTGGGCGACAGGCCGAGTGACAGCTCGTCCACCATGAGCACCGACGGGCGCGCGAGCAGCGCGCGGGCGAGCGCCAGCATGCGGCGCTCACCGCCGGACATGGAACCGGCTCGCTGGCTCAGGCGCTCCCGCAGCCGCGGGAACGCCTCCAGCGCGGGCGTGATGTCCGGGTGCCCGCTCGCCTCGGCGATGACCTGCAGGTTGTCGCGGACGGACAGGGTCGCGAACACGGCCCGTTCGTCCGGGACGAGCATCAGCCCGCGCTTCGCCCGGTTCGTGGTGGTCATTTTCGTGATCGGTTCGCCGCGCCAGCTCAGCTCGCCGCCGCGCAGCGGGATGAGGCCGGCGAGGACGCGCAGGGTCGTGCTCTTGCCCGCTCCGTTCGCGCCGAGCAGCGCCGTCACCGCACCGGACGGAATCGCCATGGTGATCCCGTGCAGGACCTCGATGGTGCGGTAACCGGCCCGGGCGTCCTCCAGCCGCAGCTCGATGGCGGGCAGATCGCCGCCGGTCTGCGCGGAGGCGTGCGGGGAGCCGGGTGCGGAGGCGTGTGCGGCGGGGTGGTTGTCGGCGGTCACCGGNGCTCCCGAGAAACGTGGGACCCGAACAGGGGTGTGCGGCTCATCGGGCGGCGGGGAAGGCGGGCAGGACGGGCCGCGGGCCGGTCTCCGGGGCCGCGGCGGGCGCCGGGATGCCGGACGCCTTCGACGTCAGCGGGCCCTGGGCCAGGTACACCGACCGCACGGTCGGGTCGTCGCGGACCGCGCCGGGCTCGCCTTCGGCGACCACCCGGCCGCCCACCATGGCGTACACCCGGTCGACGACCGCGAAGACCAGGTCCACGTCGTGGTCGACCAGCAGGATGGCGACTCCGTCGTCGGCGATCCGCCGCACCAGCGCCGAGAACTTCTCGGTCTCGGCGGCGTCCAGACCGCTGGCCGGCTCGTCGAGAAGCAGCACGTCGGGACGTGCGCACAGGGCGCGGGCGAATTCGACGAGCCGCAGCGCGCCAGTCGGCAGGGTGCCGGCGACGGCGTGCCGAACATTCTCCAGCTCCAGCGAGCCGAGTACCTCGTCGACGACCCGCAGGGCGCTGGCGCGCCCATGCGCCTTCAGCCCCAGCAGGCCGCCGGCGTAGTCCCGGCGCCGGTTCTCGGCGGCCACCAGCAGGTTGTCCGCCACGGTGAGGCTGGGGAACAGCGACGGTACCTGGAACGTCTGCACCAGACCGCGCCGGGAGCGGGCGTCCGGACTCATCCGGGTGATGTCGCGGGGGCCGAGGAGCACCTTGCCGCCGTCGGGCTGCTCCACCNCGGTGAGCAGGCTGAACAGGGTGGACTTTCCCGCGCCGTTCGGTCCGATCAGCCCGGTGNCCTGGCCGCTGGGGACGTCCATGCTGACGTCCTCGACGGCGGTGAGGCCGCCGTAGCGGCGGACGAGGCCACGTGCCCGCAGGTCGTTGCGGCTCATCAGGCACCTCTCTCGACCGGGAGGCCGGGCAGGCGCGTCCGGTGCCCGACGAGATCCTCGCTCCGCGCGGCCTCGGCCGCCGCCCGCGCGCTGGGCAGCATGTCCACGGTCAGGCCGCTACGGGCTGTGTGGGTGGCCACCGCGGCGAGCAGTGTCTGCCCGAACGCGGTCGGGGTGGGCGCGCCGGCCGGCAGCACGATCCGCACGGCGGTGCCGGGGCCGGCCGGGCCGCCGCCGGAACCCGCCGGCCCGGCGGCCCCCGACGAATAGGCGCTGCCCGGGCCGCCGGCTCGCGCCAGGCGACCGGCCGCGGCCGGGGTGGTGTGCGCCGAGGGGACGAACTCGTCGGCCAGCAGCCGCGCGAGCCAGGCGAAGCCGCCGCGGACCGCGGACGCGAGGCCACCGGGCATCCAGCCGAGCGCGAGGGCGAGGATGCCGACGGCCAGGATCGACGAGCCCGACGGCGCGAGCACGTCGATCGCCACGATGAAGCCGGCGGCGATGATCGCGCCGGCCGCGCTGTCCGCGCCGAAGACGATCACTGCGGTGAACCACAGCAGGCTCTGCAGCGGGGCGAAGTCGTCGGTGGAGAAGGACGAGGCGCTGAAGGTGAGCAGCGCGCCGCCGAGCCCGGCGACCGCCGAGGAGATGGTGAACGCGAGCAGCTTGAGGTTGCGGACGTCCACGCCGACCGCCGCGGCCCCCTCCGGATGGTCGCGCACCGCCAGCAGTGCCCGGCCGAGCCGGCCGTGGTGCAGGTTGCGCACGACCAACAGGCCGATGCCGAGGCAGAACAGTTCGAAGAGGTAGAAGGCCTTGTCGTTGAGCTGTGCGCCGAAGAGCTCCAGCGGGTCGACGTAGAGGCCGGAGGCGAAGTCCGGCTGCTCGAAGACGAACCGGCTCACGACCGCGCCGACGGCGAAGGTGGTGAGGGCCAGGGTGAGGCCACGCCGACGGATGGCGGGCCAGCCGGTGATGAACCCGATCGGCGCCACCATGATCGCGCCGAGGAACATCGCCCAGATGCCGGGGATCGCCGGCAGGCCGAAGAAGTCACCGTTGGCGATCTTCAGGGTGAACAGGGAGCCCAGCCCCGCGTACCCGGCGACACCGAGGGAGAGCTGCCCGCTGTAGCCGGTGAGGATCACCAGCGACAGGAAGACCAGGGCCAGCGCCGGCACCATGTAGGCCGAGCGCAGGTCGGCGGGCGCGAAGGTCAGCGGCGCCATCAGCAGGGCCGCTCCGCCGAGCTTCCCGAGGACGTCCCGGCGTGCCTCGGTACGGCTGACCGGGCCGGACGGTGGCGCACCGCGGCTGGAGAAGCTTCCGGTGGAGCCCGAGTCGCCGTTGCCGAGCTCGCGCAGCCTGGGCACGACGAGCAGGAGCACCAGCAGCGCGACGATGAACAGGTTCGACTGCAGGACAGTGAAGATCGTCCCCGCGGTGCCGTCCAGCGTGAACTGCTTGAGCTCGCTCTGCAGGACGGCGATGCCCAGCGCGGTCAGCACCGCCACCGGCAGGCTCGCCAGCCGGGCGGCGACCACCACCGCGAACGTCTCCAGGACGAGCAGTGTCAGGCCGTAGGGGGTGAGCCGGAACTGCGGCGCGAGCAGGATGCCGGTGAGCCCGGCCAGGGTGCAGCCCAGCGCCCACCCGGCCGCCGCCACCTTGTCCGCGGGCACACCGGAGAGTTCGGCGAGCTGCCGGTCGTCGACGACGGCCCGCACCTGGCGGCCGAACCTGGTCTTCGCGGCCAGCAGGCCGAGCACGACGCAGAAGACGACGACCATGGCCAGCTCGGACAGGGCGTCCACACCGACCCGGGTGTCCCCGATGGTGACGGTCTTCTTGGGGAAGATGCTCGGTGCGTCGCTGCGGGAGCCCAGACCCCAGATGCCGGCGGTCATGCCGAGGGTGAGCACCAGCACGCCGAGGCTGGCGACCAGCGACTCGGCGGCGGACGCCCGCCGGCGGGCCAGCGGGCGGAAGACGAGGCGCTCCAGCAGCAGCCCGATCCCGGGGGAGAGGATCGCGAGCGCGATGACGGCGGCCAGCCAGGTCGGCAGGCCCCACTCGACGACCATCTCGCGGAAGACGTAGGCGACGAGGGTGGCGATGCCGCCCTGCGCGAAGTTGAGCACGCCGTTGGTCCGGTAGGTGACCAGCACGCCGATACCGGAGAGGGCCGCGATCGCCCCGAGCGAGATGCCGGTGAGGGCAAGATCGATACTGATCATCCGGTCACTCCGCGGGCGGTGCCGGCAACGGAGCGGTCAGTGGCCCCGCGCCCGTCTCGTCGGCGTCGTGGGTGCCCATCGTGTCGCTCCGCCCCCGCTCAGAACCGCTGGCCGGAGACGGTGGCGGCGGTCGCCTGCGTCGCGAGCGGCTGGCCGGGCGCGGCGGGCTGCGGGCCGGGTCGGCCGTCGGCCAGGTCGGCGTCCGCCGCGCCGCTGGCGGCGGCGGCGATGATCAAGGTGTGCAGGTCGTCGATCTGGCCCGCGAGCCGGTTCTGCGTGGCCTGGTTGGCGTCCACCCGGTCGGCCACCAGCAGCGCACTGCCCACGAGGACCAGCGCGAGCCCGCCGAAGCCGCCCGACACCACGTAGGGGAGCTGGTAAGCGACGTCGGTCTCCTTGGAAACACCCAGGTAGCAGCCGAGGAGCAGCACTCCACCGGCGGCCGCGACCACCCATCCCCGCAGCGCTCGCACAACATCGACGACGAGGCGCGACGTCGGTCGCGCTCCGGCGGCGGCAGCGGTCTGCTCGTCCACTTTCGTCTCCCCCAAGGAGCGTCTCGGTTGTGCCCGCCGACCCGATGCGCCGCGTGGCAGCTGGAACGTGCCTCGCTGTGTGGCGAATCCCCGACGACAGCCGCCAGATTAGTGTGCGGAGCTCACTAGGTGGAGTGTCGGGTTGCGTGAGGGCAGTTCCCGGCCAGGCGCCGCCGGGCGCGAGGCATCCGTCCGGATGCCCCTCTGGGAGGATATGACCAGCTTTAAACGGCTTGTGAAGGCGTCGACCAGCGGGTATTTGTCGGCAACTGGTCACTGTCCGCTGACCGGTTTTTCGCTGGCGGAGCGCAATCCGCATACCACGGACCGTGAGGATCGGGTGTGGTGCGGATGGCCTGAAGGTGGTGGGGTGCCCGGTCAGGCCTCGGTGGACCCCCCACTCGACCCGTTGCCGCTGGCCGCGATGCCGCTGGCCGCGATGCCGCCGGACATGATGCCGCTGGGCTCGCCGCCGCCGCCGGCGCCGTTCCCGGTGGGGTCACTGGGCTGTCGGGGGCGCGGCGGCGCGAAGGCCGGCGCCAGCGCGACGGCGCAGCGGCCCGCGCCGAGAAGGTCGGTGTCGAACGGCTCGCCGGACCCCCCGGACCCCTCGGACCCCCCGGACCCACTGGGCCATGCCGCGGAGATCCCCACTCCCCAGCGGGCGTCGGCGCCCACCGGCTCGCAGCGGTCGGCCCACACCCGGCGCCGCCCCGCGTTGGCGCGGTCCTCCACCTCCAGGGGGGTCGGGACACCGTGGAGCGCGGCCTGCAGGTGGGCCCATTCGTGGGCCCTGTCCCAGCTCGGGAACGACCCGAGATGCTCGCCTTCGTAGTCGTAGACGTGGAAGGGACGGCCCACCTGCTCCCCTCTCCAGGCAGCCACGGCCCGATCATCCGGCCGTGCCGCTCTGCCCCGTGGTCACGTAGCTTCTCTCCGCCCCGGCCCCGGTTCCTGCCTGTGCCGGGCGGGCGTCGTTCGGTTCATCGTGTCACGCCGGCCCGCGGCCGTTCGGGCATACCGGCGAAACCCGCGCCGGAAGACAGACGGGTCGGCGTGACACCACAGGTCTGGAGATGCTTGCTGGAGATGCTTGAGAGCCACCAGCCGCCCGTCGTCAGGAGACGATCGGGACCTCTCTGCGGCCGGCGGAGACCGTCTCGAGGACGGCGGTCGACCGCCAGGCGTCCGCCACGATCTTCTCGATCGTCGAGGACGGCGAGCTCCAGCCGAGGTCGGCGCGGATCCGCCGGCTGTCGGCGATGAGCGCGCGCGGCTCGGGTACCGGCGGCAGGGTCACCCGCGGCACGTCCCGTCCGGTCACGCTCTCCACCGTTGTCAGCACGTCGGACACGCTCACTCCGAACCCGGAGCCGACGTTGTAGACGGTGCAGCGGCCGGGCACGGTCGCCCGCAGGGCGGTCAGGTAGGCCCGGGCCATGTCCACCACGTGCACGTACTCGCGGATCGACGCCCCGTCACCGTTCACCCGGAAGGCGTCCCGCCGCCCGGAGGCCACACCGAGCGCGGCCGGGATGATCCGGCTGCTGTCGCGGTCGGTGTGCGAGCCGACCGCCCCGGCCACGTTGAACGACCGGAGCACGATCGCCCCGAGCCGGCCGGTCGCGGCCTGGTGGGCCACGGCCTGCTCGGCGGCGAGCTTCGACGCACCGTAGGGATTCGTCGGCGCCGCCGAGCGCGTCTCCGGGATGGGGGAGGTACCCGTGTCCCCGTAGACGGCGCAGCTGGAACCGAACACGAACCGCGGGGCCACGCCGGTCGCCCGGGTGCCCGCGTCCAGGGCTGCCAGCAGGTTGATCGTTCCGGTGACGTTCGCCGCGAAGTACCGCAACGGTGTCTCGCGGGACTCCCGCACCCGGGTCAGCGCGGCCAGATGGCAGACCCCGTCGAACCCGCGGCTGACGCCGGCCGCGGCGAGCTGGCGCGGCTCGAGGAGGTCCGCCTGGACCACCTCGATCAGCCGCGACAGTCTCGACCGCGCCGTCGCGTCCCGGACGAGGGCCGTCACCTGGTGGCCGGCAGCGCACAGCAGGTCGGCGGTCACACCGCCGACGAATCCGGAGGCGCCGGTGACGAGGATGCGCACCGATGCCTGATCAGACCGCTGCGCGCATGCGCAGGCCCGGGAGCAGCGTCTCCCGGTGGCGCCAGGCGAGCTCCAGGCAGGCCGCGGCGGACGGCGCCAGCGGCTCGGTGTCCACCAGCCGGCGCAGGGATGCCTGGGTGAAGGGGATCCCCTCGTGGGCCTGCCGGCCGGGCCCGGTCGATACGACCGATCCCTCGGCGTTGGTGCGCACCATGTCCGCGAACAGCGAGTCGAACGTGTCGGCCTCCACGACGAGCACGGTGAGGATCTCGCCGAACAGCGTCAGCGCGTCCAGGCCGATACCGAAGCAGAAGGTCCGCAGTGTGCCGGCACGGCGGGCCTGCTCGAAGGAGCGGAACGGCTCGTCGGTGTCGTAGTCGATCGGCCGGGACGAGCTGCCGTCGTGCTCGGCGTTGCCGAGCAGTTCCTCGCTCAGCTCGCGCATCACGTTGCGCCACAGGTCGAAGTCGGCGTCGTGGTGGAACGGGGTGATGCCCGAAGGCTGGAACACCCCGGCGGGCAGCACGTGGTAGACCCCGCCCGCGGTGGCCACCGAGCCGGCGCTGCGCCGGTGCAGCACGAAGCTCGCGCTGCCGCGGTCGAGGCGGATGGTGAGCGTGTTGATCGACGGCAGCGCGACCCGGCTGGCCAGGTCGAACGGATCGCCGATGCGGCGGCGGAACGGCAGCGCCGGCCAGGCAAGCTCGCCGCCCATCATCGCCGCGGCGGTCTCATGCGCCACCGTCTCGCAGACGTCGACCGCGTCGAAGTAGGTGGTGTGCCCGAACGTGAGGTTCGGCGCGGCGCCGTCGTTCTCGGCGACGTCGAGGAGCCGGAAGCTGAGCCGGTTCTCGAACAGGGTGGGCCGGTCGAGGTCGCGCATGGCGCGGGTGTAGCGCTGGTAGCGCGACTGGGCTCCGCCGTCACCGACCAGCGGACGGGTGGCGTCGGCCTCGGGCTCCGCGCCGGTGATCGGCGGCTCGACCGCCGACCCGTCCCAGCGCAGGCTGATGTCGTTGATGTCGACCGGCTTGTCCCAGACCCAGCCGGGCCGGGCCAGCAGGCCGTTGCCGAGTCGGTATGTCTCCGGGTACAGCCGCGCGGCGGCGCGCGCCAGGCTGATCCGGTGGTGGTTGAGATGATCGCGGGTCAGCCGCCAGGCTCGCTGGCTGCCGGCGACCTTCTCTACCGCGGAGCCTCGCGGTGGCTCACGACGCCGGTCCGCCAGGCCGCCGGGGGCCAGTCCGACGTCCTCGGGCGACAGTCCGAGGTTGCGTGCGATGTGGCGCAGCGTGGAGATGTCGTGGATCGCCCGCCGCCCGCTCTCGACCTTCGACACATAGGACTGGTCGAAGNCGAGAAGGTCGGCGAGTTGCTGCTGGGTCAGGCCATGGGCCTGCCGGTACGCCCGTAGCAGCGACCCGATTCCAACGCTTGTCGGAGTTGGTCGCGGTGGGGTCCACAGCCAGGTTTGTCCAGTCACCCGCTGTCCTCTCGTCCGGCGTCGGAGTAACGCGAAGTGAGCATAACGAGTCAGGCATGTAGGGGCGTGCACCCATAAAACGAACTGTGCGCATTACTCATCATTTATAGCGGTCCGCGACGTCGTCGATACCTGCTGTTATTGGCAGGGCAGCGGGATGAACTCGCAGTGCGACGTTCCGGCGCCGCCCTGGGTGCCCCGGGGGAGGGCGCTGGGGGAGCACATCCTGGCCATCGGGGGCCCATCTGGAGGCTTTCGGCCCGTCGGGTGAGGGTCAGCGATTGGCGGCACCGTCGGCCAGATCGAGGAAGACGACTATGACGATCAGCGCAAAGACCCAGCGCAGCAGGCCCATCCGCCCCCAGACCTCGCGAAGGAGGCCCCCTCCGGCGCGGCGCCCCGCAACCAGGAGCGCGAGCAGCGCGCCGCCGACGACGACAAGGAAAACCCCGGCATAGCTACGGTCCACGCCCAGGACGATCTCATGTTCCGGGGGGTTCGGGGACAGTAACTGAGTGGGTACTCGGGTGATCGCGCGTAACGGCCGGATCCGAAGCCCTGGTTACGTTTTGAGGGTCCTTGATCGGGCGATCCCGCTTACGCTGCGTTAACAGGGCGTGTGACGTGAATCACATGGCCTGTTGGGTGTTCCAGGCCGCTGTCAGGCATACCCAGCCGTGCGACTGGGTATGCAGGGGCGCGCACTCGCGGGGCGGGCGAGGCATCGGCCCTCCACCCGCGGCGGTACGCCCGATGTGGTGCGCCCGGCGGCTGTCATCCCTACCCTGGTCCGGATGTCCACGGTCCCGATGTCTCCGGTCTCGATGTCTCCGGTCTCGACGTCCACGGCGCTGCTGACCGACCACTACGAGCTGACCATGCTGCGGGCGGCACTGCGCTCCGGCGCGGCCGGGCGCAGGGCGGTCTTCGAGGTCTTCGCCCGGTCGCTGCCGGCCGGCCGCCGCTTCGGCGTCGTCGCCGGGACGGGGCGCCTGCTCGCCGCGATCGAACGCTTCCGCTTCGGCCCGGCCGAGATCGAGCAGCTGCGGACCGCCGGGGTCGTCGACGCGGACACCGTCGACTGGCTGGCCTCCTACCGGTTCAGCGGTGACATCGACGGGTTCGCCGAAGGTGAGCCCTTCTTCCCCGAGACCCCGGTGCTGGTGGTCGAGGGCACGTTCGCCGAATGTCTCCTGCTGGAGACCCTGGTCCTGTCGGTGCTCAACCACGACAGCGCGATCGCCGCCGCGGGCGCGCGCATGGTCGCCGCCGCGGGTGACCGGCCGTGCCTGGAGATGGGTGGCCGGCGCACCCACGAACTGGCCGCGGTGGCGGCCGCCCGGGCCGCCTACATCGTGGGCTTCGCCGGGACGTCCAACCTGGAGGCCGCGCGCGGCTACGGGGTCCCCAGCGCGGGCACCAGCGCGCATGCCTTCACCCTCGCGCACGACAGTGAGCTGGAGGCGTTCGCCGCCCAGGTCGCCGCACTCGGCACCGACACCACGCTGCTGGTCGACACCTATGACATCGCGACCGGGATCGCGAACGCCGTGGCCGCCGCGGGTGGAAACCCCGGTGCGATCCGCATCGACAGCGGAGATCTGGCCAGCGGCGCGCGCGCGGCCCGGGCCCAGCTCGACGCGGCCGGCGCGACGGCGACCCGGATAGTCGTGACCGGTGATCTCGACGAGCACTCGATCGCCCGGCTGGCGTCGGCCCCCGTCGACAGCTACGGGGTGGGCACCAGCCTGGTGACCGGCGCGGGCGCCCCCACCGCCGGCTTCGTCTACAAACTCGCCTCGGTCGACGGCCGGCCGGTCGCCAAGACCTCGGCCGGCAAGCGCACCCGCGGCGGGCGCAAGGAGGTGGTGCGCTACCACGGCCCGGACGGGGTGGCTGTCACCGATCTCGTCAGCCCGAGCGGGGACGCCGACGGGAACCAGCCCGGCACCGAGCCCGGGCGCGCCCAGCGGCTGCTTCTTGTTCCTCTCCTGCGTGCCGGAAAGCTGGTGGACGAGGCGCTGGTGGGCGCGGCCGCGGTCGCCCGGGCCAGGGAACACCACCGCTCGGCCGTGCGGTCGCTGCCCGACGCCGCCCGCGAGGTGAGCTTCGGGCATCCGTGCCTGCCGGTTGTCTTCGCGGGTGAGGAGCCCTCGTCCCCGGCCTGACCGTGTTTCCCGCCTGACCGTGTTTCCCGCCCGGCCGTGTTTCCCGCCTGGCCGCCGCGGGAGGGGGTGCCGGGGCACCGCTCGTCCCGTCCCGCCAGACTTGACNGGTGGTCCAGGTCCCGCCGTCGGACGTCGAGCCCGGGGCGTCGGGTGTGCCCGGCGCTTCGGGCAGGTCAGCCACGCCGGGCCCGGCCCGTGCCGGCATCCCGGCCGTCGCCGTGAGCGTCGACATCGTGCTGCTCACCCTGCGGTCGGGGCGGTTGTGCGTGCTGGTGATCCAGCGTGACTGCGAACCGTTTCTCGGCTGCTGGGCGCTCCCCGGCGGGTTCGTCGGGCCGGATGAGGATCTCGACTCCTCGGCGCTGCGCCAGCTCGCAGAGGAGACCGGGGTGACGACCGCCGGTCACCTGGAACAGCTGCGTACCTACGGCCGCCCTGGCCGGGACCCGCGAACCCGGGTGGTCAGCGTCGCCTACCTCGCGCTGCTGCCGAACCTGCCGCAGCCCACCGCGGGGCGGGACGGCCCACGGGCCCGGTGGTGGCCGGTCGAGGACCTGGGCTCGGCGGACGGGCCGACGCTGGCCTTCGACCATCCGAAGATCGTCGCTGACGGGGTCGAGCGGGCGCGGGGGAAGCTGGAGTACACGCCGCTGGCTGCGGCCTTCTGCGAGGAGCCGTTCACCCTGGCGGATCTCCGCCGGGTCTACGAGGCCGCCTGGGGAGTGGTGCTCGACCCGCCCAACTTCCGCCGCAAGGTGCTCTCCACTCCCGGTTTTGTCGTCGCGGTCGGGCAGCGGGCCTCGCCGCGGGGCGGCGGGCGTCCGGCCGAGCTTTACCGCCTGGGTTCGGCGACCGCTCTGCACCCCCCTTTGCTGCGCCGCTCGGTCTGACAGCGTTCCGTGCTGCGCGTACCTGTTTGCGCATCGTCAGAAGCCCGGGTGGCGACCCTTTCCGCGGATGAGTTCGTCCGGGCTGTGCTGGTGACGGGAGCCGGAGGTTCGTCCGGGTCGGGTCGGATCGGGTCGGGCCGGACCGGACCAGGCGCGAGGCGGCGGGGACCGGACGGGACCGCCGGCCGGCCGCGGCGACCGAGGCGCGGTGTGGCGGTGCGGCGGTGTCGCGGTGGTGACGGGGGGCGGTGCGGCGGTGTGGCGGGGCCGCGGTAGTGAGGCCGGGGCGGGGAGGGGTAACAATAGACATCGTGTCCGTCACCGCCGTGTCGCCGGTCGATGTCGAGGACGTCGAGGACCTCGCCGAGGATGACCGCCTCTGGGTCACCATCGTCTGGAACGACCCGATCAACCTCATGTCGTACGTGACGTACGTCTTCCGCAAGCTCTTCGGCTACAGCGAGCGGAAGGCGACCAAGCTCATGCTCGATGTGCATAACAAGGGCCGGGCCACCGTCACCTCCGGCACCCGTGAGGAGATGGAGGCCGCCGCGGAGCGGCTGCACACCTACGGCCTGTGGGCCACCATCGCGCAGGACTGAGCGTGGCCGCCGAGTTACCGTCATCGCGCTGGGCCGCGCTCGGGAGGCGCCCCCGGGGGTCGGGCGGCCGGGTCGCGCGGGCACTGCCCGCGGCGGTCCGTGACTCCCGGCTGCTCGTGCTGAGCGCACTGGGCGTGGTCGCTGTGACCGGTGGCTGGCTACGGGCCGTAGGCTTGCCGTCCGTGCAGTCGGCCCGGCCCGCCGCTGGCCGAGGCCCGGTGCCGCTGGTGGCCTTGCGGACGACGACCCAGGGGTGGATGCGTGTGAACGGGTTTCGCCGTACCCGGGCCGGGATCGAGCTGAGGCTTCCCCGGCCGGAGTCGACCCTGCTCACCGAGCTGCTTGAACAGGTGGACGGTCTGCTGCAGGCCCCGCCGGTGGACGATCCGCTGGAGGCGCTCGTCGGCCTGCGCGACACCGCGCCACCGCCGCCCGAGGACCCGGCGGTGGCCCGCCTGCTCCCCGACCCGTACCCGGACGATCCGATGGCCTCGGGTGATTTCCGCCGCCGCCGGACGGACGAGGCACTGGCCCGCAAGCGGGACGCGGCCGCGCGCGTGCTGGCGGCGATCCCGGCGCCCGGAGACGTCCTGATCCTCGACGAGGAGGCCGCGCAGGACTGGCTGACCGTCCTGAACGACCTGCGTCTCGTGCTGGGCACCCGGCTCGGCCTCACCGACGACGAGTCGACCGAGGAGCTGCACGACCTCGTCCCGGGCGACCCGCGCCGCCCGATCGCCGCCGTCTACGGCTTCCTGACGGAGCTGCTCGACGAGCTGACGCGGACGCTGCTCTGACCGCGGAGCCGGCCGATGTGACCGACTCCCGGTCCTGAAGTGGGGCGCTGATCGGGCCGCGCCACCTGCTGCGGGCGGGCCGAGGCCAGGTATGTGTCCGCATGGACGCCCGGTCCGGCCCATCCGCGTCGTACGGTTGTCGCGTGCTGCGCATCGACCGAGCCCACTATGAGGCGATCATCGCCCACGCCCGCCGTGATCATCCGGATGAGGCGTGCGGGCTCGTCGCCGGTCCCATCGGCTCGGACCGGCCGGAGCGGTTCATCCCGATGCTCAACGCGGCCCGGTCACCCACGTACTACAGCTTCGAGGACACCGAGAAGCTACAGGTCTTCCGGGAGATGGACGATCGTGACGAGGAACCCGTCGTGATCTACCACTCGCACACCGCCACCGAGGCATACCCGTCGCGGACGGACATCTCGCTGGCGAGCATCCCCGGCGCGCACTACGTGCTCACGTCGACCCGGGATCCGGAGACGGCGGAGTTCCGGTCCTTCCGGATAGTGGACGGCGAGGTCACCGAGGAACCGGTGGAAATCCTCTGACCCCCCTGTGACGTTCACGTAGAGGGCGGCGCAGGCGCGGGGGGCCTGTCAGCATGGGCACCCGGCGAGTCGGCTCCCGACGTGTCCGGAAACATCGCACCGCCCGGAAACATCGCACCGCCCGGAACACCGCACCGCCCGGAACACCGCACCGCCGGAAGATCACAGAAGACGCATCACCGCCCAGCCGGGCGGTGCGCCGCGGCGGACCCGCCGACGGCACCCGAGGAAGGAGCACCATGGCAGTCCAGGTCCGTGTGCCGACGATCCTGCGCAGCTACACAGGAGGCGCCAAGCTGGTCGAGGGCACGGGCGACACGCTCGCGGCGCTCTTCCTCGACCTTGATTCCCGCCACCCGGGGCTGCGCGGCCGCCTGATCTCCGAGGACGGCGAGGGCGGGCTGCACCGCTTCGTCAACATCTACGTCAACGACGAGGACGTCCGCTTCCTCGGCAGTCTCGACGCCAAGCTCAGCGACGGTGACAACGTCACCATCCTCCCCGCCGTGGCCGGTGGCTCCGCCGGGGACACCCGGCCTTTCTGATCAGGGCGGCAGGTCCCCTCTCATGCGTTACGACTCCCTGGTGGACTCGGTAGGCCGANCCCCCCTGGTCGGCCTGCCGCGGCTGTCTCCCTCGGCGGAGGTCCGCCTCTGGGCGAAGCTGGAACAGGACAACCCCACCGGATCGATCAAGGACAGGGCCGCACTGTGGATGATCGCGGACGGGGAGAAGCGCGGTCTGCTCTCCCCGGGCGCGACCGTGCTGGAGCCGACGTCCGGTAACACCGGTATCTCGCTGGCGATGGTCTGCAGCCAGAAGGGGTACCGGCTGATCTGCGTGATGCCGGAGAACACCTCCGTGGAGCGCCGCCAGCTGCTCCAGATGTGGGGCGCCGAGATCGTCTACTCGCCGGCCGCCGGTGGTTCGAACGAGGCGGTGGCCGTGGCCAAGCGCCTCGCCGCGGAGAACCCCGACTGGGTGATGCTCTACCAGTACGGCAACCCGGCGAACGCGCAGGCCCACTACGAGACGACCGGTCCGGAGATCCTGGCGGACCTGCCAGGCATCACGCACTTCGTCGCGGGGCTCGGCACCACCGGAACGCTGATGGGCACCGGTCGGTACCTGCGCGAGCACGTCCCCGGGATCTCGATCGTGGCGGCCGAGCCCCGCTACGGGGAGCTCGTCTACGGCCTGCGCAACATCGACGAGGGCTTCGTCCCCGAGCTCTACGACGCCTCCGTGCTGACCTCGCGGTACTCGGTGGGCCCGCGGGACGCCCTGCGCCGCACCAGGGAGCTGGTGCAGCAGGAGGGCATCTTCGCGGGGATCTCGACGGGCGCGATCCTGCACGCGGCGCTCGGCCAGGCCGAGCGGGCGGTGCGTGAGGGGCGCCGGGCCGACATCGCCTTCATCGTCTGCGACGGCGGCTGGAAGTACCTCTCGACGGGCGCCTACGCCGGCACCCTCGCCGAGGCCGAGGCCGCACTGGAGGGCCAGCTCTGGGCCTGAGCCCGCCGCAGGCCGTGGCCCCGGCGGGGTCCGGCCGGGAGCCGGCCCCCGGCCGTCAGGACGGGGCGCCGGCTGGCGCATGCGCTCAGCCGGTCGATCGGGCCCGCGCTCGCCCGGCTGGTCGTGCTCGCCCGGCTGGTCGTGTTCAGCCCCGCTCGCTCAGCCGGCCGCCGTCGGCAGTGCCGCGATGGCACTCGCCAGCTCGCGCATAGCCCGGCCGCGATGGCTGATCAGATCCTTCTCGTCGGCGGTGAGCTCGGCGTTCGTCCGGGTCTCGCCGTCAGCGACGAACAGCGGGTCGTAGCCGAACCCACCTTCGCCCCGTCCCGAGGTCAGCAGCCGGCCGCGCAGCGAGCCGTGCACCACCCGCTCCACGCCCTCCGGGGTGACCAGGGCGGCCGCACACACGAACGCCGCCCCGCGGCGCTCGGCCGGCACATCGTCCAGCTGGGCCAGCAGCAGCGCGTTGTTGGCCGCGTCCCGGTCCTCGCGGCTGCCCTCGCGGACACCGGCCCAACGGGCCGAGCGCACTCCGGGCATGCCGGCGAGCTCGTCGACGGTGAGCCCCGAGTCGTCGGCGATCGCCGCGAGCCCTGTCTGGGCGACCGCGGCCCGCGCTTTGATCAGCGCGTTCTCTGCGAACGTCGTGCCGGTCTCCGCCACCTCGGGCCCGGCCGGCAGGCCCACCACCTCGATCGGCAGGCCGGAGGCGGCGAGGATGCGGCGCAGCTCGCGCAGCTTCCCCTCGTTGCGGCTGGCCAGCACGACCCGCCGCGGCGCCGCGGCCGACCCGCCGGCGGGCTCCTGGGCGGGCGACGGGGCCGTCATCGCGAACCCGCCGACTTCGACCCGGCACCGGACCGCTCCGGCGCGGGCGGACCGGCCGGCGCGGGCAGCGCCAGGGCGGCTTTCTGGATCTCGGTGAGCCGGGTGCAGCCCGCGACCGCCAGATCCAGCAGCTCGTCCAGCACCGCCCGGTCGAAGGGCTTCCCCTCGGCCGTCCCCTGGACCTCGACGAACCCGCCGGCGCCGGTGCGGATGACATTCATGTCGGTGTCCGCCGTCGAGTCCTCGGTGTAGGCGAGGTCGAGCATCGGCACCCCCTTGACGACGCCGACGCTGACCGCGCAGACGCTGGTCACGATCGCGGCCGGGCGCCCGAGCCAGCGGCAGGCGTCCGCGAGGGCCACGTAGGCGCCGGTGATGGCGGCCGTGCGGGTGCCGCCGTCGGCGAGCAGCACGTCGCAGTCGATGGCGATGGTGTTCTCGCCGAGCGCCTTCAGGTCGATCGCGGCCCGCAGGCTGCGCCCGATCAGCCGGGAGATCTCGTGCGTGCGCCCACCGATGCGGCCGCGCACCGACTCCCGGTCGTTGCGGGTGTGCGTCGCCCGGGGAAGCATCGAGTACTCGGCGGTCACNCAGCCGAGACCGCTGCCCTTGCGCCACCGCGGCACGCCCTCGGTGACGGACGCCGCGCACAGCACCNTGGTGAGCCCCGCGGAGATCAGTGCCGATCCCTCAGCGTGCTCCTGCCAGCCCCGTTCGATCGTGATCTCGCGGAGCTCGTCCGTCTTCCTGCCATCGACTCGGATCACGGGAGGAGACCCTATCGGCGGGTACCGCCCCGCGTTCGGCGGGACGGCCCCCGGCGGCGCCTCAGAGCTCGTAGACCGCCCCGGTGCTGGCCAGGGAGAGGTCGCCGTCGAAGGCGTCCCTGGCCTCGCCGTGGGTGCGTTCCACGTTGCCCCAGGGCACCAGGTGGGTCAGGACGAGCCGGCCGACGTCCGCCCGGGTGGCGTGCTCGCCCGCGTCCTTGCCGGTCAGATGCAGGTCCGGCGGGTTGTCCTCGCCGTCGAGGAAGGACGCCTCACACAGGAACAGGTCGCTGCCCTGCGCGAGCCGGACGAGCCGGTCGCACACCCCGGTGTCCCCGGAGTAGGTGAGCGTCCGGCCGCCGGAGCTCACCCGTACCCCGTATGCCTCGATGGGGTGCGCGACCCGGGCGAGGTCGACCCGGAAGGGGCCGATGTCCAGCCGGCCGGGACCGATGGTGCGGAAGTCGTAGATGTCCGCCAGGGAGTCCTCCGGCCAGCGCTCGAACGCGCCGCACAGGCGCTCCTGAGTGTTGATCGGCCCGTAGACGGGGAGCTTCGGCGGCATCCCCTCGGGGTGGTAGCGCCGCGCGTAGGAGGTGGCGACCAGGTCGAGGCAGTGATCGCCGTGCAGGTGGCTGAGCAGCACGGCGTCGACCTCACGGATGTCGCAGTGGTGCTGCAGCTCGCCGACGGAGCCGTTACCGGCGTCCAGAACGAGCCGGAAGCCCTCGTGCTCGATCAGATAGGACGAGCAGGCCGAGGTCGGCCCCGGGTAGGTGCCCGAACAGCCGAGGATCGTGAGCTTCATCGGGCGGCCACCTGAGCCTGGCGGGGCGTGGGTGCAGGCGCGGGCGCGGTTGGGGCGGGAGCGGCGGGTGTGGCCGCGAGGCCCACCGCGGTGATCTCCGGGCCGAGGAAGCGGCGGCCGACCCGCGCGAACGCGGCGGGGTCGCCGGTGGTCAGGAAGCGATGGACCGGTGGTGGCAGATCGGGGTCGCGGAAGAGACCGTCACGGGCGAGCACCCGGTAGGTGTCCTTGGCCGTCTCCTCCGCACTGCTCACGAGGGTCACCCCCTCGCCCATGACGAGACCGATCACACCGGTCAGCAGGGGGTAGTGGGTGCATCCAAGAATCACTGTGTCCACATCGGCTTCCTGCAGCGGGGCGAGATACGCCTCGGTCAGTCCCAGCAGCTGCCGCCCGGACGTGATGCCGCGCTCGACGAAGTCGACGAAAGCGGGACAGGCCACACTGACCAGCTCGGTGCCCGAGGCCGCGGCGAAGGCGTCCTCGTAGGCCCGACTGGTGATGGTGGCGACCGTTCCGATGACTCCCACCCGACCACTCCGTGTCGCTGCTACCGCACGGCGGGTCGCGGGCACGATCACCTCGACCACCGGTACGTCATAGCGTTCCCGGGCGTCGCGCAGACATGCCGCGCTCGCGGAATTGCACGCGATGACGAGAAGCTTCACACCCGCGGCCACAAGATGATCCAGCGCGTTCAGCGCGTGCCGGCGGACGTCCGCGATCGGCCGGGGGCCGTACGGGGCGTTCGCGGTGTCGCCGAAGTAGAGCAGTGGTTCCCCGGGAAGCTGATCCAGGATCGCGCGCGCAACGGTGAGACCACCGACTCCACTGTCGAACACCCCGATGGGCGCGCCACTCATGAGCGATGAGACTAAGCCGGAAACCTGTGGGTCACCCTGTGGCTGTCGTCACGCGGGCGGTGTCCGATCCCGGACAGTCGCCATCTCCCGGACATGCTCGGCGAGACGCGGCGCTCTTCTCATTCTCCCCCGGTTGACCCCGCCCAGGTCGGGTCGTCTCTGGACGGGGTGGCCCCGGGGCGGGGCACCTGTTCCACCGCTCCTCGGGGGGAGCGCCGGGGTTCGCCGGCTACGGCCGTGATGGATCTCTCCCTCCCGGTGGCCGTTTTCCGTGGGGGCTATGAGATTCATAACCAGATGCGTCCGACTCGTTACTCCATACCCGGACAGGGGCAGTAAACAGGGTGTACGCTAGAACCACCTGTAGTCGATCAGTGACTAACAGCTATCGGCCAGGTAGGTTGAGGACGCGACTGAGGTGTCCGGGTCGTTCCAATCCGTCCCCGACCCGTGACACCCCAGTCGCATCCTCGATCATGCGCCGGCGTCGCCCCCACCGCATCCGCCAATCTCGCCATCTGTCGAGGTCAGGCGGTCGCGCCCGCGGCGGCCGGCCGCGGCCGCAGCCGGCCGCCGAGGCCGGCGGATGTTGGTCCGTGTTGCCGCTGACCTGCGGTGGCGTGTTGCTGCGGCAGTGTCGGGTTGGCGTCGATCGACCCCCTGGGGCCGGTCTGGAGCGTAGGAAAGCAACCGTGGTTCGGTTCATCGCGGCAACGGCGGGCATCCCGATCATCGGGATGGCGACGCCGGTCCCGTCCGCCGCGACGCCGCCCATGTGGGTGCTACTGGTCGCAGCGGTCGTCATCGTCGTCCTGGGGGTCAACATCACTGCCTGGCTTGTGGTCCCAAGGGTCACCGAATCCACCTTCGCGTCCATGCGTCCCAGGTATGCGGGGTGGAACCCGTCCGACCGCGACCGGGACACGGAGTGGTCCTCCACCACCGAGTGGCAATCCGAGGCGTGGTCGTCGAGCTGGGACTACGNGGGCGGCGACGGCGCTGACGGCACCGATGACGACTGGACCGTCCATGACACCGCCTCCGACACCGGCTCCGGCACCACCCCCGACACCGGTACCGGCACCGGTACCGGCACCGGCTCCGGTTCGCGCAGCGGCTCGGGAAGCGGATCTGCCGGTGGGTCCGACGGCGCCCGCCTGCCGCATTCCGGTCCTGGCCGTGACCGCGGCCGATCACCACGCTGGTAGCTCACCTCGCTGGCAGCGGCGCGGCGATCAGGAAAGCAGCTCGCCCCGGTGCTTCCAGGCGAGGGCGATCAGGGCCGCTCCGGCCGCCTGCACCGGCTCCCGGCGGACCAGCCGCTGGACGGTCCGCTCCGTGAACGGCACGCCGGCGTGCACGGCGCCCTCCGCGTTCGTGTCGACCAGGCCGGCGAAGAGGGCGTCGAAGACCGGCGCCTCGAAGACCGCCGCGACCAGCAGATCCGTCGCGAAGGTCAGCGGGTCCACGCCGAGGCCCAGCACCCACGCGCGCACCGAGCCGCTGCCGCGGGCCCGCGCCAGGTCGACCGCGAACGGCCAGGCCCCGTAGTCGATCGGACGCCGCTCGCTGCCGTACTCCTCCGCGGTGCCCAACAGCTCCTCGGAGTACTCCCGCGTGATGGAGCGCCACAGATCGAAATCGTTGCCGAGGTTCCATTCCGCCGGGCCGGAGGGCTGGAAGACGCCGGTCGGGACGACCTGCAGCAACCCGCCGGCGTGGCCCACCTTCGCGGGATCGCGCCGGTGCAGCAGGATCGTCGCCGCCCCGTCCCCGTCCCCGTCCCCGTCCCTGTTCCCGCCCCCGGCATCCGATCCCGCGTCAGCGCCGGGACGGGTGCCGTCGGCACGGGTGCCGCCGACATCTCCGAATCGACGACGGGCGAGGCGGATCGTCAGGGTGCTGATGGCAAGGTTCGCCGGTCGCCGACGCAGCTCGCACGGATCGCCCACCGCACGTCGTAGCGGGAGCTCCGGCACGCCGGCGGCGAACTCGTGCGCGCACGCCTCGCCCACATCGAGCCCGTCGAAGTAGCGGCCCAGCCCGAAGGCGAGCGTGCCGCGGCGACCGGGCAGGGAGAGGTCGGCAGCCCGCAGCCGGTAGGTCGGGAGATCGGCGAACACGGCGGGGCGGTCGAGTGCCGCCATCGCCTCGCTGTAGCCCGCATACCGGCTGCCGTCCGAGCGCGGCGGTCGTACGCCCTCGCTACCGGGCCCGCGCCCGGTCACCACACCGTGCTGGCCGCGCGCCGGGGCACCCGGATCGAGGGTGATCGTGACGGCGTCGAGCGGCACCGGCTCCGGCGGGATCCAGCGCGGCGCGGACAGCAGCGGCGTGCCGGCCACCCGCGCGGCCGGCGGGTACTCCTGCGCCGCGCGCACGGCCAGCTCGAACCTCCGCAGCTTGAGATCGGCACGTACCCGCAGCCACTGGGCACTCGGCGTCGCGCGGCCGCTCGGCGTTTCGTGGCTGCTCGGCGTTTCGTGGCTGCTCGGTGGTCCGCTGCTCACCGCCGCTCCGTTCGGCTGAGTCGTCCGTCGTGGCGTCGAACCGTTCTTCCCACCGGGCGAACCGTTCCTCTCTCGGGCAGTGGCTCGGTTGTCAGCGTCCATGAGCGGGCCGCCGGCGCCCCGGAGCCGGATTTCGCGGGTCTCGCGCCCGCAAAATGTCGGACGAACCGGAGCTTCACCCACGAAACGGGGCAGGGCGCCGCGGCATCGGGTGAAAAATCCCACAAGTCGTTTGCCGACCCAGATCGGCGGGAAAGTCGTGACGGCGGCGTGACGGGGGCACGGCGCGAGCGCGTGGATGGGGCGGTGCCTGGCAGGGGCGACACGGCGTGCCCCGCCCCGGGCGGGACCGCTGGATCCTCGGTGCCCATATCGTGTTTCGGACAGTGCTCCGGGGTGCTAACAGGCGATATTTTTCGTGTGGTGGTGGGTTTTCGGTGGAAACTGTCGGGCACACTGGTCAGAACTACCTCGGGTGCCCACGGCGGCCGCCCTCGGCACCTGTCCCACTGGCGATCAACAACCTGCTGGCGGGGNGTTACGTATACACACCATGTTGTTTCGGAATCGTCGCCGACAAGATCTTCGCGAGATCCGCGGACGACGACGCACCGGCTGGTTGGGCCGTCGGCCCGAGGGAGTCGCAACCGAAACATCGACACGTCCGTGGAGACCCGGCCTCGATGAGTATCGGCAAGATGGCTGTCGTCGGCGCCCCCGGAGCCGCCGGGCAGGCGCCCGCGCGAGGCGACGATGAGACAACGCCGTGTCCCGCGGCGGTGCCGGCCGCGAGTGCGACGCTGGTAGCGGTCGACCGTCACCGGCGACGTCGGGGTACGGCCCAGCTTCGCGCGGCGCGGATGACCCCTGGCAGCACCACATCGGAGGTGACGTCATGATGTTCCAGACCTTCCTGCTCGACCGGGTCGGTTCCCGAGTCAGGCGGCGGCCGTTCGCGGCACGTCGCCGAGCCGGCGCCGCGGCTCCGACGGCACCCGCCGGCACCGGCGCTCCGGCTGCCGCTCCCGCCGGGCTTTGCGCCCATCCGGCGGAGGCGCTCACCACCCGCCAGGCCGGCGGCCTCAGCCGTAGCTGGATCCAGAGCTGCGAGTGCGGAAAGCAGTGGGTCATCAACCCCTGATCGGCCTACCTGACGGCCGGCGCCGCTTCACCCGATGCCGGAACAATGCGGCATGACGGTGTGGTCGCTCCTGGAAGAGTGCGTTCGTCAATGTGATGAGCCCATCGGACGAACCGACATAATCGACTGATTACGCAGGTATCACCCGGAAGTCAACGCACGCACGCTTGGCGTGCACTTTCAGGCAAGGGGGGCTGGAGCCACCCGGCGGCCGAGCGGTCGGGTCTTTACCAACACGCTGTGGGCCCGGATCGCAGGTATGCGCCTGGGTGGCCGGACCGGGTTCTCGACCTTCCGCGAATCCCTGCCGCTGCCTACGGGCCATCCTCGGCTGGTGGAGGACGACGACCCACGGCTCGGTGAGTGGATGGGCCGGCAACCACCCTGAGCCACCTACGGCCCCGACCACCCCGTCGTCGTTGGGGCCGGCGGCGGGCCTGCCCTCTGCTCGTTCCTCGGCCGCCCACCGGCGTGCGCGACGAGAACCCGCGGCGTCCTGCACCATGCCGTGGCTGGGTCTCCCCACCNTGTCGACCGGCGGCCCTCGTCGAGCATCTCGGATGGTTCACGCGGTGCGGGAGGGGGGACTTGAACCCCCACGCCCTAGGGCGGCAGATCCTAAGTCTGCTGCGTCTGCCATTCCGCCACTCCCGCTCCTGCTCCAGGTTAGCGATCCGGCGAGCGAGGGCTGCCGAGGGATCGCGGTTACGGGGGGGGCGCGTCAGCCTGCGGCACACCGGCGGCGTGTAGCGGACGGTCGCGGAACGGCCCGAGTTCGATCAGGTGTCGCCCACCGAACACAGCGGGTGTGCGCGGATGTCGTCGACGCGACCGCCAGGCACCCCCGTTCGGGTGCAGGGTGTACCTGCGCCGGAGGGCGCCTGGATGCCTGGGGGAGATCAGATGACACTCGTTGCGGAGGTTCCGCGGAACCAGACCGGGCTGCCGTCCACCGCCGGCCAGGAGGAGCGGGACCGGGCCCGCCAGCTGATCGACAACGGGCGGGTCGCGATGGCGGTGATCCGCTCTGTGAGCGACACCGGCGTCCGGGTCGACGGGGGGACGGTCGCGGAGGTGCATCTGCTGGTCGAGTGCCCGGGTGCGGAGCCGTACCCGGTGACCCGGCGCGCCGTGCTCCCCGCCGCCGAGCGGGCGACTGGCCCTGGACTCACGGGACTGACGCACGCCCGGGTCCCCCGCCAGCTTCGGCCCCGGGTCCCGGTACTGGTGGATCCCACCCAGCCGGACAACGTGCTGCTCAGGTGGGACCTGCGGCCTGCCGGCTGAGCGGAGCCGCGGCCGGCGCCGGGCGGCCGCGGCCGGCGGACCCGACCAGCGGGTTCAGGCGGCGAGGCCGATCTCCTTCAGCAGCTTCGCGACGTGGCCGGTGGCACGCACGTTGTACTGCGCCTTCTCGATCTTCCCGGCCGCGTCGATGACGAACGTGGAGCGGATGACGCCCATGGTCTTCTTGCCGTACATGGTCTTCTCGCCGAACGCCCCGTAGGCGGACAACACCGCGCGGTCTGGGTCGGAGAGCAGCGGGAAGGTCAGCTCCTCGTTGTCGCGGAACTTCACCAGCTTCGCGGGCTTGTCGGGGGAGATCCCGAGCACGTCGACACCCGCGTCGTTGAGCAGGGCGAGGTTGTCCCGGAAGTCGCATGCCTGCTTGGTGCAGCCCGGCGTCGACGCCGCCGGGTAGAAGTACACGACGACCCGGCGACCGCGGAACGACGACAGGGAGACGTCGTTGCCGTCGGCATCGGGCAGGGTGAAGTCCGGCGCGGGATCACCGGGGGAGAGACGAGCGGCGGTGGCGGTCTCGGTCATGACCGAGAAGCTAGTCGCGGCTCCGGCGGGCCGGCAAACGCCCCGCCGTGATCCCCCGGTGTCCGTGGTTCGTAGCGTTTGTAGTTTTTCGTACGCGCGTCCTGGCCAGGTGAAATCGGTCAGGACTGCTTCTTCGCGTCCTCCACGGCGGCCNGGAATCCCTCCGGGGTCAGCTGCTCCGGGGACAACTGCTTCGTGTTGACGAACACGCTCGGGGTGGAGGTCACTCCNCGCCGGGAGGCGTCCTCGTCCACCTGCGCCACATAGCCGTCGTAGGTCCCGTCCCGCACCGCGTTGACGAAGGCGTCCGAGGTGAGGCCGACCGAAGCGCCCTTCTCGATCAGCGTCTCGGTCTTGTAGCCGCCGCTGTGCTCGACCGGCTGGTCCGCGAACAGGGCGTCGTGGAACGCCTGGAACTTGCCCTCGTCGGCGGCCGCCGCGGCGGCGTTCGCGGCGCGCTTCGACTCCGGCCCGAGGAACGACATGATGTGATAGTTGACCTTGACGTCACCGGAGTCGATGAGGTCGCCGATGGTCGAGCCGGTCAGCTTCTCCAGCGATCCGCAGGCGGGGCACTGGAAGTCCTCGTAGAGGTCGACGGTGACAGGTGCGTCGGCCTGCCCCACCACGATGGCGTGGTCCCGACCCGTCGCGGTCGCCGGCAGGACGACCGGCTTGGACTCCTCCCGCGAGTTCTGCACGGCGAAGCCGATGATTCCGGCCAGTACGAGCAGCCCGGCGACGATGGAACCGATGATGAGCTGCCGGCGGCGCCGTTCGGCGGCGGCCTCGGCCGCGCGGGCCGCCGCGATCCGTTCGCGCCGCGCCGCGGCGCTCACGCTCCCGCTACGGCCGCTCGCGGATGACGTCGGCGGCGTCTTCTTCGACTCTGAGGCCATCGGTGCTCCCGGGAGGGTCGTCCTCGTCGACGAGGGGCGGGTGGGAAGACGGGGTGAGGAGCCGGTCGACCGTGAGGAAACCGTCCGGCCACCTCGCCAGCAGCAGGCTGGCCAGCAGGAGCGCGCTGTCGCGCACGATCTCCTGGGTGTAGTGGGTCGGCGCCTGCGCCGTCAGATCGCCGCCGGTGGAGAAGCAGCCGCAGTCGATGCGCAGCCCACGGGCAGCCGCCGAGGCGATGGCGGCGATGTAGACCGCGAACAGCGCGGCGGACACCACGGCGCTCAGCCGGACGGTGAGCCCGACGATCAGCAGCACTCCNAGCGCGATCTCCACGAACGGGACCGCGTAGGCCACCGGGTCGACGAGAGCCTCGGGCAGGATGCGGAACGCGCGGACCGACCGCACCATCCCGTCGGGATCGTCGACCTTGAGCAGGCCGGCTGCGAGCCAGACCGCACCCAGCCCCAACCGCAGCGCGGTGGACGCCAGCCGGGGCAGGTGCCGGGTCCAGGCCCGGCCGGGGGCGGTCACGGTACTCACCCGGTACCCGCCAGGAGCAGCTCGGCGGCGGGCCTGCCGGCGACGGCGCCCGCCGGGGCCACCGAACCGCCGGCCGCCGAGGAGGTCCGCGTGGGCGTGCCCGCGGTGTTGTCCGCGGTGTTGTCCGCGGGGCCGAGGCGCTCGGCGGTCAGGACGGGAAGGTCCGCGATGTAGTCGGGGACGGACGTCCCGGCGAGGTAGAGCACGCGGGCTCGGGCGTCGCGGCCGAAGGCGATGACCTGGCTGCCGTGCGCCGCCAGCACGGACCCGTCGGCCTGGACCTTCGGTTCCTCCACCGTGACGCCGAGTGCCTCCGCCTCGGCCCNCACCTTCTCGAACGGCCCGCGGACGCCGATGAAGCTCTCGTCGAACCCCTTCAGCCAGCGACCGAGGACCTCGGCGGTGTCCCGCTCGGGGTCGGTGCTGACGAAGACGACGGAGACCTGGTCCCGCACGGACCGGTCGACCTCGTCCAGCGCCGCCGCGATGTCGGCCATGGTGGTCGGGCAGACATCCGGGCACATCGTGTAACCGAAGAAAAGCAGAGTGATCTTCCCTTGTGTTCGGGTGCGAAGGTCGAACGGGCGGCCCTCAAGGTCGGTCAGGCCGAGTGCCGGCTTCGCGAAGCGTTCGGTAGGGATAACGCCGTGTAGCCCTTCGTTGGTTCCACCGCCGTCGACGATCGTCACTCCGGTGCCGTCCCCGCCGTTGGAACAGGCCCCGAGTGTCGCGCCGAGGGTGAGCGCGAGTCCGGCGGCCAGAACAGCCGGAATCCGCCTGTGGCGGCGCAGAACGCGCACCGGCCGGGCGCCGGGAGCGGCGGCCGGGGCCGTGGGCTTGGGCGCGGCTGGGGGTGCGGATGTGGCTGGGGGCGCACTGCGGAAGGTGAACACCTGGCTCCTAGGGAGGGCGGTCGCGGGAACCGGCCGGTCTGCGGGTGTCTCGTCACCCCTGCGGCGGGGACGGGGCTCCGTGCGGCGGGGACGGGGTTCCGTGCGGCGGGGACGGAATTCCGCGCGGCGGGTACGCACGGAACCGCGGGTGCACGGGTGCACGGGTGCGCGGTGGACGCCGGCCGAGCGGGAGGCCGCTACCGGTGGTGCGCGCGCTCCGTGGCCAGACGGGCAGCGGGAGCCGGCCGACCTGCACCCGCCAAGACTAGGCGTTTCCCGTGGATCAAGGTCGGGTAGTTCGGGGCAGGTCGGGTAGTTCGGGGCAGCGGGCCGGGGGCTGGCCCGGTGGCAGTGGCTGGCCCGAGAGCGCGGTGGCAGAGGCCACCTGAGGCCGGGTGACATACCTGTCTGATCGGACGGGGCGCCCCGGGTGCCGAGTCGGAGTGCGAGGCCCGGCGAGCGACCGCCCCGGGCCGGTATCGGGACACCGCGCCCCAGCCCTTCCGACGTCCACCGCCCCGCCCGCGGGCACTCGGCCCGCGGCCATCCGGCCGCGGCACGGCCGCCGGGCCGCCGCGCCCGGCGGAACCCGCCGCAACGCCGCCACCAGGGCTTTCAGCGGGCGTACAGGCACCGCAACACCCCTAACCCACCCCACGCCGCCCGTCCGCGAGTGTTCGCCGACGGCGACTGAAGAGCTCCCTGTGTCTCCGCTCACCCCGGGGTTGCACCCCGTCCACCACCGGGGTTGTCAACATCTCTCCCGAAGAGACACCACGAGGTCTTCAGTCGCCGCATCGCCACTCGCACTCCCGTCCCCGGAATGCTGGCCGCCACTGTCAGATCACCGAACGCACCCGCCCGTCCCCGCTAGCTGGAGGCGGGCACCCGTCCTGGCTGCGGCCCGAGGCGGACGAAGGCGGTCAGCCGGGACGCCCCGCGGCGCGGCGCGGCCCGCCGGCCCGGCCCGCCGGCCCCGCCGGCCCGGCCCGCCGATCCGCCGATCAGGCCGTGCCGGGGCCACTTCACACCCGTTCGGTCCGCCGGTGATTCGGCTCCTCTGACCAGCGCGGCCCGGAGGATCCTCCGGGCGGGGACCGGCCTGGACCGGTGGCGAGGCCCGCCGCGCCGGGTACGACGCGTCGCTTTGCCGCGCCGGGGAGCGGCCGGTCTGGCACGATCGAGTCGGGTCGTCAGCCCGGCCCCGTCTACCCCGCACGAGAACCGAGAGGGCGACATCGGTGCCGCAGGATCCGGCCGTCATCCAGCGTCAGATCGAACAGACCCGCGCCGAGCTGGCCGAAACCATTGATGCCATCGCTGAGGCGGTCAGCCCGAAGCGCGTGGCGGAGCGTGCCAACGAGCAGGTCCGGGAGAAGGTCACCCAGCTGCGTCAGCGGCTCCTCCCGTCCGGCTCCGGCCCGTTCGGGTCAGGTGGCTCGGGCGGGGCCGGGCAGCCGGCGATCGCGGCCGCGCCGACCACCGACGCGGATGGCCCGCCGGTCGTGACGGCGCCACTGGCTGCCGGGGAGGGTTCCACCGAGATCGTGCGCACGGTCCGGTGGGACCGGGTGGCGCTGGCCTCCGCGGCGTTCCTGCTGGTCGCGGGACTGCGGCGGCGGCGGCGCCGGAGGCGTTGAGCCGCCCGGAGGCGGTGCGCGGCGTCCTCACCCTGATCCGCCATGGCGAGACGGAGTGGAGCCGGGCGGGCAGGCACACCGGACGAACCGACGTCCCGCTCACCGCGCGGGGAGAGCGGCAGGCCGCTGCTCTGCCGGCGCTGCTCGCCGGCCGGCGGTTCGCGCTGGTGGCCACGAGTCCGCGGCGGCGGGCGACACGCACCGCCGACCTGGCCGGCCTGTTCCCGGGCGGGGCCGCTGATCCGCGCTCCGGCGACGGCGTGGCCGGCGGCACCACCCGCCCGCAGGTGGCGGAGCGTGCCGTGTGGCCCGAGCTCGCCGAGTGGGACTACGGGGATTTCGAGGGCCTGACCACGCAGACCATCCGGGTGGACCGCCCAGGCTGGTCGGTGTTCAGCGGTGAGGTTCCCGGCGGGGAGGCCCTGGAGCAGGTCGGCCGACGTGCTGACCGCGTGCTGGGCCTCGTCCGGTCGTGGCTGGAGCGCGGCGACGTTGCGTTGGTGGGCCACAGCCACCTGTCCCGGGTGCTCATCGCACGGTGGTTGGGGCTGCCGCCAGCCGCCGGGGCCCATTTCGTGGTCTTTCCGGCGGCGGTCTCGGAGCTTGCCCATGAGCGCGAGACGCCGGTGCTGCGCCAGCTCAACCTGTCGGCGACAGCGGGCTGACCCGAACGGCGAACCGCGCGAACCGCGCGAACCGCGCGGTTCGCGCGGTTCGCCGTTCGCCGGTCTGATGTTTCAGATGCCGTTCAGAGATCACCGCGGCGGCGCAGGACGGCCAGCGCGGTCACTCCCGGGATGATCGGAAGCCAGTAGCTGATCAGGCGGAAGACCAGCACCGCGGCGACCATCGCGGGCCCGGCGCCGCCGGAGGCGGTCAGACCGATGACGAGCGCGGGCTCGATGGCGCCGACGTTGCCCGCNGTGGGCGCGGCACCGGCGACGGCGGAACCGACCAGGTAGACGGCCGTGATCGACGCGATGCCGAGCTCACCCTCGAAGGCCCAGACCGCGCTGGCGATCGCCACGATCTGGGCCAGCTTCGTTCCGGCGGTACCGGCCACGAGTACGGCGGTGCGGGCGGGCGATCGGGCGAGGGAGCACAGATGCCCGCGGAACACCCGCATGGCGGGCCGCGTCCTGGCCCGCACCCGCGGGTGCGCCACGGCGGAGCCGATGCCCACTCCGACCACCGCCAGCCCGGCCATGACCGGGCCGGCGCCGAACCCGTCCACGGTCATGCGGACGGGGGCGGTGACCGCCTCGCCGATGCCGGACTGGCGCAGGGTCCCGGCGACGAGCGCGAGACCGGCGAGGTGGACGAGGAACGCGGCGCCCTTGAGGGACGCGACCGCAGCGAGGGCGGCGGGCCGGTTCAGGCCGCGCCGCTCCAGGAAACGCAGATGTACGGCGATGGCGCCGATGCCGGCCGGCACCACCCTGTTTGCCGCCGCGGCGGCCAGTTGGCAGGCGGTGGCCACGCCCAGCCCCATCCGCAGCCCGCTGGCGGCCCGAACGCTCACTCCGTGCGCCACGTAGAAGGCGGCGGTGGCGAGCAGGCAGACACCGAGCCAGTGCCAGCGCGGCGCGGGGACGGCCGCGAGCGTGCCGAGGACGTCGTCGCGGAACCGGGTGGCCATGAGCGCCCCGACGACCGCGAGGAGCCCGCAGCCCACCAGCAGCCGCACCCGCGTGCTGCGCAGGAACGATCGTGGGCGGCGGAGGTCCAGGGCGATGGCCGCGGCGCCGGCCGCGTCCACCCCCCCGAACACCGCCGCGGGTGCGGGGTGTGGGCCGGAGTCCCGGTGCGGACCCGTGCCAGCCCCTCGGCCGTCGGGCGCTGACGGCGCGGTGGGTGTCGCCGTGCGTCCTGCCTGGCGGCCATGACCGGCGGGACCGCCGCGGCCGGGGACGGTGCGGTCACCGGGAGTGGTCACGCCGTGCTCTCCGGCTCGCCGATGGCGAGGCAGGGTGGGCCCGGGAACTCGTGGAGCCGTCGCGGCGTTGTCAACGTTCAACGCGACCGGGATCTCGATGTCTACCCCCTCCGGTCCTGAAGCCTCACGGTTCACGCTACGGCGCGTGCCTGAACGACGGCTGAACCTGTTTGCTGCAGGCCTGTCAGTACGACATCACAGCAGCCGTCGCGGGCTGGGCCACGGCGGCGGCTCCGGCCCGTTCCTGGCAGGTTCCTGTGCCGCCGCGGCACGTTTCAAACTCACTGTGACGTGCTGGTCTGCGGGGTGTGAAGTACCCGGGAGATGACGGTTGGATGGCCGCCGACGACCGCCGGGGCGTCCGGGGCGTGCTCGTGGGGGAGAGCGGTGAAATCAGGGAGTCGCCACGCTCGGGGGATACCCGGATCCCCCGTCGGTGTACCACTGCGGCTCGTGGTGCGTCAGCCACGACCCGATCACGTCACCGACACCGGCCGGGCGGAACTCGACCTGGTCGAGTTCGGACATCCGGACAGTTACCAGGTCGACGTCGTCCAGACGGCTGCCGAACTGCGCGAACCGGGGAACCGCGCCGGTGAAGAGCATCTCGACCCGGTGGCGGGCCGCCCCGCCGGCGCCGGTCCGCTCCAGCCCGCCGACGAAGTCCAGCGTGCGCACCTCGAAGCCGGCTGTGCGCCGCAGGACCCGGTGCAGAACCTGCTCGACCCCCTCACCGGGGGCGACCCGCTCACCCAGCAGGAAGCACCAGGGCTGGCCGCGGTGGCTGGCGACGACCACGCGCTCGCCGAGGGTCAGGAAGACGCTCGCCCGCAGCACCGCGGTCACTCGTCGACCGCCTGGACGGCGAGGGCTCCGCTGCTCAGACCCAACACCTCGGCGGCCTCCCGCACCACCCGGCGCTCGTCCGGGTCGTAGAACCCGTCGGCCCGGCCGACGACGGCTCCGAAGCGGAGGATCGCCCAGGAGCGGGTGGCGTCCCCGCGGACCTTGCCGACCTCACGCAGCGCCGCCCGCCGGCCGGCGGCGAGGTCGGTGCGCAGGCGGTGCACGTGCTCGTCGAAGAGACGTTCCAGGTCGGCCCGCGGGTAGTCCGCGAGCACGGCCTCGCCGTGGATCGACTCGACCATCGCGTCGCGCTCCTCGGGATCCACGCGGCCGTCCGCGACGGCGACCAGCGCGCAGATCGCCACCGCGGCGTCGCGGAAGCCCTCGCTGTGCAGATCGTCGCGGCGGGCGGCAAGCTGGGCGCGCAGGGCCCGTACCGACTGCCTCAGCGCCGTCCACCACGGCTCGGCGTCGGTGACGGCCCGGCCGTGCCAGGAAGGCCACCGGTCGGCCCACCAGGCCACCGCGGCCCGGCTGACCGCGGCGGGCTGGACGTCCGCCAGGCTGGCGCCCGACTCGACCTCGTGCGGCCGAAGCAGGAGCAGGCCCCGAGGGAGATCGTTTTCGCCCGGGTAGCTCGCCTCATCCAACGTGACGGCGTAGAGGACCGTCAGCACCTCGCGGCTCCCACTCCGGTTGCCCCGGACCTGGTTGCCGGGACGCCCGGGCCCGCCCGCCGGAGCCGGCTCGGCACGCTCGACGCAGCCCGCGAAGCGCAGCCGGCTGCCCGACCCCTGCCTGGATGCCGGGCCGGGCGGGCGCTGGTTCGAGCGGGGCTGGTTCGGGTCGGGCTGTTCCGGCAGCGTGGCCCGCAGCAGCCGACCGGCGGCAGCCAGAGCCGACTCGCCCGGCAGCGGGAAGCCCCCCGGGAAGCGGAGAGCACCGTCGTCCGAGGCGCGGACCACGAGACCACCGTCGAGTTCGACGAGCAGCGCGACGTCCACCACGGCCGATGTCGGTACCGACATACCGCCTCCCGTCGTGACGTCTGGCGGTCACCTGGATGCTGGTATGGGGCCATCATCTACTTCTCGGGGGGATTTTCGCCGCATTCTGGCTGGCTCGTGGCGCAGCGTCGTCAAAAGGGTGTGAGGTGCGTTCCGGCCACGGACCATCCGGCGCCCGAGCCCAGTGGTCCGGGCTGTGTCGCTTTCTGCCTCAGCGCGCGGGGCAGCCGATCGGGGCCGAGTCGGTCGACGGCAGCTCGAACCAGACCCGCTTGCCCACGCCGGCCGCGGGCGGATCGTCCACGACCCCCCAGTCGGCCGCGAGTGCGCTGACAAGCTGCATCCCGCGCCCGGACTCGTCGTCGTCCTGCGCCGCCCGCAGAACGGGCCGGAGCGGACTGCCGTCGATCACCGAGATCCGGATGAGATCCGAGCCGCACTCGACGGTGAGCCTGAGCACCTCCCGGGCGCCGACGAAGCGCACGGCATTGGTGACGATCTCACTTACCAGCAGCTTCGCGACCTCGGAAGCACTGCCGCAGCCCCACGCCGTGAGAAGGTCAGCGACCAGACCACGAGCCCTCCCGGCCGCTCGTGGGTCGGCGGGCAGGTCGAAGCCTGCGGTCAGCGCTTCGGCCACATAACACCTTCCGAGCGATCGTCCGTCTCCAGCCGGCGTCGCCACGGTAGGGCCGGCGTCGCCTTCCTGCCACCTCGGGGGGAACCTCAAACCTGCCTGACGTGGTCCTGACACTGCCCGGGCGCCCAGGCACAGCCTGGCCTGGTCGCCGCCCGCCGCGAGGATGACTCGCCGTGTCCACCCAGACCTGTCGCGGCGACGGTCACAGGTGCCCGGCTCCGTCTCTGTAGGCCCTACGTGATGTCGGCTGTGCTGGTGCTGGTGCCGCTCCGGGCTCTCTTCGCTGTCAGATCACGTCGATGCCGTCCAGAACCGAATCCTTGCGCGAGAGCCAGGCGCGGGCGACTGCTTCGACCTCGGCGTTCGTGGCCTGCTCCCCCGGGGGGCTCTGGGGTGGCCGCTGCCCAGGGCGGGCCGGTGACGGACCCGATCCGCCGCTGCCCGGGCCACCGAGGTCGGCCGGGCCGCGCGCCATATCCGGGCCCGGTCCGCCGCGCGTGCCCGCCGGGCGCGGGACGGGATCGCGGCCGACACCGGCCCAGGAGTCGTCGACGGAGATCGGACGGCGCTGCTCGGCTGCCTGGGCACTCCATGGCGACCCCTGCGGGCGCGGCTGATCCGGCCCCGCGTGCCGGCCGCGCGGGCGTCCCTGCTCGGGGGAGAGCCGCCCGGTCGGCGGCCGGGTACCCCGGTCGCCGCCGCGGACGATGTCCTGGTGCCGCGGTGCCGGCGGCCCCGCCGCCGCGGCGGCCTGACCGCGGGCCAGCTCGGCTGCCCGGGCGGCGGCGATACTCGCCGAGGTCATCTCGACCGGGCCGGAGATCGGGGGAGCCGGCCGTGACGCGGGCACGGAGGGGCGGTCCGCACCTCCCGCCGCGGCCGCTCGTGGGTCACCTGCCCGAGCCGGTGGGCGGGACTGCTCGGGCGAGCCCGGGCGCGGGATACCCGGCCGGTCCCGCTCCGGCCCGCGGTCCCCGGTCGGGAACTGCCCGGTGGGTGGCTGCCCGTTGGCCCCGGACCCGGTCGGGACCGGGCCGGTGAAGTGCTGTCCGTTGGGCAGCTGCGCGCCGGGAACCTGCCCGGTGTGGACCGGGCCGTTCGGACGACCCGTACCCGCCGCCGCGGGCGGGCGCAGAAACGGCGGCTGGCCGGTGCGGTCCGGTTGCCCGTCCCAACCCGTCGGCGGACCGGTGAAGACCGGCTGCCCCGGGTGGCTGGGCTGCCCCGGCCGACTCGGCTGGCCGGGCCGACTCGGCTGGCCGGGCTGGGACGGCTGGTCGGGCCGTGACACCTGCCCCGGCGGGGGGGCCTGCCCGGGACGAGCCGGCTCCGGAACCTGGCGTGGCTGACCCGGGTAACCGGGCGAGCTCCCGGGGTTCCCCGAGCCGGTGGACGGACCGGCCGCCGGGCGGTGAGCGGGCGGTGCCGCCGGACGCGAGAACGCCGGTGCCACCGGGCCGGTCGGGATCTGCCGTTCGCGCGGGTCCCGTGATCCTTCGGTGCCCTGCGGCGGCGGCCCGGCGTGGCGGCGCTCGGGACCGCCGTCACCGAACTGGGCCGCGGCCGGGCGCTGGAACCCGGGCTGCCTGGGACCGCGGCCGGTGTCCGGAGGAGAGACCGCCGGCCGCCCGGGCTGGTACTGCGGCTGGCCGGGCTGCGGCTGGCCCGGCTGATAGCCCGGCTGTGGTTGACCCGGCTGTGGTTGACCTGGCTGCGGCTGACCTGGCTGCGGCTGGCCCGGGTGGGTCTGGCCCGGCCCGGACTGGCCCGGGTGAGGCTGACCTGGCTGCTGCTGCTGCTGCTGCCGGCCGGGCGGTGGTGCCTGCCCCACCTGGTGCGCCCCGGTGGGAGCCGGCTCGAACAGGGATGGCCTGGTCGGCGCGGGCCCGGTCGGCGGGGCCGCCGCTGCTGCCGCCGCGGGCGGCACGGTTCCCGGCCGACGGATTCCCGCCAGCGGGTCGCCGAAGACGGGCCTGCGCGCGGGTCCGCCCGTTCCGCCGCTCTGGGGAGCCTCGCTCGCCGCTGCCGCCGTGGCGGCGGGCAGGGCACCCGTCTCGAAGCGGGACGGCGGCGTGGGCATCCGTTCCTGGGGCTGGTTCCCGGTGGAACGTGCCTCAGTCGGTGTCGCCGCCCGCCCGTCGCCGGAACGGGCCGGTGCGGCTGCCGGCATCGGGCGCGGGGGGACCTCGTCCTCGGTCGTCGCCAACTCGCCGGTGATGGCGATGATCGTGGCGCAGGGCCAGAGCCGATCACAGCTCAGGCACAGGTCAAACTCGTTAGCCTGATGGAGGCCTATCAAGGTGATCAGCGAATTGATGTGCTCAACGATCCGTGGTCCGGCGAGGACCGGACCGTTGGCGATCATCTCGAGTTCCGAGCGCAACTGACCGTGGTACTGCTCAACGTCGACTACGCGCGGGTCCTCCATCGAAGGCAGCATGCACCATTGCGGGCGGAAACGTGCGGNGGGCACCACCACAGCGGGTAACTGGTGACGTCATCATCACCCCACGCGTTCAGAGTCGGTGATGATTGGGTGAGCTGTGTGCGTTCCTCGCCACGTAATGCTGACCTCGGTGCGCCAGCCGTCCCGTTCCCTCACTCCGTGCCTTGGCGTCGGATGGGTAGCCATGGCCCGAACGGGTGACCTTGATTCGCCGCGCGGGATCGGCATCCGGCCAGATGTGCCTAGTCAGAGCGCTGAGCGCGGGTCGGCAGCGCCCGGCGATGGGCGCGAGGCGGGTGGAACACGCGCGCGGATGCCCCGAAGGTGCCACGGAACAGGCCATCAGAAACAGGGCATCAGGAACAGGAGCGTCAGAGCCAGCGTGTCGGCGACGGGGCGCGCGAGCGGCGCGGCCGGACTGTCCGAGTCCCCGCGGCAGGCGAGCGTCCTGCCGGTTCCTGCCGGTTCCGGTCAGGTGCGGTCGGGGCGTACCTCGCCGTCGCGGCGGACCTGGCGCATCAGCCCCTCCTGGAGGCGGGCGAACTCCTCGATGTAGGGGCTTTCGCCGCCACCCGGGCCGCTGGCCTCCTTACCGCCCTGCGAGCGGTCGAAGACGGGCTCGAAACCCGCGAACTGCCCGCCACTCTGGCCGGGCAGCCGGTCGCTCGGCGCGTCGAAGGCGGGGTAGTGCGTGCCGCCGGACGGCGGCGGGGGCGGCGGAGGCGGGGGGGTGCCCCGGTCGGACTGGCCGTCGTAGCCGGGCGGGCCGTAGGCCGGCAGGTTGGGGCCCGCGGACGAGCCTCGGTCGGAGCCGTTGTCGAAGGCCGGGTAGTGGGCGCCGTTCGACGCCGCCCGGTCGACCGGGGTGTCGTAGCCGAACCCGCCGCCAGCGGACCCGTTCCCGGGAGCGAGTGACAGCGGTGCCGGCCCGCGCAGGCCTTCGCTGGAGCCGAGCTCGGGCTGCTCGTTGCTCAGGAAGCCGTCCGCGGCCGGGTAGATCCGCGCGGAAAGGCTCACCGACATCGGGTCGCTGCCGTAGGTGATGACGTCGACCTGGTCCTCCGGGCCGATGCCTCCGCTTCTCGCGAGATCGACGAACCGGAACAGGTNGGCCCAGCGCAGCCCTTCAAGGTCCACACTGATTCTCAGCGCCATTGGTTTGCCCCATCCCTTGGTTCGTGCGTGTCGACCGCTGACCTGGCTTCCGACGCGGACGCTTCCGCTGGGTGCCGGGCTTCCCCCCCGGCGCGTCTGGCGGCATCCGGCCAGGAAGAGCCGGATGACGATGGGCGGCAGCTTATACCGCGTTGAGGTGGCTTTCCCCATCCGGGCTGGTTGGTATGCCCGTGTCCGTCGGTGGGGCAGCTGTCGGAGATTCGTTTGCCTGATCGAGGACCACCGGTGGAAGTCGGTGGCCGGCGCGGCCGCCGGTGCGGGCAGCCCGCGGTCAGCGGTGGGTTTCCCGGGGACCGGGCACCCGGGTGCGGGACGGGGCAATCGGACGCATCCGGTCGGCCGGGCCGTCGCGGGCGGGTAGGGTCCGAGCCTGTGAGCGTAGTTTCCGGCGATGTCAACGGTGTCGGGGGTGCTGCCGGCGTCGATGTGGCGAGCGGATCCCTGCCGATCCGCCTCCTGCACGACCGCGTGCTGGTGCGGCCCCGGGAGGATTCCGCGGACCGGCGTTCGAAGGCCGGCATCGTGATCCCCGCGACCGCGCAGATGGGCAAGCGGCTGGCCTGGGCGGACGTCGTCGCCGTCGGCACGGTCGTGCGCACGCTCCAGGTAGGTGACCGGGTGCTGTACGACCCCGAGGACCGCGCCGAGGTCGAGCTGCATTCGACGACCTACATCCTGATGCGTGAGCGGGATGTCCACGCGGTCGCCGCGGAACGTCTCGACGACGGGCTGACCGGGCTGTATCTCTGATCCGCTGACGCGTCTCCGCTCCGCCGGCAGCGTCGTCCCCGGCTGTGGGCGGGTGGCGTGGCCGGATCGTGTCCGTTCTGATGGCCGCGGGCTGTCCAGACCACCGAAGGGTGGCTGGGTACCGGGCCGGGGCCGCGGGCCCGGCGACGTCCGATCATGCCCGCGGGGCGGGCGCTTCCGGGCGCCGGTGAACCCGCTCGGACGGGGATGTGGCGGGAGTGACACCGCGCCGGAGCGTCCCTGCTTGGTCTGACGACTCTTTGGCCCGTATCCTTCGGGCGGCTTTGGAGATCCGCGTTCCGAACTGGTGGCCGTGGGTGCCAGCTGGGGGCATGGGGAATGCGGACAACCGCTGGGCGCCCACTTCTCTGGCCAGAGCCACTGCTTATTGTGATCAGCCGATGCCGTTCGGGTACCGTGCACGCTCGATCCCGTGGTTCGGATCGATGCCGGTGTCGACGCGACGCGGTCTGTCAGGACAAGGGAAAGGTAAGGAGAGGCATGGCTCGTGACTTCGACGCTCGGCGAAGCGCGGATGTCGAGGAGGACGAGCTCCAGGAGCAGAGCCTGGAGACGCTGAAAGCGCAGCGCGCGGGTGCCGCCGCCGACCTCGGTGACGACATGGACGCGCTGGAGGCCGAGCTGGATCTTCCGGACGCCGAGGTTCGGGACGAGGAGCTCTCGCTGCGGGTCCTGCCGCGGCAGGCCGACGAGTTCACCTGCACCAGTTGCTTTCTGGTGCAGCACCGCAGCCAGCTCGCCGACACGCGCCGGACGGTGTGCGCGGACTGCGCGGCATGACCGACCGGCGGTGCGGCGGCAGGGGCCGGAGACGGCAGCTGCCGGTTTCGCGACGCTGACCGGACGGTTCCGGGGGAGACCGGCGCTGACCGGTGCTTCCAGCGCTTCCGGAACCGTCCGCGTCCGTTCTGACCTCCCCCGGTTTCGTCCGTGACTGTTCGGGCCGACACCGCCACCACCGGTTGCTGAACACGGAGAGTGGCGGTACCACTTACCCTTGGCACGGTGAGTGGGGGTGATCACGTGGTGGGCGCGCATGGTGCGGAGGGCTCCTCGGCGAGCCCGCCGTCTTCGCCTGATCCGACCGGTGAGCTGCCCGAACTGCCCCAGCTGCCTGAGCTGCCTGAGCTGCCTGAGCTGCCTGAGCTGCCTGAGCTGCCTGAACTGCCCGAGCCGCCTGAGCCGCCTGAGCTGCCCGCGCTGGGCACGCGGCTGGTGCCGCCTCGACCGGTCGTCCCGTTCGTGTCGCGGCCGCGGCTGCTGGACCGGCTGGACACCGCTGTCGATCGCCCGCTGACCACGCTCTGCGCACCGGCCGGCACCGGCAAGACGATGCTGCTCGCGGAGTGGGCCAGGTCCGGTCGATCACCGCATCCGGTGGTCTGGCTCCGCGCCGACCCGGTGCTGGGACAGCGTTCCGGGCCCGCACCCGCCGCCCGTGGGCAGGGCCCGTGGGCGCGGCCCGCCGCCGGCCCGCGCGGTGCCACACCTGCGTCCGGTACGTCCGGTGCCAAGCCTGCGTCCGGTGCCACGGTGTCGCTGTGGGCGCAGATCCTGCGTGCGCTGGGTCGTGACGCCGCGTTGCCGGACGCGGACCGGCTGGCGCGGCTGGCGGCCGGCGGCACCGGGACCTGCCCCGAGCGGTTCCGGCGGGAGCTGGTCAACCACCTCGCGCAGCTGCCGGCGCCGGCCGTGCTCATTTTGGACGACGCCCACCTCGTCCACGACCCCGACGATCTCGCCGCACTCGAACTGCTGGCGGGGGAGGGGGAGGGGCGGCTGCGGCTGGTTCTGGCCGGCCGGGCACCGATCCTGCCCGTCCACCGCCTGCGGGTGGAGGGCAGGGTCACCGAGATCGGCGCGGCGGACCTCGCGTTCACCACCGCGGAGACGTCGATGCTGCTCGGCGCCCATGGCCTGCGGGCTCCCGCCAGCCTGGCGGCGACCCTGTGGGCGGAGACCGAGGGCTGGGCGGTGGGCCTGCGGCTGACCACGGCGAGCGCCGTGGCGGCTGGTCCGGACCGCCCGGCTGGCCCCGTCCCGCCCGCGGGGGCCGCGGGTCTGCCGCCGGAGCTCGACCCGTCCCGCGGGGCGCGGGTGGCCATCGCCGACTACCTGCACGCCGAGGTACTGGCGGACTATCCGGAACCCGTGCGCCGATTCCTGCTGCGGACCAGTCTGCTGGAGCGGCTCACCGCCCCGCTCGCCGAGGCGGTCGCGGCCATCGACTCCGCCGGGGGGCTCGAAACGCGGCCGTCCGCCGTGTCGACCGCGCCGGGAGGCCCCGCCGGTCAGCCGAGGGGTGGGGCGGTCCACCTGCTTCGCGAGCTCGCCCGCACCGGTGGCTTCCTCCTGCCCCTGCCCCTGCCCCTGCGCCTCGACTCCTCGGTGCCCGGCGGCCCCGCCGCGGCCGCCGGTGTCGGGCCGCCAGGCGGTGTCGGGCCGCAGGCTGGGAGCGGGGCCGCGCACGACTGGTACCGATACAACCGGATGTTCGCGCTGACACTGCGCGGTCTGCTGCTGCGCGACCCGGACGAGGATCCACACGAGCTCGACCTGCGGGCAGCCCTGTGGTTCGCGGCGAACGACAGCACCTCCGAGGCGGTCCGGCACGCGCTGCGCGCCGGGGACTGGTGGTACGTGGCCTGCCTGCTCGTCGACGGCCCGGCGCTGGTGGACGTCCTGTTCGCGGGTGCGCCCGAGCTGGGCGAGCTGATGGCCGGCCTGCCGGCTGGCGCGGCGGGCATGTCGCCCGAGTGCGATCTGGTTCTGGCGGTGGCCCAACTGCGGGCGGGCCGACTGGAGGCGGGGGCGGCGAGCCTGTCCTGCGCCCGGGCGCACCTGCCGGTGGTCCCGTCCGGGCAGGGCGCGAAACGTCGGCGGACGCTGGTGGACCGCATCGACATGGTTGAGGCGTATCGGGCCGAGCTCGCCGGCGAGCCCGCCGAGATGATCGTCGCCGCGCGGCGGCTGCTACGGGCCAGTTCCCTCGCGGCCGGGTGGCCGGGAGCGAACTCGCGTCCGGGAACCAGCGGGCACGCCGGCCGCACCCGCGCGTCGACCGCGCCCGGAGACGGCGGCGTCGTCGCCCACGGTGGTCCTGGTGGTCCTAGTGGCACCGGCGGTCCCGGTGACCGGGGCGGCGCGGCGGCGCGAGGTGCACCCGCCGCATTCGGAACGGTGCCCGAACTGGCAGGCACTGGTTCGCGCGGCGGACCTGGCACCCGGGGCGGGGCGGCGCCCGATGCCGGGAGAAGTTCTGCCCGGCCGGGACCGCACGTGGACGAGCGGGTGCGTGCGGTGGCGCTGTGCGCGCGGGGCCGCGGCGAACTGTGGCTGGGTCGGCTGTCGGTCGCCGCCGGTGTGCTGCGCGAAGGCGTCGCGACCGCCCGGCGGAGCGGCCTCCCCGGTGCGCAGCTGTCCTGCCTGGGTGCGCTCGCTTTGCAGTACGCCCTGCGTGGGCGGCTACGCCAGGCCGAGAGCCATCTGCGGCCCGTGATCGACGGGGCGGAGGCAGCTCTGGGTGGGCCGCGCACCGACCCCCGGGTCGCCGTGCCCGGCCTGGCCGAGGCCCAGCTGGCTGCTGCGATCGTGGCCCTGCAGCGCGGTGAGGTCGCCGCGGCCGAGCTGAGCCTCGGTGCCGCCCGGCTGGCGATCACCGCGGCCAGTCCCGCCTTCCTCGCCGAGCTCGTCATGCTCTGTGGCATCCGCCTGCGGCTGCTGCGCGGCACGCCCGACGAGGTGCGGGCGGCCCGGCGCCTGCTGGCCGCCGGCAGGCCCGACCGGATGCCGCCGCTGTGTGTGGCGGCGCGCCGCGCCGTCGAGGCGGACCTGCTTGTCGCGGCCGGGAACCCGGAGGCGGCGCGCCGGGCGCTGCTGCGTGACAGCGAGCGCGTGGCGCCCGATCCCCAGGTCCAGCTCGCGCTGGCGCGGGCCGCACTCGCCTGTGCCGATGTGCCCGCGGCGGAGGAGGTGCTCGCCCCGCTGCTGCGGGCTGACGACGGAGGCGCCGGCCTGGTCGCGGCGTGTGTGCTCGGTGCGGTGGCGGCTGCCCGCCGGGACGACCACGCCCGTGCTGGCGGGCTGTTGGCGCGGGCCGTCGCGCTCGCGGCCGACGAGGGCATGGTCGCCCCGTTCGTGACGGCCGGCGACGAGCTGTTGGGACTGATGGCCGCCCACCCCGAGCTGACCGACGGGCATCCCGGATTCGTCGCCGCGCTCGACCGCTCGCTGGCGGCGCGGTCGGTGGCCGCGGGAACGGCCCTGTCGCCGGAGCCGGAGCCGGGGTACTGGCGAGGGCCGGAACCGGGGCTGTCGCCGGTCCGGATGCCGGCCTCACGGTCCACTGCCGCGCGGAACGCAGGCGCTCGCGGCGCGTCAGCCGCGACGCCCGCGACGCCCGCGACGCCCGCGCGGGGTGCGAGGGCGGCCGCTTCGTCGGTGGCGGCCGACCCGCGTTCCGCGGGCGGGCCCTGGCCGGCCACGGTGCCCCGCCGGGCGGCGGGGGGCACTGCCGGCACCCGGCAGCCCGCCGGCGCCGGACCACCGGCCGGCGGCGCGCAGCCGGGTGAGACGCCGCGGCTGCCGGATGTGATCGTGCCCGCGCCGAGCGGCCCGCCGTCCGACCGGGAACCTGGAGCGGTTCCGGCGCGATGGCCGTCCCCACCCGCGGCCCCCAGCCCATGGAACGGGGTCGGGCCGGGCGGGGGCGGCGGGCCGGCGGCGACGCCCGGGGTTGCGACTCCGACCCCGGCCGGTTCCGCCGCTGTGGGCCATCCGACGCAGCGCGGAGCCGGCCGACCCCGGGCAGTCGCCGGGAGCCTCGGAGGGCATCCCGTACCCGCCCACGGTCTGGCGGAGGGCCTGGCCGGCCAGGCCCCGGGGACGCCTGGCCCGGGACAGGACCTGACGGGGCTGGCCGCCGTCTCCGACCGGCTCAGCGAACGCGAGCTCGCGGTGCTCAGCTACCTGCCGACCATGCTGACCACCGCGGAGATCGCGGCGGAGATGTTCGTGTCGGTGAACACGGTCAAGACCCACCTCAAGAGCATCTACCGCAAGCTGGACGTCGCCCGGCGCCGGGACGCCGTCCACCGTGCCCGGGCTCTGCACCTGCTGTGATCGCGCCTGCCGTGTCCGCACCTGCCGTGTCGGTGCCTGCCGAGACCGCACCTGATGTGACCGCCCGAGCGGCTATCTCCCGGGGCTGGTGGCCCGCGGGGTGACCTCGTCCGGCCAGCCGGCGTCGTCGAGATGCCAGCTGGCCCGAGGGGGCAGGTGGCTGTGGGTGGGGTGTGCGCCCGCCCGGTCGGCGGACCGGGCGCAGGCACCTTCGGGCCGGTCGGTGGGGCGGTCGCCCTCGGGTGGGCCCAGGTCGGTGGTGTCCTCCCAGCCCCGGGGGATGCCCGGACGGGGGTTGTGCCAGGAGTAGGTCCTGTCGGCCCCGGGCGGAAATGCAGCCGGGTCGTGATCTGCGCGTCGATCGGATTCCGCCGCGGGCCAGCAGTACCTCGCGGTGCCATCTTCCGAGGGGGGCGAGGCGGGGAGGGGCAATGTGCGCGCTACCCGGGCCGGTCGACGGCGACGCGCGGCGCGCACCCCACGGGCGATACAGACGGACAAGGTGGCCGTGCCGGTCCCCATGATGATCGATCCGAGCGTGTGCAGGTCGATGCCTGTCAACCGGTAGGACAACGCATAGCGGAGGGTGGCTCCCGCGGCGATCAGGAAGATCGAGAATCCGGTCGTCACACGCCTCACCTCGCATCGGCGCGCCTGCGATGCCCGCCAGAATGGTGACCTAACGTGATCAACGAAATGCGTTCGGTGAGAAAACTACCCTCTGTGTCGAACGTTTACACGCCTGCGACTGAAGGTGGAGGTGGTGACCGGACCGGGCCAATTCGAGGGCCGTTGCTGGCACCTTTGGGGGGCGGAGTCCTGCCGTTGTCGTTACGCCGCGTGCTCAGGCCGTGACGAAGGACGGTGGCCGGCGGGTAAATGACGCTTGAACTGAGGTTCATTACTCACATAAGCCAGTCAGGCTTATCAGGCGCCAGAAAGTAGGTGTCACGGGGTGGCATCTGGGTAGTCGCGGCCCTAGGCTTGCCGAACATGTCCACCTTGGCCGGAAATACGCCGGCTGATTCGCGACTACCGGCCAGTGACCTGGTGTCGGTCTGCCCCCGGAGGCATGTGTGACTGACCGAATGCTCAGCAACCCCGATGGTAGCCCCAGTGCCCATCCGGCCAGTGGCCGGCTTGCCGTGACGATGGACACATCGGCGGGGGTTGCCCGGCCGTCCGGCGTGCCGGCCACCCATCGGGCTCCCACCGCGAGGCACGCCCCGATCGCGGCGACGTCCGCGGTGGGCCACCCCGCGGCGCGCACCCGCCCCGGCGCCGTCGCGGCCGGCCTGCCCGGCCGTGCCGCGGTTCCGGCGCGCGGCCCGCAGGTACCCCGCGATCTGGCGCTGGGCGCCGCGGAACTCCGCGGCGTGCTGCGGGTCGTCGAGGACTGCGAGCGGGCCGCCTCGCTGCCCGCGTTCCGTGAGGCGGCGCTCGACGGCATGGCGCGCCATCTCGGCTACCGCCACTCGGCGTTCTTCCTCGGCTCGTCGCCGCAGGCGACCTTCCAGGACGCCCGCCCGACCGGCCGCGGCCTGGCGCTGCGGATGGCCGGCCCGTTCCTGGAGCGCTACCGCAGCCTTGAGGTCTTCAACGACCCGGAGAGCCTGCGGCTGATGTGGGAGCGCGGCCTGGTCACCCTGGACGAGATCGGCGTGCCCGACCGTCCCGAGGTGCGGCTGCGGCTGGAGCGCTTCCTGCGCGCCCACGGGATCCACGCGAAGCTGCTGATCAGGCTCGCGGGTTCGAGTGGTGTCGGTGCTGTGGTCTCCCTGCTCGACCCCCGGCCGGGTGCGTTCGGGCCGCGGGACCGGGCCGTCGGCGCGGTCCTGGCCCGTCACCTGGGCAACCTGCTGCGCTTCTACATCAGGGTGAACCCGGGCCCGGCGGTGACGGCCAAGCTGTCCGCCCGTGAGCGCGACGTCGTCCGGCTGGTCGCGGAAGGCCAGTCGAACCGGCAGGTCGCCGAGGCGCTCTGCATCAGCATCGACACGGTCAAGCACCATCTCACCCACGCGCTGGTGGCCACGGGCTGCTCGAACCGCACGCAGCTCGCGCTCGCCTGGCAGCGTGAGATGGGCTCGATGCCGGCACCGGGCCTGCCCCGGCTGTAGACGGGTTCTCAGGGCCACCGGTGCCCTGGTTCCCGGCTGCGGGGTTCCCGGCTTCCGGATTCCCGGATCCAGTGACCCGATGCCCCCGGCTGGTGGGAGGTGCCCGCCCGGTGCCGACCGCCGGTCTCGCCGTCCCCGGTTTCTCCCAGCACCCCCCGCTCGAGAACATCGGCTTGTCAGACGCCTGACCCGCGCCACCGAGGTGGCGCCGCCCGGCCAGCACCGTGCCGGTGGCGCCGCCTGGATAGCACCGCCCGGCCAGCGCCCAGGTCTGGCCGGCCTGTGGCCGGACCCGCCGTGGTCCGGCCATGCCGGACTGCCGAGAGATCGGCGGTTCTGTCGCCCGTACATCCGGATCGCGCCCGCGCACGCCCCGCGGGCCGCCGCCAGGGTGGCCGCGCGTTCGTCGCGTCGGGCCTGCGCCTTCTGTCGCCAGGCCCGACGCGGCGGTCAGCCCACCCATGATCGACCCGCTCGTGATCAGGCTGACCGGTGGTCAGCTGGTTCCGTGGCCGGCCGGCCGGCCCGAGCCCGCCCGTTCTGACCGTGCGGGCGGCGGAGGCGGTCCCGGTCGGCCCGCGCGAGGAGCGCGGAACCGAGTAGGTTGGTCGTCCGTTGTGCTTTCTGTCGTGCACCCACGTCCAGGGCTCACCGGGGCATTCGCCGTGATCCCGCGCCTGTGCGTACTTGCCCCACCGTCGCCGGGTGGCCCCCGTCGGCGGGCAGGGTGCACCCCGACGGCAGGATCGCGCCGGCCGGCATCGCGACCGGCCGGCGGAACGCGCGGCGCCGCGCGGCAGGCTGTGACCCCCTGACCGCTGCCGGCCGAGCCGGGCCCGCTCTGGCGTGGCGCATGCGCCGCCGCTGCCGCCGTGGCCGAGATGATGCCCTCCCGGCGGGTGACGTTGTCGTCGCCGCTGCCCCTCGTCGCCGGATGGCCCCGCGCCGCGTGCGAGCGAGCCCCGTGCGATCAAGCCGCGTGCGCTGAATCCGCCCCCCTGATCCCCGGGCGGAACATCCATCCGAACGTCAGCACTGGTTCTACCAGTGGACGGTATCTAGTTACTTCGGGTGGTCCGATCGTACCGTCTTCGTTGCTTCACCGCTCTCACGGCGAGTGCGGAGGATCGTTGTGCCCAATGGCGGATCCTGGTTTCGGCCGTGCTGCGGCAATGCCATGAACAGGGCATTTATCGAACCAGTGCGGTGGTTGGGAGTTGCGGTCGCAGAAAAGTCACGCGCCTGTGCTTGCGGCTCCGGCCGGGCAGTGACTAGGTTGAACGGGCCATAGTGCCGTGTGCTCGGGGGGCAGAAGAGACGAGTCCGCTGACAGTGCTTCCGTCCGGTCCATGGCCGGCATCGGGGCGCTGTTCCGGTAGGGACCGGAGGAACGCCTGGATGAATGCCATGTCGTGGCGGAACGACGCGATCCGCGGTCGCGNGCCCGGTGCCCGGCCGGAGAAAGACACGTCGGTTCTTCCGGTCTGGTGCGGCTGCCGACCTTCCACGCCTTGTCAGTGCCAGGTATCAGACCGTGTTAACAACGGAAAGCAGTCGGGACTCCGGTGTAATCGGTGGCACTCTCCATCCGCGGATGATGTCGTCGCGGTGAACAGGATGACTTCGCCCGCTGTCGGCGTGGGTGTGGCGGGCCGGGACCACCGGGTCCCTCCGGCCGCCCCGCAGACCGGTGAACGCGGGTCCCCCAGCGCCGGGCAGGTCGCTGACCAGCCAGATCACCGGGTCGTTTCGCGATGGCACCTAGGTGGGGAGACGCGGCGCGGGCGGGCTAGGATTTCGCGCACGTTCGTTGCCGTAGGTGAGCCGATTGGACCGGACTGCCGTCATGGCGACCGAATGGTCGCCGTCAACGCCGTGTTCGTCCCGGTTGTCGCCGCTGTACCTCACCTGGAGCCGCACCTGTCTGATACGCCGATCGCCCAGCCGGTGCCGGGCTCGGAGCGGCACGAGGCAGGCGACTTCGTGGTGGGCCGGCTATGACGGCATCACTCATGGTTCTTCGTCGCGTGCCGACTGTGCCCGGGCGAAGCTGGCGTCGGCGCGCCGACTGCGTCCGCCCCCCGCTGACAGCAACTGACCCCGGTAGTCGTCGTGCGCGGCGGTGCCAGGCCAGGAGGAACAACCGATGAGCAGCGCAGCGAGCGCGTACGCCCGCACCGAGCCCACGGATCTGCCGGAACGGGATCTGGTCGTCATTGTCAGCCCGTTCGGGGAACCCGCCCCGCATCTGGTCGCCGCGGCCGGGCACGCCGGGGGACTGGGAATTCTCGACCTCGGTCTCGACGCGGCCCGGGGTCGCGCGGCGCTGCGGCAGGCCGGTGCCTGGTCGCCCGGGCCGTTCGGCGTTCGGGTGGCCGAGGGCTGCCCGCTGGGCGCCGGGGAGCTTTCCGAGCTGCCCGGACTGGTCGACACGGTGCTGCTCGGGGTGGACTCACCCTGGAGCGTCGCGGACGCATCCCGTGACGGGCGGCGGGTGCTCGTTGAGGTGCTCTCGGTTCCCGATGCGCTGCGTGCGCTCGCCGACGGCGCCGACGGCCTGGTCGCCCGTGGCAACGAGGCCGGCGGACGGGTCGGTGACCTCACGACCTTCACTCTCCTACAGCATCTGATCGCCGCGAAGCCGACACGGCGAGACGGGACTGTTGCCCCGGTGTGGGCCGCCGGCGGGCTCGGTCCGGTGACGGCGGCCGCTGCCGTCGCCGGCGGTGCGGCCGGGGTCGTCCTCGACTCGCAACTGGCGCTCGTACGCGAGATGGAGCTGCCGGCCGACGTCGCGCGGGCCGTCCGTGCGATGGACGGCAGCGAGACGGCGCTGATCGACGGCCACCGGGTCTACGTCCGGCCGGATCTGCCGGTTGCCGGGCTGGTGGGCTGGGCGGCGCCCGCCCAGGCCGGAGCGCCGGTGCCCGACGAGCCGGAGACGGACTTCCTGGACACCGGGGGCGAACGGGCTTCGGACGGCGCGCTGACCGCGGGCGTCACCGCCACCGTGGCCGGGGGCTCCGCCGTGGCCGGGGGCTCCGCTGCGGCCGGGCCGATCGCGGGGCGGTTCGGGTGCCGTGACCTGCGGACCCAGCTGTTGCCGGTCGGCCAGGACGGTGCCTTCGCCGCCGATCTCGCCGACCGCTACGGGTCGGCGACCGTGGTGGTGCGCGAGGTGCGGGCCGGGATCCGCGCCGCCCTGGCCTCGGCCGCCCAGCACCGCCCGCTGGCCGCCGGTTCCCCCTTCGCCACCGCCAGGGGGCTGCGCCACCCGGTCGCACAGGGGCCGATGACGCGGGTCAGCGACCGCGCGAACTTCGCGCTCTCGGTCGCCCGGGCGGGCGGGCTGCCGTTCCTGGCGCTGTCCCTGATGAGTGGAGACGAGGCCCGCGCGCTGCTGGCGGAGACCGCCGGCCTTCTCGGCGACCTTCCCTGGGGAGTCGGCGTCCTCGGCTTCGCGCCGCCGGAGATCCGCGCCGCGCAGCTCGACGCGGTACACGCGGTTCGCCCGCCCTGCGCGCTGATCGCCGGCGGCCGGCCGTCCCAGGCGACTCCGCTGGAGGCCGTGGGAATCGACACCTTCCTGCATGTCCCGTCACCGGGTCTGCTGGAGCGGTTTCTCGCGGACGGCGCACGCAGGTTCGTCTTCGAGGGGCGTGAGTGCGGCGGCCATGTCGGGCCGCGGGCGAGCTTCCCGCTCTGGGAGGCGCAGATCTCCGGGCTGCTGGCGTTCGCCCGGCGCGCGCAGGACGGCCCGGAGTCGCTGCGGGACGTGGATGTGCTGTTCGCCGGCGGGATCCACGACGCCACCTCGGCCGCGATGGTCGCCGCGGCGGCGGCCCCGCTGGTCGAACGGGGTGCCCGGGTCGGAGTGCTCATGGGCACCGCGTACCTGTTCACCGAGGAGGCCGTCGCCGACGGCGCGATCATGCCGGGCTTCCAGGAGGCGGCGCTCGCCGCCTCCCGCACGGTGTTGCTGGAGACCTCTCCGGGGCACGCGACGCGTTGCGTGGAGTCCGACTATGTGCGCGACTTCCTGCGCCGCCGGGACGAACTGACCGCGGCCGGCGTCCCGCGCAAGCAGATGTGGGCCGAGCTGGAGCAGCTCAACCTCGGTCGCCTCCGGATCGCCAGTCGGGGTGTCCGGCGGGAGGGTTCGGAACTGGTGGCGGTCGGGCCGCGGGAGCAGGCCACCGACGGGATGTTCATGATCGGCCAGGTCGCGGGTCTGCGTGCGGAGCGCACGACGCTCAGCCAACTGCACGCCGAGGTCACGGACGGCGCGACGGCTCACCTCGCCGCGCGGGTGGGCGAGCTGGCGGTGCCGGTGGATGTCCCGCTGCCGGCCGTCCCGGTCGACGATCGACTCGGCGGCGAGGCCACCGCCCGCGGCGGCAACCGGGCCGACGACCGGGCCGACGGCCAGGCTCACGGCCAGGCTGACGGTGGTGAAACCGGTGCCGACGGGCAGCCGGCGCGGGCCGCTCGCTCGGTCGCGGCCGTGCGTGAGTCCGCGCGTCCGCTCGACATCGCGATCGTCGGCATGTCCGCGGTGTTTCCCCGCGCCGCCGACGAGAAGGACTTCTGGGCCAACGTCGTGGCGGGTGTGGACGCGATAACCGAGGTGTCGCCGGACCGCTGGGATGCCGACCTCTATTACGACCCCGACTCCGTACTGAAGGACGCCGGCCGGCGGACCCCGTCGAAATGGGGCGGTTTCCTGCCGCGGATCCCGTTCGACGCCCTCGCGTACGGGATTCCGCCGCGCTCGCTGCGCAGTATCGATCCGGGGCAGCTGCTGGCGCTCGAGGTCTCCGCCAGGGCGCTGCGGGACGCCGGATACGACCGCCGCGAGTTCGACCGGCGGCGCGCGTCCGTCGTGTTCGGCGCGGAATCGGGCTCCGATCTCTCCACCGCCTACGGTTTCCGTTCCGCGCACCGGGCCTGGGTCGGCGAGCTGCCCGCGGAACTGGAGGAGCTCCTTCCCGATCTGGACGAGGACTCCTTTCCCGGGCTGCTGGCGAACGTCATAGCCGGCCGGGTCGCCAACCGCCTGGACCTCGGCGGTCTCAACTTCACCGTGGACGCCGCCTGCGCGTCCTCGCTCGCGGCGTTGGACGCGGCCTGCAAGGAACTCGCGGCGGGCTCCTCGGACCTGGTGCTGTGCGGCGGCGTCGACACGCATTCCGCCGTGCACGACTTCCTGCTCTTCTCTTCGGTGCACGCGCTGTCCCCGGGCGGGCGTTGCCGCAGTTTCGCCGCCGGTGCCGACGGTACGAGCCTCGGCGAGGGCGTCGCGGTGGTCGTCCTGAAGCGGCTGGCGGACGCGCAGCGCGACGGTGACCGGATCCGCGCCGTCATCCGGGCAGTCGCCGGTTCCTCCGACGGCCGCGCGCTCGGGCTGACGGCGCCGCGCAAGGCCGGGCAGGTGCTGGCGCTGGAGCGGGCCTACTCGTGGGCGGGCGTCTCGCCCTCCGAAGTCGGCCTGCTGGAGGCGCACGCCACCGGGACGGTCGTNGGTGACCGGACCGAACTGGCGACACTCACCGAGGTGTTCACCGAGCACGGCGCCAGTGCCGGCCAGTGCGCGGTCGGCTCGGTGAAATCGCAGATCGGCCATACCAAGTGCGCCGCCGGGCTCGCGGGCCTGGTCAAGGTCGCGCGCGCGGTGGAGACCGGTGTCCGCCCGCCGACCCTGCATGTGGAGGAGCCCAACCCGTACTGGGAGCGGGACAGCAGCCCGTTCTACTTCGACGCCGAGGCACGCCCGTGGGTCGCCGCCCCGGCCCAGCGCCACGCCGGGCTGTCGGCCTTCGGGTTCGGCGGGACGAACTTCCATGTCGTCGTGTCGGCCTACGACAAGGCGCCGGAGCCCGCGCACGGCCTGGACCGCTGGCCGGCGGAGCTGTTCCTCGTTCGCGGCCGTGACCGGACCGCGGCGTTGCGCCGGCTGGACCGGCTTGCCGATTCGGTCCGGGCCAACGAGGAGGCGGGCCGCCCCCACCGGCTGCGTGACTTCGCCCGGACGGTCTGCGAGGAGGCCGGGGGACCCGTCCAGATCGCCTTCGTCGTCGACGACCTCGACGACCTGCCGGCGGCCGTGGAGCGTGCTCGCGAACCGCGGTCCGCGGCCCGGTTCGGGCTGTTCGTCCGCGGTGGCGACGAGGAGTTCACGGGCACGGGGTCCGCGGGCACGGGGTCCGGGACGCTGCCCGCGGCCGACGGTGGGACGCCGAACCTGGCCTTCCTCTTCCCCGGCCAGGGCAGCCAGCGGCCCGGCATGCTCGCCGATCTCTTTGTGGCCTTCCCGCGGCTGCGTTCGCTGCTGGAACTCGCCCCTGACGTGGCCGCCAAGATGTTCCCCGCCGTGGCCTTCAGCGACGCCGAACGCGCCGCGCAGGTCGCGGCCCTGACCGACACCCGGGCCGCCCAGCCGGCGCTCGGGCTCGCCGATCTGGCTGTCCATGACCTGCTCACCGGGCTGCGGATTCGTCCCGACCATGTCGCGGGGCACTCCTACGGCGAGCTGGTGGCGCTGTGCGCCGCGGGTGTGTTCGACCGGAACGCGCTGGTGCGGCTCAGCCGTGCCCGCGCGGAGGCGATCCTCGCCGCGGCCGGTGACGACCCCGGCACCATGGCGGCGGTCTCGGCGACCGCGGAGCAGATCCGCGCCGTCCTCGGAGCGGCCGCCGAGGACGGCACCGTCGCGGGCGTCTCGCTCGCCAACCAGAACGCTCCCCGGCAGACGGTGATCTCGGGCCCCACGGCGGCGGTCGACGCGGCCGTCCAGCGGCTGAAGGCCGCGGGCCTGTCCTCCCGGCGGATCCCGGTCGCGTGCGCCTTCCACAGCCCGGTCGTGGGCGGGGCGACCGCGGCGCTGGCCACCGAACTGCAGGGCACGGCCATCGGCCCGAACGAGATCCCGGTGTGGTCCAACACCACCGCCACCCCGTATCCGGAGGCGCCCGACGAGGTCTGCGAGGTGCTGGCCGGGCAGGTCGCGGCCCCGGTGCGCTTCGTGGAGCAGATCGAGGCCATGTACGCCGCGGGGGTGCGGGTCTTCGTCGAGGTCGGGCCGGGCCGGGTGCTCTCGCAGCTCACCGGCAAGATCCTGGCCGGGCGGCCGCATCGCGCGGTGGCCACCGACGCCGCGGGTGAGCAGGGGCTGCGGCGGCTGCTGCTCGCGGTGGCCGAACTCGCTGCCGCGGGGGTGGACGTCGACCCGTCCCCGCTGTTCAGCGGCCGAGACGCCGAAACGGTCCAGGTCGACCGGATGCCGCGCCAGCCGGGCTGGCTGATCGACGGCGCCTACGTCCTGACCAGGGACGGCGGCCACCTGCCCGGTGGGCTGCGGCCCGCGCGGCGGGTCACCCCCGCCACGCCACCGGCCACCAGCGGTGCCGGTGCCGGAGCCGGGAGCGCGGTCCACGCGTCGAACGGGGCCAGTGGGCTGAACGGGTCCTACGGGCAGAACGGGTCCTACGCGCAGAACGGAGCGCACGGGCAGAACGGAGCGCACCGGCCGAACGGGACCGTGGCCCTGCCCGCGGTCGGGCAGCCGAACGGAAGCCCGTCGCCGAACGGAGCCGCCGGCCGGGCGCCGCACCGGCCCGCGGCCGGCTCCACCGTCGGATGGACAGCTGGCCCCGCCGTCGGGTCCGCGGTCGGGAACGGCAACGGCGGCGCGGGGAGCAACGTGGAAGGCAATGGCGTACCGGTACCTCGACACGACGCGGCTCGTGCGCGGCTCGGCGACTTGGGCGGAGGCTCTCCTGTGGGCAGCCAACGAACGGACGACGGCCACCTGCCTGGCCACCCGGTGGGCGGCCCGGGCATGAACGGCGCGGCACCTCCGTGCGCGGATCTCGCCCTCGGCGCGGATCCGGGCGCGCAGGCGCGGCCGGCCGGGGGCCCGGCGCCGGCCACTCCCACCGCCAGCCCGGCCGACACCGTCATGCTGGAGTTCCTGCGCGCGGGTCGTGAGATCGTCGCCGCTCAGCGGGACGTCCTGTTGACCTACCTGGGCGCCGGCCTGGGGACCCCGCCGGCGCCCGCTCCGGCGGCCCGGGCGCAGGTGGCTCCGGCGCAGGTGGCGCCGGCGCCGACGGCGACGGGGCCGGACCACGCGGCTGGCGGGACGTGGTCGTCGCCTGGTTATGACGGTCTGCCGAACGTGGCCACCCCGGCCCCGGTCACCCACCTCGGCCCAGGTTCTTCCGCCTACCCGGACGCGGCCGCGGGTGTCTCGCCGGTCACCCCGGAGATCGGTGTCGCCGTGGCGGCGCCGACGCCGGATGCGACTGCGCCCCGGCCGGAGCCGGCGCTGCCGGTCGAGCCGGTGCTTTCGGTGGGGCCGGTGCTTTCGGTGGGGCCTGTGCTTTCGGTGGAGTCGGTCACCGATTCGGTGGTCGGGGTGATCGCGGATCTGACGGGTTATCCGGTGGAGATGCTGGAGCCNGATCTGGATCTTGAGGCTGATCTGTCGATTGATTCGATCAAGCGGACGGAGATTCTGGGCGAGCTTGCCGGGCGGGTGGGTCTGCCGGGTGTCGGTGGTGGTTCGTCGGAGCTGTCCGATGTGGATGAGTCGGTGGTGGAGGAACTTGCGGCGGTGAAGACGGTCCGGGGTATCGCCGCCTGGATCGTCGAGCGCGCGGCCGCCGAGGGGTCCGCGCCCCCGCGGTCGGGAGGTGCCGCCGGACCGGGTTCCGCTGGCCCGGCCGGCCCCGCCGGCCCCGCCGGCCCCGCCGGTTCGGCCGGTTCGGCCGGTTCGGCCGGATCCGGTGGGCCCGCCAACGTGCCCGGGCAGGGTGGCGCCGGCTGGGAGTCCGCCGGATCGGAGGGCGCTGCCCGCCAGGTGCCGGCTGCCACGTCCGCGGCGCTCACCGCCGCGGCGCCCAACGGCCGGTCGGGCCTGGCCGTGGCGCAGAGTTCGCCGGTCGCCCTGCTCCCGGCGCCGGCCAGGTCGGCGGACGTCCCGGCCCAGGCCCCGGCCGCACCGGAGAGCTGGGGGGTGCTTTCCGCGCCTCGGGGCACCACGGATCCGACGTTCGCCGCCCGCTCGGCGGCCGGCTCGGCGGCTGGTGCCGTCACGGCAGCCACTGCCGGCACAATGACCAGTGCCCCCGCGCCGGCGGCCGCGGCCGGCGGGGCGACGAGCGTGCCGCCGATACCCCTCCGCCGGTTCGTCGTCGATCATGTCGCGCTGCCCGCGCTGCGGTCGTGGGACGCGCTGGTGGCGGCCGGCACGGCCACGTCGCTGGCGGGCTCGCGCTTCACCGTCGTCGAAGGCGGTCTGGGTATCGGCCTGGCGCTGTCGACCCTGCTGGAGCAGGCCGGTGCGCACGTCCGCATCCTGTCGGCCGACAGTCCCGAGCTCGTCACGCTGCTCGCGGCCGAGGCGGGCTCGGACGGCCTGTTCTGGCTCGCGTCCACCGGGGCTGCGAGTGGTCCGGCGGCGGCACTTCCGGCCGGTTTCCCGGCTCTGCGTGCGGCGGCTCTCGCCGGTCCCCGGCGCCTCGTGGTCGTGACCGGTCTCGGCGGCGATCTCGGGCGCGGCGGGGAGAGCGTCGAGCCGGCCGCGGGCGTCGGGCTGGCGGGTCTGGTCCGCACCCTCGCACACGAGCTGTCGGACACCCAGGTCAGGCTGGTGGACATCCATCCCAAGGCACAGCCGCGCCGGATCGCGGAGCGACTGCTCGCGGAGCTGTTCGACCCGGCCGCGCCGATCGTCGTCGGATACCGGGATGACGTCCGGATCAGTCCGGAACTGCGCGCCGTCGAGCTCGCCGACGCGGGTGCCGACCCGGCCGCGGCCGGCGGGGCGCTGGCGGGGCTGGATGCCGCGGGCGTCGTGCTGCTCACCGGTGGTGCCCGGGGTATCACAGCGCGCACCGCGCTGGCGCTCGCGCGGGCTACGGGGTGCGCGGTCGAGCTGGTCGGGCGCACGCCCCTCCCGCGGGGTCCCGAGGACCCCGCGACCGCTGCCGCGCAGGACGCGCCGGCCCTGCGCCGAGCGCTGATCGCGGCCGGGGTGCGCCGGCCGGCGCAGATCGAGCAGCGGATCGGGCGGATCCTGGCGGAGCGGGAGATCCGCGCGACGCTGGCCACGCTGGCCGAGACCGCGTCCTCCGTCCGCTATCACGCCATCGATGTGCGGGACGGGGCCGCGCTGGCCGAGGTGATCGCCGACGTGTACCGGCGGCACGGCCGGCTGGACGGTGTGGTGCACGGCGCCGGCGTCCTGGACGATCGTCTGCTGAGAAGCAAGACCCCCGAGTCCTTCGACCGCGTGTTCGGCACCAAGGTGGACGGCGCGCGCGCACTGCTGGACGCGCTGCGGCCCGATGTGGGCTTCGTGGTGCTCTTCGGCAGNGTGGCCGGGGTGTTCGGCAACCGTGGCCAGGTCGACTACGCCGCGGCCAACGACGCCCTCGACGTACTCGCCCACGCGGCCTCGACCCGGTTCGCCGGCCGCGTCGTGAGCGTCGACTGGGGCCCGTGGGGGGTCGATCCCACCGCGCCGGCCGGCCGCGGGATGGTCTCCGAGGAACTCGCCAGCCAGTACGCCCGCCGCGGCATCGGTCTGATCGACCCGGAGGAGGGTGTCGCCGCGCTGCTGCGTGAGCTGGGCGAGCCGGCCGCGGGCGCACCGGCGCAGGTGGTCTACATGTGCGGTGGGGTCGAGTCGTTCCATGCCTGATCTCCCGACGCCCAGTCCTTCGATGTCTGGTCCTTCGACCCGCGGCGGGCACGAGATCGCCGTCGTCGGGATGTCGGCGCTGTTCCCCGGCGCGGGTGACCTGGACACCTACTGGCGCAACATCGTCGGCGGCGTGGACGCGATCCGGGACGTCCCGGCGGGGCGCTGGGACGTCGACGAGTACTTCGCCGAGGCCGAGCCGGGGCGCGGCGGCGGCGACCGGCGTCCCGACGGGGCGGGCTTCTACTGCCGCCGGGGCGGCTTCGTGGACGACCTGGCCGACTTCGACCCGGCGCGCTTCGGCATCGTCCCGGTCTCGGTCGACTGGGCCGAGCCCGACCAGCTCCTCGCCCTGCGGCTTGCCGCCGAGGCGATGGACGACGCCGGCGGCCCCGAGGCGCTCGGGGACACCGGCCGGGTCGGGGTCGTGGTCGGCCGGGGCGGGTACGTCGGCCCCGGCGTGGCCCGCCTGGAACAGCGGGTCCGGACATCCCACCAGCTGGCGACCACGCTGCGTGAGGTGCTGCCGGACGTCCCGGACTCGGCCGTGGACCAGGTGGTCGACGCGTTCCTGGCCCGGCTGGGGCCGCAGCGGCCCGAGGCGTCCATCGGCCTGGTGCCCAACCTGGCCGCGTCCCGCATCGCGAACCGCCTCGACCTGCACGGCCCCGCCTACACGGTGGACGCGGCCTGCGCGTCCTCCCTCGTGGCCGTGGACACGGCCATGCGGGAGCTGGCGAGCGGCCGGGCCGGCGCGATGATCGTCGGTGGTGTGCACATCGTGCACGAGGTCTCCTTCTGGAGCCTGTTCACCCTGCTGCGGGCGCTTTCGCCGACGCAGCGGATCCGCCCGTTCGACCGCCGCGCCGACGGCATCCTCATGGGTGAGGGGGTCGGCATGGTCGTGCTCAAGCGGCTGGCCGACGCCCGCGCGAACGGTGACCGGGTGTACGCGGTGATGCGCGGGTCCGGCTCGTCCAGTGACGGCCGCACCGCGAGCCTGATGGCACCGGCGTCGTCCGGGCAGATCCTGGCCATCGAACGAGCCTGGGCGGACGCCGGGCTCGACCCGGCGCTGCCCGGCGCGGTCGGCCTCATCGAGGCCCACGGCACCGCCACGCCGGCGGGTGACGGCGCGGAACTGGCGACCCTGACGAAGGTCTTCGGCGATGCCCCCGGCGGGGGCCGGGTCGGCATCGGCTCGGTGAAGTCGATGATCGGGCATGCGATGCCCGCCGCCGGTATGGCCGGGCTGATCAAGGCCGCGCTCGCCCTGCACCACCGCACGCTGCCGCCGACGCTGCACTGTGAAGAGCCCCATCCGCTGTTCGAGGGGAGCAGGTTCGCCCCCGTGCGGGAGGCGGTCCCGTGGGAGCGGACCGGCCCCGGCCCCCGCCGGGCCGGCGTGAACGCGTTCGGGTTCGGGGGTGTCAACGCCCACCTGGTCCTGGAGGAACACGCCGAGGACCGGGTCGGCGCCGTCGATCCGGTCGTCACCGGTGCCGGTCCCGGCACCGGCACCGGCACCGGCACCGGCTCAGGGTCCGGTTCCGGCTCCGCGGCCGGCTCGGGCGTGGCGCTCGCCGCCGACCGGGCCGCGGCGCCCGTCGCCGACCCGGCCGCCGAGCCGGTGCTGCTGTTCGCGGGTTCCTCGGCGGCCGAGATCGTCGCTCAGCTCGACGTGCCGGACGCGGATCTGCTCGGCCGGGACGACGCGGCCCGCGCCCCGGTGGGCGGTCCGTTCCGGCTGGCCCTGGTGGCACCGACACCGCGCCGCCTCGCACTGGCCCGCACCGTGGCTGCCCGCGGGACGGCCTGGCGCGGCCGCAATGATCTCTGGTTCACTCCGGCGCCGCTGCTCGCGCGGCGACCGGCGTCGGCCGTGGCCTCGAGCGCGGGCGATCCGGCCGCGGCCGTGCCCCGGCTGGCGTTCCTCTTCTGTGGCCTGGAGGACAAATTCGAACCACGGATCGACGACATCTGCGATCACTTCGGGCTCGCCCGGCCGGCTCTGGGTGACACCAGTGACCTCGGGCATCACGGCGTCGCCAGTGTGCAGGTGGGCCGGGTGCTCGACGTGGCGCTGCGCCGGCTCGGAGTGACTCCGGACGTGGTCGGCGGACACAGCGTGGGCGAGTGGAACGCCATGCTCTCGGCCGGTCTGATCAGCGAGAAGTACGCCGACGCGTTCATCGGGGCCTTCGACCCGGCCTCCATCGAGGTGCCGGGAGTCGTGTTCGGCGCGCTGGGCTGCGGCGCGGACGTCGCCGCCGAGGTGATCGCCGACCTGCCCGACGTCGTCGTCTCGCACGACAACTGCCCGCACCAGTCGATCATCTGCGGCCGGGTGGAGAGCGTCGACACCGCGCTGGCCCGGCTGCGTGCGCGGGGGGTGCTCGGGCAGGCGCTGCCGTTCCGGTCCGGGTTCCATTCGCCGTTCCTGGAACCGCACATCGAGCGGCTGCGGGAGAGCCTGTACGCCACCCCCCTGCACACCCCGAACGTCCCGGTATGGTCCGCTACCACGGTGGCTCCGTATCCGACCGGGCACGCTGAGGTCCGCGAGCTGGCCGTCCGCCACCTGCTTGAGCCGGTGCGTTTCCGGGAGCTGGCGCGCAGCCTGCACGCCGCCGGCGTCCGGGTGTTCGTACAGGTCGGAATGGGCAGCGTGGCCGGCTTCGTCGACGACACCCTGAGCGGTGCCGAGGACGAGCACGCCTCGCTGGTCACGAACTCCGCGCGGCGGTCGGGCCTGGATCAGCTCCGGCGTGTCGCGGTCGCGCTGTGGGCGGAGGGCGCCGAGGTGCGCCTCGACCTGTTGCCGTGCCGCAGCCGGCCGGAGGCCCCGGCCGCTCCGGCGGGCCCGGTGGCCCCGGCATCGCGCTCGTCAGCGCCCGGCCGGGCGGTGCGGCCAGACAGAGCGGTGCGGCCAGACAGAGCGGTGCGGTTGAAGCTCGGCACTCCGCTGGTCCGGCTGGGGGCGGATGCGCCGGACCTCACCGCCGCGCTGCTGTCTCGCACCGGCGGTGTGGCTCGCCCGACGGCCCAGGCGCCGGGCCGGTCGCCGCTGGCGGCCGCCGCTCCGGCGGCCACGGCTCCGGCGAGCGCCGCTCCGGCGAGCGCTGTTCCGGCGAGCGCTGTTCCGGCAGCCAGCGGTGCCGACGGGCGACGTACCGTGCGCCGTGAGCTCTCCCTGGCGACCATGCCCGAAGTGATCGACCACTGCTTCTACCGGCAGCCGCCGGGCTGGTCCGACGCGTCCGACCTGTTCCCGGTCGTGCCGCTCACCGGCGTCCTCGAGATGATGATCGCCGAGGCGTCCGCACTGCGGCCGGGCCGGCCGGTGGTCGAGGTCAGGGACGTCCGCGCGACCCGCTGGCTGGCCATCGAGCCGCCGGTCCAGGTGACCATCACGTGCACCCCGCTCACCCNGGACGAGATCCGGGTGGACGTGGCCGGCTACACCCGGGCGACGATCGTCTTCGCCGCGGACTTCCCGGCGCCGCCCGCGACGACCGACGTCTCCGCCGGGTTCGTCCCGTGCCCCGGGGCCGCCGGTGAGGTCCGGATCCCCGGCGAGGCGCCCTCGCCGCACACCGGTCGGGCGATCTACGACGACCGGCTGCTCTTCCACGGCCCCGGTTACCAGGGCGTCGAGTCGGTCGACGGGATGGCGCCGACGGGGCTGCGCGGCCGGCTGCGGGTGACGCACGCCAGCGGCGCGCTGCTCGACAACGCCGGTCAGCTCTTCGGCTACTGGGGCATGCAGTACCTTCCGTCGGACTGGCTGCTCTTCCCGGCCTCGGTCGTCTCGATCCGCTTCTTCGGGCCGCCGCCGGGAACCGGGAAGGAGATGTCCTACCTGGGCCGCATCCGTGACGTCACCGAACGCACCGCCACCGCGGACATGGAGCTGCGGGACGGCGACGGCAGACTGTGGGCGCACATCCGCGGCTGGACCGACCGGCGTTTCTCCGAGGACGACGTCCTGTGGTCGATGGCGCTCGCGCCGCAGGCCAACACCCAGAGCCAGTCCACGGCCGACGGGTGGGTGGTCGTGACGGAGCACTGGCGTGATCCCGCGTCCCGGGAGCTGTCGCTGCGCCACTACCTCGACGCGGCCGAGCGCGAGCTGTTGGCGCGCCGCAATCCGCTCGCGGCCCGTTCCTGGCTGCTGGGACGCATCGCCGTCAAGGACGCGGTGCGCCGCGGCTGGTGGGAGCGCGGGGCCGGCGAGGTGTGGCCGATCGAGGTCGGGATGTCGGACCTGCCGTCCGGGCACCCGGTCGTCGACGCGGTACCGACCCGGCCCGGCCTGCCGGCGCTGCGCCCGCCCGCGGTCAGTGTCGCGCACCGTCCCGAGATCGCCGTGGCGATCGTCGAGGACGACCCCGCCGGCGGTGATCCCGGCGGTGACCTCGGTGGCGAGCTCGCGGGTAGCCTGGGTGGCGAGGGCGGCGGCGCAACCGTGCCCCGGGTCGGGATCGGGCTGGACCGGGTCGAACGCCGGGACGGGGACGTGGAGCGTGCCACCCTCGGTGACACCGAGCTGCGCCTGCTCGACGAACTGGCCGGCGGCGACCCGGATGCCCGCGCGGTCTGGCTGGCCCGCTTCACGGCGGCGAAGCAGGCGGTGGCGCGGGCGGGCGGGTTGGACCCGGCCGGCGATCCACGGCGGTTCGTGGTCGGCCAGCCGGTGCAGGGAGGCCGTCCGGTGCCCGCCGCGGTGACGCACGGGCCGGGTGGGGTGGTGGTCCACCCGCCTGGGATGCCGGGTGACCAGCCCGACCTGCCGGCACCGTTGCTGATCCCGGTCGTCCTCGCGGCGTCGGCGCCGACCGCCGCGGCGCGCTGGGTGGCCCTGCGCACCGTGGACACCACCGGCCGGCCGCGCACGGATCCGGAGCCCGGCGACCGGCTGGCCGCACCGGCCGGGGGCTACCTCGGCAACTATGCCGTCGCCTGGACGTCGCCCCGGACCGAGCGGGCGGCCCGGTCCTCGGCGGCAGAGCACGCGCACCCGCGATCCATCAGCAGTGAGGAGCAGACGCAGCGATGACCACCACCGACCAGTCGAGCGCCGCCGCGAGCGCGGCGCAGACAGCCCGTGCCGATCAGGTGCTCACCGAGGTCGCGGAGATCCTGCGCGACGTGATCGGCGAGGAGTACATCGTCGATATGTCGATCGGGATGGAGACCTCCTTCAACGAGGATCTGGAGCTCGAGAGCATCGAGTTCGTCACCTTCGCCGACCGGCTCCGGGAGACCTACGGGGAGAACGTCGACTTCGTCGGCTTCCTGGCCGAGATGGACATCGACCGTGTGATCAACATGCGGGTCGGGGAGGTCGTCGGCTTCATCGTCGACAGCATCGACGGCGCGGCGCCGTCGGTAGCCCCGTAAAGACGCGAACAGGCATTCCCNGGGGGACGACCGGCCCACAGATGCGCGGGTCACGGCGGGCCGCGCGGGCAATCCACGTGAACGAAGCTAGGGAGAAGGCTCGTGGCTGAGATCGTCGCGAACGGTGTTCGTCTGCATGTGCAGCGACTGGAACCGAAAGGCGGGGCCACCGCGGACTCGCCGGTTGTCGTCATGGTGCACGGCATGGTGATGGACAACATCTCCAGCTTCTACTTCGCGCTGGGGAACTGCCTGGCCGGTGCGGGCTGCGATGTCATCTGCTACGACCTGCGCGGCCACGGCCGCAGCGAGCGGACCGCGACCGGCTACACCATGGCCGACTCGATGGCGGACCTCACGGGCCTGCTCGACGCGCTCGGCGTCGACCGGCCCGTCCACATCGTCGGCAACAGCTACGGCGCCACGCTGACCCTGGCGTTCGGCCTGGCGAACCCGGGCCGGGTGGCGAGCCTGACCCTCATCGAGCCGCCCTTCCTCATCGAGGGCCTCGGCGAGGAGATGGCGCGGTCGCTGACCCAGGTGCTCGCGGCCGTCACCGACGAGGAGGTCGAGGAGTGGCTCGCCAACACCGCCGGCCGCGCCGTCACCAGGATCGCGCGCTCGGCCCAGGCGCTGCTCAAGGAGACCTCGGTCGCCCAGGACATGCTGGCGACCCCGCCCTTCTCCCCGGCGGAGCTCGCGGTGCTGCCGATGCCGGTCCTCGCCGTCTACGGGGAGAACTCGGAGATCATCAACCAGGCCGAGGGGCTCGCGGAGCTGGTGCCCGACTGCACCCTGGTGGTCCTGGAGCAGCACACCCACATGGTGCTGCGCGAGGCGGCCGACTACCTGCGGGACCTGCTGCGCTGGTGGCTGCTGGCGCGGGACGAGCCGATGCCGCGGCACCAGGTGCGCGGGGCCGGCTACGAGACCCCGGACTGGGTGCGCCAGATGATTCCGCCGCCCGACCTCAACGGGGAGCACCGTTCGGTCGAGCTGTCGACGGCGTCGGCCGGCGCCGGGCCGTCGGCGGAAGCCTGACCCGATCGCGGGGCAGGGCAGGGGGGCAGGAGATGAGCCGTATCCTCTTCGCGGTGCCGCCGCTGACCGGCCATGTCAACCCGGCGGTGGGCATCGCCGGTGAGCTGGCCGCACGGGGGCACGAGGTCGCGCTGACCGGGCACGCCAGCGTCGTCGGGGCACTCGTCCCGCCCGGCCTGCCGNTCATCCCGCTGCGGGATGAGATCACCGCCGAGCAGCGGGCCGGCCTGGAGGCACGGTCCCGATCCCTGCGTGGTCCCGCGTCACTGAAGTTCCTGTGGGAGGAGTTCATCCTTCCGCTGGGAACCTCGATGGCGCGGGACATGGAGGACGTCATCCGGCGCTGGCGCCCGGACGTGCTCGTGGTCGACCAGCAGGCCATCGGGGCGGCGCTGGTCGCCCGGCGGGACGGGATCCGGTGGGCGACCCTGGCGACCACGTCGGCGGAGTTCGACGATCCCTACGCGGTGCTCGCGGGCTTCGGGCACTGGGTGTCCGACCGCCTGCGGGAGTTCCAGCTGTCGNACGGCGTCCCCGAGCGGGAGGTGCTGGCGGCCGACCTCCGTTTCTCCGACGATCTGACCCTGGTCTGTTCCGTGCCCTCACTGCTGCGGCCGGAGAGCCATCCCTCGCACCATGTGTTCATCGGGTGCGCGGCCGGTATCCGCCGCGAGGCTCCGGATTTCCCCTGGGGCTGGCTGGACGGCGGCCGGCGGACCGTCCTCGTCTCGCTCGGCACGGTCACCCGCGAGGCCGGTGGGCGTTTCCTGCGCGCCGCGGCCGAGGCCCTGGCCGGAATGTCCGACCAGGTGCAGGGCGTGGTGGTCGCGCCGGAGGGGGCGCTGGACGACCTGGCCCGGCTGACCCCGGCCGGCCTGCTCGTCCGTCCGTTCGTGCCCCAGGTCGAGCTGATGCCCCGGCTCGACGCGGTCGTGTGCCATGCGGGCAACAACACCGTGTGCGAGGCGCTGTCCCACGGTGTTCCGCTCATCGTGGCGCCGGTCCGTGACGATCAGCCGGTCATCGGTGAGCAGGTCGTGCGCGCCGGGGCCGGCCTGCGGGTGCGCTTCGGCCGCTCGACGCCGGCGACGCTCGGGCCGGCCCTGCGTACCGTGCTCACCGAGCCCTCCTACCGGGCCGCCGCGGGCCGGCTGCGCGCCGAGTTCGCCGCGGCGGGCGGGGTCGTCACCGCGGCCCACCACATCGAGAAGCTGCTGCCGTAGGTACATGCTGTTCCTGCTGCCTGTCCTGGTCTGCGTGGGCCTGGTCGTGAACGGCATCCGCCTGCGCGGCCGGCTGCGTCGGCTGGACACCGTCGCCGCGTCCGGCCGGCCGGTGGATCCGGCCCACGTCTTCCTCGTCGCCGAGGGCGTCCGCCTGCCCGAGGCCGCCCGTCGCGCCGCGAGTAACCATGCCCGGCGGGAACGGCTGCTGGTCCTGGATCTCGTCCCGGGTGACCTCACCGTCGAACGGGCACTCGACGTCGCGCGGATGGTGGACACCCGCACCTACCGGGCCGACCGCTCGGCCCCGGGGCGGGGGGCCTTCCAGGCTGTTCTGGTGCATCGTGACCTGCTGGAGCGGGTCGGCATCACGCGCCGCGAGGGGTTCAGCCCGGTCGAGCTGGTCGACATCACCACCCAGCTCAAGCGGTACGCACCGAACGCCACCGATCTCGCTGTCGTGCACGGGGTGCGGGCCGCCCGGGACGACGCCGCGATGCGGGTGCGGGTGCAGCAACGCGCGTACGCGTGCACCCCGGCCAGCCTGTACATGCCGTTCGCGCCGCACATCGGGACGGCGATCGGTGCCCAGGTCAGCCAGCCGATAGCGCTGGTGGCGATGGCGCTGTTCTGGTTCCAGCCGTTCTTCGTCTGCGCCGGACGAGTTCCGCTCGCCCCCCGTGACCTGATCCGTAGTCCGATCGTGCGCATCCTCGGCATCGTGCTGTTCGTCGTCCACTCGGTCCGCGCGGGGCGGCAGGCCGCCAGGGCGAAGGCCGCCGGCCTGCCCGCCGACCCGCTGAAGGAGGACCGGCAGCGCCGCCGGGACGAGGCGGCGGCGTGGTACGGCGCTCGCGTCCGCCGCGTCGGGCGGCTGCGCGATGCGACCAGCACCGAGTGCCCGTGGTGCGGGTCCGGGCAGCTGGCGGCCCGGCTGCGGTCGACGGACCTGACGATGGGCAAGCCGGGCAGCTTCCGGCTCGACGACTGCCGTCGGTGCGGTCACGTCTTCGTCAACCCGGCGCTCACCCCCGACGGCCAGGACTACTACGAGCGGGACTGGCGGGACGGCCTCGCCACCGAGACCGCCGAACACGCCCGCGCGCGGGAGGCGGCGGCGGACCGCGCCCGCGCCGAGCTGCTGCGCCCCTACGCCCAGCCGCGGGCCTGGCTGGATGTCGGCACCGGCGTCGGGCATTTCTGCAACGTCGCCCGCCAGCGCTGGCCCGCGACTGCGTTCGGGGGCCTCGACGTCACCGACTCGGTCGACGAGGCCCACGCGCGGGGCTGGGTGGACGCGGCCTTCCAGGGCGAACTGGTGCAGGTCGCGGACGATCTGGCCGGGCGGTACGACGTGATCAGCATGTTCGGTTACCTGGAGCGCACCCGGTATCCGTCCGAGGAGCTGGACGGCGCGGCCAAAGCGCTGGCACCCGGCGGCCACCTGCTGATCGAGCTGCCGAATCCCGAGTGCCCGCCGGCGCGGTGGCTGGGGCGCTACTGGTCTGGCTGGGACGTGCCGCGCCGGCTGCATCTCATCCCGGTCGACAACCTGCTGGCGGCGCTGGAGGACCGCGGGCTGCGGCCGATCGTGGTCCAGTTCGGCCCGGCCCACCGCCCGGGTGATCTCGCCCGTGCGCTGGGCCTGCTGATCCAGTCCCTCGCCCCGAAGCCCGAGCCGTGGGTGGATCCCCGCCGATCGTCGCCCGCGCGGCGGGTGCTGCGGGTGCCCCTGCTGTTGGCCTCGATCGTGCCGCTGCTGCTCGCCGTCGTGCTGGACGGTCTGAGCCGTCCGTGGCTGGTGCGGGGGAGGCGCTCGAACACCTACCGGGTGGTCGCGCGCAAGGAGGGCTGAGCCCGCTGGCCCGGCCGGGACGTGCGCGACCGGGACGTGCGCCGGCCGCCGCCCGAGGCGTGGGCGGCGGCCGGCGGGTGAGCGTGCGGGTGAGTGGCGGCCCGCCGACGGCCGCGGGCGGGCGCGGCCGTTTGCGGGCGGTCGGGTCAGGCGGGCGGTCGGGTCAGGGAGTCTGCTGGTCGGCGAGCGGCAGGTAGATCCGGGCACCCTGCTCGGCGAACTCCCGCGACTTCTCGGCGAGCCCCGCCTGGACGGCTTCCTCGGTGTCCAGGCCGTGCTCGGCCGCGTACTTGCGGACGTCCTGCGTGATGCGCATCGAGCAGAAGTGCGGACCGCACATCGAGCAGAAGTGGGCGGTTTTCGCCGGCGCGGCGGGCAGTGTCTCGTCGTGGTACTCCCGCGCCGTCTCCGGGTCCAGGGAGAGGTTGAACTGGTCGTCCCAGCGGAAGTCGAACCGGGCGTCGGAGAGGGCGTCGTCCCAGGCCTGCGCGCCCGGGTGCCCCTTCGCCAGGTCCGCCGCGTGGGCGGCGATCTTGTAGGCGATGACGCCGGCCTTCACGTCCTCACGGTCGGGCAGGCCGAGGTGCTCCTTGGGCGTCACGTAGCAGAGCATCGCGGTGCCGTACCAGCCGATCATCGCCGCGCCGATCGCGGAGGTGATGTGGTCGTACCCGGGCGCGATGTCGGTGGTGAGCGGCCCGAGGGTGTAGAAGGGTGCGTCGTGGCACAGCTCGCGCTGCAGGTCCACGTTCTCCTTGATCTTGTGCAGGGGTACGTGCCCCGGCCCTTCGATCATGACCTGGACGTCGTGCTCCCACGCCACCGAGGTCAGCTCGCCCAGCGTCGCCAGCTCCGCGAGCTGCGCGGGGTCGTTGGCGTCGGCGATCGAGCCGGGGCGCAGGCCGTCACCGAGGGAGAAGGTGACGTCGTAGGCGCGCAGGATCTCGCAGAGCTCGGCGAAGTTGGTGTAGAGGAAGTTCTCCTGATGGTGGGCCAGGCACCACGCGGCCAGGATCGACCCGCCGCGGGAGACGATGCCGGTCTTGCGCCGGGCGGTCATCGGCACATAGCGCAGCAGGACCCCGGCGTGGACGGTCATGTAGTCCACACCCTGCTCGGCCTGCTCGATGACGGTGTCCCGGTAGACCTCCCAGGTGAGCTCCTCGGCCTTGCCGCCGACCTTCTCCAGCGCCTGGTAGATCGGCACCGTCCCGATCGGGACGGGCGAGTTCCGGATGATCCACTCGCGGGTGGTGTGGATGTTCTTCCCGGTGGACAGGTCCATGACGGTGTCGGCGCCCCACCTCGTGGCCCACACCATCTTCTCGACCTCCTCCTCGACGGAGGAGGCCACGGCCGAGTTGCCGATGTTCGCGTTGATCTTCACCAGGAGGTTTCGGCCGATGGCCATCGGCTCGCTCTCCGGGTGGTTCACGTTCGCCGGCAGCACCGCGCGCCCGCTGGCGACCTCGTCGCGCACCAGCTCCGGTGAGAGGCCCTCCCGCAGGGCTACGAACTCCATCTCCGGAGTGATCTCACCGCGCCTGGCATACGCGAGCTGGGTCACCGCCCGGCCGGGGAGCGCCCGCCGCGGTGGGCTCCCGGAGCCGACGAAGGCACCGTCCGGCCCCGCGGCGCCATCCAGGGCACCGCCGCCGTGGGCACCGCCGCCGGCCGGCCGGCCGTCGTCCGCCGGCTGGACCGGACGTCCCGTGATCTCCTCCGTGTCGCCGCGGGCGGCGATCCAGCCCGCCCGCAGCGCCGGGAGCCCGCGCCGAACGTCCACGCCGGCGCCCGGGTCGGTGTAGGGCCCGGAGGTGTCGTACAGGACGAGACTGTCGCCGGTGCTCAGCGCGACCTCGCGCATCGGCACCCGTAGATCTGGCCGGGAACCGGCCAGATAGGTCTTCCTGCTTCCGGGGAATGGTCGGGCCAGGATGCCCGCCGTTTCGGCGGGCGCGGGGGAGGCCGGTGACTGCCGGGCGGGCAGCCCCGGCGAGACCGGCGTGTTGTCGGACAACGGCGTGTTGTCGGACGAGGACGATTCGGAATGCGTGGGCTGGATGTGACGCACCACCTTTGATCACTCCCTACGCCGGAATTACCCGGACAGGTTCAGGCGGTCGGCGGCGCCGGCTCGTGCCCGGCCGCCCTCTCAGCCTCCCAGGGTGGAAGCTCCCGCATTTCGGCTGACGCTACGGCAGACCGCTTCTCTCCGCCACCCCCTGGTCACCTTCGACGGCTTCCTCACCTACCGCTTCGTGGTGTTCGTGGAGCGGCTTCCCGTCGAGCGGCGGCCCTTCGTGTGGCGGGTGGTCGTGCGGTCGGTGATCGTGCAGCGCGGCCGCGACCAGGGCCGCGACCTCCCGTGGCGCCTGCCAGAGCTGCTCTGTGGGGATGTCGAGGATTCGCCGCCCAGTTGGACGGGCCGCCCGCCGCGACCCCGGCTGGCCGACACGTACGAGCAGGCGCCGGGACCCGTACCAGACGTCGAGTCGGCCGGTGGGCCGCTCGGGGGAGTCCGCGGCAAGTGGTCGCCCGGCGGGCAGCGCGGCCGAGATCTCGATCTGCCGGTACAGCCGTTCCAGCATGCGGGGCGTGCGCCGGGTGAGGTCGTCGACGGTGTCGCCGATCAGGGTGCGGCGGGTGATCGGGCCGCGGGCCGCCAGCGCCCGGCGGAGCGCGTCGATGGTGACGAAGCCCTGGCTGACGGCGTCGACGATGACGGCGCGTGCGGTGTCACGGTCGTCAGACCACTCGGCCATGTCGATCACGGAGCGGGCCGGAACGGTGCGCGGCGGCAGCCGGGTCCCGTGCACCTCGGCGGGGGACAGGCGGGCGGTGCGGCGGAAGGTGGCCCCCGCCATCGGCGCGTACCTGCGCTCGGGTGGGACGAGCACTGTCACGACCGGGTCGTCGTGCCCGGCCAGGCCGTCCAGCGCCGCGGCCGTGGCGCCGCCGAGCACGGCCCCCGGGCCACCCGCGAGCACCGCCACCCAGGATCGCTGCGCCCAGGTCGGCGGACCGGCCGTGGTGAGCAGAACGCCCCGGGCAGGCTGCCGCCAGGTTCCGGCGGCGAGCTGGGCGCGGATGTCCGCCCGGGTCAGACCCGTACCGATGGCGTCACGTTCACTGATGACGCCTGACTGAAGGTCGGCGATCTCCCGCCAGGAGAGCCCGCCCGCGCTGGAGGCCATACCGAACCATGGGCATTGGGCGTCCATTGTGTCCATGGTGGATTCGGGGCCTGTGGAAAAACCGCCTCACAGCTGGCGCTGTGATCCCGGTGCCCGTGGCGGGCAGGTGGTCCGTCCGCACGCCGTTCGAGGTGCCGGCGCCGCGGGGCCGTATCGTGTGCGACCGGCACGTCCGCGATGTTGAGGCGTGTTGCCACACAGCGGCTTGCTTGGGCGTGTGATGGTGGTAAACAACGCGGGGGCTCGGAGGTGGCCGGAGTGGCGCGGCTTCGGCCTGGAGGTCGGAGGAATGGCGACACACCGTAAATCGAGGCGGTCCAAAGGGCGCCGAGAACAGGACGTGCGCGGTGGTCGCGTGGCCGCGCAGTCAGTGGCCATCGGGGTGGCCGCGGTCGGTGTCACACTGGTCGTTGGCGCCGCCGGGGCGCTGCACGTGGCAGGGTCCGGAGACGAGCCGGAGATTTCGGCGACGGCGGCCCGCAGTGAGGTGCCGCGCGCCGCCTCCGCCGCCACCGGCGGGGGAGGCTCCGGTCGGGACGACGGAAGGCCCGCGGGCGACGCATCGGCCCGGGCCGCTCACGATGCTGCTGGCCTCAGGGAAGAGGACACGATCGGGCACATGACACGCGGCGCGATTCCAGGCGTGGGAGATCTGATGATGTCGCGGATCCCCGCAGCGACCCGGCAGGTCATCGTCGTCACCGCCGCGGACCGGTCCGCGACGGTGAACCGCGTCGTGCTCTGGCAGCGGGCGGGCGAGGACGATCCCTGGACGCCGTTCGGGGCGGAGATCTCGGGTCGCAACGGCGCCAACGGGTGGACGGACGACCACGTCGAGGGCGATCTTCGCAGTCCGATCGGCGTCTACAGCCTCACCGCGGCGGGCGGGCGCTACGCGGACCCGGGCACGGCCCTGCCGTATGAGTACCGCCCGTCCTTCTACCAGGCCGGCAGCTACGCCGGTGACCCGATGGGCGAGGCGTTCAACTACGTCGTGGCGATCGACTACAACCGCCTGCCCGGGCACCCGCCCTCGGACCCCACCCGCCCGATGGGCAAGGCGGCCGGGGGTGACATCTGGCTACACGTGGATCACAACACCCCCACCCGCGGGTGCGTCAGCCTTCCCCAGCCCTCGATGGAGGCCGTGCTGCACTGGCTGACCCCGAGCAGCCATCCAATGATCATCATGGGTGACCAGGCGAGCGTCGCGGCCTCCGGCGACCAGCGGTGACCGCCGCGTCGCGGTGAGATGGCCCCGCCCCGGCGGCCCTGCCCCCGGCGGCGGTGCCACCGGGGGCAGGGCGCTGTGTGGCCGCGACGCCGTCAGCTCTGCGCCTTCTTCTCTGCGTGCCCGCCGAACTGCTTGCGCATGGCCGAGAGCAGCTTGTCCGCGTAGAGCGATTCACCCCGGGAGCTGAACCGCTCGTAGAGCGACGCGGTCAGCACATGGGCGGGGACTCCTTCCTCGACGGCGGCCAGCACCGTCCAGCGCCCCTCGCCGGAGTCGGAGACCCGGCCGCCGAAAGCGGCCAGCTCGGGATCCTCGACCAGCGCGGCGGCGGTCAGGTCCAGCAGCCAGGAGCTGACCACGCTCCCGCGCCGCCACACCTCGGCGACCGAGGCGATGTCGAAGTCGTACTGGTAGTACTCGGGATGCGCCAGTGGGGCGGTCTCCGCGTCGTGCAGCGCGGCCTGTGACCGACCGATCCCCGCCTTCTCCAGAATGCCCATGCCCTCGGCGAAAGCGGCCATCATGCCGTATTCGATCCCGTTGTGGATCATCTTGACGAAATGGCCCGCCCCGTTCGGGCCACAGTAGAGGTAGCCCTTCTCCGCCTGGGCCACCTCGCCAGTCCGACCGGGAGTCCGCGGCGCGGTGTCCACGCCCGGGGCGATGGTCTCGAACAGCGGCTCCAGCCGGGCGGCGATCCGCGGCTCTCCACCGATCATGAGACAGTAGCCGCGCTCCAGGCCGAACACCCCGCCCGAGGTGCCGACGTCCACGTAGTGCACGCCGCGCTCGGCGAGCTTCGCGGCCCGGTCGACGTCGTCCCGGTAGTAGGAGTTGCCGCCGTCGATGATCACGTCATCGGCCTCGAAGTGGTCCGCGAGCTCGAACACGGTCTGCCCGGTCAGCCCCGCGGGCACCATCACCCAGGCCGCCCGCGGGGTCCGCAGTGCGGCGGCGAAGTCCGCGAGCGAGCTCACGCCGACCGCGCCCTCGGCGGCGAGGGTCCGCACTGCCTCGGAATTCACGTCATAGACCACACATTCGTGCCCGTCGCGCATAAGCCGGCGAACGAGGTTCGCGCCCATCCGGCCGAGTCCGATCATTCCGAGCTGCATCTGAACTCCCGGTGGTCCTGCACGGACCGGTCGAAGGTGAGGTCCTCACGCTCCATCCTGCCGGTGGCGCGGCCACACCACGGCGCGGCCTCGGTCACGGCGCGTGCGCCCCACGCGCCGCGGGTCGGCCGCCGGGGACACACCTGGTGAGATGGTGGCTCTTTCCGGTCACTTCCCAGGCGGAGGGCGTACCCATGAGCAGGATCGACGGCACCCGGCCGGCCGAGCCCGCCGGTGCTGTGGACGAGGCCGACGTGATCGTGATCGGCGCTGGTCCGGCCGGTGAGGTGCTCGCGGGCAGGTGCGCCGAGGCCGGCCTCTCGGTGGTCATCGTCGAGCGTGAGCGGGTCGGCGGAGAGTGCTCCTACTGGGGGTGCATTCCCAGCAAGACCCTCATCCGGCCGGGTGAGCTGCTGGCGGCGGCGCGGGCCGCTCCCGGTGCGGCGACCGCCGTGACCGGCGGTGTCGACGCGGCGGCGGCGTTCGCCCGGCGGGACGAGATCGTCGGCGGCTACTCCGATGAGGGCCAGCTTCCCTGGCTGCGGGAGCGGGGCGTCACGGTCGTGCGCGGGGTGGGCCGGCTGGTCGGTGAGCGCAGGGTCGCGGTGCGCGGGCCCGACGGCTCCGAACGGGTCCTGGGCGCGTCCCGGGCGGTCGTGCTGGCGACGGGAACCCGGGCCACGCTGCCGCCGATTCCCGGCCTGGCCGAGGCGGATGTCTGGGACAACCGCACGGCGACGGGCGCGCGCGAGGTGCCCCGCCGGCTCGCGGTGCTCGGCGGCGGAGCGGTCGGTGCCGAGCTCGCCCAGGCGTTCCGTCGCCTCGGCAGCGAGGAGGTCACGATCGTCGAGGGCGGGCCGCGCCTGCTCGCCCGCGAGGAACCGTTCGCCGGGGAGGAGGTGCGCGCGGCCTTCGAGGCGGAGGGCATCGTCGTGCACACCGGACGCCGGGCGGTGTCGGTCCGTCGGGAGATGCCGGCCGGCGGGACGGGGCGCGGGCCGGTGGTGGTGGGGCTGGACGACGCGGGCGAACCCGAGCGGATCGTCGCCGACGAGCTGCTGGTGGCCGTCGGCCGGACGGCGGCGACAGCCGACCTCGGCCTGCCCTCCGTCGGCCTGCCGGGGCACGGATTCATCGAGGTCGACGACCAGCTGCGCGTCACCGGGGCAACTGGGGCCACTGGCGGCACCGGCGGCACCGGGCACTGGCTCTACGCCGTCGGCGACGTCAACGGCCGGGCGCTGCTGACCCACCAGGGCAAGTACCAGGCCCGGGTGGCGGCGGACGTCATCAGCGGCCGGGCCGACCCGGCGGGCCGGCCGGCGGCCGACCGCGCGGACCCCGGGGTGATCGCCCGGGTGACGTTCACCGATCCGCAGGTCAGCGCGGTCGGGATCTCCGAGGAGGCGGCCCGCGCCGCCGGCCTCGACGTCCGCACCGTGGCCGTCCCGACCGGCTCGGTGGCCGGTTCCTCCGTGCGCGGTACCGACGCGGTCGGTACCTCCCAGCTCGTCGTGGACGCCACGCGGCGGGTGCTGGTCGGCGCGACCTTCGTCGGCCACGACACCCAGGAGCTGGTGCACGGCGCCGCGATCGCCATCGTCGGCGCGGTCCGGTTGGAGGACCTGTGGCACGCGGTGCCGTCGTTTCCCACGGTGAGTGAGGTCTGGCTGCGCCTCCTGGAGGAATACGGGCTCTGACGGGGTCCGTTCCGGTGGGGCCCCACCGGAACGAGGGCGGCCGGGCGGCGGGTGACCGGCGGCCGGCCCGCGGGCCGTCTCCACCACCGGCGAGGCGGTGGCACCCCTCATCAGGTGAAGATCGAGACCCCGCCCGGGCCGACGAGCAGACCGACGACGATCAGCACGATCCCGTACAGGATCGCGCCGCGGACCAGGGAGACGATGCCCCCGACGACGAGGATGACGGCGATGAGCCAGAGGATGAGTTCCATGGTCGTCTAGGTACCAGCTTCAAGGTCGACAAAACCTCGCCGTGCGGTCGGATCCGTCTCCGGCCCCAGGTCCGACCGGCGCGGCCCGACCGGCGCGGCCCGACCGGCGCGGCCCGACCGGGGCGGTCAGGCCGGGGCGGCTGCCCCGCGACCCGCCCGTGCGACCGGCCGGGCGTCGGGGGCATCCAGCCGGGCGGCGTCCGCGGCCTGGTCGTCCGGCTGGCGCTGGGACTCGAGCTCGGCGGCGACCCGGGCCCGGTAGAGCTCGATCTCCCGGTCGCGGGCCTCGGAGTTCCAGCCGAGCACCGGGGCGACGACCTCGGCGACCCGCGGGGCCGCCGCCAGCCCGCGATCCGCGGTCTCGATCGAGATGCGGGTGCGCCGGGTGAGGACGTCCTCCAGGTGCAGCGCGCCCTCGTGCGAGGCGGCGTAGACGGCCTCGGCGGTCAGGTACTCCGGCGCGCCGGGCAGCGGCTCGCCGAGCTCGGGCCGGGCCGCGACAAGCTCCAGCACCTCCTCCACCAGCGTCCCGTAGCGGCGCAGCAGGTGCTCCACCCGGTCCACCGGCAGCCCGGACCCGCGGGCGAGGCGTTCCCGGGCGTTCCACAGCGCCGGGTAGCCGTCCGCGCCCAGCAGCGGGACCCGCTCCGTGCAGGACGGCGCCGCCGCCTGCTCCATCCCGGCCACCGCCGCGTCGACGGCGTCCGCGGCCATCACCCGGTAGGTGGTGTACTTCCCGCCGGCGACCATGGTCAGCCCGGGTGCCGGGCTGACGACGGCGTGTTCCCGGGAGAGCTGGGCGGTGTCGTCCGACTCGCCCGCCAGCAGCGGCCGCAGGCCCGCGTAGACGCCGATGATGTCGTCGGTCGTCAGGGGTGTGCGCAGCACCCGGTTCACGGTGTCCAGCAGGTAGCTGATGTCCGCGCTGGTGGCGGAGNGGTGGGCGAGGTCGAGGTTCCAGTCGGTGTCGGTGGTGCCGATGATCCAGTGACTGCCCCAGGGGATCACGAAAAGGACACTCTTCTCGGTGCGCAGGATCAGCCCGGTGGAGCCGTGCACCCGGTCGCGCGGAACGACGATGTGCACGCCCTTGGAGGCCCGCACCGACAGCCGCCCGCGCCCGCCGACCATCGCCTGGATTTCATCCGTCCACACCCCGGTGGCGTTGATCGTCGCGGCTGCCCGGACCTGGAGATCCACACCGTTCTCCAGGTCCCGCACCTGGACACCGGCGACCCGGTCGCCTTCCCGGACGAGCCCGGTCACCTGGGCGCTGGTGGCGACCAGCGCGCCGTATCGGGCGGCCGTGCGGGCGACGAACATCGTGTGCCGCGCGTCGTCGACCTGGCCGTCCCAGTACTGGATGGCGCCGACGAGCGCGTCGGCGCGCAGCGACGGGAACTCGCGCAGCGCCGCCTTGCGGGTCAGGTGCCGGTGATGGGGAACACCCCCGTTCCGGGGGGCGCCGCCGTCACCTCCGGGCCGGGGCGCGATGCGGCCCAGGCCCTGCCCGAGCGTGTCGTAGAGCAGGACGCCGCTGCCGATGTAGGCGCGTTCCCAGCCGTGGTGGGTCAACGGGAGCAGGAAGGGGATGGCGCGCACCAGGTGCGGCGCGAGCGTCTCCAGGAGCAGCGAGCGCTCCCGCAGCGCCTCCCGGACGAGCGTGCCGTTGAGCTGCTCCAGGTAGCGCAGTCCGCCGTGGATCAGCTTGCTGGACCGGCTGGACGTGCCGGCGGCGAGATCCCGGGCCTCCAGCAGGGCTACTGAAAGGCCACGGGTTGCGGCGTCGAGCGCCGCTCCGGCACCGGTGACGCCACCACCGATCACGACGACGTCCACCGGCTCGGCGCGCATCCGCCGTAGCGCGGCTGCCCGGCTGGCCGGGTCGAGGCGTGCGGTACCGGTCATACCTGGGGTCCCCCTTCGGCGCTGTGCTGGCTGTGCTCTCGGGCGGGCCGCCCGTGGTTGTCGCTGGCCACCGGTGCTGTCGGGCGGGCCGCCGCTGTTGCCGGGCGGTGGCCCGTGTCCCGCCGGCCGCGGCCGCCGCACCCCATCGTGCCGGCAGTCGGTGCCGGCCGCTCACGTCGTGATGAACGGAAGACGGAGATCAGGTGTCGGACCGGTGCTCGCCGCGGCGTCCGAACGGCCGCGATACCGGTGCCGCCGCGGTGCCGGTGCCCCTGACCTCGGCAGCCCGCGGAGCGGGGTGACTTAAGGCGACAGGCGGAACACCAATGGGGCATGCTGGTGCGCGAATCGTTCCGATCTCGTCGTGAGCCGCCTGGGTCGCACCTTCCAGGAGCGGCCCGGCACGACCTGACCCGGAGGAAGCAACGACATGGACCTGACCTTCAGCGCCGCCGAGGAGGCGTTCCGCGCGGACCTCCGTGGGTGGCTCGCCGACAACATCCCGGCCGAGTGGCAGCGGCCCGGTTTCTGGGCGAGCGTGCCCGACGACGAGGGCTTCGAGCTGCGCCGTGACTGGGAGCAGCGCAAGTTCGACGCCGGGTTCGCCGGTATCGACTGGCCCACCGAGTACGGCGGGCGCGGCGGAACGCCCGGGATGAAGGCGATCTACGACGAGGAGATGGCGCACGCCAGGGCGCCCTCGACGGTGAACTCGCTCGGCCTCGCCTTCCTCGCCCCGACCATCATGGCCATCGGGACCGACGCGCAGAAGCGCGAGATCATCCGGCCGCTGCTGCGCAGCGAGGTCATCTGGTGCCAGGGGTTCTCCGAACCCGACGCGGGCTCCGACCTCGCCTCGCTGCGGACGGCGGGGGTGGCCGACGGTGAGGAGATCATCGTCAACGGCCAGAAGGTCTGGACGACGAACGCCAGCCACGGCGACAAGATCTTCACCCTGGTCCGCACGGAGGCGGGCAGCCAGCGTCACCGCGGCCTGTCCATGCTGCTCATCGACATGCACCAGGAGGGCGTCGAGGTCCGGCCGCTGCGGCAGATGAGCGGCGCCACCGAGTTCGGCGAGGTGTTCTTCACCAACGCGCGGGTCCCCGCCAGCGAGTGCCTGGGCGGTCTCGGTAACGGTTGGGCCACGGCCATGCTGCTGCTGTCGTTCGAGCGGGGTGCCTCCGGCATCCTGCAGTACACCTCGTTCCGGCGCTCCTACGACGAGATCGTGCGGGCGGCCCGGGTACTCGGGCGGGACAGGGACCCGGTGCTGCGCCAGGAGCTGGGGCGGCGGATGGTCGAGCTGGAGTGCCTGCGCTACCACGCGATGCACGTGCTGACCAGGGTGGAGCAGGGAGTCGACCTCGGCTCGGAGTCGTCCATGACGAAGCTGCAGTGGTCCGAGACCTACCAGGACCTCTTCGAGACCTTCGACGACCTGCTGGGCTCGGACGTCGCGATCGACGTGCCGGTCGACGGTCTCGACCTCACCGCGCTGAACGCCGAGGGGTTCTGGAGCAGGTCCGTCACGATCTGGGGCGGGTCGTCCCAGGTGCAGCGCAACATCGTCGCCGAGCGGGTGCTCGGCCTGCCTCGCTGAGCTGGGGGAGCGCGGCGCCGCGCCGTGCCCCTGGGCGCCGTGGGGTGAGGCGCCGAGTCCGGAAGGGACCATTGAAGTGTTCTTCGCGCTGACTGACGAGCAACGGGCCCTGGGCGAGACCGTCCGGGACTTCCTGAACGACAGGTTCGACCTGAGCGCCGTGCGCGCGGTGTTCGAGAACGTGGACGGCGACGGGCATCCGCCGGAGCTGTGGAAGGCGGTCGGGGAGCAGGGCTGGCTCGCCGTGTGCATCCCCGAGAGCGCCGACGGACTGGGCCTGGGGATCCTCGACGCCCAGGTGGTCGCCAGGGCGCTCGGTGCCGGGGTCACCCCCGGGCCCTGGCTGCCGACGGTGCTGGCGGGGGAGGCGGTCCGGCTCGCCGGATCGGACGCGCAGCGGGCCGAGCTGCTGCCCCGCATCGCCGAGGGTGAGCTCGTCGCGACGGTGGCGCTGCGCGGTGCGGGCAAGCCGTACGAGGCCGGCGGTGTGGCGGTGGTGGCGAGCCCGGTGTCCGAGGAGCCCCCGCCCGGTTCCGGGGCGGCCCGGCTCACGGGAGCCGCGTCGCCGGTGGAGTACCTGGGGATCGCCGAGCTGGTCGTCGTCGCCGCGACCGAGACCGGGCCGGCGACCGCCGCGGGCTCCGGAAGCGGCCCGGAGGTCGGGCTGTACCTGGTGGACCCGGCGGCCCCGGGGGTGACCGTCACCGCGCTGCGCAGCTACGACGGAACGACCCGGCTCGCCGCGCTCGACCTGGACGGGGCCGCGGCGACCCGGCTGCCCGGCTCGTCCACCGCCGTGTACGAGGACCTGCTGCGCCGGGGCGCGGTGCTCACCGCTGCCGATCTCGCCGGGATCGCCCGCGAGGCGCTGACCAGAACCGTGCGCTACGACCAGGAACGGATCCAGTTCGGCCGGGCGGTGGGCTCCTTCCAGGCGCTCAAGCACCAGCTGGCCGACCTGCACGTCGCCGTGACGATGGCCGAGCATGCGGTGATGTACGCCGCGTACGCGATCGACGCGGATCTCGACGACCTGCTGCTCGCCGTCGCGGTGGCGAAGGCGAAGGCGAGCCAGACCGCTCGGGACGTCACCGGAACCATGATCCAGTACCACGGCGGGATCGGTTACACCTGGGAGCACGACGCCCACTTCTTCTACAAGCGGGCCCGCCGGCTGTACGGCGCGTTCGGCGACCCGCCGGCGCATCTGGAGCGGATCGCCGCCCTCACGGTCGACACGGTCTGACCCGCCCGTCGGTTGACCGGCCCGTCAACTGATCCGTCCGTCGGCTGATCCGTCCGGCCGGGCGGATCAGGCCGGCGGGCCGGTCAGCCGGTGCGCACGGTGCGGTGCGCCAGCGCGTCCCGCGCCGCGTCGAGCGCGGCCGCGCGATCGGCGGGCACGAGCCCGATGCGGGTCCGCCGGTCGAGCAGGTCGGCCTCGTCGAGCGCGCCCTCGTGCCGGACGGCGAACACCAGCTCCGCGCGGGTGACGTCGACTCCGGCGGCGACCGGTTCGAGCAGTCGGGGGTCGTGCCGGGCGAGTTCGAGCACCGCCGGCGCCTGGGTTCCGTACCGGGCCACCAGGCGCCTCGGGGCGGGCACGCTGGCGAGGTCGCGGCGCGAGGCCGCTCCCACCAGCGGCAGCCGGCCCGTCCGGCAGGGGCCGGCATCCAGGTTGGCCTGGGCGACCGCGGCATCCACCGCGTCCTGCGCCATCCGGCGGTAGGTGGTGAGCTTGCCGCCGACGACGGTGATCACTCGGTCGGCCCCGATGTCGATGGTGTGCCGCCGGGAGAGGTCCGCCGTGCGCCCGTCCGGTCCGTCCAGCAGCGGGCGCAGACCCGCGAAGACGCCCAGGACGTCCGCTCGGTCCAGCGGGGAGGCGAGTACCTCGGACACGACGTTCAGCAGCTGGGTGACCTCCTGGTGGTCCGGTACGGGCAGCTCGGTGACCTCGTCGGTCGGTACGTCGGTCAGCCCGACGTACACCCGGCCGTCGCCCTGCGGCAGGACGAGCGCGTACCGGTTGCGCTCCCCGGGGATCGGTACCGACAGCGCCGTGGGCGTGCCACCGAAGGCCGACGCCGGCAGAACGAGGTGCGTGCCCCTGCTGGGCCGCAGCCGGATCTGCGGCGCCAGGCCCGGAGCCCAGACACCGGTGGCATTGACCACGGCCCGTGCCCGCAGCCGGCACTGCCGGCCGGTCAGGGTGTCGAGGACATCGACCGTGAGGGGCCCGGCTCCGGCTCCGGCTCCGGCCCCGGTTCCGGGCGCCAGCCCGTCTCGGCGGGGCGGGCTCCCACCGCGGGCCGAGTTCTCGTCGTGGTTCGAGTTCTCGTCGCGTACCGCCAGCACTCGGAGGCGGGTGAGAATCCGGGCCCCGAACGTGGCCGCCGTCCGGGCGATCGTCACCACGAGGCGGGCGTCGTCGACGAGCTGGCCGTCCCAGTAGAGGAGCCCGCCGCGCAGCCCCGCCTCACGCAGCCCGGGGACCATGCCCAGCGTCTCGACGGCCGACAGCCGGCGCGGTGGCGGCAGCACCGCGCTCGGTGTCCGCACCCCGCGGCGCAGCAGGTCGGCCAGGCCCAGTCCGGCGCGGGCGAGCAGCGCCGAGGCAACGGGGACGTCCCGGGTGAGCGGCAGCACGATCGGCAGCGGATGAACCAGGTGGGGTGCGGTGCGGCGCATGAGGATCTCGCGCTCGGCCGCGCTCTCCCGGGCGAGGCCGAGGTCGCCGGCGGCCAGGTAGCGCAGCCCGCCGTGCACCAGCTTCGAACTCCACCTGCTGGTACCGAAGGCGAGATCGTGCGCCTCGACCAGTGCGACGGACAGCCCTCGCGAGGCCGCGTCGAGCGCGACCCCGACGCCCGTGACACCGCCGCCCACGACGAGGAGGTCCACGACCGTGCCTCCCGAGAGATCGGCGAGTTCGCGGGCGCGGCGGTCGGCGGTGAGCGACGAGCGTTCGAGAATGCTGGTCACGTGGGCGCTCCAGGTTGCTCGACCGGCCGGGTCCGGGAGGACGGCGCCCCCTCGACGAGCCGGGGGACTTCGGGTGGGGCCAGGTAGCCGTCCAACATCAGGTAGAGCTCGCGGGCCAGGGCTTCCCTGGTCGTCTCGTCGCCGAGTGCGCCCGCCGAGAGAACGTACGACTGCGTCGCGAGCAGCACCATCCGCGCCTGGGCCGCGGGATCGCCCGCCCGGACGGCACCGGCCGCCCTGGCCGCGACGAGCCGCTCGCGCACCAGTTCCAGTACCAGGAGCTGCGTCGAGCCGAGCCGTTCCAGGATGTACGGGGCCAGCAGCTCACCGTCGGACTCGGTGATGCTGACGAAGAGTGGATTCGTGTGGAAGGCCTGGGCGGTCGTCACCAGGGAACGCACCAGCTCGGCGCGTGCCGCGCGGGCCGCCTCCCNGGCTGGGCGGGGCGCGCTCGCGGTGTTCGCGGTGCCCGTTGTTTCCGTGGAGCCCGTCGCGCCGGCGACTGTCACGATCCGGGACCATTCGCGGGTCATCACGTCCCGGACGAGCGAGCGCAGGTCGGGCCAGCGCCGATAGAGGGTCATCCGGCTGACGCCGGCGCGGCGGGCGACCTCGGTCAGCGTCGTGCGGCGCACGCCGATGCTCATGAGCAGCTCCGCCGCGGCGTCGAGCACGGCGTCGTCGGGAACGGCGGAGGCGGAGGCGGGGACGGGCTTCGGGCGGGATGCTCTGGTCACCAGCTCGCTCCTCCCGCCGCGGTCTCACCGGCCTGTGGTGTTGGGAGTGCCCCGAGGACAGTGGTGTGACACTGTGGCTTCAGTTGTCACAGTGTATCGAAAGCGTCGCTCCGATCCAGGTCGGAGAGGACGAGGAGGTACAGGAGCCGCCATGACGTCCGAGCCCGAGGGTCACGGTGCAGCGGGACAGGATCCGGTCTGGTGGGGCTGGGGGGCGGCGGAGAAGCACCATCCGCTGCCCGCGGCCATCCGGGATCTGCTGGGCGCGCTCGGCATCCCAGCGCGCCCCAGCCCCCCGGTGAAGCTCGCGGACGTGCTGCTCCCCCCGGCCCGCCTCCCGGTCAGGGTGATGATCGAGCTGCGGGCTCTCGTCGGCGGTGAGCATGTGCTGGACGACCGCGAGTCGCGGGTGCGGCACTGTCGNGGCCGCTCCACCGTCGACCTGCTGCGGCTGCGCGCGGGTGACGCCTCGGGGGCGCCGGACGTGGTGGTCGTCCCATCGGACCACAACCAGATCCTGGCCGTGTTGCGGATCTGCTCCCATCACCGGGTGGCCGTCGTTCCCTTCGGCGGGGGGACCTCCGTGGTCGGCGGTCTGACCCCGAGCGCACCGCTCGAATCCTGGAACGGGGTCGTGGCGCTCGACCTGCGCCGCCTCGGCGGCCTGCGCGACGTCGACACCATCTCCGGGACGGCCGTGCTGGGCGCGGGCCTGCGGGGGCCGGCGGCCGAGGCGCTGCTGGCCGAGCACGGGCTCACCCTCGGGCACGTTCCGCAGTCCTGGGAGTACGCCACCATCGGCGGGTTCGCCGCGACCCGATCCAGCGGCCAGGCATCGTCCGGCTACGGAAGGTTCGACCAGATCGTCACCGGGCTGCGGCTCGCCACCCCGGTGGGCACCTGGCAGCCCGGACGGGTGCCGGCGTCCGCCGCCGGGCCCGACCTGCGCCAGCTCGCCCTGGGCTCCGAGGGGGCGTTCGGAGTGATCACCGAGGTCACGGTGCGGGTCCGGCCGGCACCGGAACGGCACACCTACGAGGGCTGGCGCGTCGCGAACCTGATGACCGGCCTGGAACTGCTGCGCGAACTGGCCCAGCGGGACCTGCTGCCCACCGTGTGCCGGCTCTCGGACGAGGTGGAGACCGCGGCCGGTCTGGCCAACTCGGTCACCGCCGGGACGGACGTGACCGCCGCCCCGGCCGCGCCACCGACGCCCACCTCGATGCCGGTGCCCGGCGGCTGCTACCTGCTGACCGGCTACGAAGGGGACGCCGGCACCGTGGCCCGCCGCGCGGCGGCGGTCCGGGCCGTCGTCGCGGCCGGTGGTGGGCAGGCACTCGGAGAAGGCGTCGGCCTGGACTGGCTGGAAGGCCGTTTCCACGCCCCCTACCTGCGGGACGCGCTGCTCGACGAGGGCATCTTCGCGGAGACGCTGGAGACGGCGGCCTACTGGACGTACCTGCCGGCGGTGTATGCCGCCGTCCGCGCCGCGGTGACCGGTGCCATCGAGGCCGACGGGTCGCCCGCTGCCGTGCTGTGCCATGTCTCGCACGTCTATCCGGCGGGAGCCTCGCTCTACTTCACCGTGGTCTGCGCGCAGGGACCCGATCCGGTCTCCCGCTGGAACCGGGCGAAGCGCGCCGCCGGTGACGCCATCATGGCGAACGGGGGCACGATCACCCACCACCACGCGGTCGGCACCGACCATCGGCCCTGGATCCAGGAGGAGATCGGGGAGGCGGGGGTCGCGGTCCTGCGCGCGGTGAAGGCGGCGCTGGATCCCGCCGGCATCCTCAACCCCGGTGTTCTGGTGCCGCCCGCCGAGTAGCGGATCAGCGAAAAGAGTGACCATCCGCGCGCTGTGGGTACACGTTGGAGGTGAGGACTTTCGCCGCTGTCATCGTGGCACTGCTGCTGATCTCGGCCGTGATCGGCGCGGTGCTGGTCGTACTCGCCGTCGCCTACCACAAGGCCGCTCCGACCCGAGCCGCGAACGCCGCGGCGCGGCAGGCGGCGGCCCGCCTGGCCGGCGCACCCGCCGGCCAGGCGGGCCCCGGCCGCGGAGCATCCGCCGGCCGGCCCCTCGTGCGGGGTGACCGCCGGCCGTTCCGCCGCCGCCGGTCGCGGCTGGCGCCGGGGCTGCGGGCCGGGCGCCGCACAGTCGGCCGGAGCAGGGTCGGCCGGAGCAAGGTCGGCCGGAGCAGGGTCGGCGGGAGCGCGGCTGACCGGATCGAAGCCGGTCAGCCTGGTGCCGCCCGCGAGAAGGTCGGGCAGGCCAGTGTCGGTGGGGCCGGGTAGCAGGGGCCTCCCCGGCCTGGCTCGTGGGCTCCGCGTGAACCCGGCTCGTGGGCTCCGCGCCCACGCCGGGCCGGGCCCGCGGGCCCGGCCCGGTTCTGTTCGAACAGATTTCGAACAGAACCGGGCGGATCGGGGGGTATATCGGCACAGGAGCGGGGCCGGCGCGTCAGGATGGGCGCATGGACAACGGCGCGGCCGGCAGGGACGCCGCGGATGCCCCGGGCTGTGCGGAGAAGGCGTCCGCGACCCGTGGTCTGATTGTGGTCGGGCCGGGCGCCGCGTTCGGGGTGCCGCTGCTGCGCAGGTTCGGAGACCAGGGCTTCTCGCTCGGTGTGATCTCGCGGTCGGCTGACACGGTCGGTCGGGTGACTGCCGAACTCGGCGTCGCCGGTCATCAGCTGGCCGGCGCGGTGGCCGACGTCACCGACCAGGCCGCGTTCGCCGCCGCGGCGGGCCGGCTGGCCGCCGAGATCGGCGGACTGAACGTGCTGGTCTACAACGCCAAGCTGAGTATTCGTGGAACGGCCTTCGCCGTGCGGGCGGAGTCGATGAACCAGACCCTCGCGGTGAACGTGACCGGAGCGTTGACGGCGGTGCAGATCGCGGCGCCGCTGCTCGCGGACCGGCCGGGAGCGACCGTCCTGCTGACCGTCGCAGGGCCGCGCAGTGAGCCGGCGGCCGGCCGGTTCGCGCTCGCCGTCGGCAAGGCGGGGGTCGCGGCGATGGGGGAGGTGCTCGCGCCGCTGCTCGCGAGCCAGGGCATCCGGCTGCGCACGGTGGTTCTCGACGGCCGGGTCGGGCCGGCCGGGCCGCTGTCGCCCGCCACCGTAGCCGATCATTTCTGGGACGCGTTCGCGGCCCCGGGCGGGACGGCTTTCCGTCTGGCCCCGGCCACGCGTCGGCGCGACGCCGAGCCGCAGCTGCCCCTCGAAGGCTGATTAGCATACGAGACGCTACTGGATGTAACCGGTATGGTGGCCCTGTCTCGTGTGTCGAAGCGGTGAGTGAACGGATGGTGTACGGGTCGGCAATCCGACACGTGCGTGGCAAAGGTGATCGGACCCGACAGCGTTGCCGGAGCCACGGACGTGCGACCATCCTCTGATGGGCCGACGGTTCGACGGCGGCCGGCGGGTCGGACGCTCTTCGACATGACCGACTGTGACACGGTGGCGTCACGCCGGGGGCCCGGTGTGGCGCGGAGCGGGAGATGTTCCGGTGAACGACGGGCGCGGCGGGGACGGGCAGGAGCCCGCGGACGCCACCAGTGTCATGCCTCCCGGGAGATCCGGTGGAGGCGGGCAGGGTACCCGGCCGGCCCAGGACGTCGGTCGGCAGCAGCGGCCCGGCGCGCCTGACGCCCCGCCCCCGCCGGCGAGTTCCTTCCGCCCGTCGGGCCCGCCGCCGCCGGCAGCGGCCTTCCGCCCGGGCCGGCCGGTGCGCCCCACCGGTGAAGAGCCGGGTGAGGAGTCCCCCGACGGAGCGACACAGCTGCTCGGCGACGCCACCGAGGTCGTCCGGCGGCGGGACGCCACCGAGGTGGTCCGGCGCCGCGGCGCCGCGGCGCGGGACGGCAGCGGTCCGCCCGCGCAGGCACCGCCCGGCGGTCGCGACTACGCGGAGCCCACCGGGCAGCACACCGGGGGCACCTACACCGACAGCGGCGGTCATGTGCGTCCGGTGCCCGGTAACGATGGGTACGGCGGGTACGCGGGTTACGGAGAGGCGTCCCCCCGTTACCCGGCGGACAGTCCCGGGAGCTCCGGTCCCGGCGGTGGTTTCCACCAGCAGCCACCGCTCGGCGGCCAGCAGCCGCCCGGCGGCACCGGTCCCACCCCGGCGGTTCCCGGCCCGGCGCCGGCGCGGCGCAGACGCCGCCGCGGCCGTGCTCTCGCCTTCGCCGTCGTGCTCCTCCTGGTTCTCTTCGTGGTGGGCGACCGGGTCGCCGTGGCCATCGCGAAGGACCAGATGGAAAAGCAGATCGCCGTGAGCGTGGCGGAGAGCCTGGAGCCGGGCGCGACCCCGCCGACGGTGAAGAGCGTCTCCATCGGCGGTTTCCCCTTCCTCACCCAGGTGCTGTTCGGGAAGTTCAAGGACATCGGCGTGGTCATCGAGGGGATACCGACGCCCGGCCCGCGGATCTCGTCGGTCGACGCGAATCTCAAAGGCGTTCACGTGCCGCTCGGCGACGCGCTTTCCGACAACATCGGCGAGGTGCCGGTCGATCGCGTCCGCGCGACGGTGCGAATCACCTATGACGATCTGAACAGCTATCTCGCCGACCAGGATCCCGCGGTTCAGGTCACACCGGTCGACGGCGGTGAGCGGGTGGAGATATCCAGCAGCTTCGCCGGCCAGGAGATAGGTGGCGTCACCACCTTCGAGGTCGAGGACAACAAGCTCACGCTCGTTCCGTCCGAGATCCAGCTGAGGGGGGGGATCACCGCCAGCATCCCGCTGCCGTCGGGTATCCGCCTCCAGTCGATTCCCATCCCCATCGGCGGGCTGCCGTTCGACCTGAACATCGTCCAGGCGTCGACGGACGCCTCCGGGCTGTCACTCACCGCGACGGCGAAGGATGTCATCCTCCCCGCCGCGCCTGAGCCGGCAGGCGGCAAATGACCTCCGAAATCGGGTCAACCCGGACGAGCCGTCCGGGTTGGGACGGCTCCCGGGCCCGTGGATGAGCGTTCGCCGGTGCTCCGCCGCCCGGCCGCGGGCAACCGCGGCGATCCGCGCAGTCACCGTCCCGAGCCTGACGGTGGCCCCCGCGGTCAGTTGTCGGAGCCCGGACAGGGGCGCGTACGGTGGCGGGTCAGATCGGCGACAGAAGCCGGTTGCGGTTGTTCCTACCAGGCATTGTCGGTCGTGCGCCGACCCTGCCCGGGCCACCGGTGCCCGTGCCGGGCTTACCACACCCCGTCACGGCTCCGGCGTCGACGCGATATGAAAGGCGTCGGGGTGTGAACGAACGACGTGAGGAAGGTTAGCGGTGTCGGCTCCAGAATCGGCTGAGGCGGTCCGCCCGGCGGCGCCCGCGTCACCCGGGCTGGATCAAGGTCGGCGCTCGACGCTACGATCTGCGACATCCCGCAAGATCGGTCAAGGTAGTGAGGAACCATCGGTGGTGGCACCCTTGCCCGTCCTGTTCGGAGACCGATCCGGACGGCGTGCTGAAGTGGGTTTCGGCGGGGCATCCCGGCCTGCGTCCCGTCGTGAAGGGGGAGAGACGTGCAGACGACGTATCTGAGAGTCGTCACCGAGGCCGGTGCCGCCACTGTGCCGGCAGGTGAGCAGTTCATCATCGGCCGTGCCCGGACCGCGGACTACGTCATCGCCGACAGCCGAGTCTCCCGCCGGCACCTCCTGGTCGAGCAGACCGGCGCGGGGTGGTCCGTCCGCGACATCAGCTCGAACGGGACCTGGGTCGACGGCCAGCGTATGCCCGAGTCGGTGAGCGTCCAGGGCGAGGTCCGCTTCCGCCTGGGTACTCCCAGCGGGCCCGAGGTCGTGGTCATGCCCGAGTTCCCGGCGGGCCGCGGTTACGACGAGCCCGAATACGACCCGGGCTCCTACGACATGCAGACCATGCTGCCCGGCTCCAGCGGCTACCAGCCGCCGCGGCCCACCGCACCGACCCGGGGCCAGGGCGGCCGCCCTGGCGGCCCCACCGGCCCGGCCGCGCCCGGTGGCCGCGGAGGCAGGTCCGACTACGACCCGGCGCGGACGCCGTCCGGCTCGACCAGCCTCGACCAGGAGCACGAGCGGCGGACGACCTACCGGCTCCGGCCGGGGACGATGTCGCTGGGCCGCGCCCGCGACAACGACATCGTCATCACCGACCTGCTCGCGTCCCGCCGGCACGCCGAGCTCTACATCGGCCGCTCCGGCCTGCAGATCGCCGACCTCGACTCGGCGAACGGGGTCTTCGTCAACGGGCGCCGCATCAGCCGGGCGAACGTGAACCAGGGCGACGTGATCGCCATCGGTCACCACGTGTTCCAGCTCGAGGGCGAGCTGCTGGTCGAGTACCTCGACTCCGGTGACGTCAGCTTCGAGGCCGACGCCCTGAACGTCTTCGCCGGCGAGAAGCAGCTCATGCACGACATGACCTTCAAGCTTCCGGGGCGGGCGCTGCTCGGCGTGGTCGGGCCCTCCGGTGCCGGCAAGTCGACGCTGCTCAACGCGCTGACCGGGTTCCGTCCCGCCGACACCGGCAATGTCCGCTACGCCGGTCGGGACATGTACTCCGAGTACGACGAGCTTCGCCGCCGGATCGGCTACGTGCCGCAGGAGGACCTCCTGCACACGTCGCTGACCGTCCGCAAGGCGCTCGAGTTCGGTGCGGAGCTGCGGTTCCCGCCCGACACGACGAAAGCCGAGCGCCGCCAGCGCGTCGACGAGGTCCTCGGTGAGCTCGGCCTGACGCACCACGCGAACACCCAGGTCTCGCGGCTGTCCGGTGGTCAGCGCAAGCGGACGTCCGTCGCGCTGGAGCTGCTGACCAAGCCGACCCTGCTGTACCTGGACGAGCCGACNTCCGGCCTCGACCCGGGCATGGACAAGAACGTCATGGAGTCGCTGCGCAAGCTGGCGGACGACGGCCGGACGGTCATCGTGGTCACGCACAGCGTCGCCCAGCTGGACCTCTGTGACTACGTCCTGGTCCTGGCGCCTGGCGGCTACGTCGCCTACTTCGGTCCGCCGGGGGACGCGCTGCCGTTCTTCGGGGCCCAGGACTACCCGGACGTCTTCCTCACGCTGGAGGCCACCCCGGGCGCCGAGTCCGCGGCGCGGTTCCGGCAGTCCCGGTACTTCGTGCCGGCCTCCGTGACGGCCCCGTCGGCCCGGCCGGCGCCGGAGGACCTTCCGTCGATCCGGCAGCAGTCGGTCCTCTCGCAGCTTGTCACACTGAGCAGACGAATGATGGCGGTCGTCGCCTCCGACAAGTCCTACCTGCGACTGATCATCGCATTCCCGTTCCTGCTCGGGGCTATACCAAGAGCAATCGCGGGGAATCTGGAGGCGCTNGGCCCGGATGCGGGGCCGAACAGAGACGCGCCCACCGTGCTGCTGGTACTCACTCTCTGCGCCTGTTTCATGGGTATGTCGAACTCGGTGCGAGAAATCGTGAAGGAAAGACCGATCTATCGCCGAGAACGGGCGATCGGTCTGTCTCGGACGGCCTATATCGGCTCGAAGATCGTGGTGTTGACTCTCATCACGACCTTGCAGGCGGTGGTGTTCACCACGATCGGCCTCGCCGGCCGGCAGATGGGCGAGGGCCTCTTCGGCTTCCCCTTCCTCGAGGCGACGATCGCGGTGATCGCACTGGCACTGGCCTCCGCGATGCTCGGGCTGGTGATCTCGTCGCTGGTCGACAACGCGGACAAGACGATGCCGCTGCTGGTGCTCATCACCATGGCCCAGCTGGTGTTCTCCGGTGGTCTGGTGCCGGCCGACGGGACGCCNGGCCTGGAGCAGATCAGCTGGATCGCCCCGGCCCGGTGGGGGTTCGCCGCCCTCTCCTCGGTGATCGACCTGAACACGATCTCCGGCTTCGGCACGCCGATCAACCCGGACTTCCCCGCCGACCCGTTCTACGAGTTCTCCACCACCACGTTCCTGATCGACATCGGTGGTGCCTTCGTGGTCGGTCTGGTCTGTGTGCTGGTCACCTCGGTGCTCGTGCGCAGGATGGACCCGAAGACCAACAAGCGCCGTCCGGTGGCGCCCACGCGCTGAGCCGGACCCGCTCCCTGCCGGGGCGGCATCCAACCCGCGACGCGGGGCGGGTGCCGCCCTTTCGGCGTCTGGGGGCGCGGTCGCGTCCGGTAGTGGTTGTGGACAGGTCCGGTCCGGATCCCGCTGTCCACAGCCGGCGGCCCGGACGGACCAGCGGGCCCGCGGCGAGGCAGGCTCGGCCCATGCCCGATGCCCACGAACGAGTCGTCGCCCTCGCCCGCAGCCAGGACGACATGGTCACCCGGCGGGAGGCCCGCCGGCTCGGTCTGTCCGACGCCGCGATCGCGGCACGCCGGCGGGCCGGTGGCTGGCGCTCTCCGATCCGGGGCACCCTGCTCGTGCCGCCCGTGCGCGACCGGGTGCGTGCCTGTGCCCGGGCGGCGCTGGCGGTTGCCGGCGGGGTGGTCTGCCTGGTGACCGCGGCGCGCCTGCACGGTGTTCCCGGCCTCCCGCCGCGGGCGGCGGGAGAACCCGTGGATGTGGCGTTCACCGACCCCGCGCTGGCTGGCCGGCGCCGGGCCGGGTGCCGGCGCCACCTCATGCCCGTCGCGCTGCCCGTCGCGCCCGCGACGCCGGCCGGGTTGACTGATCTGGGCGGCATCACCGTCACGTCGCTGCACCGGACCCTGCGGGACATCGTTCTGCGCCTGGATCGGTGCCTCGCCGCTGCGATGATGCGGGCGGTGCTGCGTCTCGGCTGGCTGGGCGGGCGTGGGCTGCCGGGCGGACCGGTATCTCCGGGGTGCTCGCGGGGCGGCTACCCGGCCCGGCCCACCCACGCCTTCCTGCGGCTCAAGGAGGACGTACTGCGGCGCAACGACGCCGGTGAGGGGCCGGGCGGCGGGCCGGAGTTCTGGCGGCTGGTGGAGGCCGGGCCCCCTGGCGACCCGGTGGCGGCCGCTCGCCGGCAGGGCGTCCCGACGCTCACGGCAGGCAGCCCCGGCCGGCCGAGACCCGCGAGTTCCCCGCGGCTGTCAGCCGGAGCTCCAGCGGACGTGGAAGGCGTCCGTCTCGGTGAGTAGCCGGTCTGCCTTGGTGGTGTCCTCGGGATCGGTCAGGTAGATCCGCCGGACCGTCGTGCCCCGCTCCCCGGTGTAGGTGAGGTACCTGCCGTCCGGTGAGAAAGCCGGATCCTGGTCCCGGCCCGCCTCGGCGGTGACCCGCTCGAGCCCGGTGCCGTTGTTGTTCATCTGCCAGATCTCCAGGTCGCCGTCGGTCTCGCGGCTGAAGGCGATCCGCTTGCCGTCGGGCGAGAACGTCGGGTCGGCGTCCCGGTCGCCCTGCCCGGCTGTCAGCCTCGTGGGCTTGGAGCCCGGCTGCACGGGAATCGAGACGATGAAGCCGCGGTCGCTCTCGGTGTCGCTCGACCAGTAGGCGATGCGCTCGCCGCTCGGCGACCAGGCGGGGTCGGTCGCCTGGGCTGCCGCGTCGAGCCGGAACACCGACGAACCGTCGAGGGCCGCGACGTAGAGGCCCTGGTTCGGGGTCGAGCGTTCGTCGGTGGAGGATCGGATCACCAGGAATCTGCCATTCGGGTCGAGCGAGGGCCGCGAGTCATCCGAGATCGTGAGGTTGGCGGCCGGGCCGGAGGTGAAGAGCTTCGTCGGCTCGGCGGAGCCATCGGCGGGCACCGCGTACAGCGCGTTCGGCGAGCCGGGGCGGAAGAAGACGACTGTGCGCCGGTCCTTGCTGATGGCGGGCAGCACGTCGTCCTCGGTGGCGGTCGTGATCGGCCGGACGTCGAGGAGCAGGCCCTCGGTGCCGACCCGGCCGGTGTACAGGTCGTAGTTGCCCTTCTGCTTGCTGGCGAAGACCATCGTGTCGGTGCCGAGCGGGGCCGCCGAGCGGGGCAGGCTGAAGGCCGTGCCCGCCGCGGCGGCGTCGGCGGTGTCGGCCTTGTCGCCGTCATCCCCGGACCGCGTGATCAGCGCGGCCGCGATCGCCACGGCGACGGCCGCCGCGGCCGCACCGAGGATGATCGGGGCGCGCCGCCGGCTGGGCGAGGCGCCTCCGTCGACCCGGGTCCGAGCCTGGGTCTCGGGATCACCCGAGCCGGCGGCCGGGCGCCCGCTCGCGCCGGGGCCACTCGTCGCCGCCACCGTGGCGGCGGTGAGGTCCTCGGGCACCGTTCCACCGGCCCTCGCCTGCCGACCGGCCGAGGTCTGCCCACCGATCGCGGCCTGGCTGCCAGCTGTCGGCTGCCTGCCGGGGGCCGCCGTGCCGCCGGAAGGGGTGCCGCCGGAAGGGATGCCGCCGGTGGGCACCTGCAGGTCCCAGCCCGCCAGGACGTGCGTGACCTCGCTCGGGTCGATCGTGGCGTCCGGGTCCTCCGCGGGGTTGCCGAGGAGACGGAGCATGAGCTGCTGCGCGGTGGGGCGCCCCGCCGGGTCCTTGCGCATCGCGTGCCAGACGATCGGGTGCAGCGCCGGATCGACACCGTCGAGCCGGGGCTCCTCGTGCAACGCGCGGTAGAGCAGCACCTGGGCGTTGCCCTCCCCGAAGGGGTAGCGACCGGTGGCGGCGTAGGTGACGAGGCCGCCCCAGGCCCAGACGTCGACGGCCGGGGTGACCGTGCCGCCCTGGATCTGCTCCGGGGACATGAACGCGGGCGTTCCGAGCTGCTGGAGGTCCCCGGTGAGACCGGTCGCGGAGTCGAGCGCCCGGGCGATCCCGAAGTCGATGACCCGCGGGCCGAACGGCGAGAGCACCACGTTGGACGGCTTGAGGTCGCGGTGCACGATGCCGGCGCGGTGGATGGCGGTGAGCGCNGCCGCCACGCCGACGGCGAGCTGCTCCAGGTTCGCGTCCGCCAGCGGGCCGTTGCGGGCGACGAACCGGGCCAGGGTCTCGCCCTCGATGAACTCGGTGACCAGGTAGGGCTGGGGTGCGTTCGGGGCGGCCTCCAGCACCTCCGCGGTGCAGACCCGGGCAACCCGGCGCGCGGTCTCGGCCTCCGACCAGAACCGGGCGCGGAACTCGGGGTTGTCGGCGACCTCGGCGCGGATCACCTTGATCGCGACCAGCCGCCCCTGCCGCGACCTTCCCAGGTAGACCGTCCCCATGCCGCCCTGGCCGAGTTTGCCCAGCAGCGCGTACGAACCCAGCTCACGCGGATCACTGTCGCCGAGCGGAATGGTCCGCGCTGTCGCACCGGCGTCCGATGACATCGAGCCCGTCCTCACATGCTGTGGCGGGCAGGTGCCCCCTGGGGCGGACCGCCGCCTTGTACCGGCGTCTGAGCTTGTCGGTGAACGACCACGACCGAAGCGGCGGGGCCTCACCATTGCGGCGGAATCCGAAAAAGGAACCCTCCGGGTGCTGGCAACACTGTATGCGGGTCGGGTGCGAACAGCCGTCGCGGTTCTGACAATCCCGATCCCGGCGGGGAACCCGGCCACCCGCGGGGGCAGGTGCCCCGTTGGGGCGGGATGTGCGATTCTTTCCGGAACGTGCCGGCGCCCGAGAAGCGGCCTGGCAGGGGGAACGGCTGGGGGAGACGGGAAGGCCGGGTTGGTGCCGCAGTGGAATCGGGCGACAGTTGCCAGCGTGGTGCTGGCGGCCCTCGCGCTCGCCGGTGGCATCACGCTGATCGCCGTCGCCGCCGCCCGGGACGGGTCCGCCACCGGGGCGGCCGGCCGCGTCGACCCGAGCGGGCCGGTCTGGGGCTTCGTGCGGTCCGACGTGACCGCTCCCGCGGGGGTGCTGGAGGTCCCCGCCAGCGCGGCTGGTGGCAGCTGGCAGGTCATCGATGCCCTGGCCTCGGCCCGCGCGACGATCTCCCGGCAGGATGTCGGCCGCTACCGCGTGACCTTCCCCGGCATCGGGGTCGCCGGCGGGCGCGGCGCGGCCCTGTCGACCGCGGTCGGTGCGCCCGCGCCGCCGGTGGTGGTCGAGGCACCGGGAGCGGAGTCACCGGAGGCGGCCGGCGGCGCCCCCGGAGCGTCCGACCGGGCCGGGGACGCGAGCGGTGGTCGGGAGCGCCGGGCGGCGCACTGCCAGGTGAGCACCTGGGACGCGGTACCACCTGACGCGACCGGCGGTGGCCGCGTGGCCCGGGTGGCGAGCGCGGACGACCGGGATGACTCCGACGACCCCGATGACTCGGACGACCCCGATGACTCGGACGACCCGGACAGCGCGGACGACCCGGACAGCGCGGACGACCTGGATGAGGAGGACGGTGCGGATGGCGCGGCGTCCACCGGGCGGCGTGACGAGCAGGTCGACCTGGTGTGCCGCGATCCGTCCGGTGCCTACGCGGACTCCCGTTTCACACTGCTGTTCACCTACGTCCCCGACGGCCGGGCCGCGGCCGGCGGCGCGCCCTACGCCTATGTGCGCCACGACGGGAAGGCCGAGCCGGCCCCACGTCCGCCCGACGGCCACAGCGTCGCCGGGCCGGGCACCATCGAGGTCCGGCGGGTCGCCACCGGCCGGTACACCGTCGACCTGATCGGGTCGGATTTCATCCGTACCGGCAACAATCTCCAGCTCAACGCCACCGGGGGTGGCGCGGCGGGCTGTAACGCCCTCGACCGGGAGGTCCTGGCCGACCGCCAGTCCATCCTGGTCGGCTGCACCGACGGCGGGGCCTGGGCCGACACCCCGTTCGTCCTGCTCTACACCGATCACGGCGCGCTGGTGCCGACGGGCGCCCGCGGTTTCGCGCACGTGTTCACCGGGGTGGCGGTGGATGGCGGGCCGGTCGAGCCCGCGCCGCTCGGCGACGCCGTCGGGGCGTGGGCGCGGTACTCGGCGAACAGCGCCGGGGCGGCCAACACCGTCCGGCGGGTCGAGGTCGGGGTCTACGAGGTGGTCTTCCCGAAGGTCGGGCGGGGACCGGGCCTCCTGAGCGTCAGCGCCTACGGGGACGCCACCTCACGCTGTACGGCCGCCGGCTGGCCGGAGGTCACCGGCGATGCTGGGGCCGGTGACCTCACTGTGACCGTCCGCTGTGTGGATGCCGCCGGGCGGGCCGTGGACAGCCATGCCAGCGTCGCCTACACGTCCGCCGGCTTCGAGACCTGAGCTCGCGCTCCCGGCCCGCCTGTTCGGCCGGCCGGAACCAGTTCGGCTCAGCCGGACCGCCAGACGCGGTGGATGCCCCCGAACACCCGCCCCCGTCCGCGTTCGGCGGTCCGGCCTCAGCTGCGATCCAAACCCGTCCGCGGTCCCCAGACCTCGTAGCTTGCCGGTTTTTGTGAATCTGGCGCCAGAAATTGTGTGTCCCCGGCTGGAGTGTCCGAGCGCCACCGTCGCCGGGTCGCCGGGTCGCCGGCGACGGTGGCTCAGGACAGGCGCATTCCGGAGATCGCCCGGGCAACCACGAGCCGCTGAATCTCCGAGGTCCCCTCGAAGATGGTGTAAATCTTCGCGTCCCGATACATGCGCTCGACCGGATGTTCCCGGCTGTAGCCGGCTCCGCCGAGGATCTGTACCGCCTTCTCGGTCGCCCACACGGCGACCTCGCCGGCCTTGAGCTTCGACATCGAGCCCTCGCCGGCCTCGAAGGTGCGCTCGTTGCGGCCCATCCACGCCGCGCGCCAGATCAACAGCCGGGCCGCGTCGATCTCCATCCGCATGTCGGCGAGGGCGAACGCGATCGCCTGGTTCGTGATGATCGGACGTCCGAACTGCTCGCGCCCGCGGGCGTAGTCCAGCGCGTACTCGTAGGCGGCCCGGGCGATCCCCACCGCCTGCGCACCGACCGTGGGGCGGCTCATCTCGAAGGTCCGCAGCGCGGTCTGATCGGAGGAGCGGGTGCCCTCGCGAGCCCGGGCGAGCCGCTCGTCCAGCTTCTCCTTGCCGCCAAGCAGGCACCGCCCCGGGACCCGGACATCGTCCAGGAAGACGTCCGCGGTGTGGGAGGCGCGCAGGCCCAGCTTCTTGATCTTCCGGGTCGCGCTGAGGCCCGGGGTCCCCGGCGGGACGACGAACGAGGCCTGGCCGCGGGCCCGCAGTTCCGGGTCCACCGACGCGACGACGACATGCACGTTGGCGATGCCCCCGTTGGTGATCCAGGCCTTCTGGCCGTTCAGGACCCACTCGTCGGTGACCTCGTCGTAGCGCGCGCGGACCCGCATCGAGGAGACGTCCGAGCCGGCCGCGGGTTCGGAGACGCAGTACGCGGCGACCTTGGGATCGGCCGCGTCACCGAAGCAGGCGGGTACCCACTCGCCCACCTGCTCCAGCGTGCCCGAGGAGGCGATCCCGGCGACGGCCAGGGAGGTACCCATGATCGACATTCCGATCCCGGCGTCGCCCCAGAACAGCTCCTCCGACAGAATCGGCAGCGACAGCCCGGTGGGCTCGAACCAGAGCGTCGAGAGGGTGTCGAAGCTGTACAGGCCGATCTTGGCCGCTTCCTGGATGACCGGCCAGGGAGTCTCCTCCCGCTCGTCCCATTCGGCCGCCGCGGGCCGTACGACATCCTGGGCGAAGCCGTGCACCCACGATCGCAGCTCGTTCTGCTCGTCGGTGAGGTCGAGGCTGAAGCTCATGGGTTTCCCTTGTCGACACGTGTGATGCCCGATGAGTCCTACATTCTCCCTGGACGGACTGTCGGGCGCGCGAGCGGCGGAATTCCGGCGACCGGACTGACGGCGGCGGGCGGCGGCAGCGGAACGGCGCCGCGACGGCGCCCGACGGCGGCGAGACGGCGACGAGAGCGAGGCGGGATCGTGACGGAACTGCCCGAGGTCGGCAACAACCCCGCGGACGGCGTCCTCCCGGGCGGGATCCCCGAGGACGACTACGACGAGTTCGGGCTGCTCCACGAGAACGCCGAGGAACTGGGCATCCCCTGGAAGGGCCAGCCCGAGGTCACCCGGGGCCACACCGAGCTCGAACCGGGGCGCCGGCTCAGCCACATCCGGTGGGGGACGTCCGAACCCGAGATCGTCTTCCTGCACGGTGGGGGGCAGAACGCCCACACCTGGGATTCGGTGGCCCTGGAACTGGGCCGCCCCGCGGTCGCCTTCGACCTGCCCGGCCACGGCCGCTCCTCCTGGCGCGCCGACGGCGACTACGGACCGTGGGCGAACGCGGCGGCGATCGAGGTGGGCCTGCGGGCCGTCGCCCCGAACGCCGGCCTCGTGGTGGGAATGTCGCTCGGCGGGGCCACCGCGATCCACCTCGCCGCGACCCGGCCGGAGCTGTGCCGGCGCGCGCTGCTCGTCGACGTCACCCCCGAGTCGGCTGCCCGGGTCGCGGCGATGGACGCGGCGCAGCGCGGAGCCGTGGCGCTGGTCGGCGGCCCGCCCACCTTCGCCTCCTTCGAGGAGATGGCCCAGGCCGCGATCAGGCTCAGCCCGCGCCGGCCGGCCGCGGGGGTGCGCCGCGGGGTCCGCCACAACGCCTACCAGCGGGCCGACGGCCGCTGGGCGTGGCGCTACGACCTCGGCAGGCCCGGCTCGCAGGCGCAGGAACAGGCGCAGGAACGGGGGCAGGGGCGGGAACAGGCAGAGCGGTCGGACCAGCTGACCGGTATGGCCCGGCTGTGGGACGAGGTGGCCGCGATCACCGTTCCCCTGCTGCTGGTGCGGGGCGGCGACTCGCCGTTCGTCCACGACGATGACGTGGAGCAGTTCCGCCGCCGGCTGCCCGCCCTGCGCACCGCCGTCGTGGCGGGCGCGGGGCACTCGGTGCAGAGCGACCGTCCGCGCGAGCTCGTCCGGCTGATCCAGGAGTTCTGGCCCGGCTGAGCCGGGCCGGCGGGTGACTTGACAGCCGGGAGTCGGCCGCCCCGGTCGCGGGTAGCCCAGGTTCATGGCTGGAACCGACCCCGAGGCGATCGTGGGTGAGCTGCTCGCCCGGCATGGCCGCACATATGCCGACGAACTCGGCGTGGACGTCCCCGCCGACACGGCCGAAGGCATGTTCGGACTGCTGCTGTTCGCGCTCCTGGCCAGTGCGCGGATCCGCACCCCGATCGCCGTCGAGGCGTTCCGGGCCCTGCGGGACCAGGGCTGGGTGACTGCCGCCGCCATGAGCGAGGCGACCTGGGAGGAACGTACCCGGGTGCTCAACACCAGCGGCTATGCCCGCTACGACGAGAGCACCTCCCGCACTCTGGCCGACGCCTGCGGCTACCTGCTCGACACCTACGACGGGGACGTCCGGCGCCTGCGCGACGCCGCGGAGCACACCCCGGAACGGGAACGGGTGCTGCTGCAGAAGATCAAGGGGATCGGCCCGGTCGGCGCGGACATCTTTCTCCGCGAGGCCCAGGCGGCNTGGGACGAGCTCGTCCCCTACGTCGACCAGCGGGCGCGGGCGGCGGCGGCGGAGCTCGGCCTGCCGACGGACGCCCGCGAACTCTGCGACCTCGTCGACCGCGAGGACTTCCCGCGGCTTGTCGCGGCGCTCGTGCGTACCCGGCTGGAACACGACGCGGAGGAGGTGCGGCAGGCCGCCGCGCACCGTGGGTGACGGTTGTCACCTCCGCGTCGCCTCCTGCCCGCCGCTCACACCGGCCGCACGTCGCAGGCGGTCGCCGCGGACGTAGCGTGGNGGGCAGCAGCCGAGGACAGCGCAGGGAGAAGGACATTCGGTGCCGACGACTCGTGACTCGGAGCTTGCGTGCGAGCAGGCCTACGTCGACACCCTCTACACGCGGCTCGACGAGCTTCGGGAGACCACCCGCACCCAGCTGCGCCGGGTGCTGACGGAGGCCGGGACAGGCACTCCACAGTCGATCGTCGAGCGTGACGCCTTCGCGGCGAACCACGCCGACCGGCTTTCGCGGCTGGACGCCGCCGAGGGTCGGCTGTGCTTCGGCGCCATGGACGACGTGGACGGGCGCCGCACCTACATCGGCCGCATCGGGCTGTCCGACGACAACCAGGAGCCCATCCTGGTGGACTGGCGCGCTCCGGTGGCGACGGCGTTCTACCAGGCCACGATCGCCCGCCCGCGCGGGCTGGTGCGCCGGCGCCACCTGCGGACCCGGGGCCGCACCGTCACCGGGATCGCGGACGACCCGCTGGACCCACGGGCCTTCATGGCCTCGGCCACCGCCGGCATCGGCGCGGAGACCTCCCCGACCGGGGACACGATGTTGCTGGAGGCGCTGTCGGCGCCCCGGACCGGGCGGATGCACGACATCGTCTCGACCCTGCAGGCCGAGCAGGACCGGATCATCCGGGCCGCCGCGAACGCCGTGCTGGTGGTCGACGGCGGCCCCGGCACGGGCAAGACGGCGGTCGCGCTGCACCGGGCGGCCTACCTGCTCTACACCCATCGCGATCGGCTGGCCCGCTCCGGTGTGCTGGTGGTCGGCCCCAGCCGGGTCTTCCTCCGCTACATCGAGCAGGTGCTGCCCTCGCTCGGCGAGACCGGCGTGGTGTTCGCGACCCCCGCCCGGCTCTTCCCCGGAGTCGACGCCACGGGCGAGGATCCCGTCGCCGTCGCCGTCCTGAANGGCGACGAGCGGATGGTCGACGTGATCGCCGGCGCCGTCCGGGACAGGCAGCGCGTTCCACCGCGGGGGCTTCGCCTGCGCTACGACGAGTACCAGCTGCACCTGGACCGCGACACCATCGCCCGCGCGCGCACCCGGGCCCGGCGCAGCCGGCGCCCGCACAACTCCGCGCGCGGGGTCTTCCTGCGTGAACTGCTGGGCGCGCTGACCAGCCAGGTCGTCTCCCAACTGCCCAAAGGGCTGTTCGACTCGGACGAACGCGCGCAGATCAGAACTGATCTGTGGGCGGACGAGGGGATCCGGCGGGCGCTGAACGAGCTGTGGCCGACGCTCACCCCCACCCGCCTGCTGGCCGATCTCTACGCCATGCCGGACATCCTCGCCCGGGCCGCGGGCACCCGCCTCACCGCGGCGGAACGCGCCCTGCTGCGCCGGGGGAGCCCGGCCGGGGCTGCCGGGCAGGCCGGGAGGGCGACTCCCGCCTCGATCCGCTGGACCCCCGCGGACGTCCCGCTGCTCGATGAGGCCGCCGAGCTGCTCGGTGACCCCGACGAGCTCGCCCGTCGGGCCGAGGCCCGCCGCGCGGACGCCGAGCGCGCCGCCGAGCGTGAGTACGCCCGCGGTGTCCTGGAGATGCTGGGGCTGCGGGACCGGGTCGACGCGGAGACCGTCGTGGAGCGCTGGGCGGCGCCACGGCAGCGCCGGGGCGCCGCCGAGCATGCGGGCGGGGACCGCACCTGGACCTTCGGCCATCTCATCGTCGACGAGGCGCAGGAGGTCTCGCCGATGCTGTGGCGGCTGCTGTGGCGGCGCTGCCCCGGCCGGACCGCCACCCTGGTGGGCGACCTGGCCCAGGCGGCCCGTCCCGGGGCCCCGAAGAACTGGGGTGAGCTGCTCGGCCCGGCCGTGACCCGGTACGCCGTCGAGCGGCTCACCGTGAACTACCGGACGCCCAGCGAGATCATGGATGTCGCCGCCGACGTCCTCACCGCGGCCGATCCCGCCGCGGTGGCGCCCAGCTCGGTCCGCTCCGTGGGTCGCGGGCCCCGGGTCGTCCGGGTGGCCGACGGTGCCGGCAGCGCCGTGGCCGACGGTGCCGGCAGCGCCGTGGCCGGCAGCGCCGCCGGCTCGGCACTGGTGCGCTGCGTGGTCGCCGAGGCCGCCGACGCTGCCGCGGAGGCGGCCGGCGGGCGGGTGGCGGTGATCAGTCCGCCGGGCCGGGTGACCGCCCTGCGCGAGGCGCTCCGGATTTCGGCCCCCGCGCTCGTGGCACCGAAGCAGCCGGGCGAGCCCGGCGCCCCGGCCGGGGAGCAGGCGCGGGGCGAGGCCGATCTCCTGCTGGACACCCCGGTCGCGGTCCTCACCGTGGCCGACTCCAAGGGCCTTGAGTTCGACGCGGTCGTCCTGGTGGAGCCGGCGGAGATCCTGGCCGGGCCGACGCGTGGCCTCGCGGACCTCTATGTGGCACTCACTCGGGCGACGCGCGCTCTCACCGTGGTACACGCCCAGGACCTCCCCCCGGTCCTGCGCGCCCTGCGCTCCCCGGGCGACGACCCGCTCTCCGGGCACGGGCCCGCACCTGAGCCCGCGCCCGGGGAGGCAACGGCAGGGACCCAGCTCAGGCTGCTCTGACGGCCGGGCGGGGGCGGAGTGAAGGGCAGGCGTATCCGGGGTAGTCATGGGTGCGGATCGCCGGTGGTGACTAGGCGGGGCTGGGAGCGGAGTTGGCACGCAGTGAGACCGGTAAGGGCGGCGTCAGCGCCGGCGAGCTGGCCGCGCTGCTGCGGGCGGCTGTCGGAGTCGGCTCCGGGCGCTCGACCGACCCCGGGGGGCTCGTCGTCGATCACACCGAGCGCAGGCGTGCCGAGTACTCCTCCGATGCCTCCAACTACCGGGTGCTGCCCAGCGTCGTCGTCTTCCCCCGTGAGGTCGACGAGGTGCTGGCCGTCGCCGAGGTCTGCCGGAGCACCGGCACGCCGCTGACCGCGCGCGGCGCGGGCACGTCGATCGCGGGCAACGCCGTCGGACCCGGGGTCGTGCTGGATCTCAGCCGGCATCTGAACGCCCCCCCGGTGATCGATCCGGAGCGGCGAACCGCCCGGGTCGCCCCCGGCGTGGTGCTCGACGACCTGCAGGCCGCCGCCCGGCCGTTCGGCCTGCGGTTCGGTCCCGATCCGTCCACCCACAACCGCGCCACCCTCGGCGGCATGATCGGCAACAACGCCTGCGGTGCCCGGGCGGTCGCCTACGGCCGGACCGCGGACAACATCGTCGACCTGGACGTGCTCGACGGCCGCGGGCGCCGGTTCACCGCCGCGGGCCCGCTGGCCGCCGCCGGGCCGCTCGCGTCGGAGCTCGGCGCCTTCGTCCAGGCGAACCTCGGGGTGATCCGCACCGAGCTGGGCCGCTTCGGGCGCCAGATCTCGGGTTACTCCCTCGAACACCTGCTGCCCGAGCGCGGCGGACATCTCGGGCGGGCCCTCGTCGGCACCGAAGGCACCTGCGTGGTCGTGCTCGGGGCGACCGTCCGGCTGGTCGAGGTCCCGGCGGCGACGGCGCTCGCGGTGGTCGGCTACCCCGACATGGCGGCGGCCGCCGACGCCGTTCCCCGCCTGCTGGGGCATGCTCCGCTCGCCGTCGAGGGCCTGGACGCCCGGCTGGTGGACGTCGTGCGCCGCCATCGCGGGGCGGCGGCCGTGCCGGCGCTGCCCGACGGCGGCGGCTGGCTGTTCGTCGAGGTCGGCGGGCCCACGGCCGCGGCGGCCGCCGCCGCCGCGCGGGCGCTGCTCGCCGACGCGGACAGCGCGGCGTCGATGGTGCTGCCGGCCGGCCCCGAGGCCGCCGCGCTGTGGCGGATCCGCGAGGACGGTGCCGGCCTGGCGGGACGGACGCGGGACGGCGCGCCGGCCTGGCCCGGCTGGGAGGACGCCGCCGTGCCGCCCGCCAACCTCGGGGCGTACCTGCGCGCGTTCGACGGGCTGATGCGCGGGCACCGGCTGGACGGTGTCGCCTACGGCCACTTCGGCGACGGCTGCGTGCACGTCCGCATCGACTTCCCGCTGGCCGAGCGCCCGGATCGGCTGCGCGCCTTCCTGACCGAGGCGGCACACCTCGTTGTGGCGCACGGCGGCTCGCTGACCGGGGAGCACGGCGACGGCCGGGCCCGCGGCGAGCTTCTGCCGATCATGTACTCGGCGCGGGCACTGGCCGCCTTCGGGGCTTTCAAGCACCTGTTCGACCCCGAGGACGTACTCAATCCCGGGGTGATCGTCCGGCCGAGCCCGCTCGACGCGGATCTGCGCCGTCCCGCGGCCCGGCCGCTGCCGGCGGCGGGCGGGTTCGCGTTCGCCGCCGACGCGGGTGACCTCACCCAGGCAGTGCACCGCTGTGTGGGGCTGGCCAAGTGCCGAGCCGACACCTCGGCCGCCGGTGGCTTCATGTGCCCGTCCTACCTGGCGACGAAGGATGAGAAGGACTCGACGCGGGGGCGCGCCCGGGTGCTGCAGGAACTGGCGGTGGGCGCGCCGGCGCGCGCCGACTGGAACGCGCCGGCCCTGCGCGAGTCCCTGGACCTCTGCCTGTCGTGCCGGGCCTGTGCCAGCGACTGCCCCGCCGGCGTCGACGTGGCCCGCTACCGCGCCGAGGTGCTGCACCGGGCGTACCGGCGTCGCCCCCGCCCGCCGGAGCACTACGCCTTCGGCTGGCTTCCGCGGTGGGCGCGGCTCGCCGGCAGGGCGCCGCGGTGGGTCAACGCCGCCCTGCGTACCGCCGCGATCCGCCGCCCGCTGTTCTGGTGCGGCGGGCTGGACACCCGGCGCTCGGCGCCGGTCTTCGCCGAGGAGACGTTCCACCAGTGGTGGCGCCGTGCCGGGCAAGGCGGTGCCGGGCCCGGGCGCCGCGGGGCTCCGCCAGCAGAAAGCGGTAGCGGCACCGGGGGCGGGCGCGGGCCCCGGCGGCCGGTGCTGCTGTGGGTGGACACGTTCACCGACGCGTTCGCACCCGGGATCGCCCGGGCGGCCGTCGAGGTACTCACCGACGCCGGCTACCGGGTGCTGACCACCGACCGGCCGGCCTGCTGCGGCCTCACCTGGATCACGACCGGCCAGCTCGACGGCGCCCGGCGCCAGCTGCGGCGCAGCCTCGACCGGCTCGCCCCCTACGCCCTGGACGGGATCCCGGTCGTCGGCCTGGAGCCGTCCTGCACGGCGGTGCTGCGCGCCGATGTGACCGAGCTGTTTCCCGGTGACCGTCGCGCGGCGGCGCTGGCGGCATCCGTGCGCACGCTCGCCGAGTTGCTGACCGACCGGGGCTGGCGGCCGCCTACGCTGCGTGACGCCGAGATCGTCGCCCAGCCGCACTGCCACCAGCACGCGGTGATGGGGTTCGACGCCGACCGGGCGTTGCTGCGGGCGGCCGGCGCCTCGGTCGAGACCCTGGCGGGCTGCTGCGGTCTCGCCGGTGATTTCGGGATGCGGCGCGGGCACCACGACGTCTCGGTCGCGGTCGCGGAGCACGCACTGCTCCCCGCGCTGCGTTCCCGCGGCGCGGACACGGTGCTGCTCGCCGACGGATTCTCCTGCCGGACGCAGGCGGCCCAGCTCGCTGGCCAGCGCGGATACCACCTCGCGGAGCTGCTCGCCGAAGGGTTGCGCGACACCTGACCCGATGGTGGAAATTCACAGGTACCACAGAACGGCACCATATGGCGACTTTCGTGGGTCACTGTAGTTCGTGTGAGTACCGGACCCAGGACGAAGCGTGCCCCCGTGGTGGCCCTACTTCTGCTGGCCGTGTGTGTCTCCTGTGTCTCGTGCGTGCTGCGCGGTGACGACGACGGCGCGGGGGCGGCGACGTCCCGGCGGGCCGGGGAGTCCTGCCCGCCGTCACCCGGAGTGACGGCGGACGAGGTCGAAGTCGGTGTGCTCTACCNGGACTCCGGCAACGCGGCCTCGCTGTTCGCCCCGTTCCGTGCCGGCGTGGACGCGCGTCTCGGCGTGGCGAACGCCGGCGGCGGGGTGCATGGCCGCCGTGTCAGCTATCTCTGGCAGGACGACGGCTCCCAGCCCGCCATCAACCTGGCGTCGGCCCGGATGCTCGTCGAGCAACGCCAGGTGTTCGGGATCATGGAGTCGACGTCCGCGTCCTCGGGTTCGGCGGAGTACCTGCACGACCGCGGCATCCCGGTCACGGGGACCTCGCTCGACGCGGGGTGGACCGTCCACAACAACATGTTCAGCTATTCCAACCTGATCGCGGACGGCGTCTCCGTCTCGACCTGGGGGGATTTCGTGGCCGAACAAGGGGGGACGTCCGCGCTGGTCGTGGTGACGAGTCTGTCCGCCGCCTCGGGCGAGTTCGGCGACGAGCTGGCGGCGAGCCTGCGGTCCGCCGGCGTGCGCGTGGTGGGCNCCGTGGACGCGACCGGTCCCATCAACCTGCAGGCAGTCGGGAACCGAGTGCGCGACAGCGGCGCGGACACACTGGTGGGCGCGGTCACCGGGGCCGCCTTCGGGCAGGTGGTCCTGGGTGCGCGGGCGGCGGGTGCGAACCTGCGGGTGATCCTCACGCCGTCGGGTTATGACCAGAGCCTGCTCGAGCTTTTCGGGCCGATCCTCGGCAACGTCAGTCTCTTCGTCGACTACCAGCCGTTCGAGCTGGATCTGCCGGGCCACCGCACATTCCTCGCGGCGATGGCCGACCACGCGCCGTACCTGCAGCCGCCGAACCAGCAGGCGGCGCTGTCCGGCTGGATCACCGCCGACATGTTCCTGCGTGGTCTCGCCGAGGCCGGCCCCTGCCCGACCCGCCCGCGTTTCCTCGACGGCCTGCGAGCTGTGCGCGACTATTCGGCGGACGGGCTGCTGCCCGGGCCCATCGACTTCACCAACTCGTTCGGGCAGCTCGGCCGGTGCTACACCTTCCTGCGGGTCTCTCCGGACGGGCATCGTTTCGACGTGCTGAGACCGGCACCCCGCTGCGGTGAACTCGAGAAATAGCCTTCCTGTGCATGAATATTCTCGATGTAAACTTTGCTATATGCCGGCGAATGTGTACGGGTGCCCAGGCTGTGCTGCCGCCAGAAAACAAAGTCCGGCCTCCGGGGGGCCCATGGGCGGCGGGATTCAGGACCTTGGTCCGGGACCAACGTCCTGATAACGGCGGCGGCGTCTGTCCGTCATTGCTGATGTGCCGTCGGTGATGGAAAGATCGGGGCGTCGCCCGGGGACCCCCCGACCCCGGGCGACGCCCACCCTCCGCCGGTACCCGGCCGCGGCACCTTCCTGCGCTGTTCGGCTCCACCTGGGTTTTTCGTGGTATGAGTCCAGTGTGGGCATCGTGTCGCCGGGGTTCCAGGGCCGGCCTCGTTCGGAGAACGCGGCGCTGCCGCCCGGCCAGTACGCCACGGACGACTTTCCCGTCCTGTCGGCCGGCCCCACTCCCCGGGTGCCGCCGGCGGACTGGGAGTTCACGATCACGGCGGAGAACGGCGTAGAACACCGCTGGGACTGGCCGGCCTTCCTCCGCCTGCCAGCCGAGTCGCCGACGGTGGACATCCACTGTGTGACCCAGTGGTCGAAGCTCGGCACGTCCTGGGAGGGCGTCAGCCTGGACACCCTGCTCGGCGAGGTGGAGACCTCCGCCGAGTACGCCCTGGTGCACTGCTACGGCGGCTACACCACGAACCTGCCTCTCACCGATCTGATCGACGGTCAGGCCTGGGTGGTGCACCGCTACGAGGGGGCGCCGCTCGACCCCGAGCACGGTGGCCCGGCGCGGCTGCTCGTGCCGCACCTGTACTTCTGGAAGTCGGCGAAGTGGGTGCGCGGCATCCGCCTGCTCGAACAGGACGAGCGGGGTTTCTGGGAGCTCGCCGGATACCACGACCGGGGTGATCCATGGCTGGAACAGCGCTACCACGGCGACTGAGCGAACGCCTCGCGTGGCGCGTCGCCCGCCTCGCCGCGGTGCGGGAGGAGACGTCCACAGCCCGCACCCTGGTGCTGGATGTCCCCGGGTGGCCGGGGCATCTGGCCGGTCAGCGGGTCGACCTGCGCCTCACCGCCGCCGACGGATACAGCACCCGGCGCAGTTACTCCCTCGCGGCACCGGCCGACGGCGACCGGCTGGAGCTGACCGTTCAGCGGGTGCCGGGTGGGGAGGTCTCCCCGTACCTGACGGAGGTCTTCTCGGTCGGCGACCCGGTGGAGCTCCGGGGGCCGATCGGCGGCTGGTTCGTCTGGCGGCCCACCGACACCGCGCCGGTGCTCCTGGTGGCTGGCGGTTCGGGCATCGTTCCGCTGATGGCGATGGTGCGCGCGCGGCGGGCGGCGGGCAGCCGGGTCCCGTTCCGCCTGCTCTACTCCGCCCGGACTCCCGCTGATCTCTACTATGCCGCCGAGCTGCGCGAGGCCGTGCACCGCGACCCCGGGCTCGATGTGACCAGGGTCTACACCAGGGCCGTACCCNATCACTGGACCGAGCCACCGCGGCGGCTGCGTGCCACGGATCTGGCCGCGGGCGGGTGGCCGGCGGACCTGCGGCCCACCTGCTACGTCTGCGGCCCCACCGGCTTCGTCGAGGCTGTCGCCGACGCCCTGGTCGAACTCGGCCACGAACCCGGCCGCATCCGCACCGAGCGCTTCGGGCCGAGTGGTTCCAGCGCCTAGAGGGTGGTGGTGGACGGGGCTGGCCTGGGGCCGGGTGGCCGTGGCTTGCCCGAGACCGCGGCGGCGGCGGTCGCCCCGAGGCCGGGGCGCCGGTGGCTAGCCCGGGCCGTGGTGACAGACCTGTCTGATCGGATGGGAAACCCTGGCTGCCGAGCCGGGCCACGAGGCCCGGCGAGCGGCCGCCCCGGGCCGGTACCGGGGCACCGCCGCCCCACCCCTTCCGACGTCCTGCACCCCGCCCGCGGGCACCTCGGTCCGCGGCCACCCGGCCGAGGCACGGCCAGCGGGCCGCCGCAGCCGGCGGAACCCGCCGCAACGCCGCCACCAGGGCTTTCAGTGGGCACACAGGCCCCGAAACAGCCCTCACCCACCCCGCGCCACCCGTCCGCGAGTGTTCGCCGACAGCGACTGAAGACCTCGTTGTGTCTCCGCTCCCGGCGGGGTTGCGCCCCCTCCACCACCGGGGTTGTCAACACCTCTCCCGAAGAGACACCACGAGGTCTTCAGTCGCCGCATCGCCACACCCGCGCCGGCACCCGAAACGCTGACCGCCACCGTCAGATCACCCGCCC
>NZ_LRTK01000019.1 GCF_001636565.1 Frankia sp. EI5c
GGTCTCCCGCGAACGCTCCTGCAGAAGCCCTGCCCGGCGCCGCGGCTCATGCGAAATGCTCACCATCCGGAGTATACCTGGGTGGCCCGCACGCCGACTTCAGTTATTCTCCGACCACTGGCGGGCGCTGCGCAGGACTTCACCGAACGGCCTGCCCCGGTCGAAGCTCGGCTCCCGCGGCAGGCCCAGGACGCGCTCGCTGATCGCGTTGCGCTGCATCTCGTTGGAGCCGCCGGCGATCGACCAGACCCGGCTGTTCAGATATTCCAGCGCGGCCCGCTGACCGGCGGCGTCCCGCCACACCAGCGGCTGCCCCTGCCCGATTTCCATGATGAGCCGGGCCCGCTGCGGGTTGTACACACCCGCCGCGAGCTTCCAGTACGAGGCGATACCGCTCGCGGGTCGGTCGCTCGTCCGCAGCAGGCCGGTGATCCGCCGGCCCAGCTGCCCCCGCGCCCAGTCCGCGGTGTGGATGCGGGCCAGTGCCTGGCGGGCCACCGGGTCCTCGGCCCGGCCGACCGAACGCGCCAGCTCGACGAGGAACGGGTCGATCACGGCCGGGTCGGTCTCGGGCATGTTGACCGGGTCGTCCCGGCCGGCGCCGCGCTCGACCAGCAGCATGGTCTGCGCGACGGTCCAGCCCTGGTCGACCTCGCCGATCACCTCGTCATCGCTCACCCAGACCTCGTCGAGGAACTCCTGGCAGAACTCGGCCTCCCCGGTGATCTCGCGAATCGGCTGGATGGACATGCCCTTGGCGTGCATCGGGACCGCGAACCAGGTCAGCCCGCGGTGCTTCGGCGCGTCCCAGTTCGTCCGGGCCAGGCAGAGGCCGAAGTCGGCGTAGGCGGCCCCGCTGGTCCAGACCTTCGACCCGGTGAGCAGCCAGCCGCCCTCGGCGCGGACGGCGCGGGTCGTGATGCCGGCCATGTCGGAGCCGGCGTCCGGCTCGGAGAAGAGCTGCACGAACAGTTCGTCGCCGGCCAGGATGCGCGGCACGTGGCGGGCCAGGAACTCCGGCGAGCCGTGCCGCAGCAGGGTTTGGCTGACCGGGCCGTACGTCGTACCGCCGGCGTGGCCGAGGTCGGGCATCCGGTACGGGGCGGCCTCCTGGGCGAAGGCCCGGGCGTGGGCGTCGCTGAGCCCCTGCCCGCCGTACTCCTTCGGCCAGTTGATGCCCGCGTAACCGGCCTCGTAGATCTTCTTCTGCAGCGCGCGCTCCGGGAGGTACTCCTCGGCGCTGTGGGTGCCGCCGCCGCGGACGACACCGGCCTGGCCGGCCGCGTCGCGGCGCTCCAGGTTCGCCGCGAGCCACCGCCGCGCCGCCAGGCGGAACTCGTCGAGCGCGGCGCCGTCGGGAGCACCGCCGTCGGGAGCACCGCCGTCGGTCTCGCTGGGCATGACGCCTCCTTCGCTTCCCATCGTCTGTCAGATCCCGGCCAGCTGGCAGACCCGCTCGCGGTGCCATGCCGGCGATCCGTACAGCGAGGCGTCGGTGGTGACGCGACGCAGGTAGAGGTGGAAGTCGTGCTCCCAGGTGTAGGCGATGCCACCGAAATGCTGCCAGCAGTTGTGGGCCAGCTCGATCGCCGCGTCCGAGACGAACGCCTTCGTCAGACTCGCGGCGTGAGCGGCCCGGGCGGCCGCCGCTCCGCCGTCGCCGCCGTCGCCGGGGGTGTCATCGCCTTCCGCGGCGAGGGCGCGGGCCGCGGCGGTAACCACCGCGTGACTCATCTCCAGCGCCAGGCTGCTGTCGGCGAGCTGGTGTTTGATCGCCTGGAACGAGCCGATGGGCCGGCCGAAGGCGATGCGGTCCTTGCAGTACCGCACCGTCAGGTCGAACAGGTACTGCATGGCACCGGCGGTCTCCGCCGAGCTCAGCACCGCGGCGAGCCGCAGCTGCGCGTCGACGGCGGCCCCGGCCCGCCCCGGGGCGCCCAGGAGCGCGGCGTCGTCCACCACGACGCCGTCGAAGGTGACCTCGCACAGCCGCCGGGTCAGGTCGAGCCCGGGCAGGACCTCCACCGCCACCCCCGGGGTGGACGCCGGCAGCAGGAACTGGGTGGGCCCCTCCGGAGCCGTGGCCGTCAGCAGCAGCCACCGCGCCGACTGCGCCTCCACCACCAGCCCCTTGCGCCCGCTCAGCCGGAACCCGCCGGGCACCGCCTCGGCCCGGGCCCCCGCGCCGCCGGACCAGTCTCCGGACGGGTCGGCGACGGCCCACGCGGCCGCCGCCTCGCCGGTGATGAGATCGGGCAGAATCGCCGCCTGCTGGTGCGCGGACCCCTCCCGGCTCAGCGTGGCCACGGCCAGGTTCGTGTCGATGAAGGAACCCGGCTGCAGCTGCCGGCCGCGCACCTCGGCCAGGACGGCGGCGTCCAGGAGACCGACGCCGGAGACGCTCCCGCCGCCCAGGGACTCCGGGGCCAGGAACGCGAACCAGCCGACCTCCGCCGCCGCGCGCCGGTAGGACGGGTCGACTTCGCCGCCCGCGTCGATCAGCTCGCGCAGCTTCGCGAGCGGGAGGCTCGTCTCGACGAACCGTTCGGCGGTCTCCCGGAGGAGACGCTGGTCGGGCGTGAGGTCGGGATCCATTCCTGTTTCCTTCCGGGCCTTGGCCGGGCCGGTCAGAGGTTGACCGAGTAGCCGCCGTTGACGGGATAGGTCTGACCGGTGATCCAGGACGCGGCGGAACTGGCGAGAAAGACGACGAGCCCGCTGACGTCGTCGGGCTGCCCGAGCCGGGGCACGATGTAACGCCGCAGCTGCCGCTCGATGCGGTCACGCATCTCGGGTGAGTCGCGCGCGAGCTCGGCGAGGCCGACGGTGTCGACCGTGGCCAGCGCGATGTTGTTGACGGTGATCCCGTCCCGGCCGACCTCCCGGGCGATCGCGCGGGTGAACCCCGCGGCGCCCGCCTTGGCCGCCGCGTACGGGGCCATGTGCGGCTCGCCGACCCGGCCGGCGTCGGAGACGATCGTGATGATCCGGCCGCCGCCCGAGCCGATCATGTGGGGGAGGGCGGCGCGGGTGCAGTTCATGACGCCGTAGAGGTTCACGGCGAAGTAGCGCTCCCAGTCGGCCGGGTCGGTGTCGGCGAACTCGCCGAGGCTGACCGAGGGGCCGCGCCCATCCACGGCCGCCGGCCCGGCGTTGCCCGCGTTGTTGACCAGGATGTCGATGCCCTCGGCGCCGATCGCCCTGGTGACGGCCTGGTAGTCGGAGACGTCGAACGGACTGGCCGTCGCGCTGCCGCCGGCCTGCTCGATCTCCTTGGCGACGGCGGCGGCCCGGTCGGCCACGAAGTCGTTGACGACGACCCTGGCGCCGGCGGCGGCCAGGGCCAGGCAGCTCGCTCGGCCCACGCCCTGCCCGCCGCCGGTGACGATGGCCGCCCGGCCGCTCAGATCGATCGTGAAGCTCACGTGCGGTGGCTCCTTGTGTCGTTCGTGTTCCGGGGGTCGTTCGTGTTCCGAGCTTAGTTAGACCGAGTCTAAGTATGCAAGAGCGAACCGTTGATTTTTTCGATTGGCGGTGGCGGGCGTGGGGGAGGGNTGTGTGGCCACTCCCGAACTGTTAGAAAGAAGATCTCGCAAATTCAACTCCGTATAAATCTCCTATCGAGAAGGTGGAAAGAGATGAGCGTCGGACCGTCTCCCGTCCTCCAGGCGAGGAACCTCTCCGCCGGGTATCGGCGGGTCCCGTGCGTGTGGGACGTCGACCTCGACGTCCGGCCCGGCGAGATCGTCGTCCTGCTCGGCCCGAACGGGGCGGGCAAGACCACGACCCTGCTCACCCTCTCCGGTGCGCTGCCCGCGCTCGGCGGGGAGATCCGCTGGCGGGGGGAGCCGACCCGGGGGGCCCTGCACCACCGGGTCCGCGGTGGCCTCGGGGTCGTTCCCGAGGAGCGCTCGGTCATCTCGCGGCTGTCGGTGCGTGACAACCTCCGGATCGGCCCCGGGCCCGTCGAGCGGGCACTGGAGCTGTTCCCCGAGCTGGAGCGGCTTCTCCGGCGCCGGGCCGGGCTGCTTTCCGGTGGTGAGCAGCAGATGCTCTCGACCGCCCGGGCGCTGGCCGCCGAGCCCGCCGTCCTCCTCGCCGACGAGCTGTCGCTCGGCCTGGCGCCGCAGATCGTCACCCGGCTGATGCGCGCGCTGCGGGAGGCCGCCGACCGGGGTGCGGGCGTCCTGCTCGTGGAACAGCACGCCCGCCAGGCCCTCGCCGTGGCCGACCGGGCCTTCGTGCTGCGGCGCGGCCGGGTGGTGTGGTCGGGCTCGGCCGCCGAGGCCCGGCGGGACCTCCGTCGGATCGAGGGCGCATACCTCGGCGGCGAGCACGCGGCCTGACCGGTCAGAGTTGGATCTGCACGACCTCGTCCTCGACCCGGGTCGGGAACACCATCAGATCCTGGTTGAACCCGTCCGAGGACGAGGGCCGCACACAGGTGCCGGTGCGGACGTCGTACCGGCTGGCGTGCTGGGGGCAGATGATGAAGCACCCCTCGTCCAGCGGGCGCCCGCCCAGCACGCTGCCCTGGTGGGGGCAGAGGTTCTGGAAGGCGAAGTACTCGCCGTCCACGTTCGCGACGGCCACCGGGAACCCGTCGACGATGACGGTCGCGGTCTCGCCCGGACCGATCCAGTCGACCGGCACGGCGTCGTGGAAGTCAGCCACTGGCTCTCCCCGCGCTAGTAACTGCGGGCGCGGATGACATCGAGCTTCTGGCCGCGCGGCCGCGTGACGATGAAGACGTGGACGTCGGCCACGCTCTCGACGGTCTGACCGCCGTGTTTGCCCATGACCCGGCGGATCGTGCCCTCCTCCTGCAGCCGGGGCCACACCACGTCGCTGTGCGCCCCCTGGCTCTCCCAGTCGGTCGACCCGCCGCCNGCACCCAGGGCGACCCCCTGGACGAGGGTCGTCACCCGGATCTCCTCCTTCTCGAACTCCAGGTTCAGGGCCTGGCCGAGCGCCTCCAGCCCGGCCTTGGTGAGCCGGTACACCGACTCGAAGGGGAAGACCTCGATCGTCACCTCGGACGAGGTGTTGACGATGTCGCCGCCGCCGGCCGCCCGCAGCAGGGGAATCGCCGCCCGGCAGGTGTAGACCGGGCCGAGCAGGTTGGTGCGGACCTGGGCCAGGATGTCGCCGTCGGAAAGCGCGTCGAACGGGCACGGGCGGTGCAGCCCGGCGTTGTTGATGAGAATGTCGAGCTTGCCGAACCGCTGTTCGATGGCACCGAAGGCGTCGCGCACGCTGTCCGGGTCGCCGACGTCGGTCGGCAGGCCCACGGCCTGGGGGCCGAGTTCGTCCACGAGGGCCTTGAGGCGGTCCGGCCCGCGGGCCAGGAGGACCACCGAGGCCCCCTCGGCCGCGAAGCGCCGGGCCACGGCCAGGCCCGAGCCGCTGGTCGCGCCGGTCACCGCGGCCACCTTGCCGGTGAGCTGGGTCGTCGCCGTCATCGCGTGAGCACCCCGATCCCGGCCGCCTCGTTGCGCCGCCGCCATTCGTCCTTCGACATGCGGGTGGTGTCGACGTTCGCGGCCCGGGCCCGGGCCCGCAGCGCGCCGACGGACGCCTGCTCCCGCGGAACCGCCGTGAACGGGTCGAAGTCGAAGAAGCGGCACGCGTTCTGCCAGGTGATCTGGTGGGTCTCGGATTCGGTGACCCCGGCCTCCGTCAGCTCGTCCCACAGCAGTTCGGGTGATTCCGGCCAGGTGGTGTCGGTGTGCGGATAGTCGGATTCCCAGGCGATGATGTCGATACCGATGTCATGCCGGGCCTTGAGCCCGGCGAGATCGGTGATGAAACAGCCCAGAACGTGCTCCCGGAAGATCTCCGACGGCAGCCGGCCGCCGAAGTCGTTGTGCAGCCACACCTGGTTGCGCACATGCCGGTCGGCCCGTTCGAGGTAGAAGGGAATCCAGCCGATCCCGGCCTCGGAGAAGGCGATCTTCAGTGTCGGGTACCTCTCCAGCACGTGCCCGAACAGCAGGTCCTGCGCGACCAGCGTCATGATCTGCGTCGACAGGATGATCGAGTGGTCCGGCGGGGCCTCCGGCGGCAGCTTCAGCAGGCTCATCCCGCCGCCGATGTGCAGGCAGAGCACGCTGCCGGCGTCGACGACGGCCCGCAGCATCGGGTCCCAGTAGCCGGACAGCAGGCTCGGGTAGCCCTGCGCGTGCGGGGCCTCCAGGAAGCTGACGGCGCGGCAACCCTTCGCGGCGAGCCGGCGCACCTCCGCCGCGGCGAGGTCCGCGTCCCACATCGGGAGCATCCCGATCGGGATGAACCGGCCCGGGGCGCCGGCGCACCACTCGTCGACGTGCCAGTCGTTGTAGGCCTGAAGCATGATCATCGATAGCTTCTTGTCCGGCGCCTCGGCGAAGGTGCGGGCGTTGTAGCCGGCCATGCTGGGAAAGCACATCGAGGCCAGGACGCCGTTGGCGTTCATGTCGTCGACCCGTGCCTTCAGGTCGAAACACCCGGGCCGCAGCTCGGTGTAGGTGCCGGGGTCGCGGCCCCACTCGTCGGCCGGCCAGCCGACCGTGGCCGCCATCCCGAACGGGGTGGACGTCGCCGCGCCCTGGAAGACCCACTGGTCGATGCCCGCGTCGTTGCGGACGACCTTCGGCGCCAGATCCCGGTACTTCGCGGGCACGTGTCGCTGGTACATGTCCGGCGGCTCGATCGAATGGTCGTCGATGCTGACGAGGATCATGTCCTCTTTTTCCATGATGCTCACACAGACCCTTCGCTTTGCGTGATCTGGTCCACCGGCTGTCCGGAGCCCGGCAGCGGGAACGCACCCGCGNCGACCGCGGCGACGTCCTGGCTGACGGTTGGCTCCGGCTCTTCGGGAGCGGTGTTGTCGGCGTTGTCGGTGTTGTCGGTGTTGTCGGCGCCGAGGTAGGCGGCGATCACCCTGGGGTCCGAGCGGATCTCGGCCGGGGTGCCGGTGGCGATGACCTCGCCGAAGTCCATGACCACCAGGCGGTCGCAGACCCGGTTGAGCATGGGCACGTCGTGCTCGACCAGGACGATGCCGATGCCCCACTCGTCCGCCAGCCGGCGCAGCAGGTCGGAGAGCTCCTGGGTCTCCGACTCGTTCAGGCCGGCGGCCGGCTCGTCCAGCAGCAGGACCGACGGCTCGGCCGCGATCGCCCGGGCGATCGCCACCTGGCGGCGGCGGCCGTAGGAGAGTTCGGACGGCAGCCGGTCGAGGTCGTCGGCGAGTGCGAACATCTCGACGGCGGAGCGTGCCGCGGGGGTGAGCTGGGTGCGCCTGGGGTGCACCAGGTCGGTGAGGTAGGCGATCGAGTCGCGGGGGTCGGCCGCGGTACGCAGGTTCTCCAGCACGCTGAGCTGGTCGAACAGCTCCAGCGACTGGAAGGTGCGCCCGATGCCCAGCCGGGCCCGGCGGCGCGGATTCAGTGCGTCGATCCGGTCGCCGTCGAGGTGGATGCTGCCGCTCCACAGGCGGGTGAACCCGGTGACGGCGTCGATGAAAGTGGTCTTGCCGGCGCCGTTGGGGCCCATGAGGCCCACGATCTCACCTGGTCGGACGTCCAGCGAGACCCCGCCGAGCGCGTGCACGCCGCCGTACCGGACGGCGATGTCCGCCACCCGCAGCACCTTGGGTGCCACCCGGTGCGGGACCGCCGGCCGGACGTGGGCCGGTTTCGCCGGCCCTGCCCCCGGTGTGCCTGCCTTCGGTGTGCCTGCCTCCGGTGTGCCGGTACCGCGGAGCCGGGCGGTGCGGGAGCGGAGGCGGGCGGTGAGGGCGGCCGGGAGGCGGCTGCCCGCGACCCGGGCCGCGAGGCCGTTGGGGAAGCTGATCAGCGTCGGCGCGAGCAGGGCGGCGAGCGCGAGCGTCACGTACTGGTTGATGTCCCCGTTCGGGAAGATCTCGCCGAGGATCTTCGACGTCAGGCCGCCCGTGCTGCTCGCGCCCGCGATCACGCCGCCGAGCAGGAAGCCGACGCCGCCGATGACCGTGTTGATGACGACGGCGATCGAGTTGAAGACGTTGAACTGGTTGAAGTCGACGTAGCTGGACTGGAAGGCCAGCAGCACGCCGCCGAGCCCGGCGATGGCCGCCGACAGCGCGAACGACACCAGCTTGGCCCCGTACACGCTGATGCCCAGCGAGGCCGCCGCGCGCTCGTTGCCGCGCACCGCCACCAGCCGCCGGCCCGACCGCCCGCGCCGGAGGTTGCCGGCCACCACGGCGGCCAGCAGCAGGGCGACCAGGCAGACGACGGCATACCGCTTCGGATGGCTGACCGGGTCCACCGCCCACCCGAACAGCGAGGCCGGCTCGACGACGGTGCCGGCCAGGCCGCCGGTCAGCGGAACGCTCTGGAAGAGGACCGCCTGCAGGGAGTAGGCCAGCCCGAAGGTGGCGATGGCCAGGTGGATGCCCCTGGTCCGCAGCGCCGGCAGGCCGACGATCACGCCCAGCGGCACCGCCGCGACCACGCCGATCACCAGGACCAGCAGGAACGGCAACCCGTGTACGGCGGCGAGGCGCGAGGCGACGTAGCCGCCCCAGCCGGCGAACGCGAACTGCGCCAGCGAGAGCTGGCCGCCGTAGCCGGTGACGACCACGAGGGAGACACAGACGATCGCGCCGATGATCGTGGTGGTGAAGGCGTCCGTCCAGTTGTCGGGCGTGGAGACGATGATCACGGTCAGCGCCGCGAGTGCGGCCGCGACCCGGCCGGGCCGCAGCACACCCGTCCCGATCTCGGGGAGCACCTCGTTGACGTGGCTGCGCAGCGGCAGCCCGCGGCCCCNCACGACCAGCACCAGCACGACGACCAGGAACGGGACCGCCTCGCCCCAGCCCGCGGCGCTCACGTAGTTGGTGATCTCGGACTGGGTTATGCCGATGACCAGCGAGGCCGCGAGCGCGATGGGGAAGGACGCGAACGCCGCGACCACGCAGGTGGCCAGCGCGGGGATGATCAGCAGGATGAGGGTGTTGACGTCGAGACCGGTGATCGGGACGACGAGGATGCCCGCCGCCCCGGCGANCACGGCGCCGAGCGTCCAGTTGATGACGGCGACCACGTCCGGGGAGTGGCCGGTGAGCTGCGCCGTGCGTTCGTTCTCCGCCACCGCGGCGGTGACGGCACCGAACCTGCTGTACCGGTAGACCAGCCACAGCAGGCCGGAGATCACCACCGCGACCCCGAGCAGAACCAGCCGGTCGGCGCCCACCGCCGGCCCGCCGAACGGATGGACGCTGCGGGTGGGGAGGAACGAGGGCACGAGGCGTACCTCGGTGCCGAAGATGATCCGGCTGGCCTGCTGCAGCGCCACCATCACGCCGAGGGTGGCGATCACCCTGGTCAGCGGCGGGGCGCTGCGCAGCGGACGCATCACCACCAGGTGCATGAGGGCGCCGAGGGCACCGGAGATGATCAGCGCCAGCACGACGGCGGGCGCGGTTGGTACACCGGCCTCCAGATGCAGCTGGTAGAAGGCCAGCGCGCCCACCGCGGCGAACGCGCCCTGCGCGAAGTTCACGACGCCGGAGCCTCGGTACACGAGGAGCAGGCCCTGGCCGGCAAGCGCGTAGATGGCCCCCAGCCCCAGGCCGAGCAGGGCGAAGCGAATCATCGTTGCGCCACCTTTCGGCTCCCGCCGCCCGTGCTGGCCGCGGTCATGGCTTGGTGAAGACGGGGACGTAGCCCTCGGAGGTCTGCTCGAGCCGGCCGTCCTTGACCACGCCTTCGACGATCTGCTGGTTGAACAGGCGAGGCATGCCGGGAAGGGCATCGAAGGGCTTGGTGGTCGAGAAGCCGTCCGGCAGCAGGCCGAAGACGTTGAAGTCGTTGAGACCGCTGAAGGCCTTCAGCGTCGACTCGCGCGTGACCGGGCCGTCGATCGTGCGGGCCACCTGGGCGAACGCCCACGTGTCGAGCCAGCCGTACAGGCTGATCTGGTCGATGACCTTCCCCGGCTGGTACTTGGCCATCTCCTCGCGGAAGCGCACGATCCCGGGTTCGTCGCTGGTGACGATGGGCAGCCCGGCGGAGACCAGGACGCCGTCGGCCTTGTCACCGAGCGCGGACAGCGCGCTGGGTACCAGCGCGGACGCGCTGGCGGAGATCTTCTGGTCGAAGTCGCCACCCCTGGCCACGTTGAGCCAGGCGGCGAAGTGGGTGGGCATCGCGGCGAGCGCCACCGCGTCACCGTCGCCGCCGCGGGTCACCGCGGGGGTGAGGTCGGTGGCGGTCAGGTCGATCGGGATGCTGCCCGCGATCTTCATGCCGCGGCCGCGCTCCAGGGTGATCTCGTTGAACTGGACCGCGGAGGCGGCCTGCGCGATGTTGGTGTAGGCGACCTGGATCTTCGTGGCGCCGGCGTCGGCCAGGACGGTGCCCAGCGCCGCTCCCTCCGAGCCGGCGAGGGGGAAGGAGTTCGGGGAGTTCAGGACGGACTGGCTCTGCGGCGGCGGCCCGATGTTGGGCACGCCCGCCGCGGCGAGGATGGTGTTGACCTGCTCCTGGTAGGCCTCGTAGTCGCCGACCTCGGCGATGATCGCCTTGTCGGCGACCAGGTTGCGGGCGCATTCGATGGCCTTGGCCGGGCCGTCGGTGCCGCCGGCGTCGCAGACCCTGACCTCGAGCGGGCGTCCCTTGATGCCGCCGGAGGCGTTCACCGCGGAGGCCGCGGCCAGGGCGCCCTGATACACCTCGATGGGCGGAGTGACACTCGACAGCGGCGTGATCACCTCGACGACGATCGGGTCGCCGGTGAGGCCCGCGGTGTCCGCCGCGGCCTTGTCGTCGGCGCCGCCGCCGCAGGCCGCGAGGGCGGCGGATAAGAGCCCGGCCGCGGCGACGGCCGCGAGTGACCTGTGATTCCTCATGGTGGAACTTCCCTTCCCGGTGGTCTCCCGGCGGAAAGGAACGGGAGACTCGTCTGTACCGGCCCGGCCCGGGACATGACGGCACAGGCTTTTCCATCTTTTTTGGGCAGCGGTCGTCGGCCGCGCCGGTATTTCCGGCCAACCGCGTTCCGGTGGCACCCGTTGGGCCGCTCCGTCCCGACGAGTGCGTTATGTCCGTTTCGGCCCTGGGGTGGAAGCTCAGTTTTAAACTGAGTCAAATTTCGCGGGATCTACTTTTTAACAGGTGGGCGCGGGTCGCACAACCCTCTGTCCAGCTCGGATGCCGGCAGGTGGGTGGCGTCGGCGTGCTGGGGCGGATGCCGAGGTCACTGCCGCCCCGGCGGCCGCGACGGCTCGGCCGCGGGCTCTTGCATACTTTGACTCAGTCTAACTATGGTGTCGAGGGAGCGGTCGGGGCGACAGGCGTCCAGCGGCCTTTCAGGCCGTTCGGGAAGGGAGTGCGGGCCAGTGCATCAGCCGATGGCGGGCGTCAGGATGGTCGAGGTCGCCCAGTTCACGTTCACCCCGGCGGCGGGTGGCATTCTCGCCGAGTNGGGTGCCGATGTGATCAAGGTCGAGCACGCCGTGGCGGGTGACGCCCNGCGGGGGATGGTGAACCATCCCAAGGACGGCACATTCCAGCCGATCATGGATCATCCCAATCGCGGGAAGCGCAGCATCGGGCTTGACCTCGCCACGCCGGCCGGTTACGAGGTTCTGCTTGAACTGTGCCGCGAGGCGGATGTCTTCCTCACCAACTTCCTCCCCGACGCGCGCAACCGGCTGCGGCTCGACGTCGACGACATCCGCAAGGTCAATCCGGACATCATCTATGTGCGCGGGTCCGCGCACGGCCAGCGCGGGCCGTGGGCGGAGAAGGGCGGCTACGACGGCTCCGCCTTCTGGTGCCGGATGGGCAGCGCCTGGGGAGTCACCCCGCCGGAGAGCCCCCGGGTCGTGAGCATGCCGGCCGGTGCCTACGGCGACTCGATGGGCGGCATGACCATCGCCGGCGGCATCGCCGCCGCGCTGTACGGCCGCGCGACCACCGGCCAGCCCTCCGTCGTCGACGTCTCCCTGATGAGCGTGGGGGCCTGGGCCTTCGCCCTCGACCTGGGCAACGCGGCCCTCACCGGTGCCGAGAAGGCGCCGGTGCCGCTCAACCAGACGATGATGAACGTGGCGCTCAACCCGACCGTCGGCCATTTCCGGACGTCCGACGGGCGGTGGATCAACTTCACCATGCCGCAGGCCTTCCGCTACTTCGCGGACGTCTGCCGCCACCTCGGGCTCGACCACCTGATCGACGACGAACGCTTCGACACCGCGCAGAAGCTGATGGCCAACTCCGCCGCGGCCGGGCAGTACATCGCCGACGCGATCGCGGCGAAGCCGTACGCCCACTGGGTCAGCCACCTGCACACGATGGAGGGTCCCTGGGCCCCTGTCCAGGGCCCGCTCGACATCCTCGACGACCCGCAGATGCACGCCAACGGTTACCTGAGCACGTTCCCCGACAGTGAGGGCAGGCAGCGCCGGCTGGTCGCCAACCCCGTCCAGTTCGACAACCGGCCGCCGGACACCCGGCGGGCGCCGCAGTTCGCCGAGCACACCGACGACCTGCTCCGCGAGCTCGGGCACACCGACGAGCAGATCATCCAGATGAAGATCGACGGCGCCGTCACCTGACCGCCGCCGCCCACCAGGCCAGGCCAGGCCACTCGAACCGCGGAGGACACCGTGACATACCGCGTCATCCAATGGACAACCGGCACCGTGGCCAGGGAGGCGGTGGCGGGCATCCTCGGGCACGCCGATCTGGAGCTGGTGGGTGCCTGGGTGCACTCCGAACACAAGGACGGCCAGGACGTCGGCGAGCTGTGCGGGTTAGGCCCGCTCGGCGTGGCCGCGACCCGCGACCGGGACGCGCTGCTGGCCATGCCCGCGGACTGNGTCTGCTTCACCGTCGGACGCGACTGGGTGGAGAACCCGCGCGAGACGTTCGGGGACCTGCTGCGCATCCTGCGCTCCGGCAAGAACGTGGTGAACCTGTGGTGGCCGACGCTGGTCTACCCGCGGGCCCAGGACGACGACCTGTACAAGGAGCTTGAACGGGCCTGCCTCGACGGCGGCTCGTCGATCGTCACGGTCGGGATGGATCCGGGCTACGGCACCGCGGGCCTCGCACTGTCCGCGCTGACCCTCGCCCGCGAGGTCCGCGGCGTGCACATGTACCAGTTCATGAACAACGCCCACTGGGAGGGCGAGGGCATCACGAAGTTCTTCGGCTTCGGTCAGCGGGACGCGGCGGCCTCGCCGATCCTGGCCCCCGGGGTGACCACCAGCTACCACGCGACGACGCTGCACCTGATGGCCGACGCCCTCGGCGTGACGATCGAGCGGATCGTCGAGGACCACACACTGCGCTACGCGGACGAGGCCTTCGACGTGGCCTCGGGCCACATCCCGGCCGGGACGATCGCCGGGGTCAGGTACCGGGTCAAGGGCATGGTCGGCGACGAGGCGAAGATCGTCCTTGAGCATGTGGAGAAGCTGCGTGAGGACGACTTCGCGGAGCTGGGCTTCGCCGGTGACGGCTACCGGGCGGTGGTCGACGGCCTGCCCGGCATCAGCCTGGACCTGAAGATCTCCGCACCGGCCGGTTACACCGGCGACCCGGTGGCGGTGGCGTCGGCGATGAGCATCGTGAACGCGGTGCCCCGGGTGTGCGCGGCGGCGCCGGGGGTGCTGTCCCTGCTCGACCTGCCGCCGTTCCCGTCGCGGAATCCGGCTGCCCCGGAATTCCTCCGGGGTTAGGGCCGAGCAGCCGGGCAGCGGGCCGGGAACCGAGCCCGGGAACGCAACCGGGGCCAGCGCCGTGAACGGCGGCGCTGGCCCCGGTTCGCTTTTGGTGTCAGACCGAGCGCTGGGTCATCAGGAAGTCGATGACCGGCCGGCCGGCCTCCCACGAGCCGCCGATCGAGGACATCACGTGCCCGGAGTCGACCAGCAGGCTGACGCCGCTGACACCGGCCGCCGCGGAACTGTTCAGAAAAGCCATCACGTCGGCGATCTCCTCGGCCCGCAACGGGGCCGTTCCGGTCGCCTTCCGGTACTGCTCGTCGAATCCGAGCCAGGTGTTGGCGCGGGCGAGCGGAGTGTCCGTCGGCCCCGGGCAGACCGCGTTGATCCGAATTCCCCGGGTGAGCAGCGGGAAGGACTCACGGGCGACGTAGGCATTGATGGCCTGCTTGCTGAACATGTAGGTGCAGGTGCCTTCGTGCGCACCGATCCAGGCGTCGGCGGCGGCATAGTCGGCGGTGGCGAGGAACTCGGTCAGCAGGGGAAGATGGTTCTGCCAGCCGAGGCCGGCCACCGACGAGATCAGGCAGATCGCCGAGCCGGGCACCAGCGTTCCGTCCCGGACCAGGCGCTCGGCGAGATGCCGGTGGGCGATGAAGTTGACCCGCATGACGGCGGGCCCACCGGCGATCCCGGCCGCCGAGAAGACGGCGTGCAGCGGCCCGGTGACCTGGTCGATCGCGGCGTCGAGCGCCGCGGGGTCGGTGAGGTCGACGGTGATCTGCCGGGCCACCGGGAAGTCGACCGGGGCCCGGTCCATGACCACGACCCGCGCGCCGAGCGCGGCGGCTGCCCGGGCCGCCGCCGCGCCCATGCCCGTGGCGCCCCCCACCACGAGAACCTGCTTTCCGTCATAGCGAAATGCCGCTGTCTCGGTCATGCCTCACACCCTCCGACTCGTCCTGACCCGCGGGAAAAAACGGGCCCCGCCAGACTTCGCCCGCGGCCGGGTTGACAGTACAGGTACTTGAACCTAGTGTAAATATGGACGGTAAGACAGCAGGTGGGGGGCTTCTGCCTCTTTGTCAGCGGACTCTTTGTCAGCGGACCGTGCCGCCTGGAGAGAAGGGCCTCCTCCATGAGCTCGCGTTACCAATACCTCACGTACGAGGAACTGGACGACGGGGTGATTGCGCGGATCATGCTCAATCGCCCCGAGACCCGGAACGCGCAGAGCCGCGGCCTGTTGGTCGAACTCGGCGACGCCTTCCTGCGCGCCGAGGCGGATGACACCGTCCGCGTGGTCATTCTCGGCGGACACGGCCCGATGTTCTCGACGGGTCATGACATGGGTTCTCGCCAGGGCCGGCAGGACATGCTTCCCGGCCCGCACCAGCATCCGTCGGCGAAGGTCAACGGCGGAACGCGCCAGGGCGCCGAGAAGCTGATGCTGCAGGAGTGGCACCACTTCTTCGAAAGCACCCGCCGCTGGCGGAACCTGCGGAAGATCACCATTGCGGCCGTGCACGGCGAGGTGTACGCGGCGGGCCTCATGCTGATGTGGGCGTGCGACCTCATCGTCGCCGCCGAGGACACCACGTTCGCCGACATGGTGGGTACCCGGCTCGGCATGTGCGGCCTGGAGTACTTCGCGCACCCGTGGGAGTTCGGCCCGCGCCGGGCGAAGGAGCTGCTGCTCACCGGCGACTCGATCGACGCCGAGGAGGCCTGGCGCCTCGGGATGGTCTCCAAGATCTTCCCGCGGGCCGAGCTGCCCGACGCCGCGCTGCGGTTCGCCCGGCGGATCGCAGCGACCCCCACCATGGCCGCGCTGCTCATCAAGGAGTCGGTGAACCAGAGCGTCGACAACATGGGTTTCTACAACGCGCTGAACGCCTGCTTCAGCCTCCACGAGCTGAACCACGCGCACTGGGCCTGGGTGCACGAGGGCGGAATGCCGGTCGCGACGGCCGGCGACGACGGCATCGCCGACTGGCGTTCCAGCCCCCCGGTCACGCCGGCGCTGCGCGACCACGTCGCGGCCCCCGCCCCGGCCCGGGCACCGGCAGGCTGAGGGCATGGATCCCGAAGCGAAGATCAGATGCTCCGACTGGGCGCGCGTGGCGGCGATGTCCCCGGCGGGCACGGCCGGCAGCTACCCCGGTTTCCTGCTCGTCGAGATCCCGCTGCCGTGGCCGCGGGACGTCGGCGAGACCGCCCAGGCCGCCGCCCTGGAGCCGCTGATCGGCCCGCCGGGCTACCGGCTGCAGGCGGTGGTCCCCGCGCAGCGGCGGCCGGCGGGGGAGGAGCGCCGGGTGATCCTGCACGCCCGGGTGCCCGGCGAGCCCGGGTTCGCCGGGTACCGCAGGTTCGAGAGCGCTGTCGGCGCCTCGCTGTACGAGACCGTCGGCGCGCTGGTCGCGGCGGCCGCTGACCCGGCTCCCTCGGAGCTGGAGAGCCCCGCCGTCGACGTCCTGGTGTGCGGGCACGGGCGCCGGGACGCCTGCTGCGGCCGGCTCGGCGCGGGCCTGGCGGTGACGCTGGAGGCGGCCGGTCCGCGCCCGGGGGTGAACCTGTGGCGGTCCAGCCACCTGGGCGGCCACCGGTTCGCGCCGGTGTGCCTGGTGCTCCCGGAGGGAACCGGCTGGGCCTTCGCCGATCTCGACCTCGTCGACGCGGTGCTCGGCCGGTCCGGGGATCTCGACCGGCTCGCCGGGCACTACCGGGGCTGCGCGGGGCTCGCCGGCCCGCAGGTGCAGGCACTGGAGCTGGAGGTGCTGCGGCGTGCGGGCTGGGGCGTGCTGGACCGCCGGCGTGCCGGCTCGGTCGACGGCCCCCGGGCCGAGCTGACCTGGGTCGCCGAGGACAGGGTCGTCACCTGGTCGGCGGAGGTCCGCCCCGGCCGCACCGTCGCCATGCCCGACTGCCTGAGCCCGCCGGCCACCGCGACCAAGAGCCAGACCGAATGGGTGGTCGCCGGGGTCGCCCGGCAGGAGCGCCCGAGAAGCCCTTCACCTGACAGGAGCACGGCATGACCTATGCGGGTCTGGATCTCGCGAAACTGCTCATCGACGGCCGGCTCGTCGACGCCGACGGCGGGGCCACCTACGACAACATCAACCCGGCCACCGAGGCCGTGATCGGCGTCGCGGCGGATGCCTCGGCCGGCGACGTGGACGCGGCGATCACCGCCGCGCGCCGGGCCTTCGACGAGACCACCTGGAGCACCGACGTCGCCTTCCGGGTGCGCTGCCTGCGCCAGCTGCAGGNCGCGCTGTCCAAGCACGCCGAGCCGTTCAAAGCGATGTCGACCGCCGAGGTGGGCCTGCCCAGCAAGATCTCCGGCTCCACCTTCGACCGGCCGGTCGAAGGCATCGGCTGGGTCGCCGACCTGCTGGAGAGCTACGAGTTCACGCAGGCACACGGCATCGGCCAGATCGAGCACTTCCGCTCCCGCCGCTGGACGGAGCGGGAGCCCTACGGGGTGGTCGGCGCGATCACCCCGTGGAACCAGCCGACCCAGGTGAACCTGGCCAAGGTCGCCCCGGCGCTCGCCGCCGGGAACACGGTCGTCCTGAAGGCGGCCCCGACGACCCCGTGGTGCGCCAGCGCGCTGGGCAGGATCGTCGCCGAGCACACCGACATCCCGCCCGGGGTCTTCAACGTCATCACCAGCTCGGTCAACGACCGCGGCGAGGAGCTCGTCACCGACCNGCGGGTCGACCTGATCAGCTTCACCGGCTCCACCGCGGTCGGGCGGCGGATCATGAAGCTGGGCTCGGAGACCGTGAAGAAGTGCTTCCTGGAGCTCGGCGGCAAGTCCGCCAACATCGTCTTCCNCGACGCCGACTTCGCCACCGCGATCGGCATGTCCACGTTCATGGTCTGCGTCCACGCCGGCCAGGGCTGCGCCACGCTGACCCGGCTGTTGCTGCCGCGCTCCCGGTTCGAGGAGGGCGTCCAGCTCGCCGCCCAGATGCTGTCGATGGTGCCNTACGGTGATCCGCTCGATGCGCAGAACGTGATGGGCCCGCTTAACAGCGAGCGGCACCGCGACCGGGTGGAGGGCATGGTGGAGCGGGCGAAGGCGGCCGGCGGCACACCGGTGATCGGTGGCCGGCGCCCACCGCGGTTCGAGCAGGGCTACTACTACGAGCCGACGCTGTTCGCCGACATGCCCGAGGATGCCGAGATCGTCCGCAACGAGATCTTCGGGCCGGTCCTCGTCGCGGTGCCGTTCGAGGACGAGGACGACGCCGTGCGGATCGCGAACGACAGCGTCTTCGGCCTCTCCGGCGCGGTCTTCTCCGGCGACCACGAGCGCTCCAAGGCGGTCGCGCGCCGGATCCGCGCCGGCACGATGATCGTCGACGGCGGCATCTACTACGGCCCGGACGTCCCGTTCGGCGGGTACAAGCAGAGTGGCCTCGGCCGCGAGATGGGCCAGCTGGGCTTCGAGGAATACCTCCAGATCAAGACCCTGTGCGAGCCCGCATAGGCCCACAGCTCGACCGGCCCACAGGTCCCCGCCCGCCGCGCACGTCCACAGGAGCACCGCGTGAACACCACCACCGACATCTACTACGACCCGTACGACTTCGACATCGACCAGGATCCCTACCCGGTGTGGAAGCGGATGCGGGAGGAGTCGCCGCTCTACTACAACGAGCNATACGACTTCTACGCGCTCTCCCGCTACGCCGACGTGGAGGCCGCGTCCGTCGACTGGCAGACCTACACCTCCGCCAAGGGCATCCTGATGGAGATGGTCAAGGCCGGATTACCGACGCCGCCCGGTCTGTTCATCGCCGAGGACCCGCCCGAGCACGACATGCACCGGCTCATCCTGAGCCGGGCCGTAACCCCGCGGCGAGTGCTCGTCCTGGAGCAGCGGATCCGGGAGCTGTGCGCGGAGTACCTCGACCCGCTCGTGGGCAGCGGCGGTTTCGACCTGGTGCAGGACTTCGCCGGCCATCTGCCGATGCGGGNGATCGGCGCCCTGGTCGGCATTCCGGACGAGTACCTGCTGAGCCTGCGCGACAACGTCGAGGAGTCGGCCCGGCTCAAGGAGGAGAAGCCGCAGGAGGAGCAGCGGCTGCCCAGCATCGGGGCGCCGTACGCACCCTTCCTGGAGTTCCGCCGCGCCAACCCGGCGGACGACTTCCTCACCACCCTCATCCAGGCCCGGTTCACCGACGTCTTCACCGGCGCGGAACGCGGGCTGACGGACGCCGAGATCCTGAACTACGTGGGCATGCTCTACGCGGCCGGGGTCGAGACGACGGCCCGGCTGATCGGCTGGCTCGGCAAGGTCCTCGCCGAGCACCCGGACCAGCGCGCCGAGATCGTCGCCGACCGGTCCCTCGTCCCGAACGCGGTCGAGGAGACGCTGCGCTACGAGGTGCCGTCCCCGATCCAGATCAGGGTGGCGGCGAAACCGGTGGAGCTGTACGGGCAGACCGTCGAGGAAGGCCGGATCGTCACTTTGCTGACCGGTTCGGCGAACCGGGACGAACGCGCCTTCCCGGCCGCGGACACGTTCGACATCCACCGCCGGATCGACGCGCACCTGACCTTCGGCAAGGGCGTGCACTACTGCTTCGGCGCCGCGCTGGCGCGGATCGAGGGCCGGATCGCGCTGGAGGAGATTCTGCGGCGTTTCCCGACCTGGGACGTGGACCTCTCCCGCGCGGAACTCATTCACACCGCGACCATCCGCGGGTATCACCGGCTCCCCATCGTCCTCTGACCCCGCCGGCCGCGGTGGTTCGGCCGAACCGGTTACCCGAGCTCGACGACGCGGACGGGATTGATGGTGACCACCACCCGGTCGTCGACGGGGGCCTGGAAGTGCTCCAGATCGGTGCCGTAGACGGCCAGCAGGCGCTGGAGGAACTCCAGGCCGGTGTCCTCGGTGATCTCGACGGTTCCGCGTACCTCCAGCGTCCGGAAGGGGTTGCCCGGGTCGATCGCGAACAGGCTTGCCTGCGGGCGAGCGACCAGGTTCCGGTACTTCTGCCGGCTCCTGTGCAGCGACGTCCGCACGTGGTCGCCGTCCAGGATGGCCCAGATCGCGGTGACCTGGGGCAGGCCGTCCGCTCCGACCGTGGCGAGCGAGACGGTGTTGCCTGACTCCAGCAGGTCGCGGTGACTCGGGGAAATAGCGGGCACCGATGCTCCTTGTCCGTTCGATTACGCGACGACGCTCGCAGTGAACGACCGTATTCGGCGGCGGGGAATTCCCCGCGCGGGCCGCTCGGGGCGGGGTGGCCGCCGGCCCGCCCCGGCTTACGCCCCGGCCGGCCGGAGCTGGACGAACAGGCTTTCGACCTCGGCGCACAACGTGTCGCCGTCGAACAGGCGCCCGGTGAGGAAGAGCTTGCGGCCCTCGACCCGGTCGACCGTGGCCTCCACCCGCAGCGGCACCTCGACCCGGGTGAGCCCACGGAAGCTGACGTTCATGTACACGGAGCGGGCGAACGGCCGCTCATGGTTGGCCAGCATGGCCAGCACCTCGTCGAACACCAGCGGGATGGCGCCGCCGTGCACCGCCCCGCCGAGGGTGAGGTAGTGCCGGCCGAACGTCACCCGGGCCACGGCGCGCTCGCTGCCCCGTTCGTCCCAGCGCACGGCGGGCACCATCGTCTGGCCGCGTCCGTCCAGGTCCAGGCGCATACCGGTGACCCGCTCGGCCTCGGGCACGGCGAACTTCGCGAGCTGCGCGCTGATCTGCGCGAACTGGTCGGCGACCTGGGCGACCACCGCCGCCGGTGGGCGGGTGTCGGCCACCACGTCGAGCAACTGGCGGAGGTTTTCCACGAACCGGCCGAAGTCCGGGCCGCCGGGTGCGCCGGGTGCGGAGGGTGCGGAGGGCGCGGAGGTCTCGGTCACCCTTGCGATAATCCCCCGTACCCGGACGGAAAGCGCGCTGTGCGCTGTTGGGCGCAACGGGGAGATACGGTCGGACCTGCCGCGGACGCGGGCGAACCGGTCGGGTCGGGTGTTCGGGCCAGGCCGCGCGGGTCGCCACACGCGAAGCCGGGGCGGGAAGGCGCGGTTCGCGATGTTGCCGGTTGCGACGGTTCTCCTCCTGGCGGTGCTGGTCGCGGTGGGGGCGGCCCTGGCGCTGCTCGTCTCGGCGGGCTGGTGGGCCGGTGTCGGGGTCGCCGCCGCGCTGCTGCTGCTCGCCGTGCGCGATGTGACGCAGCGGCGGCACGCGATTCTGCGCTTCCACCCGGTGCTGGGGCATCTGCGGTTCGCCCTGGAGAAGATCCGCCCGGAGATCCAGCAGTACTTCGTCGAGCGCAACTACGACGGCCGGCCGTTCGACCGCGACACCCGGACGGTGATCTACCAGCGGGCCAAGGGCATTCACGGTGACCAGGCCTTCGGTNCCGAGCGGGACGTCAACGAGGTCGGCTACGAGTACCTGCCGCACTCGACCGCCCCGGTGCCCGTCGATCCCGCCGCGGGGCAGCCGCGGGTGCGGATCGGCGGCCCGGACTGCTCCCAGCCCTACGACATGGCGCTGCTGAACATCTCCGCGATGAGCTTCGGCGCGCTGTCGGCGAACGCCGTCCTGGCGATGAACCGCGGGGCGGCGGCCGGCGGCTTCGCGCACGACACCGGCGAGGGCGGCCTCACCGAGTACCACCTGCGCCACGGTGCCGACCTGGTGTGGGAGATCGGCAGCGGCTATTTTGGCACCCGGACGCCCGACGGCGACTTCGACCCGGCCCGGTTCAAGGACGTCGCCGCGCTGCCGACGGTCCGCATGGTGGAGCTGAAACTGAGCCAGGGGGCGAAACCGGGGCTCGGTGGCGTACTGCCGGCGGCGAAGGTGACCCCCGCGATCGCGGCGGCCCGCGGGGTGCCGGTCGGGGTGGACTGTGTCAGCCCGGCGTTCCACCGCGTCTTCAGCACGCCGCGCGAGCTCGTCCTGTTCGTGGCCCGGATGCGTGAGCTGGCGTCGGGCAAGCCGGTCGGGTTCAAGCTGTGCGTCGGATCCCGCCGCGAGCTGCTGGCGATCTGCAAGGCCATGGTGGCCGAGGGGGTCACCCNGGACTTCGTCGTGGTGGACGGCTCCGAGGGCGGCACCGGGGCCGCCCCGCTCGAGTACGAGGACCATGTCGGGACGCCGCTGACGGAGGGGCTGATCATGGTGCACAACGCCCTGGTCGGGGTGGGCCTGCGCGACCGGGTCCGGATCGGGGTGAGCGGCAAGGTCGCCACCGGCGTCGACATCGTGAAGCGGATCGCGCAGGGCGCCGACTACACCAACTCCGCCCGGGCGATGATGATGGCCACCGGCTGCATCCAGGCGCAGCGCTGCCACACGAACACCTGCCCGGTGGGGGTGGCGACGCAGGACCCGCGCCGGGCCCGCGCGCTGGACGTCGCCGACAAGGCCGAGCGGGTCCGCCGCTACCAGGCGGCCACCGTCGAGCAGGCGGTGCGGGTGATGGCCTCACTGGGCTGCTCCAGCCCGAGCCAGCTCGGCCCGGAGATGCTGCTGCGGCGGGTCACCCACACCAACACCCGCAGCTACGCCGACCTCTTCGAGTGGCTGGAGCCGGGGGAGCTGCTCGCCGGGCCGCCCCGCTCCTGGGCGCCGGACTGGACCGCCGCCGACCCGGACTCCTTCCGCCCCTGAGGCTGGTGTGACGGCGGTCCTAGACTGATCCGGGTGGGCGTCAACCTGATCCTGCTGGACGGGGTGCGCTGGAAGGGCACCCCGGTGGCCGGCGATCGCCCACAGGCCCTGCTCGCCGCGCTCGCGGGCGCCGGCGGGCGGGCGGTGCCGGCCGAGCGGCTGGTCACGCAGGTCTGGCGCGGGGAACCGCCGGCCAACGCGGCGAAGACCCTGCAGGTTGTGGTGTCCCGGGCGCGGACGATCGTCGGGGCCGGCACGCTGGTGCGGGACGGCGGCGGATACCGGCTCGCGCTGCCGCCCGCGCAGATCGACAGCTGCCTGCTGGCGGGGCTGGTGGCGCAGGCCGGCCGGCTGCTGGCGGACGACCCGGTCGCCGCCGCCGGGACGGCCCGCGAGGCCCTCACCCTGGGCGCGTCCGTCGCCCCGCCGCGGCCGGGCGAGGACGGCCCGCTCGCGGACGTCCGCCGGCAGGCCCTGGCCGAGCTGGCCGCGGCCCGCGCGGTGCTGGCGCGGGCGTCGAGCCGGACGGGCGCGCATGCCGACGCGCTGCCGCTGCTGGCCGACGCCTTCGGGAACGACCCCGGTGACGAGGGGCTGCTGGCCGATCTGCTGCGCAGCGAGGCCGCGGTGCGCGGCCCGGGCGCCGCCCTCGACCGGTTCGAGCGCTACCGGCGTGACCTGCGGGACCGGCTGGGGAGCAGCCCCGGTGGGGTGCTCGTCCGGGTGCAGCGGGAGCTGCTCGCGGCCGACCGGCCGGTGCGAGCCGGGATCCGCCACGGGGCGACCCGGCTGCTCGGGCGCGACCGCGACCTCGCGGGGCTGCGGGCGATGCTCGCCGAGGCCCGGGTGGTGTCGATCGTCGGGCCCGGGGGGCTGGGCAAGACCAGGCTGGCGCAGGTGCTGGCCCGGGACAGCGCCCTGCCGGTGGTGCGGGTGGTCGAGCTGGTCGGCATCGGGGCGCCGGAGGACCTGCTCGGTGAGGTCGGTTCGGCGCTCGGGGTGCGCGACTCGATCAGCAGCCGCCGGGTGCTGACCAGCGAGCAGCGCGCGGACCTGCGGGTCCGCATCGCCCAGCAGCTGTCGACCGGGCCGAGCCTGCTCGTGCTGGACAACTGCGAGCATCTGGTCGGGGCGGTCGCCGAGCTGGTCGCCTTCCTCGTGGCCGCGGCGGCCGACCTGCGGGTGCTGACGACGAGCCGGGCGCCGCTGGCGATCAGCGCCGAGCGGGTGTATCCGCTCGGCGTGCTCGCGGCGCGGGACGCCGCGGAGCTGTTCGGTGAGCGCGCGGCGGCGGCCCGCCCCGGCGCCCGGCTGGACCCCGCGGCCGTCGCCTCGATCGTCGGGCGGCTGGACGGGCTGCCGCTGGCCGTGGAGCTGGCGGCGGCGCGGGTGCGGGCGATGTCCGTCGAGGAGATCGACCGGCGGCTGGCCGACCGGTTCGCGCTGCTGCGCGGCGGCGACCGCAGCGCGCCCGACCGGCACCGCACCCTGCTCGCGGTGATCGAATGGTCCTGGAACCTGCTGGCCGAGGCGGAGCGGCGGGCGCTGCGGTGGCTCGCGGTCTTCCAGGACGGGTTCACCCTGGACACCGCGGAGGAGATCCTCGCCGCCGCCGCGGGGTCTGCGGAGGCCGTGGAGGCCGTCGACGTGGTGCAGAGCCTGGTCGACCAGTCGCTGCTGGGGGTGCGCGAGACGTCCCGCGGGGTGCGGTACCAGATGCTGGAGACTGTCCGGGAGTTCGGCCTGCTGCGGCTGGCGGAGGCCGGGGAGCTCGCCGCGCTCCGCCGGGCGCGGCGGCGGTGGGCGGTGGGCTACGCGGGTCGCCACGGCGAGGAGCTGCACGGCGAGGGGCAGTTCCACGCTGTCGACGCCATCGCGGCCGAGGAGAGCAACCTCGCCGACGAGCTGCGGGCGGCGTTGGCCGACGATGACCGGGAGCCGGTGATGGTCCTGGTCGCGGTGTTGACCGGCTTCTGGGAGATCCGCGGCGAGCACCTGCGGATCCTGGTGCTGGCCGAGGCGATCAGCGGGGCCTTCCGGGGCTGGGAGCCCCCGGCGGCGGTGGTGCCGGGGGCCCTGGCCGCCGCGGCGGCGGTGCTGCGCGGAGGGATGGCCCTCGGGGAGAGCGATATCGCCCCGGTCCGGGAGTTCGTGGCCCGGCACGCCTCGGCGCCGAGTGATCCCAGGGTCACCGCCCTGCTGCGGGTGCTGATGGCCGAGGAGCCTGTCCGCCCCGACACCGACACCGACACCGACATCGACACCGACCCGTACCGGAGCCAGCAGCTGACGCTGGAACGGCTGGCGGGGGAGGGCGACCGGCTCTCCGCCCTGACCGCCATGACGTGGCTGACCCACGTGTACGAGAACACCGGCGACTGCGAGGCCGCCGTGGCGGTCGCGGAAGGCGCGCTGGCGCTCGCCCGGCCCGAGGACGGCCCGTGGATCACGGCGGGCCTGCGCGCCCAGCTCGCCGCGCTGACGCTGCGGCTGGGGCGGCCCGCCGCCATGCGGGCCCACGCCTGGGCCGCGCTGCCGGTGATGCAGCGGCTCGGCGCGCTCGACGACGCCGCGCACCTGCGGACGCTGCTGGCGACCGACGCCATCCACCGCGGCGAGTTCGACGAGGCCGAGGAACTGCTCGCCGGGCTCGGCCCGGCCGCGGAAGGGCCGGGCGGGGAGGCTTCCGGGGTGGCTTCCGGGGTGGCTTCCGGGGCGGGCCTGCTGCTCGGCGGCATGATGGCGAACGTGGCGCGGGCGGAGCTGACGACCCTCCGCGGCCACGTCCCGGACGGGCTGGACCAGTTCCTGGCGGCGGCCCGGCAGTCGCGGGCGGTGCGGGTCGCCGGGATGCGGCACACCGGCCTGGAGCCGTGGCTGCTGTTCGGCGAGGCGGTGGCACTGGCCGCCTACGCCCGGTACGCGGCCGGCGCCGAGCAGGTCTCGGTGGGGCGCGAGCTGTACTCCTCCTGCCTCGCGCGGTCCGAGAGCCTGCTGACCACGGCGTCCGGCCACGTCGACTACCCCGTCTTCGGCTCGGGGCTGTTCGCGATCGGGGCGTGGCTGCTGCGGTTCTCGGCCGAGCTGCCCGGCCCCGTCATCGCGGACGTCGTCCGGCTGCTGGTGCTGGCCCGGCGGTTCGGCTACATCGCGCACATCAGCCCGCTGGACTGGACGCGCGTCCAGCCACTGCTCCAGCGGTGCGCCCCGGGCCTGCTGGCCGCGGTCGAGGAGGAGTACGGCGACGGCCGGGGCTCGGCGCTGCTGGCCGAGGCCCGCGGCGCTGTCACCCGTCTCGCCCGGAGCCAGGGGCCCGCCGGTCCGGGATCCGGCCGCCCGTCAGAGGCGGCGCCGGTAGGTGAGGACCGACAGCGGCAGGAAGACGGCGATCACGACCAGGCTGGTGAGCAGCGTCCAGCCGACCTGGCCGGTGATCGTCCCGTTGTTGGCCAGGTCCCGGGTCGCCGAGACGAGGTGTGACACCGGATTGACCTTCGTGAAGGTCTCCAGCCAGCCCGGCAGGGTGTCCGCCGGGACGAACGCGTTCGACAGGAAGGTCAGCGGGAACAGGATCATCATCGAGATGCCCTGCACGCTGCGGGCGCTGCGCGCGATCGTGCCGATCCAGGTGAACGCCCAGGCGATGGACCAGCCGGTGAACACCGCCAGCGCCACCGCGCCGACCACACCGGCGACCCCGCCGCCCGGCCGGTAGCCGAGCGCCAGCCCCATCAGGTAGGTGAGGACGGCCGCGATCAGATAGCGCACCAGGTCGGCGACCATCGGCCCGGCCAGCGGCGCCACCCGCGACATCGGCAGCGAGCGGAACCGGTCGAAGACCCCCTTGTCCATGTCCTCCCGCAGCTGGACGCCGGTCGCCATGCTGGTCGTGAGCACGGTCTGGGCGACGATGCCGGGGATCAGCAGCGGCAGGTAGCTGTGCACGTCGCCGGAGATCGCGCCGCCGAAGACATAGGCGAACATCCAGGTGAACAGCAGCGGCTGGAGGGCGACGTCGAAGAACTGCTCGGGGTTGCGGCGCATCTTCTTCAGCGCCCGCCAGGCCATCGCGAACGTCTGGGTGACGGTGTCCGCGGCGGTGGGCCGGGCGTGCGTCCGCGCGAACGCGGCCTCGGCGCCGATGGTGGCGTGGCTCATCGGGCTGCCTCCAGAACGGTGCTGTCCCGGTCGAACGCGTCGCCGGGGTTCGGTGCGTCGCCGGGGCCCGGTGCGTCGCCGGGGCCCGGTGCGTCGCCGGGGTCCCGGTCGGAACGGTCGGCCGGGACGTCGTGGCCGGTCAGCGCCAGGAACACCTCGTCCAGCGTGGGGCGGGCGACGCTGACCGAGCGGATGGAGACCCCGGCCGAGCGCAGCGCGACGAGCACGTCGGCGGCCCGGTCGGCGTCGGGGAGCGGCACGTTCATCCGGCCGGCCTCGGGGGTGAGCACCGGCTCCTCGCCGAGGACCCGGTGCACCGCCTCCGCCGCGGCGGCCTGATCGGCCCCCGGCTCGAACTGCACCTGCAGGGTCGACTCGCCGACCTGCCCCTTCAGGTCGTCCGGGGTGCCCTCGGCGACCTTGCGGCCGCGGTCGATGACGCACACCCGGTCGGCGAGCTGGTCGGCCTCGTCCAGGTACTGGGTGGTGAGCAGCACGGTGCAACCGTCGGCCACCAGCTCGCGGATGGTGTCCCACATCTGGCCGCGGGTGCGCGGGTCCAGGCCGGTCGTCGGCTCGTCCAGGAAGATCAGCGGCGGGCGGGTGATCAGGGACGCGGCGAGGTCGAGACGGCGGCGCATCCCGCCGGAGAACTCGGAGATCCGCCGGTCGGCGGCGTCCCGCAGGCCGAACCGATCGAGGAGCTCGTCGGCGGTGGACCGCGCCGCGCCGGCCCGCAGCCCCTGCAGGCGGCCGAACAGCCAGAGGTTCTCGGTCGCGCTGAGGTCCTCGTCCACCGAGGCGTACTGGCCGGTGACGCCGATGAGCTGGCGCACCCGGTGCGGATGGGCCCGGACGTCGATGCCGAAGATCTCGGCCTGGCCGCTGTCGATCGACAGCAGCGTGGCCAGCATCTTCAGGGTCGTCGTCTTGCCGGCGCCGTTCGGGCCGAGGACCCCGAAGATCTCGCCCTGGCGCACGTCGAGGTCGATGCCGTCGACGGCTCGTTGGTCACGGAACGTCTTGACCAGGCCGTGGGCCTGGACCGCGGGGACGGTACCCAATTCGGATCCCTCCGGGTGGGGGAAGTCTGACACCCGGAAGGCTAGGGACCGTGGGTTTCACCGCCCCTACACGCCGCTTTCACCCGCCTGCCGGCGGAGGGCCGCCGTCCGCGGCCGGCTCCCGGAAGCGGCCGGCCGGCTGCTCCGGGCCGAGCGCGTCGATCTGCCCGCTGATGAAGTCGATGACCGTCTCGTAGCCGGAGCCCAGGCCGGCCTCGCCGTCGATGGCCATGATCTGGGTGATGCCGACCATCACCAGCTGGGCCACCAGCGGTGGGCAGCGCTCCGGCGAGATGCCCAGGTCCGCCAGCGCCGCGCTGAAGGCGTCCAGCTGGAGCTGCCGGTACGTCCGGTAGTACTCGACGATCGCGGAGCGGATCTTCTTGCGGTGGTTGGCGAGCGCCATGAACTCCAGGCTGAACAGCGTGGTGGTCAGGCCGGTCTCGCGCAGGTCCCAGAGCTCCCGCAGGGTCGGGCGGGAGCGCACCACCTCGCGCAGCATCTCCAGGCCGACGTCGGCGCGCCGCCGGAAGACCTCCAGGAAGAGGTCGTCCATGGTGCGGAAGTAGTAGTGGACCAGCTGCGGCGCGAGCCCCGCCCGGGCGCCCACCCGGCGTGAGGTGACCGCCGCGTAACCCTCCTCCATGAGGAGTTGTTCGGCGGCGTCAAGCAACTGGTCGCGCGTGCTCGGCTCGTCCAGACCGGCCCGCTGCATGCTGGTCATCTGACATTCCTATCCGATTGCCACCACTCGCGGGGACCGGGCTGGCCTGGCGCCGTGGCCAGGCCAGCACGGTCGGTACCGGCTCGAGTGGCGCGGTCAGTCCTCCAGCGCCGGGATGGCCGGCGCGTCGAGGGGCTCGGTCGGCGGCTCCGCGTTCAGGCCGACGTTGTTGAACACCTGCGCGAGGCAGCAGTAGCTGCCGATGACGAAGGAAAGCTCCAGCAGCTGGGCGGTGTCCAGCTCGGCGGCCAGGGCCTGCCAGGTCTCGTCGTCGACGCGGAACCGGCCGAGCATCTGGTCGACCGCGGCCACCATCGCGCGCTCGAGCGGCGTCCACACGCCGGCCGCCGCCCCCTCGGGGATGGCGTGGATCTGCTCGGTGGTGATGCCGCAGGCCCGGCCGATGCGGACGTGGTGGGTCCACTCGTAGTCCGAGCGGGTGAGCCAGGCCACCCGCAGGATGACCAGCTCCCGGTGCTTCGGGTCCAGCACGGAGCTCTTGCCGACGAGTACCTCGGAGAACGCCAGCCAGGGCTCCGTCAGCCGGATGTGGTGGGCGAACAGCCGCAGCGACGTCGGCATCGGCAGGGCGTCCGGGCGGCTTGGATCGAACAGCTCGGGGCGCCGCAGGTAGCGCGGCAGTGTCTCCTTCGCGTCGTCGTTCCACTCCTCGACCGGGATCGGCGCGATCCGCGCCGGCGAGGCGGTCACCGTCGGCCGTCCCGCGCGGCCGCGCCGGTCAGCTTGCCGGAAATGATCGTTAAGGCTGTCACTTCGTCATCCCGTCCGCGGTCACCACGGCGACCGCCGTCGTCGGAGAAAACGCCGTTTCTGACGGGCTGGATACGCCCGTCACGATCAAGAGGGTGAGATCAGGTGCCGGCCCGCGGGGCGAACCCCGCGGCGATGATGACGTTGCAGTCGGCCGCCGCCTGCCGCAGCGGGATCGCGGCCTGGTAGCCCGCCGACTCGTACCAGGCCCGCGCCTGCTCGACCGAGTCGTACTCGATGACGACCGTCCGGCTGCCCGGCCAGGTGCCCTCGCGCACCTCGACGTCGTCGTCGACGACGAGCACCCGGCCGCCGTGCTCGGCGAGCGAGCCGCCGGAGTGCCGGCTGTAGGCCGCCATACCGGCCGGATCGTGGATGGTCTCGGTCAGGATCACGTACCCCTTCGGCACCCGCTGCTCCTCACGTTCCCTGGTTCCCGCCTGCCTGCCTACCTGCCACCTGGCTGGGCCGTCGACGCATCCGGTGCTGGGAGTATGCAACGCCGCGCCGGCGGCCGCCACGTAAAACGGACCGCCGGTCCGGCATCTCGCCGTTCTGGTTCCGTCCCGGGGTCGCGCCTGGTAGAACGTTTTCATGACCCTGGCGAGCGAGTACGAATTATCCTGCGGGCTGCCTCCCGGACCCGACTTCGCCGATCTCGCGGTCCTGGCCGAGGAGCTGGGGTACGCGCGAGTGTGGATTTTCGACTCGGCGCCGCTGTGGGAGGACCCGTTCGCCCACCTGGCGCTGGCGGCGGCCCGCACCACCCGCGTCGGCCTCGCGACCGCGGTCCTGATCCCGACCCAGCGCTCCGTGATGGCGATGGCGTCCGGTATCGCGACGGTCGCGCGGCTGTCCGCGGGCCGTTTCCGGGCCTGCTTCGGCACGGGCTACACCGCGCGCATGGCGATCGGGCAGCCGGCGATGCCCCTGGACGCGATGATCGACTACGTCGCCTCCCTGCGCGGACTGCTCGCCGGTGAGACCGTCGTGCTCGACGGCCGGCCGGCCCGGATGCTGCACTGGCCCGGGATGGCCGCCGCGCGGCCGGTCGGGGTCCCGCTGTGGCTCAGCGTCCTCGGCCCGCGCGGCAACCGGCGAGCCCCCGAGGTGGCGGACGGAACGATCGGCCCGCCGCACCCCACGCTGCCGACCGCGACGATGGTCTCCGGCACCGTGCTGGACGCCGGCGAGAGCCCCGACTCCGCCCGGGTGCGGGAGGCGATCGGGCCCTGGCGGGTGATTCCCTGGCACACCTCGTACGCCGTGGGGGGCGCGGCCGCGGTGGACGCGCTGCCCGGCGGGGAACAGTGGCGGATGGCGCTCGAGGCGCTCGCCCCCGAGGCGGAGCGGCACCTGCTCACCTTCGAGGGGCATGTCACCCACCTCGCGGAGCGGGACCGCCCGCTGCTGGAGCACATCGACACCCGCACGATGGTCGGGGACCCGGCGAGCATCGGGCGCGCGCTCGGCCGGCTGGCCGCGACCGGGTTCAGCGAGATCATGTACCAGCCGTCCGGTCCCGACGTCGCCCGCGAACTGCGTGCGTTCGCCGCCGCCGCCGCGGGCCAGGGCGGCTAGCCGCGGGCCAGGGCGGCTAGGGTCGGGCGGCCGTTTCCCGAGCGCGACGAGGCGACGCGGCGGCCGCCCCACTGGTATGCGACCCCTGGTCGCTTATCGGCGGCCGGGGTGTCCGAACGGCCTTGCATACTGGCAACATGGAGCCGGACAGCCCTGTGGCGGATCGTTCCCGTGCCGTTACGGGCTGCGGCTTCGGGTCCGCGGTGGGCGAGTACGCGCCCGCGGGTGTCGAGCCCGGTTCGGCCCGCTGGTGGTTGCAGCGCGCCGAGCTGGACCGCCGCCGCCGGCCGCGCGTCGGTGGCCTGTCCACCGAGCGGATCATCGGCGCGGCGCTGGACATCCTGCGCGCGGACGGGCTGGAGGCGCTCACCGTGCGCGCCGTCGCCGAGCGGCTCGGCACCAGCAACGCCTCGCTCTACCGCCACATCGCCAGCCGCGACGAGCTGATCGCGCTGATCGCGGACCACGTCATGGGCGGAATCCGGATCGAGCGCACCGGCCGCGGCTGGCGGGCCGACATCGAGGCGCTGATGCGCGAGATGCGCAGGGTGATCCTCAGCCAGCCGCTGCCCGACTCGGTGGGGCGGAACCTGCACGGCTACGGCCCCAACATGCTGCGCATCGTCAACGCCGCGGTGGCGGTGTTCAGCGCCGCCGGGCTCGCCGGGGAGCAGGCCGTCCACACCGCCATCGCCATGATCGAGCTTGTGGCCGGCGGCGCCGCCATCCAGCGCAGCCGGGCCGGTCGCGGCGGCGGCGGCGTGCCCGCCGGCGCCGGCTTCGACGAGCTTCTGGACAGCCTGCCCGCGGGTGACGTCACGGCACTGCGCGAGACCGGCGACGTCTACCTCTCCGCCCCGGCCGACGACGTCTTCGCCCACAGCATGGGGATCTTCCTCGACGGCGTCACCAGCCGGCTGCCCGCCCACGGGCGTTAGGCCGCCGATCCCGGGGATGCCTCGGGAACAGGCGGAAGGGGCGAGGATGCGCATCGGATACAAGCTGATGACGGAGGTCCACGGGCCGAAGGAGATCGTCCGGCAGGCGGTCGCCGCCGAGAGCGCGGGGTTCGACTTCGTCGAGCTGAGCGACCACTTCCACCCCTGGCTGGACGAGCAGGGGCATTCGGCCTTCGCCTGGTCGATGCTCGGCTCCATCGCCCAGTGCACCGACCGGATCGGGCTGGCCACCGGCGTGACCTGCCCGACGATGCGCTACCACCCGGCCGTGATCGCGCAGGCGGCGGCGACCGTCGCGCTGCTCTCCGACGGCCGGTTCATGCTCGGCCTGGGCTCCGGCGAGCGGCTCAACGAGCATGTCGTCGGCCGCGAGTACCCGGCGGTGACCCGGCGGCACGCGATGCTGCGCGAGGCCGTCGACATCATCCGGCTGCTGTGGAAGGGCGGGTACCAGTCGTACGACGGCCGCTACCTGCGCCTGGACGACGCCCGGGTGTTCGACCTGCCCGCCGTGCCCCCGCTGATCGCCATCGCGGCGAGCGGCGAGCGCTCGTCCCGGCTGGCGGCGGAGTGCGGCGACGCGCTGTTCGCCACCGAGCCGAAGCGACGCATCGTGGACGCCTACGCCGCGGCCGGCGGCGAGGGTGCCCGGTACGCGGAGATCCCGGTCGCCTTCGCCGCCGACGAGCAGACCGCGCTGGACTGCGCGCTGCGGACGACGCGCTGGGCGCTCACCGGCTGGAAGGTGATGAGCGAACTGCCGAACCCGACCAACTTCGCGGCCGCCACGACGATGATCACGGCCGACGACATGGCGGCCCACGTCGCCTACGGGCCCGATCCGGCCCGCTACGTCGAGGCGGCCCGGCGATACGTGCGGGCGGGCTTCGACCGGCTCGTCCTGATGAACTGCGGGCCTGATCCCGACGGTTTCCTGGCCTTCTTCCACAGCACGCTCGCGCAGCCGCTGCGCGCGCTCGGCGCCGAGACCCGCCGGCTGCTCCCGACGTCCTGAGGGCCTGGCCGCCCCGGGCCCCCGCTGCGCCGGTGACCGCACAACGGCACGGCGGTCGCGGTGAGCGGGCCTTGCCCGGGTGTTAACACTCCCGCACGGTCGGGACAACAGTTCCTGGCGACCATGGCGGTAGCCGGGCCGTGACGGATCCGGGCGCATGGGGGCTGAGGGCTGGTGATGGGTACGGACGCGGGCCGCCGCCTCGTCGTGGTCGGCAACGGCATGGTGGGGCAGTACTTCGTCGAGGCGCTGCGGGAACGGGATGTCGACCGGCACTGGCGGGTCACTGTCTTCGGGGAGGAGCCGCGCCGGGCCTACGACCGGGTGGCACTGTCGTCGTACTTCGACGGGGCCAGCGCCGAGAGCCTCGATCTGGTCGCCGCCGGCTGCTACGACGGGAGCGACTACCGGCTGCACCTCGACGAGGCCGTCGTCGCGCTCGACCGCGCCGCCCGGACGGTCACCACCGGCCGCGGACGCACCGTGGGCTACGACGCGCTCGTGCTGGCGACCGGCTCGTCCCCGTTCGTTCCGCCGGTGCCCGGCGCCGGTCTTCCGGGCTGTTTCGTCTACCGGACCCTGGACGACCTGGACGCGATCCGCGCGGCGGCCCTGCGCGCGACGGCGCGGCCCGGCGCCGGCGCCGGCGCCGGTGGCGGTGGCGGTGCGGCCGCTCCGGTGGGCCTCGTGGTCGGCGGCGGGCTGCTCGGCCTGGAGGCCGCCCGCGCGCTGCGCCTGCTCGGGCTGGCCGTACACGTCGTCGAGATGGCCCCGCGGCTGATGCCGCTGCAGGTGGACGAGGGCGGTGGGGCGCTGCTGCGCCGGCTCGTCGAGGAGCTCGGAGTCACCGTCCACCTCGGTACCGGCACGGCCTCGGTGGCCGCCGCCGCGGGGACGGGCGGGTCCGCGACCCTGCTGGCCACCCTGGGCGACGGCACCGAGCTGCCCGCCGACCTGGTGGTCTTCGCCGCCGGCGTGCGTCCCCGTGACCAGCTGGCGCGCGCCGCGGGACTGGCGGTCGGCGACCGGGGCGGGGTGCTGGTCGACGCCGGCTGCCGGACGGCCGACCCCGCCATCTACGCGATCGGGGAGTGCGCCTGTGCCGCCGGCCGGGTCTACGGACTGGTGGCGCCGGGGTACGCGATGGGATCCGTGCTCGCTGACCGGCTCGTCGGCGGGCAGGCTGAGTTCACCGCCGCGGACACGGCCACCAAGCTCAAGCTGCTCGGCGTGGACGTCGCGAGCTTCGGTGACGCACTGGCGGCCACCGAGGGCGCGCTGGAGGTGACGATCAACGATCCGGTCGCCGGCTCCTACGCCAAGCTCGTCGTCTCGGATGACGCGACGACCCTGCTCGGCGGCGTGCTGGTCGGCGATGCGTCGAAGTACGCCTCCCTGCGGCCGCTGGTCGGCCGTCCGCTGCCCGGTGACCCGCTCGCGATGCTCGCCCCGCGCGGCGACGGGGTCCTGCCCGGCGCCGGCGCCCTGCCCCCCGACGCGATGGTCTGCTCCTGCCACGCGGTCACCCGCGAGGCGGTCGACACCGCGATCGCCGGCTCGGCCCTCACCACCGTGGCCGAGATCAAGGCGTGCACGAAGGCCGGTACCGGCTGCGGGTCGTGCGTCCCCATGCTCTCGACCCTGCTCACCGAGAGCGGAGTCACGGTCGGCAAGGCGCTGTGCGAGCATTTCGACCAGTCCCGCTCCGAGCTTTTCGAGATCGTCCGCGGGCAACGGATCAGGACCTTCAGTGAACTGGTCGGCAGGCACGGCCGGGGCCGCGGCTGCGACGTCTGCCGGCCGGTCGTGGCGTCCATTCTCGCCAGTCTCGGGAACGGGCACATCCTGGACGGCGAGCAGGCCGCGCTGCAGGACACCAACGACGCCTTTCTCGCCAACATCCAACGCAACGGCACCTATTCGGTGGTGCCCCGGATACCGGGCGGGGAGATAACGCCGGAGAAGCTCATCGCCATCGGGGCGGTCGCGCGGGATTTCGACCTCTACACGAAGATCACCGGCGGGCAGCGCATCGACCTGCTCGGCGCCCGGCTGGAGCAGCTGCCGGCGATCTGGCGCCGGCTCGTAGACGCCGGCTTCGAGTCCGGGCACGCCTACGGCAAGGCCCTGCGCACGGTGAAGTCCTGCGTCGGGTCGACCTGGTGCCGCTACGGCGTCCAGGACTCCGCCGCCCTCGCCATCGAGCTGGAGCTGCGCTACCGGGGCATCCGCTCGCCGCACAAGATCAAGGCCGGGGTGTCCGGCTGCGCGCGCGAGTGCGCCGAGGCCCGTGGCAAGGACATCGGCGTGATCGCCACCGAGAACGGGTGGAACCTCTACGTCGGCGGCAACGGCGGATTCCGCCCCCGGCACGCGGACCTGCTGCTCACCGATGTCGACACCGAGACCCTGATCCGCACGATCGACCGGTTCATCGTCTTCTACGTACGCACCGCCGAGCGGTTGCAGCGGACGTCCAGCTGGGTCGAGTCGCTGTCCACCGGCCCCGGCGGTGAGCAGGTGGACGGGCTGGCCTATCTGCGGTCGGTCCTCGTCGACGACGCGCTGGGCATCGCCGCGGAACTGGACGCGGCGATCGAGCGGCACGTCGGCGCCTACGAGGACGAATGGGCGGCGGTGCTGGACGATCCGGTGCGGCTGAGCCGGTTCGTCTCGTTCGTCAACGCTCCGGACACCCCCGACCCGAGCATCTCCTTCGTGACGGAGCGCGGCCAACCGCGGCCCGTGCTCCTGGAGATCCCGGTCGCCACCACTGGGACGAGGACACCGACATGACCTGGACCACCGTGTGCCGATACGACGACCTGCTGCCGGAACGCGGCGTCGCCGCGCTGGTCGGCGACCGCCAGCTCGCGCTGTTCCGCTGCCACGACGGCCAGCTGTTCGCGATCGGCAACCAGGACCCGTTCACCGGCGCCTGGGTGCTGGCCCGCGGCCTCGTCGGCAGCAGAGCGCGACACCGGACGGTAGCGTCTCCTCTGCACAGGCAGATCTTTGATCTGCGCACGGGAGAGTGCCTGGACGAGCAGGGTGTCACCGTCCCGGTGTACGAGGTGCGCGCCCGGGCGGGAATGGTCGAGGTGAAGGTCGCTTGACTTCCGGTTCCGCCGGTGTCGAACCCCTGGCCGGCTACACCATCGGGATCACCGCGGCGCGGCGCCGCGAGGAGTTCGGCGCCGCGCTCGAACGCCGCGGCGCCCGCGTCCTGTACGGCCCGGCGATCCAGATCGTGCCACTGGCGGACGACACCGAGCTGCGGGAGGCGACCGTGCGGTGCCTCAGCGCGCCGCTGGACGTCGTCGTCGCCACCACCGGGATCGGCTTCCGCGGCTGGATGGAGGCCGCGGATGCCTGGGACCTGCTGGACCCGCTGACCAAGGCGATCGGCTCGGCGACCCTGCTGGCGCGCGGGCCCAAGGCCCGGGGCGCGATCCGCGCGATCGGGCTGCGCGAGGCCTGGTCGCCGGAGTCGGAGTCGTCCAACGAGGTGCTGGAGCACCTGATCGAGCGGCACGACCTCGACGGCCGGCGCATCGCGGTGCAGCAGCACGGCGAACCCCTCCCGGACCTGATCGAGACGCTGCGGTTCGCCGGCGCCGACGTCATCGAGGTCCCGGTGTACCGGTGGATCGCGCCGGCGGACACCACCCCGCTGCGGCGGCTCATCGACGCGGTCGCGACCGCCGAACTGGACGCGGTCACGTTCACCAGCGCGCCGGCCGCGGTGAGTTTCCTGCGCAGCGCGGACGGCCAGGGGCTGGGCGAGGCCGTCCGGGAGGCGCTGCACGGTCCGGTGGTGACGGCCTGCGTCGGGCCGGTGACGGCCGGTCCGCTGCTGGAACGGGGCATTCCCGTCATCCAGCCACCGCGGGCCCGGCTGGGCGCGCTGGTGCGCGAGATCGTCGAGCAGATACCGCGCCGGCGCGGCCAGCTGCTGCCCGCCGCCGAGCACTGGCTCGACATCCGCGGCCAGGCCGTCGTCGTGGACGGGCAGGTCCGCCCGCTCAGCCGGACGAGCATGGCGCTGCTCCGCCGCCTCGCCGCCCGGCCGGGCCACGTCGTCCTCCGGCGTGACCTGCTGCCGCCCGGCGGCGGTGACGAGCACGCCGTCGAGGTAGCCGTGGGCCGGCTGCGCTCGGCACTCGGTGACCCCCGGATCATCCAGACCGTGGCCAAACGTGGCTACCGCCTGGCCTTCGAACCGGAACGGGGTGCCGTCGCCACCGACGACTGGCGCTACTGACCGGCCGGCCCGATCGGCTCGGCCGGGCTCGATAGGTTCGACTGGTGCAGCCACCCCTGGGCGGAATCCGGGTCCTCGATCTTTCGCGCTCCTTCCCGGGCGGCTACTGCACCCGGCTGCTCGCCGACCTCGGTGCCGAGGTGGTCAAGATCGAGGCGCCGGGGGTCGGTGACCCGCTGCGCGGCCCGGCCGGGACGTCGCCGGCCCACGTCGGGCTGAACCACGGCAAGCGGTCCGTCACGCTCGACACCCGCAGCAGCGCCGGGATCGAGGTGCTGCGCAGGCTCGTCGCCTCGGCGGCTGCCGTCGTCGACAGCGCACCGCCGGGTGTCCGGGAGGCGGCGGGGTTCGGGTACGCGCAGGCGGCCGAGGTGAACCCGCGGCTGGTCTGGGCGAATCTGTCGTCGTTCGGCCTCGACGGCCCGTACGCCGGCCGTGGCGGGCACGAGATCACCTTCCTCGGCCACTCGGGCGCGCTGGCCGCGATCGCGCAGCGGCTCCCGTGGATGCCGCAGACGCCGATCGCCGCGCCGACGGCGGCCGCGCTCGCGGCCTCGGCCGTCTCCGCCGCGCTCGTCCGGGCGGCGCACACCGGCGTCGGCTCGTTCGTCGACGTCTCCCTCGACGACGCCGCGACCTGGCTGCTGTCCGCCTCGCCGGGCCGCTTCACGGGTGCCGACTCCGCCATGGGCTGGGCGGCGGGCCGCCGGCTCTACCGGTGCGCCGACGGCCGGTGGGTGACGGTCGCGGCCGCGGAGCCGCGGAGCTGGCGGGCGCTGTGCCGGGTGCTCGGCGCCGAAGACCTGGTCGAACGGATGCGGGCCGGCGAGGACGAGCAGCTGGCGATGGCGGAGCGGTTCGAGGAGGTGTTCGCCACGAGGCCGGCGGCGGACTGGGTCGCGGCGGGCCCGGAGGCGGCGATCGGCCCCGTGAACGACGGGCCGGACCTGGTGAGCGACCCGCATGCCGTGGCCCGCGGCACGCTCGTGGACGTCGCGGGCACGCTGGTCCCCGCGGCACCGTTCCGGTTCGGCGACGCCGCCGGGCGGGGGGCGGCCGCACCGCCGCCGGCCGCACCGCCGCCCGCCGGGCCGCCGGAGCTCGGCGGCGACACCGACGACGTGCTTCGCGCGGCCGGGGTCGGTGACGACGAGCTGGCCGTGCTGCGGGCGCACGGCACCATCTGAGCCCGCGGCGGGCAAGCCGAAACGGACTGGCCCAGCCTGGGCGATCTGGCCTAGGGTCCCGGGTCGTGGCGGAGGTACACGGGACATCCACTGACAGCTTCGAACCGGTGCGGGAGGTCCTCTCGGCCCAGCTCGACCTCGGCGACGGCGGGGCCTCGGTCGCCGTCCTCGTCGACGGCGAGCCGGTGGTCGACATCTGGGGCGGGCACGTCGACGAGGCCCGCACCGTTGCCTGGGAGCGGGACACCATCGTCAACGTGTGGTCGACGACGAAGACGATGACGGCGCTGTGCGCACTGATCCTCGCCGACCGCGGCGTGCTCGACCTGGACGCGCCGGTCGCCCGGTACTGGCCCGAGTTCGCCGCGGCGGGCAAGGAGAACGTGCTGGTCCGCCACACGCTGTCGCACACCGCCGGGCTGCCCGAACTGCGCGGCCTGGGGACGATCCGGGATCTCTACGACTGGCCCGCCGTGACGGGGCTGCTGGCCGGCCTGGCGCCGGACTGGGAACCGGGCACCCAGGCCGGCTACCACAGCCTCACCCAGGGCTACCTGGTCGGTGAGGTGATCCGCCGGGTCACCGGCCGCACGCTGGGAACGTTCTTCGCCGAGGAGGTCGCCGGGCCGCTCGGCGCCGACTTCCACATCGGGCTGGCGGCGGAGCACGACGACCGCGTCTGCCCGGTCATCCCGCCGCCCTCGGAGGCGGCGAACCCCCCGGGCGGCGCCGGCCAGGCAGACGCGGGGGAGACCGGCCCGCGGCTCTACGCCGCCGAGGCCAACACGGTCGCCTGGCGCCGCGCGGAGATCCCGGCCGCGAACGGGCACGGGAACGCCCGGTCGGTCGCCGCCGCGCAGGCCGTGCTGGCCTGCGGGGGAGCCGTGGGAGGCGTGCGGCTGCTGTCGGCGGCGGGCTGCGCGCGCGCCTGGGAGGAGCAGTTCCACGGCGTGGACCGGGTCCTGGGCGGCCCCCCGGCCCGGTACGGCCTGGGTTTCCGGCTGGAGGGCCGGACCTGTTCCTGGGGCGGCTGGGGCGGCTCGGTGGTGCTGTTCGACCCCGACAACCGCCTGACCGTCTCCTACGTGATGAACCGGATGCGCGACTCCGACACCCGGGGCCTCGACATCATCCTGACCACGTACGGGTGCCTCGCCGGATAGCCGTCCGGGTGGCGCGGGCTCAGGTCGTGGTCGTCGCCAGTACCGGCGGTGTGGCCGGCCGGGGTGGTGGGCCGGGTCTCGCCGGTGCCGCGGCGCAGGTAGCACAGCCAGGTGACGACCGCCAGCACGACGAACATGCCGACGTAGAACCACAGGGCCGGGGCGATCGTCCCGTAGGCCTTGTTCGACTCGGCGTAGATGATCGGTACCAGGAAGCCACCGAAGGCGCCGATGGCCGAGCAGATGCCGATGGCGCCGGCGGCCTCCTGCCGGGCCCGGAGCATGGCCGCGGGGGTTCCGCCGTTCCGGGCCCCGCGGGCGGCGAAGATCGCCGGGATCATCCGGTAGGTCGAGCCGTTCCCGATCCCGCTGGCGAGGAACAGCAGCATGAACGAGGCGAAGAAGAGCCCGAAGTTCGGCTCGTCGAGGATTCCGCCCCGGCGGCCGATCGACGCCACCGCGCCGAGACCGCCCAGTGCCATGACCCCGAAAGCCGCTACGGTCACCCTGGCGCCGCCGATCCGGTCACCGAGCTTTCCGCCGAGCGGGCGGGCGACCGAGCCGACCAGCGCGCCGAGAAAACCGTAGCTGAGCGCGACGTCCGGCCGGTTGAACAGCGCTGGGTTCTTCAACAGCGCGGGGAATGCGGACGAGTACCCGATGAAGGAACCGAAGGTGCCGATGTAGAGCAGGGACATTATCCAGGTCTGGCCGCGCCGGGCCGCCGACGCGGTCGAGCCGAAGTCGGCCTTCGCCGCGGAGAGGTTGTCCATGAAAAGCAGTGCCCCGATCGCCGCGACCACCGCCAGCGGAATGTAGATCAGCCCGATCCGGGCGAGCGCGGTTCCGGTGCCGGCGGCGATCAGGACGGCGCCGAGCTTCTGGATAACGGCGACCCCGAGGTTCCCCCCGGCCGCGTTGAGCCCGAGCGCCCACCCCTTCTCCCTCTCCNGGTAGAAGAACGAGATGTTCGTCATCGACGAGGCGAAGTTGCCGCCGCCCACCCCGGCGACCGCCGCGATCGCCAGCAGCGCCCCGAAGGACAGCTCGGGGTGGTGCACCGCCCACATCATCAGCAGGCAGGGAACGACCAGCAGCACCGCGGAGAAGACCGTCCAGTTGCGGCCGCCGAACACCGGCACCGCGAAGGTGTAGGGCAGGCGCAGAAACGCTCCCACGCCCGAGGGGACGGCGACGAGCCAGAGCTGCTGGTCGATGCTCAGGGCGAAACCCGCGGGGCCCGGCCCGCCGTCGGCGTTCGCCCCCATCTTCACCACCAGAATGCTCCACATAACCCACACGGAGAATCCGAAGTGCTCCGCGAGGACGGACAGCGCGAGATTGCGGCGGGCGGTCTTCCGGCCGGTTTCCCGCCAGAACACGGGATCTTCCGGGTTCCAGTCGTCGATCCATCGTCCGGACCGGCCGGTCCGCCGGCCCGTACGATTCCGGTCTGTGCTGGGTGCGTTCATGGGGGCACGTTAGGAAGACGCTGTTTCGCGATCTCCGGCGACCCGTTACGCGCGGGGAAAACAGTCCTCACCGGGGCCGGGAACCCGTCGTGCGGTAGTCGTCATCGGCGGCCGGGTGGGGTGTGACCGGGGCGAAACGCGCCCGACCTACGGTCGGGGCGCGACGACCGGCCCGTGCTGTCGGCCAGTGAGGAGGACCGGTGACCCCAGCCCGGACAAGGACCGTGTGCTCGTACTGCGGTGTCGGCTGCGGCATGATCGTCGAGACGGACACCGACACCGACACGGGGACGGGCGGTCGGCGCCGGGTCAGCCGGGTGAGCGGTGACCGGGCGCACCCCGCGAACGGCGGGCGGCTGTGCACGAAGGGCGCGACCAGCGCCGAGATGCTGGCGGCCCCGGGCCGGCTGGCGTCGGCCCGGGTGCGCCGCGAACGCGGCGGGGAACCGGTGGACGTCCCGCTGGACGAGGCGATCACCACGGCCGCGCGCCGGCTGCGGTCGATCATCGACGAGCACGGGCCGGACGCGGTCGCGCTGTACGTGTCGGGCCAGCTGACGCTGGAGGCGCAGTACCTGGCGAACAAGCTGGCGAAGGGGTTCCTCGGCACCAACCAGATCGAGTCGAACTCGCGGCTGTGCATGGCCAGCGCCAGCAGCGGCTACAAGCTGTCGCTCGGCGCCGACGGCCCGCCCGGCTCGTACGACGACTTCGACCACGCCGAGGTCTTCCTCGTCATCGGGGCGAACATGGCCGACTGCCACCCCATCCTGTTCCTGCGGATGATGGAGCGGGTGCGCGCCGACGCCCGGCTGATCGTCGTCGACCCGCGCCGGACCGCCACCGCGGCCAAGGCCGACCTGTTCCTCCAGATCCGTCCGGGGACGGACCTGGCGCTGCTCAACGGTCTGCTGTGGCTGCTGGCCGACGGCGGCCACCTGGACGGGGAGTTCATCGCCGAGCACACCGACGGCTGGGAGCGGATGCCCGGCTTCCTGGCCGACTACCGGCCCGCGGCGGTAGCCGAGCTGACCGGGCTCGCCGAAGCCGACCTGCGCCGGGCCGCCGAGTGGATCGGCGCCGCCGGCGGCACTTGGATGAGCTGCTGGACGATGGGCCTGAACCAGAGCACCCACGGCACCTGGAACACCAACGCGCTGGTCAACCTGCATCTGGCGACCGGGGCGATCTGCCGGCCCGGCGCCGGGCCGTTCTCGCTCACCGGCCAGCCCAACGCGATGGGCGGCCGGGAGATGGGTTACCTGGGCCCCGGGCTCCCCGGCCAGCGTTCGGTGCTGGTCGAGGCCGACCGCGCGTTCGTCGAACGGCGCTGGGGCCTGCCGCCGGGCACCCTGCGCCAGGACGTCGGCCGGGGCACCGTCGAGATGTTCCAGCGGATGGCGTCCGGGCGGATCAGGGCCTGCTGGATCATCTGCACCAACCCGGTGGCGTCCGTCGGCAACCGCTCCACCGTCCTGGCCGGGCTCGCCGCCGCCGAGCTCGTCATCGTCCAGGACGCCTACGCCGACACCGAGACGAGCGCCCACGCCGACGTGCTCCTGCCGGCGGCGATGTGGGGCGAGAGCGACGGAGTCATGGTCAACTCCGAGCGGAACCTGACGCTGACCAGGCAGGTCGTCGACCCGCCGGGGGAAGCCGAGCCCGACTGGCGGCTCATCGCCCGGATGGCGGCCGCGCTGGGGTTCGCCGACGCCTTCGACTACGCCGGTGCCGAGGACGTCTTCGCCGAGATCCGCCACTTCCACAACCCCGAGACCGGTTACGACCTGCGTGGCGTCAGCTACGAGCGGCTGCGCTCCGGCCCGGTGCAGTGGCCGGCGCCTCCCGGCGCGGCGGAGCGGAACCCGATCCGCTACCGCAACGACGGCGCCAGCCAGCCGGTGCTGGAACGGCCCGACGGTACCCGCCCACGGCTGCGCTTCCCGACACCGACCGGCCGGGCGGTCTTCCACCCCCGGCCGCACCTGCCGCCCGCCGAGCTGCCGGACGACGACTACCCGTTCCTGCTGAACACCGGCCGGCTGGCCCACCAGTGGCACACCCTCACCAGGTCGGGGAAGGTCGCCAAACTCAACAGGCTCAATCCCGGCCCGTTCGTCGAGATTCATCCGACGGACGCCGCCGGGCTGGGTCTCGCCGCCGGTGACCGGGTCGAGATCACCTCCCGCCGCGGTCGGGCCGTGCTGCCCGCGGTCGTCACCGACCGGGTCCTGCCGGGCGGCTGCTTCGCGCCGTTCCACTGGAACGACCTGTTCGGCGAGGAGCTCAGCGTCAACGCGGTCACCAGTGACGCCGTCGACCCGATCTCGTTCCAGCCCGAGCTGAAGGCCTGCGCCGTCACCCTGGCAAGGGTTGCCGCGCCCGGTCTCCCCGCCATCCCCGAACAGACCCGGCGTGGCGTGCCCGCGACCGCCACCGATGCGGGCCGCGCGGTGCGGGTGCTGTGGGCCTCGCAGACCGGAACCGCCCAGGAGGCGGCCGCCACCGTCCGGGACCGGCTGCGGGACGCGGGCTGGCAGGCCCACCTGGAGGAGATGGCGGCTCCGGCCGGTGACCTGCTCCGGGCCCCCGGCGACCTGCTGGTGGTGACCAGCACCTTCGGTGACGGCGACGCCCCGGACAACGGCGCGGGCTTCTGGGACGGGATGAGCGCCCCGGGCGCGCCGCGCCTCGACGGGCGCCGCTACGCCGTGCTCGCCCTCGGCGACTCCAGCTACGCGGACTTCTGCGGCCACGGCCGCCGCCTCGACCAGCGCCTGGCCGAGCTCGGCGCGTCCCGGCTCGTCGACCGGGTCGACTGCGAACCCGACTACCACGACGCTCTCGGCGCCTGGCTGGGGCACGTCCTGACCGCCCTCGGCGCCCCCGCCGGCCAGCCGGCACCGCGACCCGCCGCCGGCGGCGCGCCCCGGGCGCGGGCGACGGCGCCGGCGCCGGGCGGCCCGCCGCGAGAGAGTGCGCCCCGGCCGGCGCCGCTGGTCGGAAACCGGCTCCTGAACCTGCCCGGATCGGCCAAGGAGGTACGGCGGCTCACCTTCGACCTGGCCGGCGGCGGGCCGGAGTACGCGGCCGGTGACGCGCTCGGTGTCTGGCCGGCGAACAGCCCCGCCGTGGTGGCGGAATGGCTCGCCGCCACCGGCCTCGCCGGGCACACCGGCGTCGACCTCGGCGAGGGTGGACGGATGCCGCTGGCCGCGGCGTTGCGTGACCGCCTGGACATCACCACCCTGCGGCCCGACCTGCTGCGGTTCGTCGCCGAGCGGGCCGGCGACCGGCACCTGCGCACGCTGCTGCGGCCGGACAACCAGCTGGAGCTGGCGAAGTGGATGTGGTGCCGGCAGGCCGTGGACGTCCTGGCCGAGCACCCGGTGCGCGCCGACGTCGACGAGTGGCTGACGGTGCTGCGGCCGCTGCGCCCGCGGCTGTACTCGATCTCGTCCTCACCGCTGGTGGACCCGCACACGGTGAGCCTGACCGTGTCGGTCGTCCGGTTCACCGGCAGCGGGGACCGCCCGCGCGGCGGCGTGTGCTCGACGTTTCTCGCGGACGGGGAGGCGGGACGTCCGGTCCGGGTCTTCGTCCGGCGGGCGCCGCACTTCCGCCCGCCCGCGGATGACACCACCCCGGCGATCATGATCGGTCCGGGGACCGGCATCGCGCCGTTCATCGGATTCCTGCAGGACCGGTGGGCCCGCGGCGCGCCCGGGCCCAACTGGCTGTTCTTCGGGGAGCAGCGGCGGGCCACCGACTTCTACTACGCCGACGACCTGGCCGCACTCGCCGAGGCCGGCGTCCTCACCCGGCTGGACCTGGCCTTCTCCCGTGACCAACGGGCCAAGGCCTACGTCCAGGACCGGATGCGTGAGCAGGGGGCGCGGCTGTGGGCCTGGCTGAACGAGGGCGCCCACATCTACGTATGCGGCGACGCCGCGCGGATGGCCCGGGACGTCGACCAGGCACTGCGCGACATCGTCGCCGTCCACGGCCGGCTGGGCCCAGGCGACGCGGCCGCCTATGTCCGCCAGCTCGCCGCCGACCGGCGCTATCTGCGCGACGTGTACTGACCGATGTCTGCCGACCCGATTTGTACGGGCGCGGCGTCGCCCGCGCGGTGAAACCCCGGACGTCGTCCACGCAAACGGCCTGTTTCGAGGCGGTCACGCCTGATTGGTGCGGCGGACGGGATCCCGCGCGGCGTGCCAGCATTGTTGCGCGGGCCGGGCTGCCGCCGACGCCAGCGCCACGCCGATCGAAAGGTGGGCACATGCTGACAATGTTTTGCTTCGACGGACTTGCCGTGGTTATCGAGGATCTCTTCTTCGTCGACCCGGAGCCGGCTCCCGGCCAGGAGGGCCCGGAGCGGGGGGTACGGGTGGAGCTGCGGCTCGTCGAACGGCAGCCGTGGCGGGGATCGGTCTACGCCTCGCAGCGGGTCGTCGTGGACGAGGCGGTGTTGCGGGTGGATCTGCTGGAGTCGATCGCGGCCGGCCCGGGCAGCCGGGACCGGGTCCACCACCACCCCACGATGCGGCACAACGAGCCCGGTGACCGGGTCTTCGACCAGCGGCTCACCGACGACCCGGTGGGCTGGCTGGAAGCGCGGCTCGCCGATCCGGTGCGGCTGCTCGCCGCCGCCGGGGTGCCGGACCTGCACCGGTACCAGGAGGCCCAGGCCGGGCTGCGGGACGCGCTCCCCGAGATCACTCGCGCGGTCACGACGATGTTGCGGCGGGTGCACGCCGGCCAGCTGGCGCTGGCCCCGGGCCGCGCGGCCTGAGCAGCCCGCGCCGCGTTCTCAGGCGCGGTGCGGTGCGCCCGCGCCGAGCGGGTCGAGGCGCAGCGCGTTCCAGTAGCCGGTGATCGCGGCCTTGAGCTCGCGGATCATTCCCGGCCGTTCGTCCGGGCCGGCCGCGACGACGGCCGGGAGCACGCCGGTGAACAGGTGGAAGGAGGTCTTCGCGGCGAGGCGGCGGCCGGCGGCGTCGCGGTGGGGCGCGATTTCGCCGATGAGGGCCTCGACCCGGTCGCAGATGTCATCCTGCAGCGACCGCGTGCAGGCGGCGAGCTCCGCGGAGATACCCGCGCCGGCGAGCAGTGCCTTGATCGCCGGATGCGCGAGGTTGAACGCCAGGAGCGGGTCGACGACCCGGTCGACGAGCACCGCCGTGGGCAGCAGCGCGAGGCCGGGGACGACCAGGCTGTCGCCGGCCTCGCCGAGGTAGGAGACGTACCGCCGGGCCAGCGCCTCGGCGATCGCCTGCTTGTTGGCGAAGTACTGGTACAGCGAGCCGGGGGAGACACCGGCCCGCGCGGCGATCAGGTTCGTGGTGGCGGGGTCGTAACCGACCTCGCTGATCACCTGCTCGGCGGCGTCGAGGATCGACTCCGCCCGGCGGCGGCCGCGCTCCTGGCGTTTCGGGCCGGCCGGCGCGCTCAGCTCGTTCGGGGGCACCACTGCGCACGCCCTCCTCCGCGGTTCGCCGCCACGCTCGGACCCTAACCCGCGGCGGGACCTCGTTGACGAATGCGAGCGATGACTCGTATTCTCCGTGCTCGTGAAACACGAGCGATCGCTCGTGTTTACTGTAGCGGGGAGAGTGACATGACCAGTGACTCGGCGATGCGCGGCCGGACCGCGATCGTGACGGGTGCGTCCAGCGGCATCGGCCAGGCGATCGCCCTTCGTCTCGGGGCCGCCGGCGCGGCGGTGCACCTGGTGGGCCGGACGGCGCCGCCGATGGCGGCCACCGTCACCCGGATCGCGGCCGCCGGTGGCTCCGCGACCGCCAACGTGCTGGACCTGCGCGACCACGACGCGCTCGCCGCCCTGATCGACCGGGTCGCCGACGAGTCCGGCCGGCTGGATGTGATGGTCAACAACGCCGGCATCGCCAGCAACCGCGCGATCCTCGCCGAGGAGGTCGACGCGGCCCGGGAGATGTTCGACGTCAATGTGCTCGCCCTGCTCGTGGGCTGCCGGGCCGCCGTCGGGGCGATGCGTCGCACCGGCAGCGGCGGGCACCTCGTCAACATCTCCTCGACCGCGGCCCGGCAGCCCGACTCCGGCGTGTACGGCGCCACCAAGGCGGCGGTCGGGTACCTGAGCGAGGGTCTTCGCCGGGAGCTCGAGGACGACGACATCCGGGTGACGTCCCTGCTGCCCGGTGTGGTGGCGACCAACGTGGTGCGGAACTTCACCCCCGAGTCGGTGGCCGGCATCGGCGCGTTGGTCGGGGTGCCGCTGGAGACCGCACCCGGCGAACGCCTCCCCGAGAAGGTCCTCGAGGCCGCGCAGAATGCGCTGGGGACCCACATCGCCCGGCCGGAGGACATCGCCGACGCCGTGTACTACGTCGTTGGCCTCCCGCTGCGCCTGAACATCCCGGAAATCGTCGTGCGCCCGGCGCGGACGATGCGGATCTGACGGGGTCGTCCCGGGCGGTCCAGGCTCAGCGGTGTTCCTGCCAGTAGGCCTGGTCGACGTAGAACGTCCGCGATAAGCGACAGAAGGCCCGTGCGGAACGCGTGGCCGAATCAGCCCGTGGTGACCGCCCTTCGCGTGCATGGAATTCCGGGCGAGGTGGCGACACGTAGTCCGTGCGTTTTCGGCGCGGTTGGCAACGTTTCAGCCCCCGCCCGGCGACAGAGTAGGTGGGGCCGTTGGCCGGGGGGTCGAGACCGACACGTCGTCGACAGGTTTGTGAGAAAACGACAGATGAATATGATCATCCGGCCAGGGCTGGGCACCCGACTGAGGTCACGGCTGCGGTTGCGGCTGATGACGTCGCGGACCGGGGTGCTCGCGATCGGGTTCGCCGCGCTGGTGGTTCTCGGCGGCTGCACCCCGATCGAGGGCGGCTCGGATCCCGGCACCGCGCCGGGCCCGGCCACGACCGGGGCGCCGGCGACTCCCGCCACCCCCCCGGCCTCCCCGGCCGGTGGCACGCCCACCTCGGGCGGGACGCCGTCGCCGACCACCACGCCGACCTCCTCGGCCACGGGGTCGCCGTCGGCGACGGCCAGCCCGTCCGCCCCCGCGACGACGTCCCCACCGCCGGCCGGCGGCGGCACCGGGAGCATCGCCGGGCTGCGGGTCGCCGGCACGTCGATCGTCGACGCCGCCGGTGCGCCGGTACGGCTGCTCGGGGTGAACCGGTCCGGCACCGAATACGCCTGCATCCAGGGCTGGGGAATCTTCGACGGCCCCAGCGACGACGCGTCCGTGGCGGCCATCGCGGCCTGGCGGGTCAACGCCGTGCGGGTCCCGCTGAACGAGACCTGCTGGCTCGGCATCAACGGCGCTCCCGCGCAGTACTCCGGCCAGGTCTACCGGCAGGCGATCATCGACTTCGTCGGCCGGCTGAACGCCCGCGGGATGGCCGCCGTCCTCGACCTGCACTGGGCCGCCCCCGGAACGGAGAAGGCCACCGGCCAGCGGCAGATGGCCGACGCCGACCACGCCCCCGACTTCTGGCGCTCGGTGGCCACGACGTTCAAGAACAACCGGGCCGTCCTGTTCGACCTGTACAACGAGCCCCACGACATCTCCTGGGCCTGCTGGCGTGACGGCGGCGACTGCGGCATCGGCTACCAGGTGGCCGGTATGCAGGACATGCTGGACGCCGTCCGCGGCACCGGCGCGACGAACATCGTCCTCGCGACCGGCAACGGCTGGGGCGGTGACCTGACCGGCTGGCTGGCGAGCCGGCCGACCGACCCGAGCGGCAACCTGGCCGCCGGCTGGCACATGTACGACTTCGGCGGGTGTGTGACGCCCTCCTGCTACGACAGCCAGATCGCGCCGGTGTCCGCGGCCGTCCCGCTGGTGGTGGGCGAGTTCGGCGACAGCGACTGCAACCACGACTTCAGCGACCGGACGATGACCTGGCTCGACAACCACGGTGACAGCTATCTCGGCTGGGCCTGGAACACCTACGACTGCGGCGGGTTCCCCGCGCTGATCAAGGACTATTCGGGCACGCCGACGGCCTACGGGGAGGGGCTTCGCGCGCACCTGGCCGCCCTGCGGTAGCTCCGCGGTCAGCGGCCGGGATGCCCGACCAGGGCCAGATGGTGCAGGAACCAGTCCCGTGCCAGTGCCGCCACCGTCTCCAGGGCGTCCGGCTCGGTGAACAGGTGGGTGGCCTCCGGCACCACCGCCAGGTGGTTCTCGCACCGCAGCTCGGACTGCGCCCGCCGGTTGAGGTCGAGCACGAGTTCGTCCCGTTCGCCGACGATGAGCAGGGTCGGTGACGTCACCAGGGTCAGCCGGCGGCCGGCCAGATCCGGCCGGCCGCCGCGGGAGACCACCGCGGTGATCTGGGAGCCGAGCTCGCCCGCCGCCCACAGTGCCGCGGCCGCCCCGGTGCTGGCACCGAAGTAGCCGATGGGCAGGCGGGCGACCGCCGGTTCCTCGCGCAGCCAGCGGGTGACCCGCACCAGCCGGCGGGCGAGCGTGCCGATGTCGAACACGTTCGCCCGGTCGGCCTCCTCGTCCGGGACGAGGAGATCGAGCAGGAGGGTCGCGAACCCGGCGGCGCCCAGGACCTCGGCGACGTACCGGTTGCGCGGGCTGTGCCGGCTGCTTCCGCTGCCGTGGGCGAACACGATCAGCCCGTGCGCCCGGTCCGGCCGGGCGAGCGTTCCGGCCAGCCTGGCTGTGTCCAGGGGGATGCTGACGTCGAGCTCCGGATGGCCCCGGCCACCGGTCTCGGCGGTCCTGGCGGTCTCGGCGGGTGGCGGCGGGGCGGTGAGTACGGCCCGCCTCAGCAGGCCCGTCACCTCCTCGTCCGAGGTCTGGGTGAAGTCGGCGTAGAAGGAGCCGATGGCGAAGAACTCCTCGGGGACGGCCAGGGTGATCACCTCGTCGGCGTCGCCGCGCAGCCAGCGGATCCGCTCCGCCGGCGCGACCGGCGCGGCCAGGATCACGCGGGCGGCACCCGCGGCGCGCACGGCCTGGCAGGCGGCGGATGCCGTCGCGCCGGTCGCGATCCCGTCATCCACCACGACCACGGTGCGGCCGCGCAGCGGGATCCGCGGCCGGGACCCCCGGAAGCGCCGAACCCGGCGGTCAAGTTCCACCCGCTCCCGGGCCTCGACCATGGCGAGGTCGGCGGGAGTGATGCCGGCGACCGCGCGCGTCTCGTCGCTGACCACCCGCACGTCCCCCTCGGCGATGGCGCCCATGGCCAGCTCCGGCTGGACGGGGACACCGAGCTTGCGGACGACGATGACGTCCAGCGGCGCGCCGAGGGCGCGTGCGACCTGGTAGGCGACGACCACGCCGCCGCGGGGCAGCCCGACCACCACCACGTCCTGGCCGCGCAGGTCGGACAGCCGCCGGCCAAGCTCATAGCCCGCCTGTGTTCGATCACGGAAAAGCATCTCGCCGGGCCCCCTTCCATCCGCCGGTGGCCGAGGCATCGCTCTCCGTCTGCTCCTGCCCCACCGGAAGCCATCAGAACATCGCCGACCCGGCCGCGATTGCGCGCAGGAGCCTGAAGAATTCGTGCTGACAGCAGGAACATCACTCGGCGGGGTGTTCCATGGCCCGGGGCGACGAGACCTGGATGCCGGGTCCACCCGAGTGCCGGCCACTGTCAATGACGGAGCTGTTGCAGAACGTAGTCGACCTGCGAGATCCGGGGGATCTTCCCCTCGCCCCAGGTGGCGACCGCGTCCAGGCCGACCTGCTCCGCCCGCTCGCCCAGCGCGCGGGCATGCCANGGATGGTGGAACATGATCTCCGAATCCAGCGGCAGCGATTCCGGGGTTCGGGCGTTGGCGACCCAGAACGGGACGTCGTCGGCGTCCATCAGGCCGAGCAGGTCGACGTCGTGCCGGTACTCGACGATGTCGGGCCGGTTGATGTCGTCGAAGGCCGGGATTCCGTAGAACCCGAGCATCCGGCGTCCCTCGGGGACGGATCTGATGAGCTGCAGGAGGCCGGGGGCGAGCTGGTCGGCGTAGTCGGCGAAGACGTCGTCCTGCCAGCGCACGATGTCGTAGGTGGCCTGGGTCTGGGTCACCGCGACGGCCTGCGGCCGGGTCGACATCCGGGCCACGGGGTCGGCGGCGCCCGGGCTGGCGAGGTCGTCATGGAAGGCCAGCCACAGCGCTGCCCCCGCACCCGCCGAGTTGCCGATGAGGCCGATCCGGTCGGGGTCGACCCGCAGCGAACCGGCGTGGTAGCGGATGTACTGCAGGCAGTGCGCGACGTCGGTCAGGGGCTTGATGACCCCCTCGCCGTCGTCCGCGGCCAGCAGTCGGTAGTTCATGCTGGCGACCGCGGTGCCGGCGGAGAGCNGCCGCGGCGCGGCCGGGCCGGCGGCCGCCGGATCGTCCCGCCCGTTACTCCAGAACGTGGCCTTGTCGCCCGAGACGAACCCNCCGCCGTGCAGGTAGATGACGAGTGGAACGTCCGTCGCCGAGGCGGGGAGCGCGAGGTCGAAGGAGTTGAACCGGGCGTCGTCACCGCAGGGGATGTCGGCGGCGAACCTGACTCCCCGGGCCGTGCCGGTGTCGAAGGCGGGGGCGGCGAACGAGATCGACAGCGGCTCGGGTCGCGGGGCCGGCGCGCCGCCCGCGCCGCTCCCACCGCCCGCGGAGCCGCAGGACACCAGTCCGCCCATCAGCGCGAGGGCAGTGAGGCCGGTGAGAGCGGAGAAGGTCCGGCGTGCGCTCATCCATGGTCTCCTCGGCAGCTCCGCGGACGGCTGGACGGACCATACTGCGGCCGAAGCCACCGAAGGGGCCGAAGCGGCGAAGCGCCCGGTCCGCAGGTCCGTGATGTGCCCTTTTCCGCTGCCCGAGTAATGGTGGCCGGTGCACCGCCGGTGTTTCGGGGCACCGGCCGGTGGTATCGCACTGACAGGTGGTCTGACCGGCGGCTTTCCGCACCCGGGACCGGGAGCACCCCAGGACCAGGGGAGCGCTGACCGGGGGCGCCCAAATCGGGAGAGCTCAAATCGGGAGGGCATCGTGGGAAAGGCTGTTGGAATCGACCTGGGTACGACTAATTCGGTCATCGCGGTCGTCGAGGGCGGTCAGCCGACCGTCGTTCCCAACGCGGAGGGCTCGCGCACGACCCCGTCGGTGGTCGCCTTCACCGAGAGCGGGGAGCGGCTGGTCGGTGAACTGGCCCGCCGGCAGGCGATTCTGAACCCGAAAGGCACGATCACCTCGGTGAAGCGGTTCATCGGCCGCCGGTACAGCGAGGTCGCCAGTGAGCTGAGAACCGTCACCTTCGATCTGGTGCCGGGCAAGGACGACGCCGTGCGGATCGTGGTGCGCGGGCGGCAGTACGCGCCCGAGGAGATCTCGGCGATGGTGCTGCGCAAGCTGGCCGACGATGCCGGGCGGTTCCTGGGTGAGCGGGTCACCGAGGCGGTGATCACGGTGCCGGCCTACTTCAACGACGCGCAGCGGCAGGCCACCAAGGATGCCGGCCGCATCGCCGGCCTGGAGGTGCTGCGCATCATCAACGAGCCCACCGCGGCCGCGCTGGCGTACGGGCTGGACAAGCGCTCGCACGAGACCGTCCTCGTCTTCGACCTCGGCGGTGGCACGTTCGACGTGTCGATTCTCGACGTGGGCGACGGCATCGTCGAGGTCCGGGCGACCGCGGGCGACACCCATCTGGGGGGCAACGACTGGGACCGCCGCCTGGTCGACTTCCTCGCCGACGACTTCCGGAAGAAGTCCGGGATCGACCTGCGCAACGACCCGCAGGCGCTGCAGCGCCTCTTCGAGGCGGCGGAGAAGGCCAAGATCGAACTTTCGTCGGTGACCCGGACGCAGGTCAGCCTTCCGTTCATCACCGCCGACGCGAACGGGCCGCAGCACCTCGACGAGGCGCTCACCCGCGCGCAGTTCGAGGCGAGCACGTCCGACCTGCTGGAGCGCACCACGCCCGCGCTGCGCCAGGCGATGCGGGACGCGAAGACGGCGGAGCAGGACGTCGACGAGGTCATCCTGGTCGGGGGCGCCACCCGGATGCCCGCGGTGCAGGCCGCCGTGCGCAGGTTCACGGCCGGCAAGGACCCGAACATGACCGTGAACCCGGACGAGGTCGTCGCGGTCGGCGCCGCCATCCAGGCCGCGGTGCTCAAGGGCGAGGTCTCCGATGTGCTGCTGCTGGACGTCACCCCGCTCTCGCTGGGCGTGGAGACGCTCGGCGGGGTCAGCACCAAGGTGATCGAGCGCAACACGACGATCCCGGCCCGGCGGACGGAGACGTTCTCGACCGCGGAGGACAACCAGTCGGCGGTGGACATCGTGGTGCTGCAGGGCGAGCGCGAGATGGCCGCGGACAACCGCACCCTGGGCCGGTTCCGGCTGGAGGGGATCCGCCCCGCGCCGCGTGGCCAGGCCCAGGTCGACGTGACGTACGACATCGACGCGAACGGGATCCTGAACGTCACCGCGAAGGACACCGACACCGGCGCGGAGCAGCGGATCACCATCTCCGACAACACCAACCTGCCGCCCGAGGAGATCGAGCGGATGGTGGCCGACGCCGAGCGCAACCGGGCCGAGGACGAGACGCTGCGTGCGAACGCCGACGCCCGCAACCAGCTGGACACCATCGTCTACCAGGTCGAACGCCGGATCTCGGAGCTCGGTGCCGAGGTGCCCGTGCACACGAAGGCGCGGGCGGAGCAGCTGATCGCCGACGCGCGCCGGGCGTTGGACGAGCGCGCGGACGTCGACCGGGTCCGCCCGCTGGTCAACGATCTCCAGCAGGTGCTGTACGGCCTGCCGTCGGCGTCCCGGGAGTCGGCTTCGGCGTCCCGGGAGTCGGCGCCGGCGCCCGGCGGGGACGATGTGATCGACGCCGAGTTCACCACCCGTGACGATGGCTGAGCATCCGGACCTCGCCCGGGAACTCGAGGAGTGCCAGGCCCAGCAGCTTCGCACGCTGGCGGACTTCGACAACTACCGCCGGCGGACCGGGCGGGAGATCAGCGCGGCCAGGGCCGCCGAGCGGGATCGGGTGGTGCTCGCCTGGCTCCCGGTGCTCGATCATCTGGAGCTGGCGCTGTCGCACGCGTCCGCGGACCCGGAATCCCTGATCGACGGGGTGCGCGGCGTCCGCCAGCTGGCCCTGGACGCCCTGCGCAGCTGCGAGGTCGTCCGGCTGGACGACGAGTCCGGGGCGTTCGACCCGAACCGGCACCAGGTCGGGGCGGTGGTGGACGCCTCGTCGATGCCCGCCTCGTCGTCGATGCCCGACCCGCCGCCGGCGGGCACCGTGGTGACGGTTCTCCGGCCGGGCTACGCGGCCGAGGGGCGGGTGCTGCGGCCCGCCTCCGTCGCCGTGAGCGCCGGCCCGCGGGAGAGCTCCGGGCGAAGCCCGCGGGAGAGCTCCGGGCGGAGCGCGCCGTGAGCGGCGGAGCCGGCGCCGGCGCCGGCCGGCGCACCACCGCCGACCCGGACTTCTACCAGGTCCTCGGGGTCGCGCGGGACGCCGACGGCGACACGATCCAGCGGGCGTATCGCAAGCTCGCGCGGAAGTACCACCCGGACATCAACTCCGACCCGGCCGCCGAGGAACGGTTCAAGGAGCTCTCCGAGGCGTACGACGTGCTCTCCGATCCGGACGCGCGCGCTCGCTACGACCGTTTCGGCGCCGACTTCCGGCGGATGCCGGAGGGCGCCGAGCACTGGGCCCGCGGCGCGGGCGCGGGCGGAGGCCCGGGCGGGCGGGCGAGCGGGCGCGCGGCCGGGGGTTTCGGCCACGAGGGTGCCGGGGGGTTCACCGGCTTCGGCGGATTCCGCGAGGCGGGCGGGTTCCGCGGCGCCGGAGGTTTCGAGGGATTCGAGGGCTTCGACTTCGCCGACCTTTTCGGCGGGGGAGCGCGTGGCTTCGCCCGGCGGCCAGGTGGCGGCGGCCCGGTGCCGGGCGCCGATCAGGAGGCGGAGATCCAGGTCACCCTCAGCGAGGCCTACCGGGGCGGGCGGCGCCGGGTGGCGCTGCCCGGCGCCGACGGCCCGCGCGAGATCGAGGTGACCGTTCCCGCCGGGATCCGGGACGGCCAGCGCCTGCGGCTGGCCGGCCAGGGCGGGCGCGGCCGCGCCGGCGGGCCGGCGGGCGACCTGTACCTCGTGGTGCGGCTGCTGGCCGACCCGCGTTTCCGGGTCGACGGGCGGGACGTCCACACCGACCTGCCGCTGACGCCCTGGGAAGCCGTGCTGGGGGCGACGGTCTCCCTGGACACCCCGGACGGCGAGCGGGTGAGCGTCGCCGTGCCGGCGGGGACGTCCAGCGGCCGCGGGCTTCGGCTGCGCGGCCGGGGCCTGCCGGGCCGCGACGGCGGGGCGGGTGACCTGTACGCGCATGTCCGGATCATGGTCCCGCCGAGCCCGACGGAGCGTGAGGCGGAGCTGTTCCGCGAGCTTGCCCGGGCCTCGTCCTTCAATCCCAGGAGGCCGTCATGACCGAACCCGAGGAGCCGTCGTGACCGCGCTGGTCGTCCGCGCCCGGCCGGGCCGGGCCCTGGACATCGAGGCGTTCTGCGCCGTCACCCGGCTGCATCCCGACCTCGTCCGCCGCCTGGTGGCGCTGGGCCTGCTCGAGGCCGACGTCGACGCGGCGGGCCGGTACGTCCTCACCGCGCGGGCGGTGGCCCGGGCCGGGCGTATCGAGCGGCTCCGCCGTGACCTCGGGATCACCTACACCGCGACCGGGATCGTGCTCGACCTGCTCGACCGGATCGACGACCTTGAACGGCTGCTGCGAGCCCGACCTGCCACAGGCGAGGTGCATCCATGGACATGAACAGGTTGACCGAGAAGTCCCGGGCGGCCCTCGACGAGGCGCAGGCCCGCGCCATCCGGCTCGGTCAGGCCGAGGTCGACGGCGAGCACCTGCTCGCGGCGCTGCTCGAACCGCAGGACGGGCTCGTCCGCCGCCTGGTGGCCGACGCCGGGGCGGAGCCGGCGGCGCTCGCGGAGGCCGTCTCCGCCGAACTGGACCGGCGGCCGCGGGTGTCCGGCCCGGGGGCGCGGCCGGGGGAGGTGTACGTCACGCAGCGGCTGGCCCGGCTGCTGGACACCGCACTGCGGGAGGCCGGGCGGCTGCGGGACGACTACGTCTCCGTCGAGCATCTGCTGCTCGCCCTGGCCGAGGAGGGGCCGGGGACCGCGGCCGGGCGCCTGCTCGCCGGCAGCGGCCTCACCCGGGAGAAGCTGCTGGGCGCGCTCACCGCCGTGCGCGGCAACCAGCGGGTGACGTCCCAGCACCCGGAGGAGACCTATGAGGCCCTGGAGAAGTACGGCCGGGACCTGGTCGCCGAGGCCGCGGCGGGCCGCCTCGACCCCGTCATCGGCCGCGACGCGGAGATCCGCCGGGTCACCCAGATCCTCTCCCGCCGGACGAAGAACAACCCGGTGCTGCTCGGCGACCCCGGGGTGGGCAAGACGGCGATCGTCGAAGGGCTGGCGCGGCGCATCCACTCCGGTGACGTCCCCGAAGGGCTGCGGGACCGGGTGGTGTTCCAGCTCGACCTGGCCGCGCTGATCGCCGGGGCGAAGTACCGCGGCGAGTTCGAGGAACGCCTCACCGCGGTGCTCACCGAGATCAAGGCGGCGCAGGGCCGCATCCTGCTGTTCGTCGACGAGCTGCACACCGTCGTCGGTGCCGGTGCGGCCGAGGGCGCGCTGGACGCCGGCAACATGCTCAAGCCGATGCTGGCCCGCGGCGAGCTGCACCTGATCGGCGCGACGACGGTCGAGGAGTACCGCCGGCACATCGAGTCCGACGCCGCCTTCGAGCGCCGGTTCCAGCCGGTCGCGGTGGAGGAGCCGACGGTGGAGGACACCATCTCGATCCTGCGGGGGCTGCGGGAGCGGTTCGAGATCTTCCACGGCGTGCGCATCCAGGACGGTGCCCTGGTGGCCGCGGCGGTGCTGTCCCACCGCTACATCTCCGACCGGTTCCTGCCGGACAAGGCGATCGACCTGGTCGACGAGGCGTGCGCGATGCTGCGCACGGACATCGACTCCATGCCCGCCCCGCTGGACGAGGTCACACGCCGGGTCACCCGGCTGGAGATCGAGGAGGCGGCGCTGGCGAAGGAGGACGACGCGGCCAGCGTCGCCCGGCTGGACCAGCTCCGCCGGGAGCTCGCGGACCTGCGCGCGCAGGCCGAGGCGATGCGGGCCCAGTGGGAGTCCGAGCGCCAGGCCATCCGCCGGGTGCAGGAGCTGCGCGAGCAGGTCGAGGACGTCCGCCGCCGCGCCGAGGAGGCGGAACGCGCCTACGACCTGAACACGGCCGCCGAGCTGCGCCACGGCCAGCTGCCGGACCTGCGCCGGCGCCTGGCCGGGGAGGAGGAGCGGCTCACCGGCCGCCAGCAGGGCCAGCCGCTGCTGCGTGAGCTGGTCACCGAGGACGAGATCGCCGGCATCGTCTCCCGGTGGACGGGCATCCCCGTCTCCCGGCTGGTCGAGGGTGAACGCGAGAAGCTGCTGCGCCTCGACGACATCCTGCACGAGCGGGTCGTCGGCCAGGACGAGGCGGTTCAGCTGGTCGCCGACGCGGTCATCCGGTCGCGGGCGGGGATCCGCGACCCGCGGCGCCCGGTCGGCTCGTTCCTCTTCCTGGGCCCGACCGGGGTCGGGAAGACCGAGCTGGCGCGGGCGCTGTGCGAGGCGCTGTTCGACTCCGAGGAGGCGATGGTCCGCATCGACATGAGCGAGTACCAGGAACGCCACAGCGTCAGCCGGCTCATCGGCTCACCGCCCGGCTACGTCGGCCACGAGGAGGGCGGGCAGCTCACCGAGGCCGTGCGCCGCCGGCCCTACTCCGTCGTGCTCCTCGACGAGATCGAGAAGGCCCACCCGGACGTCTTCAACACGCTGCTGCAGGTCCTGGACGACGGCCGGCTCACCGACGGCCGCGGCCGCACCGTCTCGTTCACCGAGACCGTCATCATCATGACGTCGAACCTCGGTTCGCAGTGGCTGCTCGAAGGGGTGACGGCGAGCGGTGAGATCGACCCGGCGGCCCGCGACCGGGTCATGGCCGAGCTGCGGCGGCAGTTCCGGCCGGAGTTCCTCAACCGCCTCGACGAGACCGTCCTGTTCAGGCCGCTGACCCTGGTCGAGATCGAGCAGGTCGTGACGCTGCTGGTCGCGGACCTGCGGGCCCGCCTGGCCGAGCGCCGGATCACGCTGCGGCTCACCGCGGCCGCCCGGGAGTTCATCGCCCGGGAGGGCTTCGACCCGGTGTTCGGGGCGCGCCCGCTGCGCCGGTTCATCCAGCGCGAGATCGAGACGCGGCTCGGCCGGGCGCTGGTCGCCGGTGAGGTGCGGGACGGCTCGGACGTCCTGGTCGACCTCGCCGGGGACCACCTCGCCGTCGCGCACCAGGAGCCCCGGCTGGCCCGGGCGGCCGCCGTCAGCGGTGAGTGACCACCCGCGCGGACGACCTGGCCGGATGGTGGAGCTGGTCGTGGGTGTCCGCCCACGAGTACGCCTCCGCGGCGACCTGGGTGAACGAGGCGGGCCCCAGCCGGCACTCCGAGCAGGAGACCCCGAACAGGCGGCTGAACGTCCGCCCGCCGAACGCCGGGGAGGGGCCCTGGCCGCGCAGCGCGCCGGAGCGGCGCCGGAACAGGCCCATCAGGCCCGCCCCGGAGTCGACCCAACTACCGCGAGTGGGTGGCCCGGGACAGGCAGCGTGGTCGTGCACCGCGGACTCATCAGCCGATGGTAGGACGAACCCCGCCCGGACTCGACAGGTAAGGCCTGGACGGCATGTGGCGGACAGAACCGGCGGCACCCCGGTTCTGCTAGAGGATCGCGCCCTGCTCCTTCAGCAGCAGGATCTCCGGCCAGGTCAGGCCGAGCTCCAGCAGCACGGCCTCGGTGTGCTCGCCGTGCTCGGGCGCGCGGGCCGGCCGCCCCGGCCGGCCGTCGAACTGGACCGGGGTGGTGACCATCGGCATCCCGAACCCGCCGCCCATCTCCACCTCGGCGACGAAGCCGTTCGCCTGGACCTGGGGATCGCCGTGCACCTCGCCCGGGTGCTGGCTCACCGCCCACTCGCCCTCGAACCCGGCGAGGGCCGTGCGCCAGGCGGCGAGCGGGCTGGCGGCGAAGACCGCCTCAAGCTCCTCGACGCAGGCCCGGGCGTTGCGGCGGCGGGCGTCCAGGTCGACGAAACGCGGGTCGGTGGCGAGCTCGGGCCGGCCGAGGGCGTCGCACAGCGAGGGCCAGTTCCGGTCCGGAGCCAGCATCATCAGCGCGATGAACCGGCCGTCGGCGGTCCGGTAGGGGAGCATGAGCGGGTTCCAGGTCGCGTACCGGTCGGCTCGCGGGTCCGCCCGCGGGGCCTCCCCGGTGTCCGGGTGCTCCTCCCCGGTGTCCGGGTGGTCCTCCCCGTCGATCCAGGCGTTGACGATGTCGGGCTGCACCTGCCAGAGGCCGGCGGCCAGCAGCGAGCCGTCGACGACGGAGCCCTCGCCGGTCGTCGCCCGGCGGTAGAGCGCCGTGCTGATCCCCCCGGCCAGCGCGAGCCCGGCGACGAGGTCGCCGAAGGCGGGGCGCGGCAGCCCCGGCCACCGTGCGCCCGGGGCCCCGAGCAGCTGCTGCATGCCGCTGCGCGCCCAGAACGCGCCGGAGTCGTAGCCGCCGCGGCGCGCGTCCGGCCCGTGGGCGCCGAACGCGGTGGCGCGCACGTAGATGATCGACGGCTCCCGGGCGCGGATGTCGTCGACGTCGATGCCGAGGCGCCGGCGCGCACCCTCCCGCAGGTTGGTGACGAAGACGTCGCTGTCGGCCAGCAGGCGGTCGAGCAGTGCGCGGCCCCGCGGGTGGGCCAGGTCGACGCCCACCGAGCGCTTGCCCCGGTTGGCGGACTGGAAGAACGGGTCGACTCCCCGGTACTCGGAGTGCAGGCCCACGGTGGTCAGCCCCCGGTAGGGGTCGCCCCCGTCGGGATGCTCCACCTTGACGACCCGCGCGCCCCACTCGGTCAGCACCGCCGTCGCGGTCGGGGCGAACACGTGGGTGGCGACCTCCAGCACGCGCACCCCGGACAGCGGGCCGTCAACCACGGCCGGCCGTGTCGACGACCTCGAACCGGCCCGGACCCGTCTGGCGGGAGGCGGAGCGTAACCGGTGGGCCCATTCGCGGCGGGGCCAGGTGGTCGCCGCGGACCAGCGCAGCCGGTCCAGCCGTGGCGCGCTGAGCAGCGCCTCGGCGAACGCGGTGCCGCACACATCCGCCCCGCGCAGGTCCGTGGAGTCGAGGACGGCCCCGGTCGCGTCCGCGTCGCACAGCACCGCGCCCCGCAGGACGGTCTCGCCGAAGTTCGCCTCCCGCAGGTCCGCGCGCAGGAGGAAGGCGCCGCGCAGGTCGGCCCGGAACAGATAGGCCGCGCGCAGGTCGGCGTCGCGAAGATCCGCGCCGTTGAGATGCGTGCCGGCCAGGAGCGCCCCGCGCAGGTCGGCGCCGGACAGCGTCGCGCTGCTCAGGTCGGCGTCCCGCAGGTCGGTACCGCGCAGGTCCGCCGCGCGCAGGTCGGTACCGCGCAGGTCCGCGCCGCTGAGGAAGGCCCCGCGCAGGTCCGCCGCGCGCAGCCGGCGTCCGGTGAAGACCCGGCCGGCCAGGTCGGTGCCGGCGAGGCTCGGCCCGCCGGGCCGCGGGACCGGGGCGAGGTCCTGGCGCCGGCCGAGGACGGCCGCGAGGAGCCCACCGAGCGGATGACCCCATCCGGTGGCTGGCTCCGCCCGGACCGTCGTGGCCGCTGCCGGCGGGAGCGGCCGCCGCCGCTTGTCCTGCGTCATAATTGGTGAGATTAGCCACATCAGGCTTAGGGCGGAACTGTTTGCGCGCGGCAGCCGGCGCTCCTGATCCGTGACTAGTCCGTGACCTCGCCGATTCCCTCGACACAGCGGGCGATCCAGGCGGCGGCCTTCGCGAACTCGTGGTTCGCCCGCAACGGGTCCCCGGCCGAGCTGATCCGGTCCGCCCGCGGATACGAGCCGAGAAAACGGATCTTGCGAGTGATCCGGTGCAGCCCCATCAGCGCCTCCCGCACCGGGCGGTCACCGATGTGGCCCTCCGCGTCGATCGAGAAGCAGTACCGACCCAGGCCCTCACCGGTCGGCCGGGATTCGATCCGCAGCAGGTTCACCCCGCGCACCGCCCACTCCCGCAGCAGCTCCAGCAGCGCGCCCGGTTCGTCCCGGTCCGGCCACACCACCACCGAGGTCTTGTCCCGCCCGGTCGGCGGGCTGACCCGGCCGGGCCGCTCCAGCAGGACGAAACGAGTTGTCGCGTCCCCGGCGTCGTTGATGTCGGTCACGAGTGCCTCCAGGCCGTAGAGGCGGGCGGCGAACTCGCCGGCGAACGCGCAGTCGAACCGCCCGTCCCGCACCAGGCGGGCGCCCTCGGCGTTGGAGGCGGCCGACTCCCACTCGGCGTGCGGCAGGTGCCTGGCCAGCCAGCGCCGCACCTGGGCCTGGGCGACCGGGTGCCCGGTGACGCTCTTGACGTCGTCCAGGGTGGTGCCCGGCCGGACGAGCAGCGCGAAGCTGATCGGCAGCAGCACCTCCCGCCGGATCGTCAGCGGCCGGCCGGTCGCGAGCTCGTCGAGGGTCGCCGTCACCGCCCCCTCGACGGAGTTCTCGACCGGCACCAGGGCCGCCCCCGCGTCACCGTTGCGCACCGCGTCCAGCGCGGCCGCCACCGAGCCGGACGGGAAGAGTTCGTGCGTGACGGCTTCGGGCAGCGTGCGCAGCGCGGCTTCGGTGAACGTGCCCTCGGGGCCGAGGTAGGTGCATCGCTGCGGGTGGGCAGGCAAGACATCCCTTCTGGGACCGGATCGGTGGCTGGCGTCGCCGGTCTGGCGGGGGACGGCGATCGCTGCCGGGGGCGCGGAGCCGGCCACCGGTGTCCTCGCCGCGGGCGGAGCCGCCGGGCGGGTGCTCACAGGAACCGGAGCAGCCGGGCCGGGTTCTCGACGGCGTCGGCGACGAAGCGCAGGAAGGACCCCGCGGTCGCGCCGTCGCAGACCCGGTGATCGAAGGTGAACGACAGCTGGGCGACGCTGCGCACGGCCAGCTCGCCGTCCACCACCCACGGCCGGGCGATGATCCGGCCGATCCCGATCATCGCGGTCTCCGGGTGATGGATGATCGGCGTCGCGCCGTCCACCCCGAAGACGCCGTAGTTGTTCAGCGTGAAGGTGCCGCCGGTCAGCTCCGCGGGCACCAGCCGGCCGGCCCGCGCGGCGGCGGTCAGCCGGGCGATCTCGGCGGCGAGCGCGGTCGTCGTCCGGTTCTGCGCGTCGCGGACGACCGGCACCACCAGGCCCCGCGGTGTCTGCGCGGCGAAGCCGAGGTGCACCGACCGGTGCCGGCGCACGCCGGTCGCCCGTCCCTCGGCATCCGTGACGACCTGGGAGTTCAGGTCCGGGAAGTGGAGCAGGGCGGCGACGCAGACGCGGGCGACGATCGCCAGCAGCCCGATCGGCCGCTCGGCGTCACCCGGGCCGGAGTTGAGGCTCCGGCGGGCCGCGAGCAGCTCGGTGGCGTCGGTGTCCACCCAGCAGGTGGCGTCGGCGACCTCGCGCCGGCTGCGGGCGAAGGTCTCCGCCGCGTGCCGGGCCAGCGGGCTAAGCGCGATCACGGACGGGTCCGACCCGGCCGCGGGTGCCGCCGCCGGCGCGGCGGGCGGTGTGGCCGGCCTGGTGGCGGTGAACTCCGGCCCGGCGGCGATGGCCGCTTCCACGTCCCCCCGGCGGATCAGCCCGGCCGGGCCGCTGCCGGTGACCGTGGCCAGGTCGAGGCCGTGGTCGCGCGCGAGGCGGCGGACCAGCGGCGAGATGACCCTGACCGCCTCCGGCGGCCGCGGCGCGGTGGGCCCGGCCGGGTGGGTCGGGCCGGCCGGGTGGGCCGGGTGGGTCGGCACCGCGGAGCCGGCCGCCAGCGTGGCGAAGTCCGGCCTGGCGGAGCGCTCCGGCTGCTCCCGGGTGCCGTACCCGACGAGGACACTGCCCGACCCGCCCGCCCGCGCCGCCGCCGCGCCGGTCGCGCCCGCCGCGCCGGCCTCGCCCGCCGCGCCGGCCTCGGCTTCGGTCGCGGTCGCGGGCGCGCCGCCTCCGCCACCGATCCCGCTGACGGCGACGGTGATCAGCGGCGCGCCGACCGGCAGCTGGGTGCCGGCTGGTCCGGCGATCGAGGTGACGACGCCGGCGTGCGGGCAGGGGACCTCGACCACCGCCTTGGCGGTCTCCACCTCCGCCACCGGCTGGTCGACGGCGATGACGTCCCCGATGGCGACCAGCCAGCGGACGATCTCGGCGGAGGTCAGCCNCTCGCCGAGGTCGGGCAGGGCGAATTCGCGTACCGCGGCCACGGTCTCACTGCTCCCACTGGAGTCGGGCGACGGCGTCGAGAACGCGGTCCACGCTCGGAAGATGGTGGTGTTCGAGCAGCGGAGGCGGATACGGGATGTCGAATCCGGTCACCCGCAGCACCGGCGCGGCGAGGTGGTGGAAGCACCGTTCGCTGACCCGGGCGGCGATCTCCGCCCCGACGCCCCCGAACCCGGTGGCCTCGTGGACCACCACTGCCCGCCCGGTGGCCCGCACCGCCGCGCAGACCGTCTCGTCGTCGAAGGGAACCAGCGACCGCAGGTCGACGACGGCCAGTTCCAGGCCGGCGGCACTGGCCGCCTCGGCGGCCCGCAGGCAGACCGGCAGCGAGGGACCGTAGGTCAGCAGCGTTGCCGCCGTGCCGGGCCGGCGGACCACCGCGCGGCCGATCGGCGCCACCGCCGACGGGGTGAACTCGCCGCTGGACCAGTACAGGCGCTTGGGCTCCAGGAAGACCACCGGGTCGTCCGAGGCGATGGCGGCCCGCAGCAGGCCGTAGCTGTCGGCGACCGTCGCCGGTGTCACGACGTGCAGACCCGGCGTGTGCGCGTAGTAGGCCTCGCTGGAGTCGCTGTGGTGCTCGACACCGCCGATCCCGCCCCCGTACGGGACGCGGATGGTGAGCGGCAGCGGGAGCCGGCCGCCGGTGCGGTTGCGCATCTTGGCGACATGCGACGCGAGCTGCTCGAACGCGGGGTAGGCGAAGGCGTCGAACTGCATCTCCACCACGGGGCGCAGCCCGTACATCGCCATACCCACGGCCGTGCCGAGGATGCCCGCCTCGGCCAGGGGCGTGTCCAGGCAGCGGTCCGGCCCGAACTCGGCGGCCAGGCCGTCGGTGACCCGGAAGACCCCGCCGAGAGTGCCGACGTCCTCGCCGAGGACGTGCACGTCGGTGTCCGCGCGCAGGGAGTCGCGCAGGGCCGCGTTGAGTGCCTGCACCATGGTTGCCGTGGTCGTACCGGTCGCCGTGCTCATGCCGGGTCGCTCCCGCTGTCGGTTCGGGGCGCCTCGTCGGCGAGGCGCGCGGCCAGCGCGGCGGCCTGCTCGCGGAGCTGGCTGGTCGGCTCGGCGTAGACGTGTGTGAACAGGGAGCGCGGATCGGGGCCGGGCGCCTCGGCAGCCTCGGCCGCCCGCGCCCGCATGCCGGCGGCGAGCTCCTCGGCGGCCCGCGCGGCCGCGTCGGCCGTCGCCGCGTCGAGCAGACCGGCGGCGCGCAGGTGCGCCTCCAGCAGCGCGAGCGGATCGCGTTCCCGCCACGAGTCCACCTCCCGCTGGTCCCGGTAGCGGCTGGCGTCGTCCGCGCTGGTGTGGGCGTCGAGGCGGTAGGTGATCGCCTCGACGAGGACCGGCCCGCCGCCGGACCGCGCCTGCTCGACCGCCGCGCCGAGCACGGCGTGCACCGCCGGCGCGTCGTTGCCGTCGACCAGCCGGCCGGTGACGCCGTAGCCGACCGCCTTGTGCGCGAGCGTCGGCGCCGCGGTCTGCCGGGACAGCGGCACCGAGATCGCGTAGCCGTTGTTCTGCACGAGGAAGACCACCGGTGCCTTCAGCACCCCGGCGAAGGTCAGTGCCTCGTGGAAGTCGCCCTCGCTGGTGCCGCCGTCGCCGACCAGGGCGAGCGCCACCACGTCCCGCGGGGCCGCCGGGTCCGCCGCCGCGCGCAGCCGGGCCGCGTGGGCGAGGCCGACCGCGTGGCAGGCCTGGGTGGCCAGCGGGGTCGACAGCGGCGCCGTCCGGTACGACCGCGGGTCGTAGCCGCAGTGGGTGTGCCCGCGCATCAGCGCCAGGACGTCCATCGGCGGCACGCCCCGCGCGGTCACCGCCAGTGTGTCGCGGTAGCTGGGAAACAGCCAGTCCGTCTCGCGCAGCACCATCGCGGCGGCTATCTGGCAGGCCTCCTGGCCGGTGGACGCCGGATACACCGCGAGGCGGCCCTGGCGGGCGAGCGTGGTGGCCTGCTGGTTGAAGCGCCGGCCCAGCACCAGGCGCCGGTGCAGCTCACGCAGCAGGACGGGGTCGATCTCGCCGGCTGCCTCCGTGCCGAGGACCCGCACCGGTTCAGGGTCGGGCAGNAGTGGCGCGGGGTCGCGCCGCGGGCCGTGAGAGCTCGGCGGCCCGGCGAGACCGGGGGCGGCGCTGGCGTCGAGGACCGTCATGATCCACCTTCGGCGGTTGGTGGCGGAGTGACCCGGCGGCGTCCCGTGGACCAGATCTGGCGGTAGCCGGCCGCTGCCAACCGATTTTCCGCCTCGGGTGGGTGACTGGATCGTGTTCAGAATCACCCCGGGGACCGCTCCGGGGGATATTCGAAAATTCCGGCCGGTGGGCCGGGTGGTGCGTTGTTCCGGGCCGGAGAATATCGGTATTGATGCGCGCAGCACGGTGGCCACATTGTCTTCCCGCGATTTCCCGCTGGGTGGCGTACCGCCCCGCCAGGCGGCGAAGTTCCTGGTCAGGGGGTCGCCCGTGGAGGCTGGCGGGGCGCTCGCCGGTCGGGCAACGGGCGGATGCGCCCAGAACTGCGCGCCGGCACCGGCCCGGAAAAGCCTGGGCGGGCGGCCGGCAGAGAAAGGAGCCGCCGCGGCCGACGGGCTTCGGGCAATGCGTGCGGTGAGATGTCCCGGGGGCCTGTGAGCAGGGTCTCGGGGGTGCCCGCCGAAGGTGCCTGCGACGGGTTGTCGTGTTGCCGTCCATCACGGCGGGTGACCAATATCCTGATCGGCGGGCGACGGTGCCCACCGCGGCGGATCTCGACGGGGCGGGGGCGGACCTGACCGCTCCGGCGCGCGCCCGCGCACACCTTGGTGCCCGACGGGTGTCGATACGGTTGTCATGAGGGGATCCGGCTTATCCGCTGGTCGCGGACCCCGATTCCTGCCGGTGATCAGCTACTTGCTGTGCGTCCCGCAAGCCCGTCGACGAGACGTCGGACACAACGCTGGATGTCGCGACAAACACGAGTAGTAACTGATGCATGGGTATAGGTATCTCTCGCGCACAGTTGCGCCGATCTGCCAGGGCTGACGACCGGACGGTCCCGACCTGTACCCACTGCCCGCAGACGGGGTGGGTGAGCATCTGATGGCCCTGCTCGGCGCGATCAGGAAGACCGACTACACGCCCGCGCACGTGCGACCGTTGACCCCGGGGGACCGGGCCTACCTCGCCTTCGTCGAGCGCCATCCGGGGGAGCACCAGGACATCGGCGCACTCCTGCACTTCGACGGCCCGCAGCTGGACCTGGCGGAACTGCGGGCGCACATCGCCGAGCGGCTGCGGGACCCGCGTGCCCGCATGTTGACCGACCGGCTGGAGACAGTGACGGTCTGGTCCGCCGAGCGGGGCTCCACGGCGAAGGAGACCCGCTGGGTCTCCGATCCCGGCCTGAATCTCGACGATCACGTCGTCGCCGTCGACCTGCCACCCGTCGACCTGCCACCCGCCGACCCGGCGGCCGGCGAGGCGAACAGCGGCGTCAGAACCGGGACCGGAGCCGGCATCGGCGAGCGGGGCGGCGACGAGCGGCTGCGGGCCGCCGTCGACAGCATCGTGAGCCGGCCGGTCGACCTGACCCGGCCGCCGTGGATGCTCTACCTGCTGCGCGACCCGACGCCGGGTGCCACCGGAACGACGCTGGTGTACCGATCCAGCCACGTCCAGCAGGACGGCATGGCCCTCTACCGGGTCATGTACCTGCTGTTCGGGGACAGCGACGAGATCGACCTGGGCCTGCCCGGGACGATCCCCCGGCCGCGGCCGGTCGAGTACGCGAAGTTCGTCGCCCGGGGCGTCGGCTGCCTGCTGCCGACCCGCCGGCTGGCGGGCTGGGGCGGCCCGCCGGCCGGCCCCGCGCGGCACGACTGGGTCTCGGTCGAGGTCGGCACGCTGCGCTCGATCGCCCGCGCGCACGGCGTGACCGTGAACGACGTGTATCTCGCCGCGCTCGCCGGTGCGCTGCGGGCCTGGTCGCCGGCCGACTGGAAGCGCGGGTCGCGGCCCGTGCACGCCCTGATGCCGGTCAGCATCCGCGCCGCCGCGGAGCGGGACATCCTGTCGAACTACAACACCGGGGCCCGGGTGCCGCTCTACTGCGCGGAGCCGGACCCGGCCCGGCGGCTGGCCCGGATCGCCGCGGCGACGTCCCGGATGAAGCGGGGCGGGCTCGGGCTGGTGGAACGGCACCACTTCCCGGCGATGGCGAGGTTCGCCAGCCAGCGCATGCTCGCGGAGGTCGGCAGCTACCCGACCCAGATCGGCAAGATGGCCCTGGTGGCGACCAACGCCCGGACCATCCGCGGCCCGCTGTCCGTCGCCGGCCGGCCGATGACCGACCTGATCGGCATGGGGCCGCTGCTGGTCGGCCGCCAGCACCTCGCCGTGGCGATGTTCGGTGTCGACAACCGGGTCGGTGTCATGTTCGTCGCCAGTGAGAGCGTGCCGGGCCGGGAGCGGCTCGCCCAGCTGTGGCTGGACGAGCTCGCCGCCCTGCGGGACTGTGCGCCCCGACCGCGGGTCGCCGTGCCGGCGCAGCGCCTCCCCGCCGCCGCGGCCGCGGTGACGGCGCTGATGACCGGCACGGTGACCGGTGCGGTGACGGGTGTGGTGGCCCGGGAGCCCGGCGGCCTGCTCCCGTGGCGCCGCCGCCCGGCGGGGGCGGTGGCCGGCCACGCCGGGTAGCCCGGCGCGCCGGCTGGCGGCCACCGGCCACCGGCCACCGGTCACCTGCCGAAGTCGGCTGGTCACTGGCGGTCGGTCGCCGGGACCGCCTGTCCACCCACCCGCCGCCGGCCGTCCGCTCGCACGGACATCGCTGTCAGACGATGCTGTCGATGACGTCATCCGGACAGCGACCGCGCGGCCGGCGGGCACGGGGGGTGCGCCGTGACCCGCCCCGCGGGAGGGCGAGCGATCCCATGCCCCATTTCGACGACCACCGGTGGATGAGGCGGGCAGTCGACCTCGCCCACCGCTGCCCGCCGGCCACCGGCGCCTACTCGGTCGGCGCCGTGATCGTCGGCGCGGACGGCGAGGAGATCGCGTCGGGCTTCTCCCGGGAGGTGGACGACGCGGTGCACGCCGAGGAGTCCGCCCTCGCGAAGATCGCCCCGGACGACCCCCGGCTCGCCACCGCGACGATCTACAGCACGCTGGAACCCTGCTCGCAGCGCAGATCCCGACCGCGCACCTGTACCCAGCTCATCCTCGCCGCGAAGATCCCGCGGGTGGTGATCGCCTGGCGCGAGCCGAGCCTGTTCGTGGCCGACTGCCAGGGCTGCGAGCTCCTCGCCGCGGCCGGCCTCACCGTCGTGGAACTACCCGAACTGGCGGAACAGGCCCGCGCGGTGAACGCTCACCTGTCGATCTGAGCGGCCGGCGGGCCGGGCCGGGCCGCCGGCCGGCTAGTACGACTTCGGCAGGCCGAGGACGTGCTGGGAGACGTAGTTGAGCACCATCTCCTGGCTGACCGGGGCGATCCGCATCACGCGCGACTCACGGAAGTAGCGCTCCACGTGGTACTCGCGGGCGTAGCCCATCCCACCGTGGGTCTGGACGGCCTGGTCGGCGGCCTGGAAACCGGCCTCCGCGCACAGCCACTTGGCCATGTTCGCCTGCGGGCCGCAGGGCAGGCCCCGGTCGTAGCGCCAGGCGGCCTGGCGGGCCATCAGCTCGGCGGCGTCCAGCCGGATCTGGGCCTCGGCCAGCGGGAACGCGACGCCCTGGTTCTGGCCGATCGGCCGCTCGAAGACGACCCGCTCCTTGGCGTACCGGGTGGCCTTCTCCAGCGCGGCGCGGCCGATGCCCAGCGCCTCGTGCGCCAGCAGGATCCGCTCCGGGTTGAGCCCGTCCAGCAGGTACTTGAAGCCCTTGCCCTCCTCGCCGATGCGCGCGGACTCGGGCACGAAGAGGTTGTCGATGAAGACCTCGTACGAGGAGACGGCGTTGCGGCCCATCTTCGGGATGGCGCGCAGGTCGATCTTGTCCCGGTCGATGTCGATGAGGAACAGCGTCATGCCGTCGGTGGGGCGGGTGACCTCATCACGCTTCGTCGAGCGCGTGATGAGAATCATCTTCTGCGAGTCACCGGCCTTGGTGATCCAGACCTTCCGGCCGTTGATCACGTAACCGCCGTCGACCCGCTGCGCGAACGTGGAGATGCGGGTGGTGTCCGTGCCGGCGTTCGGCTCGGTCACGCCGAAGCAGACGTGCAGTGACCCGTCCGCCGCGCGCGGCAGGATCTCCTTCTGCAGGTCGGCGCTGCCGTGCTTGACGATCGTGTTCAGCCCGAAGATCGTCAGATGCATCGTGCTGCACCCGTTCATGCCGGCACCGGAGGCCGCGATCTCCTCCAGCAGGAGCGCCGCCTCGGTGATGCCCAGCCCGCCGCCGCCGAACTCGGTGGGGATCGCGATGCCGAGCCAGCCGCCCTCGGCGAACGCGTTGTAGAACTCCCACGGGAACTCGCACTTCTGGTCCTTCTCCGCCCAGTAGTCGTCCCCGAAGCTGCGGGCGAGCTCGCGCGCACCGGCCCTGAGCTGCTCCTGATCCGGAGTGAGTTCGAAGTGCATCGATCGACCTTCCACTGGACGAGGCGGGCGGGAAAACGGCGGGCCCCGCGAGGCGCGCCAAGACAGACAATCCCGCGCGGGACGAGACCGCGCATCTGATTCGCCACAGACGAACATCACGTTCCGTGGGAGTAATTAATGCTGTACGTGATGTCAGGCGGGTCGCCCCGCCGGCGGGCAGCACGGATGCCCGGGGTCCGCGAGGTACCCCGGCCACGCTACCGTCCCACGCCGGGTACCCGCGGGTCAGCCGAGCGCGGCGAGAAAGGGCAGCAGCGCGGCCAGGTAGGCGTCCCGGTCGCGGCTCCACAGATCGTGCCCGGCGTTCTCGACGGTCGCGAGCCGCACCGTCGGCAGCGCGTCCCGCCACTGGGTGGCGACCTCGTCGGTCACGACGGCCCCGCGGCGCCCGCCGCGGATCACCAGGACGGGGCAGCGCAGCTCGGGGAGACGATCCCAGAGCACGTGGTCGCGGGCCTCGGCGAAGACCGCGCGCGCCGCGTGCCGCGGCATCCGCTCCGACATCGGGACGCCGCGGATCCGGGTGCTCAGCTGACGTTCCACGACCGCGTCCGGCGGGCGCACGTGCCGGGCCCAGTAGTCGCCGACGACCAGCCCGGCGACCTGGTCGGGATACCGCAGCGCGTATCCCAGGGCGTAGGACGAACCGCGCGAGAAGGCGACCAGCACGGGTCGGCGCAGGCCCAGCGCGGTCACGGCCGCCCGCAGGTCCCCGATGTGGTCCTCCCAGGCGTAACCGGTGGCCGGTGCGTCGCTGTCGCCCCGGCCACGCAGGTCGACGGCCAGCACGCGGCGGTCCCCGAGCCGCTCGAGCAGCCACCGGTACTCCCGCGCGGCCTCGGCCATGCCGGGAACGACGACCACCGGCGGTGCCGGCCGATCGGAGCGGCCGTTGTCCAGCACATGCAGCCGGACGCCACCATGATCGACGAGGACGCCCGTGCCCGTGCCCGTGTCGGTGTCGGTGTCGGTGTCGGTGTCGGTGCTCGCGCGGCCGTCCGGGCTCACGCGGCCCCACCGAGGCCGAGGCCGCGGGCGAGGGTCAGGGCGGTGCGGTGGAGCGCGGCGAGCGGCACCACCGTGGTCACCAGGCCGAGAGCCTGGGCCTCGGCGGCGGTGAGGGTTCTGCCCGCCGCCGCGTGGCGGCCCGCGCCGTCGAGGATCTCCGCGCCGGGCCCGGGGTGGGAGAACTCGGCGTCGTCGGCGGCGACCACGTGTTCGCACGGCGAGCACAGCAGCACGCCGCCGGCCAGGCACCTGCCCTGGACGGCCGCGACCGCGGGTTTGGGGATGTCCCGCCAGGCCCTGGCGTAGTGGCGCTGGTGGCGGATCTCCCCGCCGCCGGACCCGTCCGGGCGGGCGAAGAAGTGCCGGCCGGCGGATCTCAGCACGACGACCCGGACCCGGCTGTCCTCGGCGGCCGTCCGCCAGGCGTCGTCGAGCTCGCGCAGCAGCTGGGCATGGTGCGCTCCGTGGGTGTCGACGGCCCGCGGGCGGCGGAACGCGATGACGCCGATGTGATCGTCGACGACGTCGTACTCGACGTGCTCGGGACGCATCGGTCTCCTTCGCCGGTCGCAGGCGGACGGATGCAAACCGCGATCGACGGGCCCCCGATTCCGGCGTCGATGCCGCATTGACCCACACCTTCACACTGAGGGTCAACAGATGCCCACTCGCGGCGCTGGTTCCGTCGGCCCCCGGTACCCAGGGTGGCCGGTCCCCCGCCGGTCGGACCCGGGAAAAGCCGAGATGGCAGTGTGGGGGTGCGGCCTGGGTGTGCGGAGGGCGCCTGAGCTGACCGGAGTCCCAGTTGTCGGCCGGCCCGCGGCTGTTGGTCGCCGGCCAGACCCCTCGCAGCCCCGTGGATGTCGAGGTCCCTCGGTGCGCGGGAGGCCCGTCCCGTGCTACGGGTTGAACGCCGGTCAAATACGCCTATAAATTTTTCTCACCTCCTGCGGTGCCAGATGTCGCGTGAGGGCTGGAGCAACGTGGAGGTATCAGGCTGTGCTGCTGGAGTTGGATGCTGATCAGGAAGTCCTCAGGGAGGCGACCGCCCGCTACCTGAGCGACCGGGTGCCCGTCGACCGGATCAGGCTGCTGCGGGACGACCCCNCCGGCTTCGACGCGGACTACTGGCGCGCCGGTGCGGAGCTCGGCTGGACGTCCCTGCTCGTCAGCGAGGAGCACGGCGGCGGTTCGATCAGCGGGTCCGGTCTCGTCGATCTGACGATCGCGGCCCACGAGTTCGGGCTCCGCGCGGCCCCCGGGCCCCTGGTGCCGACGAACGTCGTCGCCGCCGCCCTGAGTGCCACCGGCGGCGAGGCCCACCTGGAGGTCCTGGAGGGCCTGCTGGAGGGCGCGACCATCGCGTCGTGGGCGCACACCGAGCCGGCGCCGAACGACCGGCTGGGCACGGTGCGGCTCACCTGCTGGGTCGAGGGCGACGAGATCGTCCTCGACGGCGTGAAGCGCCCGGTCGAGTCGGCCGCCCAGGCCGGGTACCTGCTGGTCACCGGGCGGACGGCGGAGGGCCTCACCCAGGTGCTGGTCCCGGCCGACGCGCCCGGGGTGACCATCACCCCGCTGAAGACCGTGGACCTGACCCGGCGTTTCTCGACCGTGCGCTTCGACGGCGTGCGGGTGCCGCTGAGCGCCGTCGTCGGCGAGCTCGGGGGTGCCGCCGAGCAGATCGAGCGTCAGCTTCAGCTGACGCTGGTGATCCAGTGCGCGGAGAGCGTGGGCGCGATGCAGGCGGCCTTCGACCTCACCGTGCAGTGGGCCTTCGAGCGCTACTCGTTCGGCCGGCCGCTGGCCTCCTACCAGGAGCTCAAGCACCGCTTCGCCGACATGAAGTCCTGGCTGGAGGCCGCGCACGCGATCAGTGACAAGGCGGCGAGCGCCGTCGACGCGCAGTCGCCCGACGCGGCCGAGCTGGTGAGCGTCGCCAAGGCGTTCATCGGGGACTACGGCTCGGAGCTGCTCCAGGACTGCGTCCAGATGCACGGTGGCATCGGCGTGACCTTCGAGCATGATCTACACCTTTTCCTGCGCCGGGTCGTCCTCGACCGGGCGCTGTACGGAACACCGGCCGAGCACCGGCAGCGGATCGCCAGTGTGGTCGAGCACCTGAAGGAGCGGGCATGAGCACGGGCGCCACGAGCGGCAGCGCCACAGCGGTGGGCGACATCGAGGACGTCGAGAGCTTCCGCCTGCGGGCGCGGAACTGGATCCGCGCCAACCTGGCGCCGCTGCCGGCGAACTCCGGCGTCGGCGTGATGCGGGCGGGCCACAGCGACGAGGAGGAGCTCGCCGCCGTCGCCCGGCAGCGCGAGATCCAGCGGATGTTCTTCGACGCCGGGTTCGCCGGGATCTGTTTCCCGAAGGAGTACGGCGGTCAGGGCCTGACGCCGGAGCACCAGCGGGCCTTCAGCGAGGAGATCTCCGGCTACGAGTACCCGTCCGAGATCCAGGCGCCGACCTTCTCTCCGTGTGCGGCGGTGCTGCTGGACTTCGGCACCGAGGAGCAGAAGCGCCGGCACATCCCCGCGATCCTGCGGGGCGAGGAGCTGTGGATGCAGTTCCTCTCCGAGCCGAGCGCCGGCTCGGACGTCGCCGCCGCCCTGACCACGGCCGTCCGGGACGGTGACGACTGGATCCTCAACGGGTCCAAGATCTGGACGACCGGGGCCTGGTGGTCCGACTGGGGCCTGGTCCTGGCCCGGACGAACTGGGATGTGCCCAAGCACCGCGGCCTGACGGTGTTCATCATGCCGATTCACCAGCCGGGTATCGAGGTGCACCGCATCGAGATGCTGAACGGCAACAAGGAGTTCTGCCAGGAGTTCATCACCGACGTCCGGGTGCCGGACTCCGACCGGGTCGGCCAGGTCGACGACGGCTGGACGGTCGGCACCCGCTGGATGTTCCACGAGCGGATGCTGCACAACTCGCCGCTGGTCACCATCCCCAAGAACGGGGCGCGCGGCAGCATCCGGGCGACCCACCTGGTCGAGATCGCGCGGGACGCGGGCCGACTCGACGACCCGCTGGCCCGGGACCTCATCGGCGAGGGCCGGATGCTCGACATCGTCACCCACGCGCTCCAGGAGCGGATCTCCACCGGCATGCGGGCCGGCAAGATCCCGGACCAGTCGGCGGCGGTCGGGCGGCTGTTCACCGGCGTGACGGCCGCGCGGACGTCGACCCTCTCCTTCGAGATCGCCGGCGGGGCCGGCGCGGCGTGGACCGACGACGACGGCGCGACCGCCGAGTGCGGCAACGACTTCCTGCTGCGGCAGGTGAGCTGCATCGGCGGCGGCACCACCGAGATGGCGCGCAACGTCGTCAGCGAGCGGGTGCTCGGTATGCCCCGGGAGCCCGCGATGGACCGCGGAGTGGCGTTCCGGGACGTGCCGCGGGGCGGCGCGAGCCGCCGCTGACGGCCTGAGTCACCGATCTCCGGCCCGCCGCCCGGCGGCAGGTACACGACGGCGTGTACCTGCCGCCGGGGCGGTCGGCCGCGCGGAGCCGCGGCCGCGGCCGGGGGCGTCGCTGATCCGCGCCCGCCGGCCTTCGCCGAGCGCGTCCTCTTTCGCATCGCCTTCCTCGGGCCGCGCCTTCTTTCCCGCCGAGCTTCTTCGCCGGCCTGCTTCGCGCCGCCTTTCTTCGCGCGGGCCCTTCTTCGGGCGGGCCCTTCTTCGGGCGGACCACCCGCTCCGCACCGTCCGCCGCGGCGACCTCGGGAGGGATATCACCCGCGCTCGGCAGTACGGCGAGAATGGGGTTCCCTCTTTTGAGAAAAGTATTCACGCGCAACGTGCCGAACGGGTATTTGTCGGGCTCGTCCCGCCCGGCGGCGGCCGGTGGCCGACGCCCGCGGCGCGCCCATACCCGCCGCCGTCGGCGACCCCCCCGCCGTCGCGACCTCGGACCGCCGGCGGCGGTGGCGTCGGGTGGTGTGGCCCGAGCCCCGTGCGGCCCGGGCGGCGGGGAGGTACCGTGATGACCATTCTCGAACCTGCCATATAAGATTCTTCCGGGTGATGTCCGGGTGATGTCCGGGCGGGGTGAATCTCCGACTCTTGACCGGCCGAACGTCAGGTGATAGTCATTTTTCAGCATTGGTCCAGTGTGATTGGCTGGTATCCGGCCAGCCGCTGGGCGCGATCGGCCCCCGAGGTTCGATCAGCGCTGTGCCCTCGTCCGGGGCTCGGTGGGTGACGGTGGTCCGATCGGTACTCGGGGCGATGGGCGTCGCTGGCGGTCGCTCGAGCACTCACTGGTTCAACGGCGGAGGAGCCTGACATGGCACGGATCGAACCGCGTCCCCTGCGGGAGTGGCCGAAGGAGATGCGCGCGGCCCTGGCCGCGATGACTCCGGCGGCGCCGCGGCATCCTCCGCTGCCCACCGAGGGGCGCTCCAAGGCCCTGAACACGCTGGGAACGCTCGCCCACCATCTCGACCTGGCGCATGCGTTCTTCACTTTCAACGGCCACATTCTGCGGGGCACCACCCTCACGCTGCGTCAGCGCGAGCTGATCGTCCTGCGGGTGGCCGCGGTGCGCAAGGTCGCCTACGAATGGGCGCAGCATGTGATCATGGCTCGCGATCTCGGTGTCACCGACGCCGAGATCGCCCGCGTGGCGTGGGGCCCCGACGCGCCGTTCTGGGACCCGCTGGAGGCGGCCCTGATCCGGGCCGTCGACGAGCTGATCAACGACGGGGGGATCAGCGCGCCCACGTGGGAGATCCTCGCCACCAAGTTCGACGTGCAGCAACTGCTCGACATCATCTTCACGACCGGCACCTACGACATGCTGGCGATGATGATGCTCTCCTTCGAGCTGCCGCTGGACGACGACCTCCACGAGAGCCACGACTGAGCGCCGAGAGCCGCCGCCCCGGCGCCGGCCGGGGCCGGCCTCGCACAAGGATCTGACAGGAGCAGCCATGGCCGTGACCGTTTCCGCGATCAGCCCGGAGGTCGGCGTCGAGATCGCCGGTGCCGAGGGTCACCAGCTTGTCGGCGAGACGGCGGCGGCCGAGTGCCGGGCGCTGCTGGAGAAGCACGGTGTCGTCGTCTACCGCGAGGTCAACATCGGCGACGAGGACCTGGTCGCCTTCAGCCGGCTGCTCGGCACGGTCGTCGTCGCGCCCATGGGCGGCCTGGACGGGCTCCCCGAGGTCTCGAAGATCACGCTCGACCCGGCGGAGAGCGTGCTGGCCCCCTACCGCCGGGGCACGTTCTTCTGGCACATCGACGGCGCGACTGACGAACTGCCGCAGAAGGCCACGCTGCTGACCGCGCGCCAGGTCTCCGACGAGGGCGGCGACACCGAGTTCGCCAACACCTACGCGGCCTACGACGCCCTGTCGGACGCGGAGAAGGAGCAGTTCGCCCAGCTGCGCGTCGTGCACAGCTTCGCGGCCGCCCAGAGCCTCTCCGAGCCGGACGCCTCGGAGAAGACCCGCGCGGCGTGGGCCCGGGTGCCCGAGCGCGAGCATCCGCTGGTCTGGACCCGCCGCAGCGGGCGCAAGTCGCTGCTGGTCGGCGCGACCGCGAGCCACGTCGTCGGCTGGTCACCGGAGGCCAGCCGCGAGCTGTTGGACCGGCTGCTCGACTGGTCGACGCAGCCGCGGTTCGTCCTGCGCCACCACTGGCGCCCGGGCGACCTCGTCATCTGGGACAACACCGGCATGCTGCACCGGGCGATCCCGTACACGGCCACCTCCCGCAGGCTGATGCACCGCACCACACTCGTGGGCGAGGAGGCCGTAGCCTGACCTCCGCCAGCAAGCCGTGCGCGCGAATGCGTGCGCACGAAAGGATGCGTCCAACGGGCCGCCGGTCACGGACGTGAGCGGCGCCTAACGGGACGGCGGACGTCGTCCCGGTCCGAACTTTTCTGCCTGACGGAGGTCAGTATGCGAGTGGTCGTCGACTTCAAGCTGTGCGAGAGCAACGCGCTGTGCGTGGGCATCGCCCCGTCGGTGTTCGAGCTTGACGACAACGACTATCTGGTCATCCTGGATGAGCAGCCCGCCGAGGAGCTGCGCGCCGACCTGAAGGCGGCGGTCGCGGCCTGCCCCAAGCAGGCCATCAAGCTCGTCGACGACTGAGCACCGGGCCCGTTGGGCCGGAAACGACCACGGGCGGCCCGGCCGCCCGTGTTCTCGTTTTTCTCCGTGGATCTTCGACGGGAAGAAGGAATCTTCCTTTGTCGAGGGAAGGCCGGCCTGAACATCTACGATCAGCTTCGATGAGCCGTATCCATCCTGCCGCGCTGCGTGAGTTCCGCGTATCCGTCCTTTCCCGCGGCGCCGAGCCGCCCCGCGGCCGGGCCCACGGCGGTTCCGCGGTGCCGAGCGGCTCGGCCTCCGCCCGGCGCCGGCGTGCCGCGCAGCGGTTCTGGCAGCTTCCCGACTCCGAGCTCGACCGGCTGCTGGCACTGGCCGGCGAGGCCGACCGCGTCGAGCTGAAGCTCGTCGTGCCCACCGACGCGCACGAGAGCACCTGCGTGGCCCTCGGCGTCGACTTCGCCCGGGCCCGCCGCCAGCGCGTTCTCTACCTCGACACCCCGGACCGGGCGCTGCACCGCAACGGCGCGGTGGCGCGGCTGCGCAGCATCGCGGGCGGCTCCGACGACGCCGTCGTCAAGCTCCGCCCGCTCGTCCCCACCGATGTCCCGCGCCGGCTCCGGCGCTCGAAGGACTTCGTCATCGAGGTCGACGGGATGCCGGGCTACTACGTCTGCTCCGGCGCGCTGCGGGCCCGCCTCGGCACGGACGACGTCGCGCGGGTGATGACCCGGTCGAGGCCGCCGCACCGCCTTTTCACCCGCCCGCAGCTGCGGCTGCTGGCTGCCCGCCTGCCGGCCGGCTTCGCCGTGGAGGACCTGATGATGTTCGGCCCGGTGGACGCGCGCCGGGCGAAGATCCGCCCGGAGGGGCTCGGGCGCCGCCTGTTCGTCGAGCGGTGGACCTATCCCGACGGGTCCCGCCTGCTTGAGCTGTCGACCCGCTGCGCCCCGGCGGAGGCCCTGCCGGTCGCCGCCCGCGCGGCCGACGTCCTGCGCCGGCACGGCGTCGACCTCACCGGGCCGCAGCAGACCAAGACCCGGCTCACCCTGGACTTCTTCTCCGGTACGGGGCCAAGCCTCCCACTCGGGACGGATGCGCCGATCAGGTGATCTGGGAGAAGCTGTGGGACGGGCGTCTCATCTGGCACATCATCTGGCAGGCGCCGCGAGCGAGGAGGCCATCGCCGTGATCCGGCTCAGCGTGCTGTACCCGAAGACCGAGGGCGCGACGTTCGACCATGACTACTACCTGAACTCCCACATCCCGATGGCCTGCAGGATGTGGGGGCTCACCCAGGTGGAGGTCGACCGGGGCATCCGGGGGCCGTACGTGGCGGCGGCACACTTCCGCTTCGAGTCGATGGACGAGCTCAAGAAGGCCATGAGCGCCGACAGCTCGGAGATCAGCTCCGATCTGGCGAACTACACCACGATCACTCCGGTGATGCAGATCAGCGAGCTCGCCGACTGATCCGTCCCGGGCCCGCGGTCAGGTCACCGGCGGCAGGGGCTGCCCCGCGGCCAGCACGGCGCGGAAGGGGTCACCGCGCTCGGCGAGCCGGCGCAGGACCGAGTGGATCGTGAAGCCGTCCGGGCGCAGCGCCGGGTCGTCGAGCTCGTCCCAGTCGATCGGCGCGGAGACCGGCGCCCCGGCGGCGGCGCGCGGGCTGTAGGGGGCGACCAGGGTCTTGTTCGGGGCGTTCTGGGTGTAGTCGAGCCGGGCGCGGCCGGCGCGTTCCCGCACCTCCCACTTCCAGCTCACCAGGTCCGGGACGACGGCCCCGACCGCCCGGGAGAGCTGGGCGACCCAGTCCCTGGTCTCCTCGAAGCCGGTGCCCGGCGCGACCGGGACCCAGATCTGGATGCCCCGGCGCCCGGTGACCTTGGGCCGGGCCGTCACCCCGAGGTGCTCCAGCGCCGTGCGGTGCAGCCGGGCCAGCAGGAGCACCTCCTCCCAGGCTGTCCCGGTACCCGGGTCGAGGTCGATGAGCGCGTACGAGGGGTGGTCGGGGGCGTCCACCGGCGCCGTCCACGCGTGCCATTCGAGCGCGCCGAAGTTGGCCGCCCACACCAGCGTGGCGGGGGAGTCCACGACCAGATGCGCGGTCGTCCGGCCGGGGGTCACCCGCCGGGGGCGCCAGCGGGTGACCCAGTCGGGGGCGTGCGCCGGGACCTGCTTGTGCCAGAAGCCGGGAGCCTGGGCGCCGTCGGGGAACCGGTGCATGTTCAGCGCCCGGCCGGCGAGGTAGGGCAGGACGGTCGGCGCGACCAGCGCGGCGTAGCGGACGAGGTCCCGCTTGGTCGTCGCCGGGCGCCCCGGTGCCGCCGGGAACAGCGGCTTGTCCAGGTTGGTCAGCCGCAGCCGCCGGCCGTACACCTCCCACACCCCGCTCGGCCCGAGCTCGTCGAGCGCGGCCAGCTCGGTCCCGGCGGGCGCTCGCACCGCCGGTTCCGCGGTACCGGCCGTGCCGGCGGTACCGGCGCGACCCGCGGGTGGACCGGACCGCCAGACGCGCTCGGGCGCCGCCCTGACCTCGTCGTTCGTGCGGCCGCTGAGCACCGAGCGGGGGTGTTCCTCCGGATCCCACCCGGGGATCGTCTCGGCGTCCCGCTTGTGCAGGAGCAGCCACTGGGGCTCCTCCCGGCGGATCAGCACCAGGCGGCCCCGCAGCTTCCGGCCGAACACGTCCGCGTGCAGCTCGCCGGCGGCGACGGCGGCGACCGGGTCGTCCGTGCCGTGCGGCGCCCAGGTGCCGATGTCCCAGACGATGACGTCTCCGGCGCCGTACTGGCCGGGCGGGATCACGCCCTCGAAGTCCAGGTACTCCAGCGGGTGGTCCTCGACGTGCACCGCCATCCGCCGCGCCGCCGGATCGAGCGTGGGGCCGCGCGGCACCGCCCAGCTCGCGAGCACGCCGCCCATCTCGAGACGCAGGTCGTAGTGCAGCCGCCGGGCACGGTGCCGCTGCACGACGAAGCGGGGCCGGCCCGCGGGCGGGCCGTCACCCCGCGGCTCGCCGGCGGGCTCCGGGGTACCGGCGAAGTCCCGCTTCCGCCGGTAGCGGTCCAGCCGCCCGGCCGGCCCGGCCGGCTCCTGCCCGGGGGACTTCGAGGAACTCGCCACGCCACCCCTCCCGGAACCGTGGCGGCGCGCACCGGCGCGGTCGGCGTCCCGCCGCCGCGGCTCCCACCGTCCCGACTGTGACGCAGTGTAACGACAGCGGTGGTGGCGGTCGCGTCACCCGGGGCCGGAGGGCGACTACTCCGGGTCGAAGGCTACTTCGGGTCGTAGGCGAGGTTGGGGCGCAGCCACCGCTCCGTCTCGGCGATGCTCTGCCCGCGCCGCGCCGCGTACTCCTCGACCTGGTCACGGCCGATCCGCCCGACGGTGAAGTACCGCGAGGACGGGTGGGCGAAGATGATCCCGCTGACCGCTGAGGCGGGTGTCATGGCGAACGACTCGGTCAGGCCCAGGCCGACCTTCTCCGCCTCCAGCAGGTCGAACAGCACGCGCTTCTCGCTGTGGTCCGGGCTGGCCGGGTAGCCGAAGGCGGGGCGGATGCCGCGGAACCGCTCGGCGTGCAGGTCCGCCAGCGCCGGGTCGGCGTCCGGCTCGAACCAGTCGCGGCGGGCGCGCAGGTGGATGTACTCGGCGAACGCCTCCGCCAGCCGGTCGGCCAGCGCCTTCACCATGATCGACCGGTAGTCGTCCTGGCTGGCCTCGAAGCTGGCGGCGAGGACGTCGGCGCCGTGGATGGCGACCGCGAACGCGCCGAGGTGGTCGCCGGCCGGGGCCACGTAGTCGGCGAGGCAGCGGTTCGGGCGGCCCGCCGGCTTGGCCGTCTGCTGCCGCAGCATCGGCAGCGCCAGCCGGCCGTCCCGGGTCGGCTGCCCGGCCGCGGCCGGTGCGTCGGCGTTCACCGCGGCCACGTCGATCAGGATGTCGTCACCGTCGGCGGCGGCCGGCCAGAAGCCGTAGACGCCCTCGGCGCGCAGGCTGCCGTCCGCGATGATCTGATCCAGCAGGACGTTCGCCTCGTCGTACAGCTCGCGGGCGACGGGCTGCTCCAGGATCGCCGGGAACTTGCCCTTCACCTCCCAGGCGAGGAAGAAGAACTGCCAGTCGATCATCGCGCGCAGCTCGGCCAGCTCCGGGCGCACGACCCGCAGGCCGGTGAAGGCGGGCACGGGCAGGTCGTCGAACGGCACCTGCTCGCGGTTGGCCCGCGCCTGCGCGAGGGTGAGCAGCGGCTGCTGCTGGCGCTTCTCGTGNTGCTCGCGCAGCTGCTGCTGCTCCTGCCGGTTGCGGGCGGCGAGGTCGGCCGCCCGGTCGCCGTCGAGCAGGTCGGAGACCACGCCGACGACCCGGGAGGCGTCCAGGACGTGCACGGTTGTGGCCTCGTAGGCGGGTGCGATGCGCACCGCGGTGTGCTGCCGCGAGGTGGTCGCCCCACCGATCAGCAACGGCAGCTTCAGGCCGCGGCGCTGCATCTCGCCGGCCACCGAGACCATCTCGTCCAGCGAGGGCGTGATCAGGCCGGACAGGCCGACCGCGTCCGCGCCCTCGGCGACCGCGGTGTCGAGGATGACCTTGGCCGGGACCATCACGCCCAGGTCGATGACCTCGTAGTTGTTGCAGCCCAGCACCACGCCGACGATGTTCTTGCCGATGTCGTGCACGTCGCCCTTGACGGTCGCGAGCACGACCTTGCCGTTGCCGCGCCGCCCCTGCTCCGCGTCGGCGCCGCCGGCGGCGAGCAGGGCCTGCTTCTCGGCCTCCATGAACGGCTCCAGGTAGGCGACGGATCGCTTCATCACCCGGGCGCTCTTCACCACCTGCGGCAGGAACATCTTGCCCGAGCCGAACAGGTCACCGACGATCTTCATGCCGTCCATCAGCGGGCCCTCGATCACGTCGAGGGGGCGGGCCGCCGTGGCACGGGCCTCCTCCGTGTCGGCCTCGATGAAGTCGACGATGCCGTGCACGAGCGCGTGCGAGAGCCGCTGTTCGACCGGCGCCTCCCGCCAGGACAGGTCCACGACGCGCTTCGTCCCGCTGCCGCTGACCGTCTCGGCGAACGCCACGAGCCGGTCGGTGGCGTCGTCCCGGCGGTCGAACAGGACGTCCTCGACCAGCTCAAGCAGGTCGGCGGGGATGTCCTCGTAGACGGCGAGCTGGCCGGCGTTGACGATGCCCANGTCGAGCCCGGCCCGCACCGCGTGCAGCAGGAAGGCCGAGTGCATCGCCTCCCGGACGACGTCGTTGCCCCGGAACGAGAACGACAGGTTCGAGATGCCACCGCTGAGGCGCACGCCGGGGCACCGCTGCTTGATCAGCGGCAGGGCGTCGATGAACGCCTTGGCGTAGCCGTTGTGCTCGGCGATGCCGGTGGCCACCGCGAGCACGTTCNGGTCGAAGATGATGTCGGTGGCCGGGAAGCCGACCTGCTGGGTGAGCAGGTCGTAGGCGCGGGCACAGATGGCCACCTTGCGCTCGGTGGTGTCGGCCTGGCCCTGTTCGTCGAAGGCCATCACGACCACGCCGGCGCCGAAGTCGCGGATGCGCCGGGCCNGCTCCAGGAACGGGCCCTCGCCCTCCTTGAGGCTGATCGAGTTGACCACGCCCTTGCCCTGCACGCAGCGCAGCCCCGCCTCCAGCACGCTCCAGCGGGAGCTGTCGATCATGATGGGCAGCCGGGCGGCCTCCGGCTCGGTGGCCAGCAGGTTGAGGAAGGTGGTCATCGCCCGCTCGCTGTCGAGCAGGTCGGCGTCCATGTTGACGTCCAGCAGGTTCGCCCCGCCGCGTACCTGCTCCAGGGCGACGTCGATCGCGGCCTGGTAGTCGTCGGCCTCGATCAGCCGGCGGAACCGGGCCGAACCGGTGACGTTGGTCCGCTCGCCGATCATGACGAAGCCGGTGTCCGCGCCGATCTCGAACGGCTCCAGGCCGCTGAACCGGGTGCGCGCGGGCAGCTCCGGGACGGCGCGGGGGGCCGCCTCCCTGACCGCGGCGGCGATCCGCGCGATGTGCGCGGGTGTCGTCCCGCAGCAGCCGCCGACCACGTTGACCAGGCCCTCGGCCGCGAACCCGCCGATCAGCCGGCCGGCCTCCGCCGGTGTCTGGTCGTAGCCACCGAAGGCGTTCGGCAGACCGGCGTTCGGATGGCAGGCGGTGTACGTGCCGGCGAGCCGGGCCAGGTCGGTGACGTGCGGGCGCATCTCCTCGGCGCCCAGCGAGCAGTTCACCCCGACGACCAGCGGCTCGGCGTGCGCGATCGAGCTCCAGAACGCCTCGACGGTCTGCCCGGACAGCGTCCGCCCGCTCATGTCGACGATCGTCACCGAGATCCACAGCGGCAGCTGCGGGGCGACCTCGCGGGCCGCGGCGATCGCGGCCTTCGCGTTGAGCGTGTCGAAGATCGTCTCGATGAGGAGGAGGTCGGCACCGCCCTCGGCCAGCGCCGCGATCTGCTCGGCGTAGGAGGTCTTCACCTCGTCGAACGTCACCGCGCGGTATGCCGGATCCTCCACCCGCGGCGACAGCGACAGCGTCACGTTCAGCGGGCCGATCGACCCGGCGACGAACCGCGGCGAGCCGCTCTTCGCCGCGGCCTCGTCCGCGGCCTGCCGGGCCAGCCGGGCCCCCGCCACGTTCATCTCCCGCACCAGCGACTGCAGGCCGTAGTCCGCCTGGCCGATGTTCGTCGCGGTGAAGGTGTTCGTCGTGGTGATGTCCGCGCCCGCGGCCAGATACTGCCGGTGGACGTCGAGGATGATGTCCGGCCGGGTCAGGTTCAGCAGGTCCGGGTCGCCGGTGACGTCCTTCGGATGGTCGGCGAACCGCTCCGTGCGGTAGTCGGCGGGGGTGAGGCCGGCGTTCTGCAGCATCGTTCCCCAGGCGCCGTCGAGGACGACGACCCGCTGCTCCAGCAGGTCCCGCAGGGCCCGCTCGGCGCTGCCGACAACGCGTGTTCCGGACTCAGCCATGAGACACACCTCCCTGTGACGGGAGGCGCCCTTACGGAGTGGTTCCAGCCGAGCGTGGCGGACCTCCGGCCCGTTGCAGCGCCCCTCGACCTGGAAATCGACCTTACACGGTCCCCGGTGGCGCGTTCGAGCCCGGTTGGCGCGGTCAGTCCGCGAGGTGGTCGGTCAGCAGGCCGCGAAGCGTTCGCCGGTCGCTCCACATCGGCACCGCCGCCGGGAAGACGTGCGTCCGTGCCCGCGGCAGCGCCGTCGCGACCTCCGCCACCGTGGCGGTGCGGTGGATCAGGTCGCCCTCCTGCCCGACGACCAGCGTCCGCGCGCCCACCCGGGCCAGCCCCGAACGGCTGGCGACCGGTGCGTTGCCCGGCCGCTCGGTGGGCGCCGTGCAGGCCAGCAGCATGAGGGCGTAGGCGCGCAGGTACAGGTCACCACCGCGGGCGCCGCGCAGCTCCGGGGTCATGCAGGCGGCGATCTCGGCGCGCAGTTCGTCGGGGTCGCCGACGAGCCGGGCCCCGTGGATGCGGCGGAACATCTCGAGCACGTCCGGGGGGATCGGCTCGTCCAGTGCCGGCGGCAGCAGCAGCGCCAGCGTCGTGAACAGGTCCGGCTGCCGGTCGGCGAGTGCCAGCAACGCGCCGGCCCCCATGCTCTGCCCGACGCCGGTGGTCGCCCCGACGGCCTCGGCGACGCCGGCCAGTTCGTCGGCGAGATCGGCGTACGTCCAGCCGTCGGGACGGGGTGCCGACCCGCCGTAGCCGCGGAAGTTCACCACGGCCTTCGTGCCGGGCAGCCGCAGGACCGTGGGCAGCATGACCCGGGCGGACGCGCCCCAGGCGTGGGCCACCAGGATCACGGGCGTCCCGTCCCCGACGACCAGGACCTCGTTCGAGGCGCCCGGGGGGCCCACCGTCAGCGTCCGGACCTGCGTCGTCTGTACCCGCACCGACACGCGCATCCCCCAGGTTCCCGCCGGGAGCCGCCGCGGCTGCCCGACTCGATGACCGTCTGACCGGTTCCATGGTCCTCGGTCACCGGTTCCGGAGTCGCGGTGGCTTCCAGGCCGGTGTGGCGGGGCCGGCCCCGGGCTCAGTCGGACGAGGCCGGCGGGCAGAGGCAGAACGGGTGGCCGGCCGGGTCGAGGAGCACCCGCCAGCGGTCCCCGCCCGGCTGGAACTCGGCCTGCGTGGCGCCGAGCTTCTCCGCCAGGCCGACGGAGGCCGCCAGATCGTCGACCCGGAAGTCCAGGTGGAACTGCTGCGGCGCGGCCTGGTCCGGCCACCGCGGCGGCCGGTAGCCCTCGACCCGCTGAAAGCCGATCATGACCCCCGTGCCCGGGTGCGTCAGAAAGGCCCAGGCGCCAGCCTCGTCGGCGCCGCCCACCCCCCAGCCCGTCAGCTCGCCGTAGAACTCGGCCAGCGCCTTCGCGTCCGGGCAGTCCAGCATCAGCCCCGCCCAACTCAACCCCGTCGTGGATGTCGGTGTCGCCATCGCCGTACCTCCTGGTCGCCATCTCCGCCGGGCGCGGCCGCCCGCTGGGCCCATCCTCGCCGCGATACCTGACTTCTCCTGTCAGGTATCGCGGCGGAAGATGGGAGGGTGCGCGCCGGCCGGCTCCTGTCCGTTCTGCTCCTGCTGCAGGCACGCGGGCGGCTGACGGCCCGGGAGATCGCCGACGAGCTGGCGGTGTCGGTCCGCACCGTCTACCGGGATCTGGAGTCGCTCGCCGGGGCGGGTGTCCCCGTGGTGGCCGAGCGCGGATCGGCCGGCGGGTATCGGCTCCTCGCCGGCTACCGCACGAGCCTGACCGGACTGACCGCCGGTGAGTCGGACTCCCTGCCCCTGGCCGGGCTCCCCGAGGCCGCCGCCGCGCTCGGCTTCGGCCTGGAGGCCGCCACCGCCGAGCTCAAACTGCTCGCGGCGCTCCCGTCCGGGAACCGCGAACGGGCCCTGCGGGCGCGCCGCCTGTTCCACCTCGACGCGCCGGGCTGGTTCCGGGACGCCGAGCCGGTGCCGCACCTGGCCGCGGTCGCCGGGGCGGTCTGGGGGTGCCGGCGTATCCGGATCACCTACCTGCGCTGGCGGTCTCCCCGCCAGGTGGTCCGCGACCTTGAGCCGCTCGGCGTCGTGCTCAAGAGCGGCACCTGGTACCTGGTGGCCGCCCCGGCGGGGGGCGCGGGGGGCGCGGGGGGCGCGGTGGCCAGCCCGGACCCGGCACCCCAGGGCACGGCCCGCGTCTACCGGGTCGCCAAGATCCTGCGGATGGAGGCACTGCCGGAGTCTTTCCGGCATCCGGACGGCTTCGATCTCGCGGAGTACTGGAACGGGTGGACGGAGCGTTACGAGAAGGGGGTCTACCGCGCGACCGCCACGGTGCGGCTCTCCCCGGAGGGCGTGCGGATGGCTCCCTTCCGGCTCGCGCCCGCGGTGGCTCGGGCGGTCGAGCGGGCGGTCGAGCGGGCGGTGGGCCACCCCGAGGCGGACGGCTGGGTGCGCGCCGAACTGCCCATCGAGTCGATCAGACACGCCCGCGGTGACCTGCTCACCCTCGGCGCGGAGCTGGAGGTGCTCGACCCGCCGGAACTGCGCGCGGCGATGGCCGCCACCGCCGCCGACCTCGCAGCGATCTACAGCTGGCCCGGCGGCGGGCACCCTGGGTGACGCCGCCCCCATGTGCCGGTCGCCGCTGGCATGCTTTGGCCGGGCACGAAGAGGATGCGACGAGGAGGCGCGGCCATGACGACGTCCGCTGCCGGTGCCGACCGGCCCGAAGTGATCGGTGAGGTGTTCACGGCGGCCTTCGGCGCGCTGATGGCCGCCGAGCCCGGCGCGTTCCGCCGCAAGTTCCGGAAGATGGCGGCCTCGCCGTTCGCCTTCTACCGCGGTTCGGCGGCGCTGTTCTACGCCGATCTCCAGCAGCTGGACGACCCGTTCCTCGACGAGCGGACGAGCCGGGTCTGGATCCACGGCGACCTGCACGCGGAGAACTTCGGCACCTACATGAGCAGCGGCGGTGTGCTGGTGTTCAACGTCAACGACTTCGACGAGGCCTACGTCGGGCCGTTCACCTGGGATCTGCGGCGGCTGGTGGCGAGCCTCGCTCTGCTGGGGCGGGCCAAGGCGCTCAGCGACGCCGTCATCACGGACCTGGTGCGGGCCTGCGTCGGCGCCTACCGGGAGAAGATCCGGGACCTCGCCGAGGGCGGGTCGTCGGCGGACCTGCTCACCCGGGAGACCACCTCGGGGGTGGTGCACGCCTTCCTGCAGCAGGCCCGGCGCGCCACCCGGGTGGCCCTGCTCGACGAGCTCACCGTGGTCGAGAACTACGACCGCCGCTTCGCCCACGTGGACGGGGTCAGCGCGGTCGACGAGGAGACCCGCGCGAACGTCCTCGACGCCTTCGACCGCTACCTGGCCACGGTGCCGCCGGGCCGGCGCACCCGTCCGGTGTCGCTCACGGTCAAGGACGTCGTGCTCCGGCGCGGAGTGGGCATCGGCAGCGCCGGCCTGCCGTCCTACAGCCTGCTGGTCGAGGGGCAGACCGAGGCGCTCGACAACGACGTCGTGCTGTACATGAAGCAGGGGCAGGTCCCGGCGGTGAGCCGGTTCGTCGCCGACGAGCGGATCGTGCGCTACTTCCACCACCAGGGCCACCGCACGGCGGTCTCGCAGCGGGCGTTGCAGGCGGACAGCGACACCTGGCTCGGCTACACCGAGCTCGGTGGAGTCGGCCAGCTCGTCGCCGAGGTCTCGCCCTACGCGCAGGACCTGGACTGGTCCGAGGTGAACGAGCGGGACGAGATGCTGGCGCTGGTCGCCGACCTGGGCCGGTCGACGGCGCGGATGCACGCCGTCGCCGACGACGAGAGCGAGCACGACCTGGTGGCCTTCTCCACCGAGGAGGCCATCCACGCCGCGATCTCGGCGGACGCGGAGGCGTTCACGCAGGCCATGGTCGAGTTCGCGCACGACTACGGCGCCCGGGTGCACGCCGACCACGCCCTGTTCGTCGACATGTTCCGCAACGGCGAGATCATCGACGTCGACTGAGCCCGCCGGGCTGTGGATCAGGCGCCGCGCAGGCTGGGGATCAGACGCCGAGGAAGTCGAAGACGGCGCTCATCGCCCGCGGGTTCGCCTGGACGGAGTAGTGGTCGGCGCCCTCGATGGTCCGTCCGGTGGCCTTCGGGAACAGCGCGGCGAACTCCTCGGGTGAGCCGGCCTCGTCCCGCTCGCCGATGACGACGAGCACCTCGCAGGCCACCGCGGACAGGTCGGCGGCGGTGAGCCGCGGGATCGGCCGCTGCGCGAAGGCGAGCACGGAGTCGACGTCGTTGCCAGCGCGGCGCGCGAGTCCCCTGATCACCCGGGCCAGGACGTCGGTGCCGTCCTCGGCGTCCGGGGTGAACGCCCGCCCCCGCTCCGGGCGGAACTCCAGCATGCGCGGGCCGAGGCCGAGCAGGGCCAGCCGGTTGAAGGCCCCGAGCCCGCGGACCGCGGCCTCGAGCAGCAGGTGCGCGCCGGCCGAGAACCCGACCGCGTCGACGGGGCCGCGCCCGGCGAACGTCTCGACGATCTCGGCGGCGGCGTCGGCGTAGGACGCCGGGTCGGTGTCCCGGCGCGACGTGCCGTGCCCCGGCAGGTCGACCAGGATGACCTCGCGGCCCGCCTCCTGGAGCATGTCGATCCAGCCGGACCCGCGCCAGCCGTGCTCGCTGGAGGAGCCGAGGCCGTGGACCAGGACCACCGGTGGTGTGTCAGCCATGTTCCGAACCGTAAGCCCAGGCCACCGGCGGATGCTCCCGGTTCCGCGGCATTTCGCCCTACCCGTCGCCCGACCGCTGCCCCGCCCGCGGTCGGTGGCGCGGCGATCCGTCGGTCAGGGTTCGTTGATCAGATAGGCGACGTCGTCGTCGACCATCCGCTGGAGGTGTTCGGGAAGGATCGTGTGGCCGGTGAAGCGTTCGACGACGACGAGACCCTTGGCGACGCGGTCGGTCGCTCCGGCCAGGTCGAGGTCACGCAGCAGCGGCAGCACGACGTCGGGGATCGGGTCCGTGCCGGGTTCGAACGCGGCCAGCACCTCGCCGTCCTGCGCCAGGGAGAGCCGGGTGAGCGCGTTGATGTTCCAGAACATGCTCGCGGCCAGTCCATGCCGGGAGACGGCGGAGAGCACCGCGTGCCGCGAGCCCTGCAGACCGCTCTCCTCGACCGCGAGAACCGCGTCGTCGGTGCCTTCGAGGGGCAGGACCAGCAGGTAAGGGTCGGTGCGCCGCTCGGCGCGGAGCCGGGTCAGCGAGCAGGGCGCACCGGGGTCGGCGTCGAAGTAGCGGACGACGTCCTGCGGGGTGGCGCCGACGACCACGGTGAACGTCGCGGCCTCGCGGAACCCGCTGCGCCGGCGCACCCACCGGTAGCGCGTCTCCGGCTGGGACGTCGCCGGCGGCGGCACCTCGCCTCGCAGCCGGTACCCGAGCTGGTCACTGCGCCGGTGGACGGTCTCCGGTGCCGGGGGTGCGCTCCACACGACCAGCTCGTAGGTCTCGTCCTCGCCGGCACCGTCACGCCCGCGGGCGCGGACCCGGAGCCGGTAGTCCCCCGGCCACGGCGGCGTCTGGTGGTAGAGGGAACGAGCGTCGGCCGGCGCGTCCGCTCTGGTGGCGGCGGAACCGACGACCGAGGCGGCGCCGCCGGTGGCGGTCCAGCTCACGTCCACGATCTCGTCCCAGGCGGCGACCTCGGCGGGAGTCGGCGCACCGGGGGGCGCCTCCAGAACCCGCAGGGCGACACTCACCCGGCCCGTTCCGATGCCGGTGCGGACGAGGACCCCGCCGGCGACGACGTCCACCAGCCCGTTGCGGCTGAAGTCCGCTCGCCGGCCGTCGGCGCCGTCCGGCAGCGCCTCGGTGAGGTTCTCGCACTCGACCAGGCCGAAGCGGTGGCTCTCCACCGGGACACACCCGGCCGCGTGCCGCGGCAGCCGGTAGTCGGCGCGTTGGCGCATGAGCAGCGCGGCCGGGTAGGAGTCGGGCATCGGACGTCCCCGCAGCGCCAGCACGGCGCAGCCCACCGCGGTGCCGGTGACGACGGGGGCCTCGGCGTGCAGCGCGGGCGGGTCCAGCTCACGCAGCACCGCGGTGGCCACCGCCACCGCGAGCGCCAGGTGCGCGGCCCCGTGACGGGCGGCGAGTGTCGCTTCGTCGGCGGGAGCCGACGCGGTGCCGAGTGCCCCGCCGTCCAGGTCGCCGCCGTCCGAGTGGGCACCGTCCGAGTGGGCACCGTCGGCGTCGTACACCCGGTCGTCCACCACGAGCAGCGGGGCGGTCACGGGATGGTCGACCAGCCGCCGCACGTAGGCGAGGATGAGCTGGCAGGCACCCGGGCTGACCCGGTCGAGCCTGGCGACGGCCTCGACCGCCTCGGGTTCCTCCGCCGGGGCCAGTGCCCGGGAGCCGGTGCGGGCCCGCGGCGGCACGGCGTCCGCCAGCCCGGAGCGCTCGGCGGCCAGCCCCGCGGTGAGGCCGCGCGGGGCGCGCAGGGGAATCTCGTCGACGACCAGTTCAAGCGCGCCCAGCAGCCGTTCGGGCAGGCGCGGCCCGACCGAGCGCAGCGCGGTGAGCACCGGCGCGCCGGGGCGGTCGGCGGGCCGCTCCGCCGCGCTGATCCGACCGAGCTCGGCCGCGGGGGTCGGCGGAATCCGCGCGACCAGCTGCTGAAAGATCTCGGCGATGACGTTAGCGAGCGGATCCAGGAGGTCCGCCGGCAACTCGACGGTGGGCTCGGGGAGGGAAATCAGACGGCTTTCCAGGTCCGGTCGAAACACCCACGAAACTTTACTGATCTCGCTCCGATGCAGGAGCGATCGGCTCTTCTTGAGTGTGCCGATCCGGCAACACACATTCGTGGTGATCTGTCGCCGATCGCAGTACGGCGGCAATTTCTGACACAACGACAGCGCTCGCCGGATGTGTCGAGCCAGGCGGCCGGCCGTGCGACCTGCGGCGGCGGCCGCCTGGCTGTCGGAATCTGGCCGGATGTGCCAGGTTCCGGCCGGCCCGGTGATGTCCGGGGCGGCGGTCGGCCGGTTATGCCCGGCCTTCGTCAATGCCACCATCGGGCCAACGGGGACGTGACTGTTCAGGTCGGCGCCGCCGGCCGGGCGGCCTGGCCGACCCGGCCGGCGCGGCCGTTCAGGCCGCCGGGACGATGCGCAGCAGGGCGTCGGCGGCGAGTTCGTAGCCGAGTGGACCGAGTCCCGCGATGAGTCCGGTGGCCAGCGGGGAGATCACCGACTCGTGCCGGAACGACTCTCTCGCCCACACATTCGACAGGTGCACCTCGATCCAGGGCCGGGGGAAGCTGGCGAGCGCGTCGCGCAGGCTCCACCCGGCGACCATCAGCGCCCCCGGATTCACGATCGCGCCGAGCGCGTCGTAGTTGTCCTGGATGGCGTGGATCAGCTCGCCTTCGGACTCACGCTGGATCGACACGACCTCCCAGCCCCGCTCCGCGACCCGCTTGGCGACGGCGGCCTCGATGTCGGCGAGCGTCGCCGTTCCATAGATCTCCGGCTGCCGCCGGCCGAGAATGCCCAGGTTGGGGCCGTTCAGGAGGAGAATGCTGCTCACAGTGAACCTCTACAGGTGTGTAGCACGTTGTCCGGGATGCATTTTTATAGCAGGCGGCACCTTTGTGTCGATGAGGCGCCCGAGGTGTGCCGTACTGCTTGCACCCGTTCGCCGTCGACTCGGGAAGCTCCATGGTGGTCACGATCCGTGGTGTCGCGCTCGCGACAGCGGGAGCCGTGGATTTCCTGTGATCATTGCGGTTGTCTGGAATTCCGGACCGGTCGCCTGCTCCGTGTAAATCGCCGCGCTTACCGCCATCGCCGGTTTGTTGCCGTCAGCGCGTCGCCGCCGCCGGACCGAGCGTGGAACGCGGCCGGCGCGGTCGCCGGCAGGCTGGTCGGCGTCATGACCCTCCGTACACGTTAATGATCCGTAGCAATCCTGAGAGGTGACGTAAATATGAGTGACGGTGGACGGCCTGCGCCCGAGTTCCCGGCATGGCCGCAGTTTGACGACGCCGAGCGTGCCGGGCTCATCCGGGCGCTCGACCAGGGCCAGTGGTGGCGCATGGGCGGCAGCGAGGTCGACACGTTCGAGCGGGAGTTCGCCGAGTATCACGGGTCGCCGCACGCGCTCGCCGTCACCAACGGCACCCACGCGCTCGAGCTGGCGTTGCAGGTGCTCGGCGCCGGTCCGGGGACAGAGGTCATCGTCCCCGGTTTCACGTTCATCTCCTCCTCCCAGGCGGCGCAGCGGCTCGGCGCGGTCGCCGTGCCCGTCGACGTCGACCTCGACACCTACTGCATCGACCCGGCGGCCGTCGAGGCCGCGATCACACCACGTACCAGGGCGATCATGCCGGTGCACATGGCCGGCCACTTCAGCGACATGGACGCCCTCGGCAAGATCTCCGCGAACAGCGGCGTCCCCCTCATCCAGGACGCCGCGCATGCGCACGGGGCGAGCTGGCAGGGCCGCCGGGTCGGCGAGCACGGCAGTATCGCCGCGTTCAGCTTCCAGAACGGCAAGCTGATGACGGCCGGTGAGGGCGGCGCGGTGACCTTCCCCGACGCGGAGCAGTTCGAGCAGGCGTTCCTGCGGCACAGCTGCGGCCGCCCGCGGACCGACCGCAGGTACCTGCACCAGACCTCCGGGTCGAACTTCCGGATGAACGAGTTCTCCGCCGCGGTCCTGCGGGCGCAGCTCGCCCGGCTCGGCGGGCAGATCGACCTTCGTGAGGAGCGCTGGCCGCTGCTCGCCGGCCTGCTCGCCGAGATCCCCGGCGTCGTCCCGCAGAGCCGGGACCCGCGCTGTGACCGCAACTCCCACTACATGGCGATGTTCCGGGTGCCCGGGTTCGGCGAGGAACGTCGCAACGCGCTCGTCGACGCGCTGGTCGAGCGCGGGTTGCCGGCCTTCGCGGCGTTCCGGGCGATCTACCGGTCGAACGGCTTCTGGGAGACCGGCGCACCCGAGACGACCGTCGACGAGCTCGCGGCCCGCTGCCCGAACGTCGAGGCACTCAGCGCGGACGGCATCTGGCTGCATCACCGCACCCTCCTCGGAACCGAGGAGGACATGCACGCCATCGCCGAGATCCTCGCCGAGACGCTGGCGGCCGCGTGAGCGGGGCGTCCGCGGTGGGTGGGAGACGTCCGGTCCGGGTCGCCGTGGTCGGGCTCGGCTGGGCTGGGCGGTCGATCTGGCTGCCGCGCCTGCGCGAGCACCCCGCGTTCGAGGTGGTGGCCCTGGTCGATCCGGATCCCCGCGTCCGGGCTGAGGTGGCCGGTCGCGAGCGAGCCGCCGCCGAGGCCGCGCTCACGGTGCTGGGACGGCCCGAGGAACTGAGCCGCGGCGCGGTGGACCTGGCGGTGGTCGCCGTTCCGAACCACCTGCACAGTCGCGTCGCCGCGGGCCTGCTCGCGGCCGGGATCCCGGTGTTCGTCGAGAAACCTGTCTGCCTCAGCGTGGCGGAGGCGGAGGCCCTGGCCGCCGCCGAGCTGGCCGGCGGTGCGGTGCTGCTCGCCGGCAGCGCCGCCCGCCTCCGTGCGGACACCCGGGCGCTGTACGACCTCGCCGGCGAGCTCGGCACGATCCGACACGTCGACGCGTCCTGGGTGCGCGCGCGTGGTGTCCCGGACGCCGGCGGCTGGTTCACCCGGCGCGAGCTCGCCGGTGGCGGCGCGCTGGTCGACCTCGGCTGGCACCTGCTCGACGCGGTCGCGCCGATCGTCGGGGCGGGCGAGTTCATCCAGGCGGTCGGGACGATCTCCGGAGACTTCGTCGCCGACGCGGCCTGGGGCGCCTCCTGGCGACATCCCGACGCGGTGGGCGCCGCCGCCGGCGGCAATGTCGAGGACACCGTCCGGGCTTTCCTGGTGACGGGCGCCGGGGTGTCGGTGACCCTGCGGGCGAGCTGGGCCTCCCATGAGCCGCTGGACGCGACGGTCCTGCGTGTCGAAGGTAGTGCCGGTTCGGCGGAGTTGCGCTGCACCTTCGGCTTCAGCCCGAACCGGCGGCCCGTTTCGTCGCTGTCCCGGACGAAGGACGGCGCCACGACTCAGGTGGATGTGACCACCGAACCGATCGGTGCCGAATACCGCCGCCAGCTCGACGAGCTGCCGGTGCTGCTCGCTGATCCCGCCCAACGCGGCATCGCGGTGGCCCAGGCGCGGTCCACCATCGCGGCCATCGAACGGATCTACCAGTCCGCCGCGCCGCCGGCCGCCGCGTAGCCGTCGGGTGCCGGGCAGTCCCGCGGNCCCNCCCCACCCCACCCCNCCCCNCCCCNCCNNNCCCCNCCNAGCCTGGGAGAATCGATGGACCCCCGTGCGATCGTCTTCGACCTCGACGGAGTCCTGGTTGACAGCCATGCCGTGATGCGCGAGGCATTCACCCGCGCTTACGCGGAGGTCGTCGGACCGGGCCCCGCGCCGTTCGAGGAGTACAACCGTCACCTCGGCCGCTATTTCCCCGACATCATGAAAATCATGGGTCTCCCACTGGCCATGGAAGGCCCTTTCGTTCGGGAGAGCTATCGGCTCTCCCACCGGGTCGTGCTTTTCGACGGTGTCCGCGAGCTCCTTTCCGGCCTGCTCAGGCGGGGGGCACGGCTGGCCGTGGCGACGGGCAAGAGCGGCCCGCGTGCCCGCGACCTGCTCGCGGAGCTGGGCATTCTCGACTGCTTTGAGCGAGTCATCGGGTCCGACGAGGTCGCTCGTCCCAAACCCGCGCCGGACATCGTCCTGCTCGCGCTCGACGTGCTTGGCGCGACGCCGGCGGAGGCGGTGATGGTCGGGGACGCGGTGACCGACATCCAGAGNGCGCGGGGGGCTGGGGTGCGGGCCGTCGCCGCGATGTGGGGCGAGACCGACGAGGCCGAGTTGCTGGAAGCCGGGCCGGACTGGGTGGTGCACTCCCCGGGCCAGCTCCTCGGCCTGCTCACCGCCCGGCCGTACCTGGCCGTCTGACGCCCGCGGTTCGCTCGGGCCGCGATGCCTCAGCCGGGCGTCCGGTCAAGGTCACGGGCCAGCAGTACCGCGCCTGCCAGGGAGGACAGGCCGCCCAGTGCGGCCGCCCGGACGGGTGCCGGCGGGTGACCGGGCCGCGCGAGATCCTCGGCCCGCGCCGCGACCAGCTCGGTGAACCCGGTCAGGCCGTCGGCGAACCCGCCGCCGATCACCGCGAGATCGGGCCGCACCAGCTCGGTCAGGCTGACGACCGCCGCGGCCAGTGCCAGCGCGGTCGCCTGGAGCGCGGCGTGCGCCCAGGATTCACCCGTTTCCCAGGCCCTCCGCAGCTCGGGATAGGTGACCGTGGGCCTGGGAGCGAGCCCGGGGGCTACGCCGGGCACCGGCGCGGCCGGGTCACACTGGCCAGTTGCGTCGCGCAGGTCGGTTGCGCGGCGCAGAGTGGCAGGGCCCGAGGCGAGCGCCTGCAGGCAGCCTCGGCGCCCGCACCGGCACCGCGGCCCCTCCATGGCGATGATCAGATGGCCCAGCTCGCAGGAGCCTCGCATCGGTCCAGGGCACAACCGCCCGTCCAGGACGATGCCGCCGCCGATGCCCGTGCCGACACCGAGGTAGACCAGATTCGTGGCTCCGGCGTGGTCGGCTTCGGCCAGTGCGGCCAGGTCTCCGTCGTCGCCGAGCGCGACCCGCGCGCCCGGGACGAGATCCCGCAGCGCCCGCCCGAGATCCAGACCCGCCCAGGACGGACGGCTCGGCCAGGTCGTGACCCGACCGTCCGCGGCGAGCGTCGCGGGCATCGCGACGCCGACCGCCGAGACGCGGCCATCCCATGCCGCGCACAGCTCGGTGACGTGCCGTCCCAGGTCACGCAGGTCGGTCTCGGCCGGGACGCCGGGCGTCCAGTGCATCACTGCCGCCCGCGGCGGCCCGCCCGCGGCCACCAGCCGGAGCGCCACCTTGGTACCACCGACGTCGATTCCCAGGATGCCGTCCCGCCCGGATGCCGCGGCACCGGTCGCGGCGCAGGCGGTCCTGGACCTGCCCGCGGGTTCGGTGGTCCGGGAATGGCTCATCGCGCACCGGGCAGGTCGAAGAAGGCCCGGTAGAGGTCGACCTGCTCGGCGAGCATGTGGATACCCGGGTGGGCCGGCAGGCCGTGCGCCCGGGCCGCCCGCAGCAGCCTGGTGTTCGCCGGCTTCATGATGATGTCCGCGACCACGCACCCTGCCGGTAGTTCGGCGGGGTCGAACGGCAGCGGGTCGTCGGGGCGAAGACCGAGGGGCGTGGCGTTCACGATGAGGTCGAGCGAAGGCTCACTCGGCGGGGACGAGGCGGCCGCACGCACCGTTGCGGTGCCCGGCAGCCCGACGGTCCGTCCGGGCCAGTGGGCCTCCAGCCGGCTGACCAGTTCGGCAAGTCGGGTGTGGTCGGGGTCCAGCACGGTCAGGCCGGCGCAGCCGGCGTCGAGCAGGGCGGCCGCGATGGCGCTGCCGGCCCCGCCCGCGCCGACCAGACGCACCCTGGCGCCCGCCACCGGGTGGCCGGCCCGGCCCAGGCCACGGACGAATCCGGCCCCGTCGAAGTTGTCGGCGAGCCAGCGCCCGTCCGGCTCGCGACGCAGCACGTTCGCGCTGCCGCTGATCTCGGCGGCGGGGGAGCGGAGGTCGGCGAGGGCCGACGCGGCCACCTTGTGCGGAATGGTGATCAGGATGCCGTCCAGGTTCGCCATGGAACGCAGCCCGGCCAGCACGGTCGGGAACCGCTCACGCGGTGCGTGCACCGGGACGAGGACGGCGTCGAGCGCTGCCCGCTCGAACACCGGGTTCATCAGCATCGGGGCCTGAACCTGGTCGACGGGGTCGCCGACGACGACATACAGCCTCGTCGTCCCGGTGATCTCCCGCCGGACCGCCCCGAGCGTCGGGGCCAGGGCCTCGGACGTCGTCATGCGGCCACCCGCTCCATCGACTCCAGCGTACGGACGACCAGCTTCTCCGGGACGTCGGGGACGAGCCGTGGGCCCTCGGCGGAGTCGAGGACGAAGGTCAGGCCGGTGTTGGTCGACTTCTTGTCCAGCCTCATCGCCGCGACGAGGGCTTCAGTATCGACGCCCGCGGGCAGTGCCGTCGGCAGGCCGTAGTGGGAGACCACATCGAGGTGCTCGGCAGCGCGGTCGTCGTCGATCAGCTCCAGGGCTGCCGCGAGCCGGCCGGCGAACACGGTCCCGACCGCGACGCCTTCACCGTGACGCATCGCGAAGCCGGTCACGATCTCCAGCGCATGGCCGAGGGTGTGGCCGTAGTTGAGGATGTGGCGCAGTCCGGTGTCGCGTTCGTCGCGCGCCACGACCGACGCCTTCAGCGCCACACAGCGGGCGATCTGTTCCGCGACCGGCAGGCCGCGCAGATCACCGGCGCCGATGAAGTGGGCGCGCGCGATCTCCNCGTAACCGTTGGTCCATTCCCGGGCGGGCAGGGTTCGCAGGTGGTCGGTGTCGCAGAGCACCGCGGCCGGCTGCCAGTAGGCACCGACCAGGTTCTTTCCCACCGGCAGGTTCACGGCGGTCTTGCCGCCGACGCTGGCGTCGACCTGTGCCAGTAGCGATGTGGGCAGGTGTATCACCGCGATCCCGCGGTGATACAGCGCCGCGGCCAGGCCGACGACGTCCGTGGTCGTCCCACCTCCGCAGGACACGACGGCATCCGAACGGTTCAGGCCGAAGGCCGCGAAGTGTTCGCACAGGTTCTGCACATTGGCGAGTGTCTTTTCGTGCTCCCCGTCGCGGGCGGTGATGCGCAGTGCCGGAATGCCCGGGTCAGGGACCGCGTCGGGTTCGGGACGCGCCGAGACGATCGCGACCCGTGACGCGCCGATGCGGCTGACGGCCTGCGGCAACAGCTCACGCACGCCGGGCCCGACCTCGACGGGGTAGCCGCGGGAGCCGAGATCGACCCATACCCGATGGGACACGGATGACTCTGTCATGCTTTCCTTTTATGGCCGTGGTCGGATACTTGACCACCTGTGGCGGCTGTCTTGTGGGCGACAGGGCCGGAACGGCCGTCGCCAATATGCATGAATGGCTTGACCTATGGTGCGGCGATGGCACGAGTGGGTGAGTGTGGCCCTATCGAACCGTATGATTGGTGGTGCTCCGGGCAACGGTGAGCGGGGCGGAGGAGGNGGGAGTCGCGAATGGTCGGTACCCAGCCGCTGGTCATCCCGGCGATGAATTCGGCGTCGCCGGACACGACAATCATGGCCCGGTTCTCCAGGGTTATCACGATGTGTGCCGATAATATCGCGGTGCGCGATGAGAATCTCGAGTTGGACTATGCCGCGCTGGACTTGCGCTCCACCGGGCTGGCCCGTTATCTAGCCGCGGCCCCCAGCGCCCCCAGCGCCGGCAGTGCGGTTCGCGGCGCTGACGCGAACATCGGCATCCTCCTGGGTCAGGGCGCGCCGGCGATCATCGCGATGCTCGGTGCGCTCCGGTCCGGGCGGTCGTTCGTACCGCTGGACCCGATGCTTCCGCCCGCGCGGCTGGCGCAGATCGTGCGCCTGGCCGGTGTCACCACCTGTGTGACCGACTCCCGACACCAGGAGCTGCTCGCGGCGGCCGGTCCGATCCAGTCCGTGATCCTCGACGAGAGGGGCCTGGTCACGGAGCCGGCAGCCGGGCGAAGCCCCAGGTCAGGTGCCATGCCAGCGCCCGGTCCGGGAGTCGGGTCCGCGAGGCCGGCCGCGATGCCGGCCGATCCGCTGCCCGGGGAGGCCGCTGGTCCCGACGACCCGGCCTTCGTGGTGTTCAGCTCCGGTTCGACCGGCGTGCCCAAGGGAGTCGTCTGGCGCCACCGCACCGTGTTGCACGAGCTGGAGTCGGGTGTCAGCCAGGTCGGCATCACCTCGACGGACCAGGTTGCCCTGGTACTGCCCACTGCCTTCGCGGCGGGAATCACGGTGATGTTCTGGGGGCTGCTGCGCGGCGCCACGCTGCACGTCCTCGACCCGCGGGCGGCTGGCATCGAGGCCCTCCCCGAATGGCTCGTGGACCGCGGGGTCACCACGCTGCATCTGACACCGGCGCTCATTCGTGCCCTCGTCGGGGCCACCCCGCCCGGACGCGTCTTCGGGAGCCTGCGCGCGGTGACCAGTTCCGGCGAGGCGGTCTACGGCCGCGAGGTGGCGGCGCTGCGCGAGTTCCTCCCCGCCGGGTGCACCTTCTACAACTGGTCGGGCTCGACGGAGACCGCGTCGCTGGCCTTCTTCCCGGTCCGTTCCGGGGATGCCGTCCCGGCCGGGCCGCTGCCGGCGGGATGGGCGGTCGACGGAAAACTCATCGAGATCGTGGACGAGGCCGGCGGCGCCGTGCCGGATGGCGTCGCCGGGCAGATCTCGGTGACGTCCCGCTACCTTTCCGCGGGGTACTGGAACGCCCCGGAGATGACCGCGGAACGTTTCCGGCCGGTCCGCGAGGAGTCGACTTCCGGCTTTCGGGGGCCGGCGGTCGTCTACCGGGCCGGTGACCTGGCGCGCCGACGTCCGGACGGATGCATCGAACTGCTGGGGCGTGCCGACGCCGCGGTGAAGATCCGCGGTTACCTGGTGGAGCCCGCGGAGATCGAAACCGTGCTGTTGTCCTCGCCCGATGTCGTCGAGGCGGTGGTCGTGGCCGAGCGCCCGGAGGGCCGGCCGCCGCGGCTGATCGCTTATGTGGTCTGCACGAGCGCCATCAGGTCGGCCGCTGTGATGGTTCGTGGTCTGCTGCGGGAGAGACTGCCGGCCTACATGGTTCCCGCCTCGGTGGTGCTGCTGACCGCACTGCCCCGCAACGAGCGCGGGAAAGTCGACCGGGCGGCGTTGCCGCCGCCGCCCGCCCGGGTTCCCGGCCGTGCGCCGTCGGGCCACAACCACTGGGAGCACGCTCTGCGTGACCTGTTCGCGCAGATTCTCGAGATCGACGACATCGGTGTGGACGACGACTTCGTGGAGCTGGGCGGCGATTCGCTGCTGGCCCAGAAGCTGCTCGGCGAGATCAGGACCCGGTTCGGGATGGCCCTGCCGACCTCCGTCCTGGCCGAGGCGCCGACGGTCGCGACGCTGGCGGCCCGGGTGGCGGCGGCGCACCGCGACGTCCCGACCCATCCGACGTGCGTGCCGCTCAACGCCGGCGGATCGGGGCCGCCCCTGTTCTGCGTGGCGGGAGCCGGCGGGCTCGCGATCAACTTCGTCGCCTTCGCCCGAGACCTCGGGACGGACCTGCCGGTCTACGGTTTCCAGGCCCAGGGCCTGGAGAACCGGGCCTTCCCGGACTGGAGCGTCGAGCGACATGCCCGCCGTCACCTGACCGCTCTCCGGCTGATCCAGCCCGCCGGGCCGTACTGTCTCGCCGGGTTCTCCTTCGGCGGTCTGGTCGCGCTGGAGATGGCCCACCTGCTCACGGCCGCGGGTGAGGAAGTAGCCCTGCTGACCCTGCTCGACACCAAACTGCCCNCGTCCGCGCGTCCCGGGCCGGATGACGAGACGGGTGCGGGCGCGGGCGCGGGTTCGGGGGCGGGTCGCGAGAGCGGCCAGGGGCAGGGGAACGGGAAGGTCTCCGAGGCCGTTCCCGGCCTCGTCACGGACAGCCCCCGCGGGCGGGGCCGACTTTCAGGTCTGCCGGGCGTGTCCAAGGCGCGCAAGGCGGTGCGCCTACCGTTCGCCGGGATTGTCCGCTATCCCGGCCTGGCTCATTACGACGCTTTCTTCGACCACGCGCGGGCTATCAGCCGCCTGTATCGGGTGCGTCCCTATGCGGGCCGGGCGTTGCTCTACCTCGCGCAGGACAGCACCGAAGCCGGCCGCGTCGGGTGGACGCGCCACCTGACCGGCGATGTCACCGTCCTCACCGTGCCCGGCGAGCACCACACGATGCTCAACGAGCCGCATGTGAAGGTGCTCGCCGCGGACTTCCGAGCCCGCCTTGACGAGGTGCGGTCCGGCTGAGGACGTCGCCGGGACGGCTACGGCGATGGCCCGGGCGGCTGCGACGGGGCCTGGGCCCGGGCCGGCTGAGGATGGGTCGGCTGAGGATGGGCCGGTCGTGCCCTGACGTGCAGGCGTTCACCCTGCGGCCCGAAGATGCTGATCGTCTCCACGGGTTCTGGCCAGGGATTGCTGAACGCGTGCGGAATGTGCGTGTCGAACTCCGCCGCCTCGCCGGNGGTCAGCAGGATCCCTTTTCCGTCCAGGACCAGCCGCAGCCTCCCGGCGAGCACATAGATCCATTCGTATCCTTCGTGGCTCTGCGGCTCCTCCGCGCAGGCCGGCCAGCGGGCCGGGACGGTCATCTTGAATGCCTGCAGCCCGCCTGGGCGCCTGGTCAGCGGGACGAAGGTGAGCCCGGCCCGTTCGACCGGCCGCGGAAGTGCCCGGGGATCGATGGGCGGCGGCACACCGATCAGATCATCGAGCGGGACCTGATAGGCCTGGGCCAGCGGGAGCAGCAGCTCAAGCGTGAGCCGGCGACGGCCGGACTCGAGCCGGGAAAGTGTGCTGACCGATATCCCGGTCTCCTGTGACAGCTCGGCGAGTGTCGCCCCGCGCTGCCTGCGCAGCACCCGCAGCCGTGATCCCACGGTGGTGGCGAGCGCGCCGAGGCCCGCCGCCGCATGACCTTCGGTCACGCTCCTATTTCGGGTGTCACGGCTGGTCCTGTCAAGTCGACAGTTCCCGCACGGTCTGGTGCGCCACCGCGGATGCACCGTATGCTTGTCCAATGACTGAGATTGAAATCTCATATGGTGAGATGATCTGGGATCCGGCCACCTACGACGCGCAACGGCGCCGTCTGGTACCCGCCTTCGACCTGCTCTACGGGGCGGTCGGGGACCTGGTGGGTCAGCTCGGCGTCGCGAGCCCGGCGGTCCTCGACCTGGGCGCGGGGACGGGGCTGCTGTCCGCCTCGGTACTCGCGGCGGTGCCCGGCGCGCGCCTGCACCTGCTGGACGGCGCGCGTCCGATGCTCGACCGCGCGGTGGCGCGGCTCGGTGGGCGGGTGGACGGCGCGACGGTCGCCGATCTCACCGGCCCGCTGCCGGGTGGCCCTTTTGACGCCGTCGTATCGGCGCTGGCGATTCATCACCTCGCCGACGACGAGAAGAAGAAGCTTTTTCGCCGGATCCGTTCGGTACTCGTCCCCGGTGGTCTGTTTGTCAACCTTGAGCAGATCTCCGGTCCGGACGAGCGGGCCAGCGAAAGGTACGAGATTATGCATGAACGCTACGCGCGCGAGGCCGGCACCGACGACGACGAGTGGGCGGCGGCGCTCACCCGGATGGCGCACGACCGTTGCTCCCCGCTGGCGGACCAGCTCGCCTGGCTACGGGAATCCGGATTCAGCTCCGTCGACTGTTCGGTGAAGGTCTGGCGCTTCGCCGTGTACGCCGGCTGGGCGGGTTAGCGGCGGTATTTCCCGGCGCCCCGGGGCGCGGGGAAATACCGGTCAGGCCGCGCCGCGGCCCCGCGGTGCCGGGTGCTGTGGGCCGTGTGTGGTCTGGTCGGGCTGCCAGGCACCTCGCCCGACCTCTACGGTCGCGGCGGGCGTCCCGCCGGTCGCCCCGGATTTCTTCGCGCGGGCGGGCAGCGGTCGGGATCGGTCATTGCGTCGTGGGCCCCGATCGCATCGGCGGTCTGGCCGGCAGCGGCCGCAATGGCTGCTCGGCGACCGGCACGAATGTGCCGTAAAAGCTTCCCGGTATACCGCCTGCTCTTCTACAGCTAAGTAGAGGAATGCTTCTACAGCTAAGTAGAGGAATGGTGCCCTGACGTAAGTGTTCCGTGGTGTGACGGGCAGCCGCCTTCGACTGGCGGTCGAGGNTTCGGTACTACTATGGGCGCCCGGAGTTGTATGACCTGACGGTCGCCTGGAGTTGTGCATGCGGATCGCTTTTCTGTGCGAGCAGTACCCGCCCATCATCTGGGACGGTGCCGGTGTGTACACCCACGACATCGCACACGCGTTGACGCGGCGCGGGCATGAAGTTCATGTGCTGTGTACGCAGGGGCGCCATGTTCGTGACGAGATCAAGGACGGCGTCCACGTCCATCGGCGCCCGTTGCTGCGGGCGCCGATGAGCCGCTACCTCGGGCCCGCCTCGAAGCTGGTCACCGGCCGGAACCATCCGCGGGACTCGCTGTCGCTGCGGGCCTGCCTCGCCCTGTCGTACGGCTTCTGGCTGCGGCGGAGCGGGATCAGGCCCGATGTCATCGAGACCCAGGACGGTGAGACCCGTGGTCTGTTCACGGCGCTTGGTCGGCGCACACCGCTGGTGATCCACCTGCACACGCCGACGATGATGGACGTCCGGCTGCGTGATCCCGAACTGACCCGCAAGGGTGAGCTCGCCGACCGGATAGATCGCTTCTCGGCGCTGCGTGCCGACGTGCGGACCTCGCCGTCGCAACTCCTCGTCGACATGCTGCGGAATCTCGACTGGCTGCGGCCGGACAGCGACGTCGACGTGATCCCCTACCCGTTCGACAACACGCCCTTCGCGGAGGTGGCGACGGCCGAGCACACGGGGCCGAACCTGGTGGTCGTGGGCCGGCTGGAGTGGCGCAAGGGCCTTGACGTGCTCCTTGAGGCAGCCTCCCGCCTGCATGCGAGGGGCGTCGACGCAAAGCTTATCTTTGTAGGGAAGTCCTCCGGCCGGGTCGAAGGCGTCGAAACCGGGACCTGGCTGGAGCGCAAGGCATCTGATCTGGGCGTTCCCGTGCGGTTCGAGGGCCACGTGGCACGCACCGATCTTCCTGGTCTGTATGGGGAGGCACGTGCGGTGGTGGTGCCGAGCCGGTTCGAGAGCTTCTCCATCGCGGGCCTGGAGGGGATGGCTGCCGCGCGCCCGGTGGTCGCCACGGCGACGACCGGTGTCGCGGCCTGGGTTGACCGTTGGAAGGGGGGCGCCGTCGTTCCACCGGAGGATCCGGATGCGATGGCGGACGCGCTCGAGCCGTTCCTGGCCGACGCGGCCCACGCGGCAGCGGTCGGTCTGCGGGCCAGGAAGGGGACCGTCGAGCTGGACCCCGCCGTGATCGCCGCGCGTCGTGAGGAGGTCTATCTCAGGGCGATCACGCGTCATCACCAGCGCCGTGGGGGCGTGGGGCGCGGCTAGTCCGCCCGTCACCTCGTGCCGTGCCTGGCTGCCAGGCCGGTCGCAGGTAGCCGGGGCCATTCGTCTGAATTGTTGAGCTGACAGTACGGGGGTTTCGACTATGCGTGTCGTCGTAGCGGGGGGCGCGGGCTTTCTCGGCAGCCATCTGTGTGATCGGTTGCTCGCTGATGGCGAGGAGGTCGTGTGCGTCGACAACTTTCTGACCGGCCGGCGGAGCAACGTGGAACACCTGCTCGACCGGTCCGGGTTCGAGCTGGTCGAGCAGGACGTCTCCGAGCAGATCACGGTGCCCGGGGTCGTCGACGCCGTGCTGGAGTTCGCGTCCCCGGCGTCGCCGCTGGACTACGCGAGGTATCCCATCGAGACGTTGAAGGCCGGGTCCCACGGCACTCTCAACAGCCTCGATCTGGCCCGCGGCAAGGGTGCGCGTTTCCTGCTCGCCTCCACCTCGGAGGTCTACGGCGACCCGCTGGTGCATCCGCAGGAGGAGTCGTACTGGNGGCATGTCAACCCGATCGGGCCGCGCAGCATGTACGACGAGGCGAAGCGGTTCGCCGAGGCCCTGACCACCGCCTACCGCAACCGGCACGGGCTTGACACCGCGATCATCCGGATCTTCAACACCTTCGGCCCCCGGATGCGCACCGACGACGGGCGGGCCATTCCCGCGTTCGTCTCGCAGGCCCTGCGGGGCGAGCCCATCACGGTGGCCGGTGACGGCATGCAGACCCGCTCGGTCTGCTTCGTGGACGACCTCGTCGAGGGCATCGTCCGCATGTTGCGCAGCGGCCTGCCCGGCCCGGTGAACCTTGGCAACCCGCACGAGATGACCATCATCGACACCGCGCGTCTCGTGGTCGAGCTCGTCGGCGCGGACGTGCCCATCACGTTCATCCCGCGGCCCGGCGACGATCCCATGGTGCGTCGACCGGACATCACCCTCGCCCGTCGGCAGCTCGACTGGGAGCCGTTCGTCGACGTGCGGGACGGCCTGCTGCGCACCATCGAGTGGTTCAGGGCCGAACTGGCCACCGAGGCCGTGGGCGGCGCGGCCGCCGCACCCGCGGGCTGAGGCGCCCGCGGCACGACTGGCGGTGGAGATCGCCGGTCGTGCCGCCGGTGGTTCACCGACGGGCCGGCCGGTGCCCCAGAGATCCGGTGGCTCAGAGACGGGGGAGCACCTCCTGCGCGACCAGCGCGAGGTGGTCCAGGTCCTCCAGGTCGAGGACCTGGAGATACACCCGGCTCGCACCCGCGCCGTCCGGTCCGTAGGCGGCGAGTCGGTCGAGGATCTCGGCGGGTGACCCGGCCAGTCCCTTCGCCCGCAGCGTGTCCAGATCTCCCAGTTCCCCGCCGATCCGCTCCGCGCGGCGCCGGACTTCCGCGTCGTCGCGGCCGCAGCAGAGCGTGAGCGCCACGGAGTACACCAGGTCGGCGGGATCCCGCTCGATGGCCGCGGCGGCCCCGCGCACCACCTCGAACTGGGCGGCCGCCCGCTCCGGCGGAGCGAACGGCACGTTGAACTCCGCCGCGTATCGCGCGGCCAGCGCGGGCGTGCGCCGCGGGCCGGACCCACCGATGATGATCGGCGGATGCGGGTCCTGGACGGGCTTCGGGAGGCCCGGACTGTCGGTCAGCTGGTAGTGCCTGCCCTGGTGGGAGAAGGCGCCGTCGACGGGAGCCAGCCACAGCCCCTCGATGATCGCCAGCTGTTCGGCCAGCCGGTCGAAACGTTCACCTACCGGTGGGAACGGAATGCCGTAGGCGGAGTGCTCCGCGGTGAACCAGCCGGCACCGAGCCCCAGCTCCACCCGTCCACCGCTCATCTCGTCCACCTGCGCGACGGTGAGCGCGAGCGGGCCGGGCAGCCGGAACGTCGCGCTGGTCACCAGGGTCCCCAGGCGGATCGTCGTGGTCTCGCGGGCGATCGCGGCCAGGGTGACCCAGGCGTCCGTCGGGCCCGGAAGCGGGCTGCCCGAACCTATTCGTAGGTAGTGGTCGGATCGAAAGAACGCGCCGAAGCCGTACTCTTCAGCCGCCTGGGCGACCGCGAGCTGTCGCGCGTAGGTTGCACCCTGCTGGGGTTCGACGAATATACGCAGGTCCATACCGCAACCCTGGCAAAGAGCAGCCGGGCCGTCGACCGGGCGCCGCCCGGGCCGGCCATGCGACCAGGTCGGCGCGGGCGGAGATCCGGTTGCCGGGGCGAAGCTGGACCGCCCATTCACCGAATGTTCTCGTCAGCTTCAGCCGTCGGACCCGCCGGGTCGTTCGCCGTTTCCGGAAGCGACCCGCTCGAGGCCCTCCGGGTCCAGGATGATGACCCGGCGGTAGCCGACATCCACGACCTGCATGGTCCGCAGTTCGGCCAGCGCGCGGTTGACCGAGCGTTCGTCCGCGGCCACGAGCGCCGCGAGTTCGGGCTGGCTCAGCCCCACCGCGAGCTGAACGCCACGGGCGGCCGGCCGACCNCAGAGCGCCGCCAGTTCGATGAGCACCCGGGCCAGCCGGCCGCGCACCGAGCCATCGACATGCTCCACCCGGCGCCGGATCGAGCTGCGCAGCTTGCTCGCGACCATTTCGGCGACGGCGAAGGCGGCGGGCGGATTCTGTTCGAGGAACGACCGGAAGGCCGCCGCGCTCATCGCCCGGCCCACGACCGGTCCGGCGGCGGTCGCGGTACCGGTGTGGGTGTCCTGCTCCATGGCGCTGATCTCGCCCAGGACGTCGCCGCGCGATCGGATGACGAGGAAGGCGAGCCGGTTCTCCTCGCCGTTGGNGGTGATCTTCACGAAGCCATCCAGAATCAGGATGACCTCTCCGTACGGCTCGGCCTCCCGCATCAGCATCTCGCCGTGCGGGTAGTGGCNTATCCCGCCGAGGGAGAGAAGTTGCTGGCGCAGCGCCGGGTTCAGCCGAGCGGGCAGGGTGCCCGGCGGAAACGGCCGGGAATCCTCGACCAAAGGAATGCCCTCCTTCCACCCCGGGCATCCGTACCCGGAACGTTTGAGGTTCCCATTGTGGTTGGCGACCGGCCGAGCGTCCTGTGTTAGTACCGAGAGGGACAGCGTGCTGTCCTTTCCGCGCTTGCTCCGCGCACAGCAGCGCCCGTCCGTCCTGCGCCCGTCCTGCGCCATCCACTGCCCTTCCGGTGCGCGCCTGCCCGCGTTCACCCGCCCGCCTGCCCGCGCCCGCCTGCGCGGACGGGCGCCCGTCGGCGGCTGCCCGCGGCCGACGCCGACGACGTCGGTGCTGGTGAGCGCCCTGGCGCCGGGCATGACTGCTCGCCTTCGGNCAGTGCCGTCCGAAGGTGTGAGAGTGACGCCACCGATCCGCGGGTATCGTTGACCTATACCCCCCCGGGGTATGTACCGTACGGACTAGTAGTTCGATGGCCCGCGCGAAGGGACGGACGATGAACGCTTTGACCCGGATCGGCGGGTTCGGTCTCGCGCTGGCTGTGCTCTTCGGTGTCTCTTACGTCGTCGGGACGACGATCGGTCCGTCCAGGGACTCCGACGGCCAGGCCGGAGCCAGCGGCCAGGAGGCATCCGCCGGGGGCGGTGGGGCGGCGGGCGGTGTGGACGGTGTCACCGGCGGAATCGGCGGCCTGGCGATCTCCGCCGGCGGGTACACGCTCGCCCCCGGCGAGCTCAGCTGGCCCGTCGGTCGATCGCGTACCTACACCTTCCGGATCCTCGGCACCGACGGCCGCCCGGTGACGGAGTTCACCCGTGCCCACGACGCCGACCTGCACCTGATCGTCGTTCGGCGTGATCTCACCGGTTACCAGCACCTGCACCCGACCCGCGACGCCGCGGGAACCTGGAGCGTGCCGCTCCAACTGGCAGCCCCGGGCGTCTACCGGGTGTTCGCGGACTTCATCCCGCGGTCGTCCAGAACGGGCTCGGCTGTCACGCTGGGTGCCGATCTCACCGCGAGTGGTGATCTGCGGCCGGTGGCTCTTCCGCCGGATTCGCGCACGGCCATGACCGCCGGCGGCTACACCGTGACGCTGGGGGGGCAGGCGGACACGCGGGAGGCGGCCACGCTGCGCTTCGCGGTCGCCAGGAACGGGCAGCCCGTCACCAGCCTCGAGCGGTACCTCGGGGCGTTCGGCCATCTGGTGGTGCTCCGCCAGGGTGATCTCGCCTACCTGCACGTCCATCCGAACTCCGCCGGGACTGCCGGCACCGCCGGCCCGGTCGGCACCGCCGGCCCGGTCGGTTCCGCCGGTCCGGTTGGGGCTGTCGCACCGGCGGGCTCGGTCCGCACCGCCAGCTCCGGAGCCTCCGCCGCGGCGGACAGCGGATCCGCGCTGTCCTTCGCCACCAGGTTCCCGTCGGCGGGTTCCTACCGGCTCTTCCTGGACTTCAAGCACGAGGGGCAGGTACGCACCGCCGAGTTCACCATGACTGTCATGGCGGACGGCACAGCCCACCTGGCCACGCCGACGGGGACGTCCCCGCCGGCGCACACGCACTGACCCCGTTTCCGGTCCTGCCGCCGCCCCCCACTCCGTGTTCCTTTGGGAGATCCGATGAGCCCTCTGACCACCGACCGACGTGAGGTCGACCTGGTGATCGGCGGGATGACCTGCGCCTCCTGCGCGGCTCGTGTCGAACGGAAGCTCAACAAGATCGAAGGCGTCACCGCCACCGTCAACTATGCGACGGAGAAGGCGAGAGTCAGCTTCCCGGCGGCCCTGCCGGCGGAGCGGCTCGTCGCGCAGGTGGAGGCCGCGGGGTATGCGGCGACCCTCCCACCGATGCCCAGGCCCGCCGCGCCCGCCGAGCCGGGAGGGCTCGGCCCGGCGGCGAGTAGCGGACCCCGCAGCCACCCAAGTGTTCCCGGCGGTGGTGGCAGCGGCACCGAGGACACCGCTTCCGGCGCTGCGTCCGCCCCCGAACCATCCGGTGCCGGCGACGCCGCCGTTCCCGCCGCTGGCGCTGTTCCCGCTGCTGGCGCTGTTCCCGTCGCCGACGCCGCATCCGCCGAGGACGCGCAGGACCGCGCCGCCGAGGCACGTGTGCACGCGCTGCGGGACCGCCTTCGGGTGGTCGCCGCGCTGACCGCGCCCGTGGTCGCGCTGGCCATGGTCCCGGCCCTGCAGTTCGACTACTGGCAGTGGCTCTCGCTCACGCTCGCGGCTCCGGTGGTGGTGTGGGGGGCCTGGCCGTTCCACCGGGCGGCCTGGACGAATCTGCGGCACGGCACCACGACCATGGACACGCTCGTCTCGATGGGCACCCTCGCCGCGTTCGGGTGGTCGTTGTACGCGCTGTTCGTCGGTGACGCCGGCGAGCCTGGTATGACCCACGGTTTCAGTGTCACCGTGACCCGCGGGGGAGGGGGGGACAGCATCTACCTGGAGGTGGCGGCCGGGGTCACCGCCTTCATCCTCACCGGTCGGTACCTGGAGGCGAGGGCGAAGCGGCGGGCGGGGTCGGCCCTGCGCGCGCTGCTCACGCTCGGGGCGCGTGACGTCGCCGTTCTGCGCGACGGCCGGGAGACACGCCTCGGTATCGAGCAGCTCGGGGTGGGTGATCTGTTCGTCGTCCGACCGGGGGAGAAGATCGCCACTGACGGGGTGGTGACCGACGGCACGTCAGCCGTCGACACGTCGATGCTCACCGGGGAGTCAGTGCCGGTCGAGGTCATCCCCGGGGACAGCGTGACCGGGGCCACCCTGAACGCCGGCGGCCGGCTCGTCGTCCGGGCGACGCNGGTCGGGGCCGACACACAGCTCGCGCGGATCGGACGTCTGGTCGAGGACGCGCAGAACGGCAAGGCACCGGTGCAACGCCTCGCGGATCGGGTCGCCGGTGTCTTCGTTCCCGTCGTGATCGCGATCGCGGTCGCGGCGTTCGGCTACTGGGCCGGGCGCGGCGACGGGCTCGTCTTCGCCTTCACCGCCGCCGTCGCGGTGCTCATCATCGCCTGCCCGTGCGCGCTCGGGCTGGCCACGCCGACCGCGCTCATGGTGGGCACCGGCCGGGGCGCCCAGCTGGGGATCCTCATCCGGGGACCGGAGGTGCTGGAGTCGACGTTGCGGGCCGACACGATCGTCCTGGACAAGACCGGAACGGTGACGACGGGCGAGATGACCCTGCAGGACGTCGCGACCGCCCCCGGCGAGGACCGCGACGAGGTGCTGCGGCTCGCGGGTGCGCTGGAGGGCGCGTCGGAACACCCCGTGGCCCGCGCGATCAGCCGGGCGGCCGCAGGCCTGGCGGCCCGGCGCGCCGAGGATCTGCCCACCGTCACGCAGTTCGCCAACCGGGAGGGACTGGGCGTCCGCGGAATGGTGGAGGGACACGCGGTGCTGGTCGGTCGGCCCCGACTGCTCACCAGCTGTTCTCAGGGCCTGCCCGCCGAGCTGGCCGAGGTGGTGCGGGAGGCTGAGGCGGCGGGGCGGACCGCGGTCGCGGTCTCCTGGGACGGGCGTGCCCGCGGGGTGTTGACCGTCGCCGACGCGGTGAAGCCGACCTCCGCGGCCGCCATCCGTGAGCTGCGCGGTCTGGGACTGCGCCCGATCCTGCTGACCGGCGACAACGCCACGGTGGCGGGCAACGTCGCGGCCGAGGTCGGGATCGCCCCCGAGGACGTGATCGCCGAGGTCCTGCCCGAGGACAAGATCGAGGTCGTGCGCCGGCTGCAGGCCGACAAGCGGGTCGTCGCGATGGTCGGGGACGGGGTCAACGACGCCGCCGCCCTGGCCCAGGCCGACCTGGGACTCGCCATGGGGACCGGTACCGACGTAGCGATCGAGGCCAGCGATCTGACGCTGGTGGGCGGTGACCTGCTGGCCGCCGTGGACGCGATCCGGCTGGCCCGGCGGACCCTGAGCACGATCCAGGGCAATCTGTTCTGGGCTTTCGCCTACAACGTGGCCGCGCTCCCGCTCGCGGCGGCCGGTCTGCTGAACCCGATGCTGGCCGGAGCCGCGATGGCGGGCAGTTCGCTGTTCGTCGTCGGAAACAGCCTGCGCCTGCGGCGGTTCACCGTGGGTCGGGAGGCGTGAGGAGGCCGGCGCGGAGGGCGGGCGGCCGCGCCGGCCGCGTCAGGGACCTCAGCGGTGGACGAGATCGCGGTCGGGGGGCGCCCACGAGGCGTGCTCGTCGTCGACGGCCGCCGTGCTCGTGCCGTCTGTGGTTTCCGGGTCCTGCGGGCTCCGGATGCCCGCGGCGTCCCGGCCGTGGCGTCGCCGCCAGCCGCCAGGAGTACGCGAGTGCCACCGGGCGGACCGGCCGAGCAGGGACAGCGCGGCCGGGACGACCGTGAGGCGAACGATCAGGACGTCCACCGCGAGGCCGAACGCGACGGCCAGGCCGGTTGCCCGGAGCAGTGGGTCGGCTGACAGCACCAACCCGCCGAAGACGGTGGCCGCGACCGGCTTCGCGCGGATCCCGGAAGGTGCGAGCACCTGGTGGCCGGTCGTGAGGGCACTCAGGAACGCGGCGAGCAGAAGCGGGAGAGCTGCCGGGACGGCGCCGCCGGCCCGAAGACCGAGCGGCCCGGCCAGCCAGTCCCACTGGTACACCGCCACCGCGGCGCCGGCCGCCGCGATCACGGTGGCCAGGAAACCGGCCGCCCCGAGCAGCGCGAACGCCGGGCCGGGCGGCGTCGCACCGGGCGGCGTCGCACCGGGCGGCATCGCGCCGGGCGGTATCGCGCCGGGCGGTGTCGCGCCGGGACTGCGAGCTGCCCGCGGGAGCACGACAGCCGTCAGGCCCGTGAGCAGCACCAGGCAGAGCGGCAGGACGTCGGCGAACCGGTGCGCCACGTCGAGGCTGATCGCGCTCTGACCGGAGACCGTGATCCGCGCCCCGGTGGTGACCGCGAGTCCCGCGGCGCGGTCCCGGAGGGCGCGGAGCAGCTCCCCGGTGGCCGGATCACCCGGGCCGGTCAGTGGGACGACCGTCATCGTGACGAGCCGCCCGCCGGGTTCGGGCCGTGGCCCGGTCACCAGCGCGACGTTCTCCATGGCGACGAGCGTCCGGCGGATGCGCTCGGTCGCCTCCTCCGGATCGGTCGCCTCCTCCGGGTCGCTGGCGTCCGCCGTCTCGATCACCAGCAGCAGCGGCCCGTTGAAGCCGGGCCCGAAGGCGGAGCTGATCCGGTCGTAGGCCCGGCGCTCGGAGCTGCCCGGCGCGGCGGAGCCACCGTCTGAGACGCCCAGACGCAGTTCGGCTGCCGGCAGTGCCAGCAGGCCGAGCACGGCGAGGCCGAGCAGGAGCGCCGGCACCGGCCGCCGGATCGCGGCCGCCGCCAGACGTCCGGCTCCGGCCGGCGGGGCTTCTCCGACGGGGGTGACCGCGCTGCCGGCGTTAGCGGCGGTGGCCCGCCCGCGGCTGGCTCCGACGGCGCCGAGGAGGGCCGCCGGAAGGGTGAGCACGACGCAGCTGGTGATCGCCACGATGCCGGCGATCGTCAGGAACAGCGCTGTCAGCAGCGGTACCCGGGCGATGGCGAGAACCGCCGGGGCGATGGCCGTGATGAGACCCACGTGGACAACGTCCGAACCGGCTGTGCCCACAGCCCGCCCGGTCGCCTCGGCGCCCAGCTGACCGGACGACCACTCGCGCCTCGCCGCCGCGACGATGTGCGCCGCGCAGCCGAGCCCGGTGACCAGCCCGATCACCAGGGCCGGTGTCGCGACCACCGGGTCGAGGCCCAGGCGGTCGACCGCCAGCCGGACGCAGCAGATGCCGAGGGCCGCGCTGACGAGCCCGGTCAGCAGGATGAGCGCGGCGGCCCGCCCGCTCGAACCGCTCGGTGTGCTCGGTGTGCTTGGCCCGGTGCCGGACCTGGGGCCCACCGCAGGCCGGCGCCGGCGGCCGGGTCTGAACGCGGTGACTCCGACGGGCACGCCGGCGGCGAGAACGGCGCACACGGTCGCGACCGCGAGCACGCCCGCTGCGCTGAGCAGGCGGGGAAGGCCGGTGACGAGCGGTCTGGACGCCTCGCCCCCGGCGGTCCCCGCGACATCCACCGTGATCTTCGCCGCGCGGGCCGGGCCGACCGCCGCGAGCAGGGCGCCGCGGGCGTCCGCTGGCAGCTCGGAGCTGGTGACCTGATAGGTGACCACCGAGTACGCGGTGCGGCCGTCCCCGGCGAGGCCGGCCTCGCCGGGGACGGCGTCGGCGTCGGCGTCGAAAGGATCACCGACCCGCGCGACGAGGGCGGTCTGGCCCAGCGCGGCCACAGCCTCGCCGACCGCGGCCCGCAGCGGAGGGTCGGCCAGGGTGGCCCTGCCGGCGGCTCCCGCGGGCAGCGAGAAGACGACGTAGGCGGTCGCGGCGTCAGCCCTGGTCTCCGCCTGCCGCTGCCGCAGCAGGTCCACGGCGCGCTGGGAGTCCGTCCCGCTCAGCGCGGTTGCGGTCAGGGCGCCTCCGGTCGAGTGCTGCGGGCGCGGGACGACCGACTGGCCGGCCTGGCCGCGCGACAGGACCGCGCCGGCGCCGGTCAGCAGGAGCAGGACCAGCCACAGGCCCGCCACGGCACGGCCGTGGCGGTGGCAGGACCGGCCGAGCCGGTACAGAACGGTGCCCACAATCCATCCCCTCGCGGCGCATCACCCGCGTCGTCGCGGATTTCACGCGGACGCCGGGCCGTTCCCTCGAATATCGGCCGTCTGATGACTGTTCGGCGGTGCCTGATGGTGGCTTCGCGGGCACGACGATCAGTCATCCACCGGGTGCGGGCCCGCGCGGACAGGGCCCGGTGGCCCCGCGGTTGCCTCCGGACGGGTCCTATCCATAGGTACGGCCACGAATGGGCAGGTAGTAGGCCACAATGGGCCGGCCGATCCCGGTCTGACAGGCCCGCGAAGCGCGGGATCGGCCCCGGCGGCCACGATGGCCGGCCGGGTCGAATTCCGGGCCCGGATGGGAGACGGAGATCGTGACGGTCGAACTGGCGGATCGCCGGGTTGGCGTGGGGGAAGGCCGGGAGAAGCTGCGAGCCACCGCGTTGGATCTGTTCGCCGAAAAAGGCGTCAGNGCGACGTCGCTCCAGATGATCGCGGACGCCGTGGNGGTCACCAAGGCGGCCGTCTACCACCATTTCCGCACCAAGGACGAGATCGTTCTCGCCGTGGTCCGGCCCGCACTCGACCAGCTCGCCGAGGTGGCCGCCCGCGCGGAGAGCCGGAGGTCACGGTCCGCGCAGGTAGACGCCGTGATCATCGGCCTCGCCGACCTGGTTATCGGTAACCGCCGGCTGTATGGCCTCATGCAGGGCGATCCGACCTGTGCGGCCATTCTGCGAGAGCAGTCGGAGTACCCCGCGCTCGCGGAGCGCCTGCTCGGATTACTCGCCGGCCCCAGCCCGGACGTCGGCTCGGTGATGGCCGCCGGGATGCTGCTGGCCGGCTTACGTGGGGCGGGAATCGACCCCCGGGTCACCGCCCTGGACGACGAGCAGTTCTACCGGCATCTGATCGACTGTTCCCACCGCCTCATCCGCTCCCGGCGCAGGCCGGCGGTCTCCGCCCGGTCCGCGCGCCACCATGCGGCCGTCACCTCCCGCCGGGGTGAGGCCGTGGACCTGCCCGCCGCGCTCCCGTCAGAGGCCGCCGCGTCCGTCCACGCTGCCGCTGCCGCCGCCGCCTCCGCCACCTCAGTCCCCGCCGCTCCGGCGGGTGCTGTCCCTCTCGACGAGGGCGACCGGTAGCACGATCTCGCGGGGCTGGGCGCCCTCACCCACCATCTGGATCAACAGTCTGGCCGCCTCGGAACCCAGCCGGTGTGGATCACGTGTGACCGAGGTGAGTGACGGTTCGGTGACCTCCCCCCAGGCGATCCCGTCGATGCCGATCACGATCACGTCGGCGGGGACCTGGCGGCCGGCCTGGCGCAACGCCTGCGCGGCCCCGACGGCCTGCAGATCGTTGGCACAGAAGACGGCGTCGACGCGTGGGTCGGAGGCGAGGATCTGGTCGGCGGCCCAGCGGCCGCCGTCGATCGTGTAGTCGCTCGCCAGGGACCGCCACGGTGGCAGGGAACGCCCGGCCGCCTGAAGTTCGTCCCGGAAACCGGTGCGGCGCGCGCGGGCGGTCGCGAGGTGCTCCGGCCCGCAGATCATCGCGATACGGCGCGGTGCCCGGGTGAGGATGTGCCTGGCGGCGATCCGGCCCGCGGCGGTGTCGTCGGAGAAGACCCCGCCGGCGCCCGTCACGGCAACGCGCTCGTCGCAGGCCACGACGGCGATGCCGCTGTCGACCATGCGCTGCACCTGGTCAGGGCTGCCGGACGTCGAGCAGACCAGCACGCCGTCGGCAGCCCCCGCCATCCGGTCGAGATAGTCGGCTTCCCGGGCCTCGTCCAGATCGGTGCTGGCCAGGAAGACCGCCCAGCCGAGTGACTGCGCCACCGCCTCGACCCCGTGCGCGACCTCGGCGAAGAAGGGGTTCCGCGAGTCGGGGACGACAAGGCCGATCGCCTGGCGTGTCTGGGCGCGGGCCGCGCGGGCCGCGCCGTCGGGCCGGTAGCCGAGGCGATGGACCGCGGCGCGGACCCGCGCGCTGGACTCCCCACTGACCGACCGCCGGCCCGCCAGGGCGTTGCTGACCGTGGAGACGCTGACGCCGGCGAGGGCCGCGACCTCGCGGATCGTGGCGGGCCGCCGCACCGCGGCTTCCCGGGACGTAACACGCTCGATGTAGCGGTCAGTAGACATCGACTCCATTAAAGGTTGATGTCGCCCGGGCGAAAGGTCGCCTCCGTCACGCTGCTCACCCGCAAGAGGGACCGGGAGTGAGCATCGTGCGGATCCAAGGGTCTTTTGAATCGTTCTTAAGGCTGGTTTAGGGCTGCGGTGATGTCCTCGGGCTGCCGGTGTGAGCGATCCCCGGCAGCCCGGTGGAGGCATCCCCCCACCCTCCGGCGGGTTCCGGCCCGGGCCGTGGTCCGTCCCAGCCACGGCCCGGGCCACGACCCGGTCGCGGCCCGCGAGGCCGCCCACCGACTCCGGCACCCACCGACTCGGGTACCCACCGAGTCAGGTACCCGGCAGCTGGCCAGGCCGCACCGCCAGGGGGCCGTGTCGGGTGGCTACCCGTGGTCCTCGGGGGCACGTGATGTCCACCCGAGGGGCGTGGCCTCTCGGGTCAGGTCCCGGCCTCAGGCGGTGCTGTGGGCGGCGTCGAGCCGAGCGACTGCCCGGCGCAGCCGGGTCAGTGTGGCCTCGCGACCGAGGACGGTCAGCGACTCGAACAGGGGCAGGCCCACGCTCCGGCCGGTGACGGCCACCCGGACGGGTGCCTGTGCCTTGCCGAGCTTCAGCCCATGCCCCTCGCCGATCTTGACGAGGGCCTCGCGCAGGGAGTCCTCGTCCCAGTCGACATGGGTGTAGGCCTCGGCCACCTCGGCCAGGAGTTCCCGGGCCGGGCCCTTCATCGCCTTGGCCCAGGAGGCCTCGTCGATCGGCGCTTCGGGCAGGAACGCGAAGTCGACCATCGGCACGATCTCGGACAGCACCGACAGCCTGGTCTGCGCCAGGGGCGCGAGCGCGGCGAAGACCTCCGGGGAGAAGCGCTCGGCCGGCCACGGCGCGGCCGGGACGCCCCAGTCGTCACCGCCCTGCCCCTGCCCCTGCGCCGCCTGCTCCGACGGGGCCTCGGTCGCCGGCGCCAGCCAGGGCTCACAGGCGGCCGTGAACTCGTCGACGCTCAGTGCCCTGATGTACTCGCCGTTGAAGGCCCGCAGCTTCTTCTCGTCGAAGAACGCCGGCGAGGGCTTCACGTCCTCCAGCCGGAACGACGCCTCGATCGTCGAGAAGGGAACGATCTCCTCGTCGCCGGGCGGGGCCCAGCCGAGCAGCATCAGGTAGTTCCGCATCGCCGCGGGGAGGTAGCCCTCGGCGCGGTAGGACTCGAGCGCCACCTTGTCCCGCCGCTTGGAGAGCTTCTGCCGCTTCTCGTTGACGATGACCGGGACATGCGCCCACACCGGGGGAGCCGCACCGAGCGCGGCCCACAGGAGCTGCTGCTTCGGGGTGTTGGGCAGGTGCTCCTCGCCGCGGATGACGTGCGTGATGCCCATGTCGAGGTCATCGACCACATTGGCGAGCAGGAACACCGCGGAGCCGTCGGCGCGGGCGACGACGAAGTCCTCGATGGTGTTGTTCGGGAACTCCGGCGTGCCGCGGATCACATCGACGACCACGGTGGTGCCNTCGTCGGGCGTGCGGAACCGCAGTGCCCGCCCGGGCCCGGGCCCGAGCCCGCGCTCGCGGCAGAAGCCGTCGTAGCCGTGCTGGGCGTTCCCGGTGCGCTCGGCCAGCTGATCGCGGGTGCAGTCGCAGTAGTAGGCGCGCCCGGCGGCGAACAGCTCGGCGGCGGCCTCCCGGTGCCGCTGCGCCCGCTCCGACTGGAACAGCGGGCCTTCGTAGCCGCCCGGGCTGATACCCAGCCAGTCCAGGGCGCTGATGATGCCGCTGGTCCACTCNGGCCGGTTGCGGGAGGCGTCGGTGTCCTCGATCCGGAGCACGAAGTCGCCGCCGGCGCCCCGGGCCACCAGCCAGTTGAACAGCGCCGACCGCGCGCCGCCAACGTGGAACATTCCGGTCGGCGACGGCGCGAATCGCACGCGCACCCGTCCAGAGCTCATGGTCGCCGAGCGTACAGGTCGCCCGTGCGGGTGCCGACCGACGTCACCGGGACACCAGGAGATCCGGACCATTGGCGTGGAACGTCGCCAAGGGCTCGTAAAATCAGATGGCGTGACCGCGCCCGCTCGGCTGGCCGGCCACGACCGTGATCCCGGTCGTGGCCGTCGCACCACTGTCCGGGGTCCCCGGCTACCGGAATCGGGTGTGATCGCCCCGCCTGTGCTGCCGGGGGAGGTCGTGGACCTTCCCCGGGTTCAGGTCGGCGCCCAGCCCCAGCACCTGCTGACAACACTGCTCGGCGACTACTGGGCCGGCAGTCGGGAGCACATCCCGTCGGTTGTTCTCGTCGGCCTGCTCGCGGACTTCGGCGTCAGCACCGTCGGCGCGCGCGCCGCGCTGAGTCGGCTCTCCCGCCGCGGCCTGCTGGAGTCCTCCCGCATCGGGCGCAACACCTACTACGGGCTCACCGGGCAGGCCTGCGCGGCGATCCGCGAGTCCATGAACCGGACCCTCACCTTCGGCCTCCGCCGCGATCCGTGGGACGGGCGGTGGACGGTGGCGTCCTTCTCCATCCCCGAGGACCAGCGGGACGTGCGGCATGCGGTGCGGGCCCGCCTGCGCTGGCTGGGCTTCGCCCCGCTCTACGACGGGATGTGGGTTACGCCTCGCCTCGTCGGTGAGGCGGCCCGCCGGGTCTTCGGTGAACTGGGCGTCACGGCCTCGACGGTCCTGATAACGACCTCGGAGGCCCGTCGCACCGATCCGCGCCCGCCGATGGCGGCCTGGGACCTCAGCGAGCTGGCGCGTACCTACGAAGCTTTTATCGGCGCCTACGCACCACTGCTGGAGCGGGTGCGCGGAGGCGACGTCCAGGGTGCCGAGGCGCTGGCCGCGCGCACCGCGGTGATGGAATCCTGGGCCCGCTTTCCCAGCCTCGATCCCGATCTGCCCATCGACCTCCTTCCCGGTGGGTGGCCGCGGCGCGAGGCGCGGACGGTATTCGCCGAGATCTACGACGGTCTCGCCGTCCCGGCGGTGGCTCGGGTGCGGGAACTGCTCGCCGCTGTCTCCCCGGAGTTGGCCGATCTGGTGCGCCTGCATACAACGGCTGGATAGTCCCGGGCCACGCGCGAGCGCCGGGCCGCGCGCGGCCAGTGGAATTCCGCCGCGCCGCCCGGGGATTCCCACCGCCCGATGACGACGGCGTCCGCCGGATACGGCCGGCTGATACCGGCGGACCGAGACCGACAGACGATTCCGGAAAGCGGGCCGACAGGCGGCGACCAGGGGTGGGCCGGGCGCTCGGCCCACCCCACGGTGCCGGTGCCCCCGCGGTTAGGGTGCCCGTGCCCGGATACCGGTTCGGATCCCGGCCCGGGTTGCGACGCCGGATGCGTTCCGGGTGCCGGCCGCGGGGGCCGCCACGCATTCCGACCGGCATTCCTCTCAGCGGTCGGTGCGTGTGCGCCGGTCGCCGGATCAGCGCCGGTTCTTGTCAGTGCCGGTGCGTCGTCGCTTCCTCGACATGCCGCCGGATGCAGGAGCGGGCGAGATGCTCGGCCAGGGCACCCTCTCCGCGAGTGATCGCGTCGACGATCTCGGCATGCAGCGGGTGCTGCCACCACTGACCGAGCCGGTCGCCTTCCTCATGCGGTTGCGCGAGGTCCGCGAGCACCCGAATGAACAGCTCCGCCGCCGGATTACCGGCCAGCCGGGCAATCTCCAAATGAAGCAGAACGGACGCCTCACCGGCCGAGGTCGCGGAGATCGGCCCGGTGCGGGATCCGGCCGCCCTCGTCCTGGCCCGCGTCCCGGCGGCCCGGGCGCCCGGTGCCGTCGGCTCCAGCGCGCCGCGCAGCCGGGCGAGGCCCGCGGTGTCGATCTGCTCGGAGAGCCGGCGGACGGCGACCGCCTCCAGCGCCGACCAGGTCTCGCAGAGGTGCTCCGGCCTGGCCCGGGCGAAGTCCAGGTAGACCCGCGCGACGTCCCGGACGCCGTCGTGGTCCGGCGCGGTCACCACGAGCCCGCCGCCGGGGCCTGGCCGCGGCCGGGCGACCCAGCGGCTCTCCAGCAGCCGGACCGCCTCCCGGAGCACGGACCTGCCGACCTGGTAGCGCTCCATGAGCTGGGCTTCCGAGCCGAGGCCCTCGCCGACCGGCCAGCCGCGCCGGATGATCTCCAGCTCGATGGTCCGCGCCAGTCTGGAGGCCAGCGTCCGCTGCCCGAGCCTGGAGGTGAACTCCTGGGGCGGGCCGACGGCGAGGCTCACCGCACCGCCGTCGAGGTGGCTGTTGTCGAGGTGGCTGTTGTTGAGGTGACCGCCGTTGAGATGGCCCGTGCGGGGTCGCCTGGCGGCGGCGCGACCGGCGGCGGGTCCGCCAAAGGCGGTGCCGGCCGCCGGCGCGGCGCTGCGGGCAGCACTGCGCACCGGACCGTGGAGGGCGCCGGGTACTGCATTACGGCCGGTTGGGGGTAGTCCGTCAGACACTGCACTTCCTCCGGATGTACTCGTTGGCCTCCGCCGGTCTTTCCAACGCGGCCGTGACTGCTCCTACGGCGGGTTGCCATCCTCGCGCCGGGTCCCCGTCGCGGACGACGGAGGCGACACCCGCAGTGTGGTGAGTTTCCTTTCCGGATGTGTCCCGCACCGCCTCCGGAGAGTTCCCGGTTGACGGCACTGGCGTTTGCCCCCCCTCGGCCCCGGAAGCGTGTTCCAGATAAGGGGCTCCAGTCAACCGATTGCAGCTACCCAGGTGGGCACAGCAGGCGACGGTTTGGCATCCGCGCAGGTCCGGCGGCCGGCGGCATCGTGGCCCAGAAGCGTCATCGGACGATGCACCTGCAGCGGGGAATGCGCTCGCTCCGGCCGTTTCCACGACGGAGCACCATCTCCCTGCCCACCGGTGGTTCGCTTCGACACGTGGCGCACGGTTGCCCGGTTCCGCGCGACCCATCCGGCACGTGTGTCGCATCCCATCCCCGACCTGCCACCGAAGTGGCACTTCTGGGCCAGGCGCATCCCGCATGTCGCTTCGTGTCGCAAATCCNGGTGGTTCCCGGGCCGCTGATACGCGGCTGCCCCGGCCAGCCCTCCCGGCGGATTGCGGTGGGCCACCGGCCAGCCTTCCGGGCGGACTGGTCGCGGAGAGTTGACCCGTCATTCACCGGCCATTCGGCGGACCGTCCACAGAGTGCTGACTGATTCTCTCCCGCCGGAACTCCGAAGACAACGGGAATAGTCGTCACGGTGTGGTGAAGGGCGTCAGACCGGCAGTCCCGTGAAGGAGTTTCCAGGACGGAGCCGTTACCAGGAGTTACTGTCGGTGGCGTCGTTCCACCAGGTTCGCGCCAAAGCAAGAGTCCCTAGTGCTCGGATGTCGGGACTGAAGTCCCGGCCGTCCAGGGCCCGATGTCACGTAGCGCGGCGAGCCGACTTCCGAACGTGTATATCAGTGGACGCATTGTCGCTTCCGGGGGGCTGTGTTAGGAATGGGCGTCTTTTCGCTTGCTCTGGGGGCACATTGATCACGGCGCAGGTTGTTCATCAACACGCGAGTCAGGATCTTCTCTTTGTCGCCGTCTCCGTGCTGCTCGCGGTGCTCGGATCGTTCGCGGCGCTGATCTGTTCGATGCGGATACCTTTCTCGGCGGGCCGGGCGCGGCTCACCTGGACGCTGCTCGGCGCCGTCTCTCTCGGCGGCGGCGCGGTGTGGTCCATGCACTTCATCGGCATGATCGGCTACCGGGTCGATGATCGTGACCTGCGATACGACCTGCCGCTCACCGGGGTGTCGTTGCTGATCGCGGTCGGTGTGTCCGCGGTGGGGCTCTCGCTGGTCGCGCGGCGGCCCGGCAGCCTGGTCCGGCTTGTTGCCGCGGGTGTGGTCGCAGGTCTCGGGGTGGCCGCGATGCACTACACCGGCATGGCCGCAATGCACGTCGGAAGCGATATCACCTATGAGCGTCGGTTGGTGGTGGTGTCCGTCCTCATCGCGATCGGCGCCGCGCTCGCCGCGTTGTGGATCGCCTTCCGGGTGGTGACCGGGTGGCACGTGGCACTTGCCTCGGTCGTGATGGCGGTCGCGGTATGTGGAATGCACTACACGGCCATGGCGGCAACGCAGGTGGCGGCGACCGCCACTCCCCAACCGACTTCCGGGGCGGATCCGATCACGCTGGCGCTGCTCGTCTGTGTGCTCGCTTTCTCGGTGCTCGCGGTCGTGATCTTCGCGGCGCTTGGCGGAGTCACCTACGACGACGCCTTCTCGCAGGTGCGGGAGAACCGCCACCGCAGGTCCGCCCCGCCGCAACCGCCGGCCGGCGCGAGTCACGCCGACCGGGAGAACACCATCTTCGCCGGGCGGCAGGCCGGGCAGGCCATGACAGCGGGGCGCCCCATGACCGCCTGGCAGTCCGGTGGCGCCGGTAGCGCCGGGCAGGCCGCCGTGCCGCCGGGGCAGCCGGGCTCCGGGCGGGACGAGGAGTGGCCGGGGTCGGGTGAGTGGCCGGTGCAGCGCACACCGGCGGACGCCTACGGGGAGGAGTCGGCTTGGTCCGACGAGACAGGGGCGCCGCCGCGGCGGTCCTGATCATCGCCGGGGGTCGGCGCCGATCCCGCGGGCAGCACGGCCGTACCGTGGGCGGGTGAGCCTCTTCGACGCTGACGCGGCCGACACACTGGCCGTCTCGGGCCCGCTCGCGGCGCGACTGCGCCCGCGCGGCCTGGACGAGCTCGTCGGTCAGCGTCATCTGCTCGCCGAGGGCAGCCCGCTGCGCCGGCTGGTCGAGGGCGGTGGCACGACGTCGGTCGTGTTGTGGGGCCCGCCCGGCACGGGCAAGACCACGCTGGCCCACATCGTCTCCCGGGCCGGCCGCCGCCGCTTCCGGGAGCTGTCGGCGGTCACGGCGGGAGTGAAGGACGTCCGCGCCGTCGTGGACGAGGCCCGGAACACCCTGTCCATGTCGGGGGTACGGACCGTCCTGTTCATCGACGAGGTGCATCGCTTCACCCGGACGCAGCAGGACGCCCTTCTGCCCTCGGTGGAGAAGGGCTGGGTGACGCTGGTCGCCGCGACGACGGAGAACCCCTTCTTCTGCGTCGTCGCGCCGCTGCTCTCCAGGTCGCTGCTGCTCACGCTGGAACCGCTGACCGATGCCGACATCGCCGATCTGGTCGAGCGGGCGGTGGCCGATCCGCGCGGGTACGGCGGCCGGCTGACGCTGACGGCGGAGGCCCGGGAGCACCTGGTGCAGATCGCCGGCGGTGACGCCCGGCGCGCGCTGACCGCCCTGGAGGCGGGTGCGGAGGCCGCCCTGGCCGCGGCTGCCGGCAGCCCCCCGATCTCCGGCAGCCCCCCGATCTCCGGTGGCCCCCCGATCTCCGGTGGCCCCCCGATCTCCGGTGGCACCGCCCCGGAGGTGCCCGGTGCCGTCCCGCTCGGGCTGGATCTGCTGGAGCGGGCGGTCAACCGAGCCGCGGTCCGGTACGACCGCGAGGGCGACCAGCACTACGACGTGGTGAGCGCCTTCATCAAGTCGATGCGCGGCGGCGATGTCGACGCGGCCCTGCACTACCTGGCCAGGATGCTCGAGGCAGGGGAGGACCCGCGGTTCGTCGCCCGCCGGATGATCATCCTTGCCAGTGAGGATGTCGGTATGGCCGATCCGGGGGCGCTCGCGGTGGCGGTGTCCGCCGCGCAGGCACTGGAGCTCGTCGGCCTGCCCGAGGCCCGGCTCGCGCTCGCCCAGGCGGTGATCCATCTGACGCTGGCGCCGAAGTCGAACGCGGTGATCAAGGCCATCGACGCCGCCGCCGCGGACGTTCGGGCCGGCCGGCTCGGGCCGGTGCCGTCCCATCTGCGTGACGCCCATTACCGGGGGGCCGGGCGACTGGGCCATGGCGCTGGTTACCAGTACCCGCACGACCACCCGGACGGGGTGGTCCGTCAGCAGTACGCGCCAGACGTCATCGCCCGGTCGGACTACTACCACCCGACCGGCCACGGGTTCGAGCGGCGGGCCACCGAGCGGCTCCAGCACCTGCGCGGCGTCCTGCGCGGACAGCCTCCCGAACCCCCGGCGGACAACGCGGACTGAATCGGCGCGGACGCCGCCGCCCGGCGCGGGACGGACACGGACGGCCCGGGGGTTACCGGAGGTCTGCGCGCACTGGTCGGTAAGGTCACTGGCGAGCAGCATCGGCATGTCGTGCGGACGGGTCCGTGGGCGGGCCGACAGGTACCAGTCCGGCATCACCAGAGGCCGGTGACCATGGCGCCATGACCACAGCGCCGTCACCGGGGCGTCATGGTCGCGGTGGAGTGGCGGTGGAGTCACGGTGGAACGGCCTCGGCGGTGCCGCGGCGCGGGGCCCCAGCCCGCACTCGGCGTGATCCGGAGCAGGCACGGCCGGCGTTAGCCAGGGGACAGGTGTCGTCTGGCCCAGGCATTACCGAAAGAACGATGGAGGCGAAGCACATGTCCGGTGGTGCGGTCGCGGGCCTGATCGCCTCGGGGGCGTTCGCGGTGCTCGTGCTCTTCGCCTGTTATGTCCTGTTCAAGCTCGGAAAGATCTTCGATGAGGCGGCTGCCCGGGTGCGCCAGACCGGCGTCGCCATCGACGAGGGCACCGCGCGGGTCCGGCAGGCGGGCGCGACCGTCGACGAGGTGAACATCGCGCTGGCCCATGTGAACAAGGAACTGGACCGGATCGACGCGATCACCGCCAGCGTGCAGACGGTGACCACCAATGTCTCGTCCCTGACCTCGCTGTTCGCCGCCACGCTGGGCGGTCCGATCGTGCGCGTCGCCGCCTTCAGCTACGGCGTGCGCCAGGCGGTCACCAAGCGGACGAAGGCGGACGTCACGGCGCGGGTCTCGGAGCAGATGAAGGCGGAGAAGGCGCAGCGCCGGGCCGCCCGGCGGGCAGCCGGGGCGACACCGGTCGGGGCCGTCGGCGCTGAGGGCCGGGGCGGTGGCCGCTGATGGTGAACCGGGTCTTCTACGTCGCGCTCGGCGCGGCGACCGGCGTGCTCGTGGTGCGCCAGGTGGCCCGGGCCGTGTCGGCGCTGACGCCGACGAGCGTCGCTGGATCTCTCGTACAGTCGGTGCGGGAGTTCGCCGCCGACGTGGCCGAGGCCATGGCCGAACGGGAGGAGGAGATCCGCTCCGCGCTCGGTCTTGACGAGGCGGACGGTTCCGAATCCGAGGACGACCTCGCCCTCGGCGAGGCCACGGGCGGCGACCGGCCCTCCGTCGCCGCGGGGGCGGTGGCGTTCGACCCGGAGCAGACGATGCGCCTGGTACCGGGGGCACGCAGGCCCTGACGGCCCCCGGCCCCGGCCGCCCCGCCGGTTACGGTCGGTTACGGCCGGATCCGGCGCCGGCCGGGCTGCCGGCGGACAGACTTATCCCGACAACCCTGGACGACGTGAACCGATGGACACGGCCGAGATCCGCCGCCGCTTTCTGAACCACTTCTCCGAGCGGGGTCACACCGTGGTCCCGAGTGCGTCCCTGGTGGCGCAGGACCCGACCCTGCTGCTGGTGAACGCCGGCATGGTGCCGTTCAAGCCCTACTTCCTCGGGGACCTGAAGGCGCCGTGGAGGCGCGCCACCAGCGTGCAGAAATGCGTGCGGACCGTGGACATCGACAACGTCGGCCGCACCGCCCGGCACGCCTCCTTCTTCCAGATGTGCGGGAACTTCTCCTTCGGTGACTACTTCAAGGCCGAGGCGATCCCGTTCGCCTTCGAGCTGGTCACCGAGGGGTACGGGTTCCGTCCCGACGACCTGTGGGCCACCGTCTACCTGGACGACGACGAGGCCGAGGCGATCTGGCGCACCCTGCTGCCCGCCGAGCGCATCCAGCGGCGCGGCAAGAAGGACAACTTCTGGTCGATGGGGGTGCCCGGTCCCTGCGGCCCGTGCAGCGAGATCTACTTCGACCGCGGGCCCGAGTACGGCCGTGAGGGTGGCCCGGAAGCGGACGAGGACCGCTACCTGGAGATCTGGAACCTCGTCTTCATGCAGTACGCCCGCGGTGAGGGCAGCGAGTACGGCTACGAGATCGTCGGGGACCTGCCGGCGCGCAACATCGACACCGGCATGGGCCTGGAGCGCATGGCGACGATCCTGCAGGGTGTCGAGAACCTGTACGAGATCGACATCTCCCGCCCCGTCCTGGACGCCGCCGGACGGCTCACCGGCACCCGCTACGGCGCCGACCCGGCCGCCGACGTCCGCCTGCGCGTCGTCGCGGACCACACGCGCACCGCGGCGATGCTGATCTCGGACGGGGTGTCCCCGTCCAACGAGGGGCGCGGCTACGTCCTGCGGCGGATGCTGCGCCGGGCGGTCCGCGACGCGCGACTGCTCGGTGCCCGCGAACCGGTGATGGCGGAGCTGTTCGCCGAGGCCCGCCAGGCGATGGGCCCGATCTACCCGGAGCTCGTCGACCAGGCCGAGGCGATCACGGCGGTCGCCGTGGCGGAGGAGGCGGCCTTCCTGGAGACGCTGCGGACGGGGACCACCCTGTTCGACACCGCGGCCTCCCAGGCCCGGGCCAGCGGCTCGGCCCAGCTCAGCGGCGACGCCGCCTTCCGGCTGCACGACACCTACGGGTTCCCCATCGACCTGACCATCGACATGGCCGCCGACGCGGGGCTCACCGTCGACGAGGCCGGCTTCCGGCGGCTCATGGAACGCCAGCGGGCCGCGGCGAAGGCGGACCGGGCGGCCCGCCGCATCGGCAACCTCGACCTGTCGGCGTTCCGGCCGATCCTCGCCGCCGCCGGCCCCACGGCCTTCACCGGCTACGCGGAGCTCACCCGCGAGTCCGGCGTCGTCGGTATCGTCGGCATCGGTGACGGCCGGAGCCTGACCACCGTCGGTGAGGGCGACGAGGTGGGCATCGTCCTGGACACGACGCCCTTCTACGCCGAGGGCGGTGGCCAGGAGGCGGACCTCGGCCGCCTGCGGTTCGACGGCGGCGAGTGCGAGGTCCTCGACGTCCAGCGCCCGGTGCCCGACCTGGTGATGCACCGGGTGAAGGTGCTGCGCGGGGAGCTGCGGGTCGGGGCCGAGGTTGCCGCCGAGGTCGACGTCGAGCGGCGGCGGGCCGTGTCCCGCTCGCACACCGCCACCCACCTGGTCCACACGGCGTTCCGCCGGGCGCTNGGCGAGTCGGCGACGCAGGCGGGCTCGCTGAACTCGCCGGGCCGGCTGCGGTTCGACTTCCACGCGCTCGGCGCCGTGCCCGACTCCGTCCTGGCTGACGTCGAGGACGAGGTCAACGAAGTCGCCCTGCGCGACCTGGAGGTCCGCTGGTACGTCACCTCCCAGGCGGAGGCGCGCCGGCTGGGCGCGATGGCGCTGTTCGGTGAGAAGTACGGCGACCAGGTCCGGGTCGTGGATGTCGGGGACTACGCCCGCGAGCTGTGCGGTGGCACCCATGTGGCCAGTTCCGCCCAGCTCGGCGCGATCAAGCTGCTGTCCGAGTCGTCCATCTCGGCCGGGACCCGCCGGGTCGAGGCGCTGGTGGGCATCGACGCCTTCCGCTTCCTGGCTCGCGAGCACGTGCTCGTCTCGCAGCTGTCGACCGCGTTGAAGGCCCGGCCGGACGAGCTCACCGACCGCGTCGCCGACATCGTGGGCCGGCTGCGCGACGCGGAGAAGGAACTGGAGCGGCTGCGCGCCCAGGCGGTGCTCGCCGGTGCCGGCGCCCTGGCCGCCGGTGCGGAGGCCGTCGGCCCGGTCGCGCTGGTGACGGCCCAGGTCCCGGCGGGCACCCCGGCCGACGACCTGCGTCTGCTGGCGCTCGATGTGCGGGGCCGGCTGGCTGGCCGCCCCGCGGTGGTCGTGATCGTCGAGGCGACCGGTGCGTCCATCGTGGTGGCGACCGACGACGCGGCTCGCGGCCACGGGCTGCGCGCGGGTGACCTCGTCCGCCAGTCGTGGGCGGCCCTCGGTGGCAAGGGCGGCGGGAAGCCCGACGTCGCCCAGGGCGGCCGGGGCGATGCCTCCATGATCCCGAAGGTGTTCGCCCGAATCCGCGAGCTGGTCGCCGACCAGGGCGCGTGAGCGACACCGGGGTGCCCGCCCCCGACTCCGGCGGGCCCGGGGCGGCACCCGTCCCGGGCCCCGCCGCGGTGGCCGGGACCGATCCTCTGGCCGGGACCGATCCTCTGGCCGGCACCGATCCTCTGGCTGGCACCGATCCTCTGGCTGGCACCGGTCGGGGCGTGCGGATCGGGGTGGATGTCGGTTCCGTGCGGGTCGGGATAGCGGTGAGTGACCCGGACGGGTTGTTGGCCGTCCCGGTGACCACGCTGCGTCGGGGTGGATCCGGTTCCCGTCACTCGGACGTCGACGAGCTTGCCGACATCGTCCGGGAGAGGCACGCTGTCGAGGTTGTCGTCGGCCTGCCGCGTCACCTCTCCGGCAGGGAGGGTGATGCGGTCCGGCGCGCGCGTCAGTATGCGGAGACGCTGGCGAAGCACATCGCGCCGGTGCCGGTCCGACTCGTCGACGAGAGGCTCACCACAGTCGTGGCTCATCGCAGAATGGCTGAGCGCGGGCTGCGGTCGCGGGCGCGTCGTGAGCTCGTGGATCAGGAGGCAGCAGTGCAGATCCTCCAGCACCACCTGGACGTCCGCCGGGCACGGGGGGGCGGTACCGCGCCGGGCGGCATGCCAGGGCCCCAGGATTCGGCGTGAGTCGGAACAGGGACGGATTCGACGACCTGTTCGACGCCGCCGGCTATGACGACCAGGGCCGCCAGCCTGGCGGGGCGCGCCGCCGCGCCAGCGCGACCTCCGGTCCCGGGCGGCGGCGATCAGGTGCCGGTCCCCCCGGTTACGGCGAGGCCGATCCCGACGTGACCGGTTACGCCGAAGCCGGCTACCCGGACGCCGGCTACGAGGACACCGGCTACGAGGACACCGGTTACGCCGAAGCCGGCTATGACGAACCCGGCCATGACGCGGCCGGTCATGGCGAGGCCGGCTATGACGGCGCGGACTACGCCGGCGACTACGACTACGACGCCGACGGGTATGACGGAGCTGGCCCTCCCGACGACGACGGGGACCCGCCCGGCCGGCGCCGCGGCAGGGGTGGATCAGGCCCGCCGGGGGATCGGCGGCCGGGCAGCGCCCTGCCGAAGCTGATCGGTGTCCTCGCCGTGGTCGCCGTGCTGCTGGCCGCGGGAATTTTCGGCGTGGGCAAGGTTGTCGGCCGCATCGGTGGGGAGCCCGCCGCGGACTACTCCGGGGTGGGGGAGGGCCTCGTCATCGTCCAGATCCCCGCGGGCGCCACCTCGTCGGAGATCGCCCGCACGCTCGCCCGGGCGGACGTCGTCGCGAGCAGTCAGGCCTTCGTGAACATCGCCACCGCCGACAGCCGGGCGCTCTCGATCCAGCCGGGCACCTACCGGCTGCGCCAGAAGATGAGCGCCGGCGCGGCGCTGGAGGCACTGCTCGACAACGCGTCCTCAGCGCTCTTCCGTTACACGATCAACCCTGGTGACACCGTCCGGAAGGTCCTCCAGGAACTTTCCGCGCGCACCGGCGCCACCATGGAAGATCTTGAGAAGCTCGCCCGGGACCCAAGCTCCCTCGGCCTGCCCGACTACGCGGGCGGGATACTGGAGGGCTACCTGTTCCCGTCCACCTACGACGTGGCGCCGGGCACCGACCCGGTCTCCGTGCTCAAGGAGGCCGTCGCCCGCTTCCGGGCCCACGCGGAGAAGATCGATCTCGTCAACGCGGCCAAGGCCGTGGACATGAGCCCGGGCGAGATCGTCATCATCGCCTCCATCATCGAGAAGGAGGTCGCGAACCAGGACGAGGGTCCCAAGGTCGCCCGGGTCATCTACAACCGGCTGGCGGACACCACCGGGGGCTTCCGCCGGCNCGACATGGACTCCACCACCCGTTACGCGCATGACGAGTACGAGGGCAGCCTCACCCAGCAACAGCTGAACGAGCAGAACCCGTACAACACCCGCGCGGTGCAGGGCCTCCCGCCGGGAGCGATCTCCAACCCGAGTCCCTGGGCACTGGAGTCCGCGCTGAAGCCGGCGGACGGTCCCTGGTTCTACTTCGTCTCCATGCCCCAGACCAAGGAGACTGTCTTCGCCGCGACCAGGGCGGAGTTCGACGAGGCGAGGGCGGAGTACCGCCGCCAGGGAGGAACGGAGTAGGCCGTGGCGATCAGCTCAGGCGACGACACCACGCCNGGGGCACAGCGGCCGGTCGTCCGCCGCGCGGCCGTGCTCGGCGCGCCGGTCGGGCATTCGCTCTCCCCCACACTGCACACGGCCGCGTACGCGCGTCTCGGCCTGGACTGGAGTTACACCGCGATCGAGTGTGACGAGGCCCGGCTGCCGGCCATGCTCGGCCGGCTGCGTACCGAGCCCGACTGGGCCGGGGTCTCCCTGACCATGCCGCTGAAGACCGCGGTGATCGGCCTGCTCGACGAGGTCGATCCCACCGCGGCGCTGCTCGGGGCGGTCAACACGGTGGTCGTGCGGCCGGACGGGCGGCTGACCGGGTTCAACACCGACGTCGATGGTGTCGGGTACGCGTTGCGGCGCCTGCTGGGCGGGGTGGTTCCGGTGCAGCCGCTGGTGCTCGGCGCGGGTGGCACCGCCCGGGCCGTCGTCGCCGCGCTGGCGCGGGCGGGGACACCGCGGGTCGCGGTCGCGGCCCGCCGCCCCGGCGCGGTCGCGGATCTGGTCGGCATCGGTGCCCGGCTCGGTGTCTCGGTCACGGCCCTGCCCTGGGCGATCCTCTCCGGCGGCATGCCGGCCGGGCCCGACCTGGTGATCTCCACGACGCCGGCGGGTGCGACCGACGATCTGGCCAGGCACCCGTGGCCGGTGACCTGCCCGCTGCTGGAGCTGCTCTACCATCCCTGGCCGACGGCGCTGGCGGCGTGCGCGTACCGCTCCGGCGCCCGGGTCGTCGGCGGCCTGGAGGTCCTGGCCGGCCAGGCCGTCGGGCAGGTCTGCCATTTCACCGGCCGCGCGGTGGACGAAGGCGTCCTGCTCGCGGCGGGTCTCGCCGTGCTGACGGCGCGCGGCGCGGGGCAGGCGGCGCAGGCGGCGCAGGCGGGGCAGGCGGGGCAGGCAGCGCAGGCGGGGCAGGCAGTGCGCGCCGAGGACGGTGGCCACGCGGAGAACGGCGGAACGGGTGCGGGCGGGCGCCCGCATGCGCACAGCGGGGCGCGCGGGGGCGACGACCTGACGGCCGGCGGCCCGACCGCCGATCGGGTGGCCGCGGGGCCCGCCGGATGACCACGGTTCCCGCCGGATGAGCACGGTGACGGCCACGGTGACCGCCGTGGCTGTTGTCTGCGCGGCGCTGCCGGTACCGGTACTGCCTCGGCTCGTCGGGGCGTTCCCGCCGGTGGACGGGGTTGCGCCGCGGCTGGCGGTGCCCGGGCGGCTCGCGTTGGGCTCGGCCACGCTGGTCTCGCTCGTGGCGGTCGCCGCCGCGATGTACCCGCACACAGCCCGGCTGCCGGCCTATCTGTACCTGACCGTCGTAGGTGTCACGCTCGCCACCATCGACCTGCGGGTGCACCGGCTGCCAGATCTGATCGTGCTGCCGTCGTACGGGGTGTTGGCCGTCCTGCTCGTTCTTCCCACGGTGGGCGAGGGCGCCGCCGGCCGCTGGCCGCGGGCGCTGGCCGCCGGGTTCGTGGTGTGGCTGCTCTACGGCGCGCTGCACCTGCTGCCCGGCGCCGGGCTCGGGCGGGGCGATGTGAAACTGGCCGGTCTGCTCGGCCTGGCACTGGGCTGGCTGGGGTGGTCGGAGGTGGCGGTCTGGCTGGTGGCGGCGACGGTGCTCGCCGGTTTCTGGGTGCTCGTTCTGCTGATCCTGCGCCGGGTGTCCCGGCGTGATCCGATCGCCTACGGGCCGTTCCTGCTCACGGGGGCGTTGGTCGCCGTGTTGTGCGCTGGTCACGCACCGTCCGGTTGATGTCGGCCGCGGCGGTCCGGTCTGAGTGACCTGCCCCGTTGATCCGGTTGGTACGCATATCCGGTGGTCGTGCGCCGGCTGTGCGCCGTGAAAGACTGGGCGGCATGGTGCGCTGGTTGACGGCGGGGGAGTCACATGGTCCCGCTCTGGTCGCGACGGTCGAAGGGCTGCCCGCGGGTATCCGGGTGTCCAGTGTGGAGATCGGCGACGAACTCGCCCGGCGCCGGCTCGGCCACGGCCGCGGCGCGCGGATGAAGTTCGAGCGGGACGAGGTCGAGCTGCTCGGTGGCCTCCGCCACGGGGTAAGCATCGGCGGCCCGGTCAGCGTCGTCGTTCGCAACACCGAGTGGCCCAAGTGGGAGCGGGTGATGTCACCCGACCCGGTCGACCCCGCGGAGCTGGCGGGTCAGGGCCGAAACGCGCCGCTCACCCGCCCCCGGCCAGGCCACGCGGACCTCGCCGGCATGCAGAAGTACGGCTTCGACGACGCACGGCCGGTGCTGGAGCGGGCCAGCGCCCGGGAGACGGCTGCCCGGGTCGCGCTGGGCACGGTCGCCAAGGCGCTGCTCCGGCAGGCGTACGGGATCGAGCTGGTCTCGCACGTCGTCGCGATCGGCGCGGTGGAGGTGCCCCCGGGCACGCCGCCGCCCACCTCGCTGGCCGCGGTGGACGCCGATCCGGTGCGCTGTGCCGACCCGGCCACCAGTGAGCGCATGGTCGCCGAGATCGACGCCGCGCACCGCGACGCGGACACCCTCGGCGGCATCGTCGAGGTGCTGGCCTACGGCTGCCCGCCGGGGCTCGGGAGCTATGTCCACGGCGACCGCCGGCTGGACGCGCGCCTCGCCGCCGAGCTCATGGGCATCCAGGCGATCAAAGGTGTCGAGTTCGGCGACGGTTTCCGCACCGCGCGGCGGCGGGGGTCGGTCGCGCACGACGAGATCGAGGCGGTCGAGGGGCCCGGCCTGCGGGTGCGGCGGTCCAGCGATCGCGCCGGCGGAGTCGAGGGCGGCATGACGACCGGCGAGCCGTTGCGCGTCCGCGCGGCCATGAAGCCGATCTCGACCCTGTCCAGGCCGCTGGCCACCGTCGACGTGGCCACGGGCGATCCGGCGGTGGCCATCGCCCAGCGGTCGGATGTGTGCGCCGTGCCCGCGGCCGGGGTGGTCGCGGAGGCGATGGTCGCGCTCGTGCTGGCCGACGCGGCGCTGGAGAAGTTCGGCGGTGACTCCGTGGAGGAGACCCGGCGCAACTGCGAGAGCTACCTGAAGTCGCTGGCGGTGCACTGATCGTGCGGACCGAACAGGATCCCCGGAGCACGGCGGGTGAGGTGGGCGTGGCGGGCGATCCCGACAGCGGCCGGGAGCGTGGTGTCGAGGGCGGGCCGCTGGTGGTGCTGGTCGGCGCCCCCGGGGCGGGGAAGAGCACCGTCGGGATGGCTCTCGCGCAGCGGCTGGCCGTCCCGTTCCGGGACACCGACGCGGACGTGGAGTCCGCGCTCGGCATGAGCGTCTCCGACATCTTCCTTGAGCACGGCGAGGACCACTTCCGGGCGGCCGAGCGGGCCGCGGTGCTGGCCGCGCTCGCCGACCATCCCGGCGTGCTGGCGCTCGGCGGGGGCGCCGTGCTCGACCCCGACGTCCGGGCCGAGCTCGTCCGGCACTGGGTTGTCTACCTGAACGTCAGCTCGTCCGACGCGGCGCGGCGGGTGGGGCTGGCGCGTGACCGGCCTCTGCTCGTGGAGGGCCCGCGCACCCGGCTGGCCGCGCTGCTCAAGGCCCGCCGTCCGCTCTACGAGCAGGTCGCGGCCGTCACCGTCGACACCGGCGCGCTGGGCATCGAGGACGTCGTCGCCTCGATCCTGATCGAACACGCGGGGAGGGTGAGCCGCTGATGCCGGCGACGAACGTCTCCGACGTGGTCCGGATCGAGGTCGCGCCGGCTGGTGACCGGGCATACGAGGTCGTGCTCGGCGAGGGGGTGCTCGGGGAGCTGGTCCCCCTGGCGGCGGGGCGGACGAGGGTCGCGGTCATCCATCCTCCGGTCCTGCGGTCCACCGCCACCGGCATCGTCGCCGAGCTGCGCTCGGAGGTCGGCCTGGAGGCGCACGCGGTCCAGGTTCCGGACGGCGAGGAGGCCAAGCAGCTCCGGATCGCCGGCTCCTGCTGGGACACGCTCGGCCGTCTCGGGTTCACCCGGGACGACCTCCTCGTCGGCCTGGGCGGCGGCGCGACCACGGATCTGGCCGGCTACGTCGCCGCCGGCTGGCTGCGGGGCGTCGATGTCGTCCAGGTGCCGACCACGGTGCTCGGGATGGTCGACGCCGCGGTGGGCGGAAAGACCGGCATCGACATCGACGCCGGCAAGAACCTGGTCGGGGCCTTCCACCAGCCGCTGGCTGTTCTCTGCGACCTCGCGACGCTCACGACCCTGCCCGAGGCGGAGGCCCGAGCCGGGCTCGCCGAGGTCGTCAAGGCCGGGTTCATCGCCGACCCGCGCATCCTTGAGCTGCTGGAGTCGGATCCCACCGGCGCGGCCCACCTGCCCGAGCTCATCGAGCGGTCGATCCGGGTCAAGGCGGAGGTGGTCTCCGGTGATCCCCGTGAGTCCGGGCGCCGGGAGATCCTCAACTACGGCCACACGCTCGCGCACGCGATCGAGAAGGTCGAGAACTTCACCTGGCGGCACGGGGCCGCCGTGTCGGTCGGCATGGTGTTCGCGGCCGAGCTCTCCCGGCGGGTGGCCGGGCTCGACGACACCACCGCGGCCCGCCACGGGGAGCTGTTGCGAGCGATCGGGCTACCGGTGGAGTACCGCGGCGACCGCTGGCCGGGGTTGCTCGACGCGATGCGGGTGGACAAGAAGACCCGGGGGCGTCGGCTGCGCTTCGTGGTCCTTGAGGCGCTTGGGCGCGCGCGGGCTTTCGAGGACCCGGAGGCCGAGCACCTGGCGGCCGCCTACGGCGCCGTTGCCGCGGGTGCCGTGACCTCCACCACCGGCTGACGTTCACCACCGGCTGACGTTCACCGGCGGCTGACGTTCACCGGCGACTCGGTGTGCTCCGGGAGCCAGGTCGCCATGGGCTGTCGGGCGTCGGTGGTCTGGATCTGTAGACTTTGCCGCGGCCAGGAACGGTGACAAGCGGCGGGCTGGCGATCGGCACAGATCGATCGGTCCCGCGGCGACCGGAACGGAGAGACACGCGCAGTGGCGACAACGAACGACCTGAAGAACGGCATGACGCTCGACATCGACGGGGTGCTGTGGAACGTCGTCGGATTCCAGCACGTCAAGCCGGGCAAGGGCGGGGCGTTCGTCCGGACGACGCTGAAGAACGTGCTGACCGGCAAGGTCGTCGACCGGACCTTCAACGCGGGGATCAAGGTCGATGTGGCGACCGTCGACCGCCGCGAGATGACCTATCTGTACCGGGATGGCGCTGACTTCGTCTTCATGGACAGCGAGTCGTACGACCAGATCCCGGTGCCGCCGGCGGTGGTGGGCGGCGTCGCCGACTACATGCTTGAGAACACGACCGCGACAGTGGCGCTGCATGACGGCGCGCCGCTCTACGTGGAGCTCCCGGCCAGCGTCGAGCTGACGATCTCGGCGACCGACCCGGGCGTCCAGGGGGACAGGTCCACCGGGGGGACCAAGCCCGCGACGCTGGAGACCGGGGCGAACATCCAGGTTCCGCTGTTCATCACCACGGGTGAGAAGGTCAAAGTCGACACCCGCGATGGCCGGTACCTCGGTCGGGTGACGAGCTGAGCGCCAGGTCCAAGGCGCGAAAGCGTGCGCTCGACATTCTGTACGAGGCGGACATGCGTTCGGTGCGGGCCATGGAGACTCTGGCAGCCCGCCGGGCACAGTCCGACCCTCCGGTGCCCGACTACACATCGGACCTGGTTGAGGGCGTCACGGCCCATCTGAGCGAAATTGACGGCCATATAGCCCGCTACGCCCAGGGCTGGTCGGTCGACCGGATGCCTCCGGTCGACCGGAACATCCTGCGGATCGCGGTGCTGGAACTGTTCTGGCGTAGCGATGTGCCGGACAGTGTCGTGATCGACGAAGCGGTGCGGCTGGCGAAGACCATCTCCACCGAGCGGTCGCCGGCGTTCGTGAACGGTCTGCTGGGCAGCCTGCTGCAGGAGAAGCCCGGGGGGTCATCACCGGCGGAGCCGGTGTCGGCCGCCTCGGCCGGCCCCGATGAGGACACTGTCGGAGCGGAAGCCGTCGAAGGCTGATTCCGGGCGGGTTGCCGGTGACCTGCCCTGCGGGCGGGCGGCTGGTGGGCGATGCCCAGGTCCTGATGCCGGGTGCTGGTCGTGACGCCCCGGCCACTCCGCCCCGGCCGAAGGCTGGTCGGTCGGCCGCGGCTTCGTTGAGCCACCGGCTGGAAAACCATGATGCCTGGAAAACCATGATGCCCCGGTAGGCCACGGTCGTGGCCTACCGGGGCATCGCGGCAGGAGATGTGTGGGCTAGGCGTCTGACGCGGCCGGCTCGCTGCCCTGCTCGGGCGAAAGCACACCCCAGGACACGAGCTGCTCGGTGAGCTTGCTCGGCGAGGTGTCGTAGATGACCGCGAGGGAGCGCAGGTCCTCGTAGCGGATCGAGAGCACCCGCCCGTTGTAGTCGCCGCGCTGGCTCTGGATCGTGGCCGCATACCGGGCGAGCGGGCCGCCCTGCTCCTTGGGGACCTGAGCGAGCCGCTCCAGGTCGAGGACAATGCGCGGCGACTGCTCGAGAGGCGCCACGGTGGAGCCCTCGGGAAGGAGCTCACCCACCGGGACACCGTAGAACTCGGCCAGTTCGGAGAGACGCTGGACGGTTACCGCGCGGTCCCCCCGCTCGTAGGAGCCCACCACGACGGCCTTCCACCGACCGTGCGACTTCTCCTCGACGCCATGGAGCGAGAGCCCCTGCTGGGTGCGTATCGCGCGCAGCCGAGCACCGAGCGCCTTCGCATAGTCGGACATCGAAGTGNCCACTCCTGTCGTGGTCGATCAGTTGGAACCGGGGCTCTTGCCGCCGGCGGTTACCGATAGTAGTGCCCGCCAGGTTGGCACTCGACACCCGGGGGGNCGTGTCGCCTCTTTCTTTGTACCACTTTCTGTAGCCTTCCGGTTGCGGCTGGCATAAGGGCTGTCGACACTTCCTGGCTGCGAAGAAGACGCGTGCGGGCCGTCCGCTCATCGTGACGGTTAGCGACAGCGGAAGTCGTCGGTGTACGGATCATCGTGATCCACGTCACTCTCCGCGACGGCCCGGCCCGGCGGCCGAGCTGGCGAGCCAAGCCCCTCCGTGTGCGGACAACGGCTTGCGGGCCGTCGGCCCCCATGCCNCCCTGACCCGCCTCGCGTGTCCTGACCAGGCTGGTACCGTCCCTTGGACCGCTCCTTTAAGGACCGTCCAGTGAGGCGGGGAAGGAGGGACACCTCGTGGCTGCTGCCGCGCAGGGCGATCCTGCCCGGGTCACAACCGGGAACGTGACGGGACCCACCGACCGTCCGGGTGACGAGCTTCGTGACGCTGCGGTGGGCACGACACCCCCCGCGGAGGACGAGAACGCGGCGTCCGCTCCCCGGGTCCGCGCCGATCAGGCCGGTGTCACCCGCACGGTGCTCTCCGCCGCCGACATGAACCGGGTCGTGAGCCGGATGGCGCACCAGGTGCTGGAGAAGACCTCCGGTGGTGACGGTGTGCTCCTGCTGGGAATCCCCACCCGGGGCGTGCCCCTCGCCCAGCGACTGGCCCGGCGGGTCGCCGCCGTCGAGGGCGTGAACCTGCCGGTGGGATCGCTGGACCCGACGATGTACCGGGACGACCTGCGGCTGCGCGGAGTGCGCCCGCTTGAGGTCACCGAGATACCCGAGTGCGGCGTGGACGGAATGGTCGTCATTCTCGTCGATGACGTCCTGTACTCGGGGCGAACGGTCCGGGCCGCGCTCGACGCGCTTTCCGCCTATGGTCGCCCGCGGGCGGTCCAGCTGGCGGTGCTGGTCGACCGTGGTCATCGCGAACTTCCCATCCGTGCTGACTACGTGGGGAAGAACATGCCCACCTCGCGTCGCGAGTCGGTCGCCGTCCGCCTGCGTGAGGTCGACGGCGCGGACGCTGTTCTCATCGTCGCGCCGGAAGCCCCGTGACGGCGCCGGTGCGCCCACAACCGGGATCAGGGATGTGGACGTGATGCGCCACCTGCTTTCCACCGCCGATCTCGGGCTGGACGAAGCCCTGCTCGTGCTCGACACCGCGGACCGGATGGCCCGGGTCGCCGACGCGCCGGTCCGCAAGCTGCCGACGCTGCGTGGGCGCACCGTCGTCAACCTGTTCTTCGAGGACTCCACCCGCACCCGTACGTCCTTCGAGGTCGCCGCCAAGAGACTGTCGGCCGATGTGATCAATTTTTCGGCCCGAGGGTCAAGCGTGTCGAAGGGCGAGAGCCTGAAGGACACGGCGCAGACCCTGGAGGCAATGGGTGCGGATGCGGTCGTCTGCCGCCATTCGGCCAGTGGCGCGCCGCACCGCCTCGCCACCTGGGTCCGCGGAAGTGTCGTCAATGCCGGGGACGGCACGCATGAGCACCCGACGCAGGCACTGCTGGACGCCTTCACGATCCGCCGCCGGCTCGGCCGGGTCGACGGGCTCGCCGTCACGATCGTCGGCGATGTCCTGCACTCGCGGGTCGCCAGGTCCAATGTCTGGCTGCTGACGACCCTCGGGGCCCATGTAACCGTGGTGGCGCCGCCCACGCTGCTCCCGCTGGGCATCTCGGGCTGGCCGGTCGAGGTCTCCTACGATCTTGACGCGGTCCTGCCCAAAAGCGACGTGGTCATGATGCTGCGGGTACAGCGGGAGCGGATGTCCGCGGCGTTCTTCCCGACCGAGCGGGAATACAGCCGCCGTTACGGCCTGGACGCGGACCGGGCCGCGCTGATGCCCGAGCACGCGCTGGTGATGCNCCCCGGGCCGATGGTCCGGGGAATGGAGATCGCCTCCTCCGTGGCGGACTCGCCTCGATCGACGGTGGTCGAGCAGGTGGCCAACGGCGTGAGCGTCCGGATGGCCGTCCTCTACCTGCTGCTGGGTGGCAGTGGCACCGAACGGGAGACCTCATGACATCGGTGATCGTGTTGCGCGGTGTCCGGCCGTTGGGCGGCGACCCCTGTGACCTGGTGATCGAGGACGGGCTGGTCACCGCGGTCACCCCGCCCGGCGGGGCCGGGCACGCCGGTGCCGTCGCGGACGCCGAGTCGGGCGCGGCCAGCGGTACCCGCGCCGGTCCGCTGGTCGTCGACGCGACCGGCCTCATCGCGCTGCCTGGACTCGTCGACCTGCACACCCACCTGCGCGAGCCGGGGCGGGAGGACGCCGAGACCGTCGAGTCGGGTACCCGTGCCGCCGCGCTGGGTGGCTACACGACGGTGTTCGCGATGGCCAACACCGACCCGGTCGCCGACACCGCCGGAGTGGTGGAACAGGTGTGGCGTCTCGGGCAGGACGCCGGGCATTGCGACGTGCGCCCGGTCGGCGCGGTGACCAAGGGGCTCGCCGGCGCCCAGCTCGCCGAGCTGGGCGCGATGGCCTCCTCGGCGGCTGCCGTGCGGATGTTCTCCGACGACGGTCACTGCGTCTCCGACGCGCTGCTCATGCGCCGGGCACTGGAGTACGTCAAGGCGTTCGACGGCGTGGTCGCGCAGCATGCCGAGGAGCCGCGCCTCACCGCGGGCGCGCAGATGAACGAGGGTGCGACGGCGGCGCGCCTNGGCCTTCCCGGCTGGCCGGCGGTCGCCGAGGAGGCGATCATCGCCCGGGACGCCCTGCTGGCGGGCCATGTCGAATCCCGGCTGCACGTCTGCCACGTGTCCACGGCGGGCTCGGTCGAGATCATCCGCTGGGCCAAGGCGAAGGGGTGGCCGGTCACCGCGGAGGTGACCCCCCATCACCTCCTGCTCACGGAGGACCTCGTGGCCTCCTACGATCCGGTGTTCAAGGTCAACCCGCCGCTGCGGACGGAAGCCGACACAGAGGCACTGCGCGCCGGCCTGGCGGACGGCACGATCGACTGTGTGGCCACCGATCACGCCCCGCACGCGCCCCAGGACAAAGAGACCGAGTGGGCCGCCGCGCGGCCAGGGATGCTCGGACTTGAGACGGCGCTGTCCGTCGTGATCGAGACCATGGTCGCGACCGGCCGTCTCGACTGGGCCGGCGTCGCCGACCGGATGGCGTTCGCACCCGCCCGGATCGGCGGCGTCACCGACGTACCCGCCGACGCCGCGGGGTTCGCGCGGCCGGGAGCGCCCGCGACGCTGACGCTGTTCGACCCGCAGGCCCGCCGGGTGATCGACCCGCGTTCCTTCGCCAGCCGGAGCACCAACACTCCGTACGGTGGCCGCAGCCTCCCCGGAACCGTCCGTGCGACGTTTCTGCGGGGCCGGCCCACTGTGCTCGACGGGAAGATCGTATGACCAGCGCATCCCGGTCCGCCGCCCTGCCGGGGACCGCCCCGCTCGTCCTGGCCGGGCCGGTCGTCGCCGCCGGCCGGCCCGGTGGCGCGGCTCTGCACCTGCTGCTCGCCTTCGGATTGTTGCTGCTGGTGGTGGCGGTCGCCGGCGCGATGCGACGAGCCTGGCGCGCACGGACGCAGCAGCCCGAAGAGGATCTGCCGGACCTGCCCGAGCCTCCCGAGCAGACCGGGAACGTCCTGGCGGCACCCCTGCGCGGGAGGTACCTGGGCACGGTCGACGCGGGCCACTGGCGGGAGTGGATCGCCGCGCGCGGGCTCGCCGGGCATGACGGCGACTACATCGCGGTCTTCGAGCAGGGGGTCCGGGTCGACCGGGACGGCGAGGCCTTCTGGATCCCCCGCGAGGCGGTGCGGGGAGCCCGCCTGGAGCGCGGGCACACCGGGAAGGTCGCCGCGCCGAGCCGGTTGATCGTGGTGGCCTGGTCATTCGAGGGCCGGGAGCTGGAGACCGGCTTCCGCGGCGAGGACCGGGCCCGCCAGCCGAAGGTCGTGCGTTCCGTCCACGACCTCATCGGCCCGATGCCCACCGCGCCCCTGCCCGGTGACATCACCTCGCCGCATGCCGTGCCACGGGTACGCGCCCGGCTCCGGCCGCGGGTGCCCGCACCGCCGCACCCGGCCGCGGCAGGGCGCGGCGGGGCCCCGGGCGGGCCGGCGACGATGCCGATACCGGTGGCCGGCCGCCAGTCGCGCTCACGCCGCGCGGAGCCGAGGCCGCAGGCCGGCACCCCGCCGCAGGCCGGCGGGGGCTACCACGAGGAAGCACAGACCACCGGCATCCGGCGGACCGGTGCCTTCCCCGTGGGCGGCCACCAGGCAGACGCACGCGGCCCGGGTCAGCACGGCACGGGGGCCCAGGACGGGAGGGCGCCCGACCCGGGCGAGTTCCGCACCGGCCCTTATGGTGCCGCCGGCCACGACGCCCGTGGTCCCGGTGGCGCCGCCGCCGGGCCGGGAGCGCATGACACCGGTGCGTACAACACCGGTGCGTACAACACCGGCGGTGACGACACCGGTGCATACGTAACAGGTGCTTACGACACCGGCGGCTATGTCAGCGACGCCCAGGTGTCGGGTGCTCATCCGACCGGAGCATTCGTGACGGGAGCCTCTGTGGCCGGCGCGCAGGTGGCGGGTACCCCGACCTCCGGTGCCTACGGCGCGGGTGCTGCCCGGTACGAGGCGGGTGCGCACGAGACGGGGGCCTACGACACGGGTGCCTACGACACGGGTGCCTACGACACGGGTGCCTATGACACCGGCGCCTATGACACCGGCGTGTACGGCACCGGCACCTACGGCACGGGAGCACACGACACCGGCGCGTACGGCACCGGCGCGTACGGCACGGGTGCGCACCACGCGGGCGGCCGGAGTGCCGCGCCGCAGGGCGCGCCGGGATACGGCACCGGTGCCTACGATGTCGCCGCCCTTCCCGGGCGGGGTGCCCACCCGGGACGGCCCGAGCCCGGGCAGCCCGCACCGGGGATCGGGGAACAGGCGGGTTGGCCGGGTGTCCCCGCCCCGGGCTGGGCCCGCCCTCCGGAGCGGGACGCGTTCGCCGAGCCGGGCGAGCGGGTGCCCAACTGGGAGGAGCGGTCATGACCGCCCGAGACGACCCGGCCGGGGCCGGTCGGGCGGGCACGGGACCACAGCCCGCGCCGGCCCCGGGCGGGTCGGCGCGGCGGCGGGTGGGGATCTGGCAGATGGTCGGAGATGGCTGGGACCTGGCGGACGGCCAGGCGGCGCGGAACAGGGCAGGGGTGAGCCGGTGAGCGGCCTCGACAGTCAGCCTGCTCCGCTGGAGCGCGAGCGGCCGGGGCCGGGAGCGGTCCGGCGGGCGGTGCTCATGCTGGAGGACGGCAGAAGTTTCGCCGGTGAGGCGTTCGGATCAGTGGGTGAGGCGTTCGGAGAGGCGGTCTTCTCCACTGGGATGACCGGCTACCAGGAGACGATCACCGACCCGTCGTACCACCGGCAGATCGTCATCATGACGGCGCCACACATCGGCAACACCGGGGNGAACGACACCGACTACGAGTCGGCACGCATTCAGGTCGCGGGTTTCGTCGTGCGTGACCCGAGCCGGCTGGCGTCGAACTGGCNGGCTCAGCGCACCCTCGACGAGGAGCTGGAGAACGCCGGCGTGGTCGGGATCAGCGGGGTCGACACCCGTGCGCTGACCCGTCACCTGCGTGAGCGGGGCGCGATGCGGTGCGCCGTCAGCAGTACCGACACGGATCTCGACTCGCTGCTGGAGCGCGTGCAGGCCTCGCCCGGCATGGTCGGCGCCGACCTCGCGCCGGCGGTCAGCACGGTCGAGCCCTACGTCGTCGAGGCGCGGACCGGCCGGCCGCTCTTCCGGGTCGCGGCGCTGGACCTGGGCATCAAGCGGAACACGCCGCTGTCGATGGCGGAACTCGGCTGCGAGGTGCACGTGCTGCCGGCCCGCAGTACCACCGAGGACCTGCTGGCCCGGTCGCCCGACGGAGTCTTCCTCTCCAACGGGCCCGGCGATCCGGCCAGCGCCGACTACGCGGTCGAAACGCTCGCCGGCGTCCTCGAAGCGGGTGTCCCGGTCTTCGGGATCTGTTTCGGCAACCAGGTGCTCGCCCGCACGCTGGGATTCGACACCTACAAGCTGACCTACGGGCACCGGGGCCTCAACCAGCCGGTCGCCGACACCCGGACCGGTCGGATCGCGGTGACCAGCCACAACCACGGCTTCGCGGTGCGTGCCCCGCTGACCGGGACCACCGACACACCCTTCGGCCGGGTCGAGGTGAGCCATGTCGCCCTCAACGACGACGTGGTCGAGGGCCTGACCTGTCTGGACGTGCCGGCGTTCAGCGTCCAGTTCCATCCGGAGGCGGCGGCTGGCCCGCACGACGCCCAAGGACTGTTCGACCGGTTCTGCGACCTGATGGCGTCGAACCGGCGGAAGCGGGGAGAAGGCTGATGCCCAGGCGCGAGGACCTGCGGTCCGTGCTGGTGATCGGTTCGGGGCCGATCGTCATCGGCCAGGCGTGCGAGTTCGACTACTCCGGGACCCAGGCCTGCCGCGTGCTGCGCGGCGAGGGCCTGCGGGTGATCCTGGTCAACAGCAATCCGGCGACGATCATGACCGACCCGGAGATCGCCGACGCGACCTACGTCGAGCCGATCACGCCGGAGATCGTCACGAAGATCATCGAGCGGGAGCGGCCGGACGCGATCCTGGCCACGATGGGCGGCCAGACCGCCCTGAACACGGCCGTCGCCCTGCATGACGCCGGGGTGCTGGAGCGCTTCGGGGTGCGCCTCATCGGGGCCAACATCGACGCGATCCGCGCGGGCGAGGACCGGCAGGCGTTCAAGGACATCGTCGCCTCGGTGGACGGGGAGACCGCCCGCAGCGCGATCTGCACCACCGTCGAGGAGTGCCTCGCCGCGGCGGAGGAGTTCTCCTACCCGGTGGTGGTACGGCCGAGCTACACGCTCGGCGGGGCCGGCAGCGGCTTCGCGCACGACATCGACGAGCTGCGCCGGATGGCCGCGGACGGTCTGACCGCCAGCCCGTCCACCGAGGTGCTCGTCGAGGAGTCGGTGCTCGGCTGGAAGGAGTTCGAGCTTGAGCTCATGCGTGACCGCGCCGACAACGTGGTCGTGGTCTGCTCGATCGAGAACATCGACCCGATGGGTGTGCACACCGGCGACTCGGTGACCGTCGCCCCGGCGATGACCCTCACCGACCGCGAGTACCAGCGCATGCGGGACATGTCGATCGCCGTCATGCGCGCGGTCGGGGTGGACGCGGGCGGCTGCAACATCCAGTTCGCGGTCGACCCGGCCACCGGGCGTCTCGTCGTGATCGAGATGAACCCGCGGGTCTCCCGCTCCTCCGCGCTGGCCTCGAAGGCGACGGGGTTCCCGATCGCCAAGATCTCGGCGAAGCTGGCGCTCGGCTACACCCTCGACGAGATCCCCAACGACATCACCCGCACCACTCCCGCCGCCTTCGAGCCGACCCTCGACTACGTGGTCGTGAAGGTGCCGAGGTTCGCGTTCGAGAAGTTCCCCGGCGCGGACACGACGCTGACCACCACGATGAAGTCCGTCGGCGAGGCGATGGGCGTCGGCCGCAGCTTCGCCGAGGCGCTGCAGAAGGCGCTGCGGTCGATGGAGCAGCCCGGGCTGTCGTTCNCCTTCACCGCCCCGGAGGCGACCGCCGAGGAACTTCTCACGGCTGCCCGGGTTCCGCACGACGGGCGGCTGCGCACCGTGCAGCAGGCGCTGCTCGCCGGCGCAGACCCCGCCGAGGTGACGGCGCAGACGGGCATCGATCCCTGGTTCGTCGACCAGATCGTCTACCTCAACGAGATCGCCGCGTCGCTGACCCGCACCCCGGAGGGGATCCGCCGCGCGAAGCGGGCCGGGTTCTCCGACGCCCAGCTCGCGGGCCTGCTGGGCACCCGGGAGGAGGTGGTCCGCTCCTTCCGGCACCGGGCGGGCATCCGCCCCGTGTACAAGACGGTCGACACCTGCGCCGCCGAGTTCGCCTCCGAGACCCCGTACCACTACTCGTCGTACGACTCCGAGACGGAGGTCGCGGCCAGCGACCGGCCGCGGGTGATCGTGCTCGGCAGCGGCCCGAACCGCATCGGCCAGGGCATCGAGTTCGACTACGCCTGTTGCCACGCGGTGATGGCGCTGTCCGCCGCCGGCTACGAGGCGGTGATGGTCAACTGCAACCCGGAGACGGTCTCCACCGACTACGACACCGCCGACCGCCTCTACGTCGAGCCGCTGACCGTCGAGGACGTCCTCGAGGTCGTGCACGCGGAATCGCAGGCGGGGCCCCTGGCCGGGGTGATCGTGTCGCTGGGCGGCCAGACCCCGCTGGGCATCGCCGCCGCGCTGGCCGATGCGGGAGTGCCGGTCGTCGGCACGCCGCCGAAGGCCATCCACCTCGCTGAGGACCGCGGCCAGTTCGGGCAGGTGCTGGAGGCTGCGAACCTCCCCTCGCCACCGCACGGCGTGGCCACCTCCTACGCCGAGGCGCGGACGGTCGCCGACCGGATCGGCTACCCGGTGCTGGTGCGGCCGTCGTACGTGCTCGGTGGACGCGGGATGGAGATCGTCTACGACGACGCCATGCTGCGCGACTACATCGAGCGCGCGACCCAGATCTCGCCCGAGCACCCGGTGCTGGTCGACCGCTTCCTCGACGACGCGGTCGAGATCGACGTGGACGCGCTCTACGACGGCTCGGACCTCTACCTCGCCGGGGTGATGGAGCACATCGAGGAGGCGGGCGTGCATTCGGGCGACTCCGCCTGCGCGTTGCCGCCGATCACGCTCGGGCGGTCCGAGCTGGACCGCATCCGGGAGTCCACCCGCCTGATCGCCGAGGGCGTGGGGGTGCGCGGGCTGCTCAACGTCCAGTACGCGCTTCAGTCGGACATTCTGTACGTCCTGGAGGCCAACCCGCGGGCGTCGCGCACCGTGCCGTTCGTCTCCAAGGCCACCGCGGTGCCGCTGGCCAAGGCCGCGGCCCGGGTGATGCTCGGCGCCACCGTGCCCGAACTGCGGGCCGAGGGCCTGCTGCCGGCGTACGGCGACGGCGCCACCCTGCCGCTCGACTCGCACATCTCGGTCAAGGAGGCGGTGCTGCCCTTCGGTCGCTTCCGGGACGCGGGAGGCCACGGGGTGGACACGGTGCTCGGGCCGGAGATGCGTTCCACCGGTGAGGTGATGGGCATCGACGACGGTTTCGGCATCGCGTACGCGAAGTCGCAGGCCGCCGCCTACGCGTCGCTGCCGACGTTCGGACGGGTCTTCGTCTCGGTGGCCAACCGGGACAAGCGGGCGATGATCTTTCCCATCAAGCGCCTGGCGGACCTCGGTTTCGTCGTCTACGCAACATCCGGGACGGCGGACGTGCTCCGGCGCAACGGGGTCAAGGCCGTGGTCCTGGGCAAGCATCGGGCTCCCAGCGAGAACCTCGTCGACTGCGTTGAAATGATCACGTCNGGTCAGATCGATCTGGTCATCAACACGCCATGGGGTGTCGGGCCGCGGCTGGATGGATACGAGATCCGGACCGCCTGCGTCAGCGTCGGGGTTCCCTGCATCACCACGATTCAGGCTGCCGCCGCGTGCGTGCAGGGTATCGAGTCCCTCGTTCGGGGTGAACTCGGGGTGCGGTCGCTGCAGGAGTACCACACCACGCTGCGGTCGGCGTGGGGGTCGACGCCCTGATGAGCGCGCCACCGCCCGGGCGGCCGGCCCACCGGTGGGCGCCGCCGGGGGGCCGGCCGCCGATCGCCCTCGCGCTGGACGCCCCCGACGGTGCCACCGCGCTGCGGTGGGCGCGCGAGGTCGCCCCGCACGTCGCGGTGCTGAAGGTCGGCATGGAACTGTTCTTCCGGGCCGGCGCCGCGGTGGTGACTGCGCTGCGTGACGAGGGTCTGCTGGCTCCGGCGGGTTCGGGTGGCCCCGCCGGAGCGGGCGGGATGGCGGGATCCGTGGCGGAAGATGATCGATTCGGCGGCGCGGCCGACGCCGCGCCGGAGCTCTTCCTCGATCTGAAGCTCCACGACATTCCGGCCACGGTGGCCGGCGGGGTGCGTTCGCTGGCCGTCCTGGCACCCCGTTTCCTGACGGTGCACGCGGCCGGCGGGTCGGCCATGGTGCGCGCCGCGGTCGAGGCGGCCCCCGAGGTCCACGTAACCGCGGTCACGGTTCTGACCTCTCTGGACCACGGGGCGCTCGCCGCCATCGGGCTGTCAGGGCCGCCTTCGGACGCCGTTCGCAGGCTCGCGGCGCTGGCTGTGGAGGCCGGGGCGAGGGCGCTTGTCTGCAGCCCGAAAGAGGTCTCCTTGGTCCGCGCGGAGGTCGGCGAAACTGTGACTCTCGTCACACCTGGAGTCCGCCCAGAGGGTGCAGAACGGGCAGACCAGGCCCGGGTGGCCACCCCGGAACGGGCGCTCTCCGACGGTTCGGNCCTTCTGGTCATCGGCCGTCCGATCNCCTCCGCGGCCGATCGTGCTGTGGCCGCCGCCACTCTCGCTGCCAGGGTTACTCCTCTTCGGTAGGCCGTTGACCTGCGGAAACGTCCCTAGGTGCAGGTCCGGGGCACGCCCTGTGTCCAGCGGCCGGTACGGTGGGGCCGCCAAGGACCGAATGCGTCCGGCGCAGGCGATGCAGGTCATTCCCCCGGTCAAAGGCGCTGTCATGTTGGGACAATGCCAAGTGACTGGCGTGATGCAGCTCGGCTGGACCGAGGAGCCTCTTCCTCGCTAGTTTGCGCGGCGCGATCACCACATTGAGGAGGCGTACCCGTGACCCTGCCGCCCCTGACGCCCGAGCAGAGGGCCGCCGCCCTCGAGAAAGCCGCGCTGGCTCGTAAGCAGCGCGCCGAACTCAAGGAGCGGTTGAAGAAGGGGGAGATCAGTCTTGCCGCCGTTCTGGAGCTGGCGGATGGCGATGAGGTCGTCGGCAAGATGAAGGTTTCCGCGGTTCTGGAGTCGCTTCCGGGAGTGGGCCGAGTTCGGGCCCAGAAGATCCGGGAGCGACTCGGTATCAGCCCGACCCGCAGACTGCGCGGGCTCGGGGCCAAGCAGCGTGCCGCACTCCTGGAGGAGTTCGGCGCCGGCGCGTGAGCGATGAGCGTGACGTGACGTGACGCCGTTCCCATCGATGAGTGGTAACGGCCCGTGACGGGCATCGCCCGAAGGTGTTGAGGTCAGGTGGCTCGACACGTTCCGGCGCGGTGGTCGTTCATTGCGTCGCGAAATCGCTGGGTCGCTCAATCGCCGGCTGGAGGCGGGGTGTGTTCTCGTCGAAAGCCTGGGAGCAGCTGTCGTCCCAGGCGCGGTGACAGCACGAACCGCGTCTGATTGGCGCGCCGGTCGGGTGTCATCCGTCCGACTACCCGGCCGGGTTCCAATGGGCTCCCGCATACCACCGAGGTGAGTGCGGGAACCCATACTTTGATGGCATGTTGCTGACGATCCTCCGTTGGCTGACGTTGGCTGGACGTCGGCTGGCGGCAGGACGCCGTGCTGATGCCGGAGTGCTCAGGACCGGCCGCGGCCGGCGGCTCACGTGCCGCAGCCGGACCTGCGCCTCCCAGCCGCCGCGCTCTAAGGTGTCGGAATGGGACTGACCGTGCTGTCGGGGCCGTCCGGAGTGGGCAAGGGCACGATCGTCGCCGCCGTCCGCCGGCTGCACCCTGAGATCTGGGTGTCCGTCAGTGTGACGACGCGGGCGCCGCGCCCCGGTGAGACCGATGGCGTCGAATACCATTTCGTCGACGCCGAGGAGTTCGCTCACATGGTCAAGGTCGGCGAGTTCGTCGAGCACGCGATGTTCGCCGGGCACGCCTACGGCACGCCCCGGAGGCCCCTGGAGGAGCGGATCGCGGCCGGCGCGCCCTGCCTGCTGGAGATCGAGCTCCAGGGCGCCCGGCAGGTGCGGTCCGCGCTGCCGGACGCGCGATTCGTCTTCCTCGCCCCGCCCACCTGGGACGAGCTGGTGCGGCGTCTCACCGGGCGGGGGACCGAGGACGGCGACGTGATCAGGCGGCGCCTCGACCGGGCCCGCATCGAACTGGCCGCCGAGACCGAGTTCGACGAGGTCATCGTCAACGACGAGGTCACGACCGCCGCGGAGCGGTTGGTAAGGTTGATGACCAGCTCGTCACACTAGTGTGACCGCGGAAGTGTGACCGGCAGCCTCCTCACTCCGGTGAGGCCGGCAGAAGGGCCGGGCACGCGCCATCCACGGCGCGGCCTCGCGCCGCCCCACCGCCCAACCGGAAGGACACCGTGTCCGGTACCGTCGCCCAGCCTGAGGGCATCACCAACCCGCCGATCGACGAGCTGCTCGAGGCTACCGACTCCAAGTACAGCCTCGTCATCTACGCGGCGAAGCGTGCCCGGCAGATCAACGCCTACTACTCCCAGCTCGGTGAGGGCCTCCTGGAGTACGTCGGCCCGCTGGTCGAGACGACCAGCGCCCAGGAGAAGCCGTTGTCGATCGCGCTCCGCGAGATCAACTCGGGCCTGCTGACCCACGAGACGATCACCGACCCGCTGCCCCCCGTCTCCTGAGCCGGTTGGCTCTCGGGTGTCCCGGGTGACACGGGCCCACGCGCGCGGTCTGGCGGTGGGCCGTGGGTGACCTCGCCGCAGCATCCACGCCGCCACCGGCGCCGGCCGAGGCCGGCAGGCGGCCCAGGGTGGTCCTCGGGGTGTCCGGCGGCATCGCCTCGTACAAGGCGGTCGAGGTCCTGCGCCAGCTGACCGAGACCGGGCACGAGGTGCGGGTCGTGCCGACGGCCGCGGCGCTGCGGTTCGTCGGCGAGGTCACCTGGGCGGCGCTGTCCGGCCAGCCGGTCTCCACCGACCTGTTCTCCGACGCCGAGGATGTCGCCNACGTCCGGGTGGGGCGCGCGGCCGACCTCGTGCTGGTCGTGCCGGCCACCGCGGACCTGATGGCGCGGGCCGCCGCCGGGCGGGCGGACGACCTGCTCACCGGCACCCTGCTCACCGCCACCTGCCCGGTGGTCTTCGCGCCGGCGATGCACACCGAGATGTGGCAGCACGCGGCGACCCGGGCGAACGTGGCACTCCTGCGGGAGCGCGGTGCCGTCGTCCTGGAACCGGCCGTCGGCCGGCTGACCGGTGCCGACTCGGGTCCCGGCCGGCTGCCGGACCCGGTCGAGATCGCCGCGGTCGCCAGGGCTGTGCTTGCCCGCGGGGCCGCGCTGCGGCCGGACCTGGCCGGCCGGCACCTGCTCGTCACCGCCGGTGGCACCCGGGAGTACCTCGACCCGGTGCGGTTCCTCGGGAACGCCTCCAGCGGCCGGCAGGGCTACGCGCTGGCCCGCGCCGCGGTGGCTCGGGGCGCCGCGGTCACCATGGTCGCGGCCAACGTCGCGCTGCCGGACGTCGCCGGGGCGACCACCCTGCGGGTGGGGTCGGCCGCCGAGCTCCGGGCCGCCGTGCACGGGCACGCCGCGGCGGCCGAGGTGGTCATCATGGCCGCCGCCGTCGCCGACTTCCGGCCCGCGACGGAGCATCAGTACAAGATCAAGAAGGAGGCCGGGGCGCCCGAGAGCATCGCCCTGGCCCGTAATCCCGACGTGCTCGCGGAGCTCGTCGGCGACCGGCGCCCCGGGCAGGTGCTGGTCGGCTTCGCGGCCGAGACGGGAGCCCCAGACGCGGGGGTGCTGGACCTCGCCCGGGCGAAGCTGGCCCGCAAGCCGGTGGACCTGCTGGTGGTGAACCAGGTGGGGGCCGGGCTCGGGTTCGAGGTGGAGCAGAACAGCGCTGTGCTGCTCGACCAGGCCGGCGGGGCCGTCGAGATCCCGCTGATGAGCAAGGACCTGCTCGCCCACCGCATACTTGATCGGGTGACCGCTCTGCTCGGATGAGTGCGATCCGGGCAGTGCGGGTATCGCTGAGCGAGGCTCGGTAAACTGCGCTGGTATCAGTCCTGATCTCCCCAGGGGGTAGTCCAGTGGCGACGCGCCTTTTCACGTCCGAGTCCGTCACGGAAGGGCACCCGGACAAGATCGCTGACCAGATCAGCGACTCTATTCTCGATGCGATGCTCAAGGACGACCCGAAGTCCCGGGTCGCGGTGGAAACACTGATCACGACCGGCCAGGTGCACGTCGCCGGTGAGGTGACCACCAAGACCTACGTTGACATCGCCTCGGTGGTCCGTGAGCGGATCCTGGAGATCGGCTACGACTCCTCCAAGAAGGGCTTCGACGGCGCGTCCTGCGGTGTGAGCGTGTCCATCGGCGCGCAGTCGCCGGACATCGCCCAGGGCGTCGACACGGCGCACGAGGCACGGGTCGAGGGCACCGAGGACGACCTCGACCGTCAGGGCGCCGGCGACCAGGGCCTGATGTTCGGCTTCGCCTGCGACGAGACCCCCGAGCTGATGCCGCTGCCGATCGCGCTGGCCCACCGCCTCGCCCGTCGGCTCTCCGCGGTCCGCAAGGACGGCCAGGTGGGCTACCTGCGGCCGGACGGCAAGACCCAGGTGACCATCGAGTACGAGGACGGCAAGCCCGTCCGGCTCGACACGGTGGTCGTCTCCTCGCAGCACGCTGCCGACATCGACCTCGACACCCTGCTCGCGCCCGACATCGCCGAGTACGTGGTCGAGCCCGAGCTGGCGCTGCTGGAGATCGCCACCGAGGGTCGCCGCCTGCTGGTGAACCCGACCGGGCGTTTCGAGATCGGCGGCCCGATGGGCGACGCCGGCCTCACCGGCCGCAAGATCATTGTCGACACCTACGGTGGCTACGCCCGCCACGGCGGTGGCGCCTTCTCGGGCAAGGACCCGTCCAAGGTCGACCGGTCGGCCGCCTACGCGATGCGCTGGGTCGCCAAGAACGTGGTGGCCGCCGGCCTGGCCAGCCGCTGCGAGGTGCAGGTCGCCTACGCGATCGGCAAGGCTCACCCGGTCGGCCTGTTCGTCGAGACCTTCGGGACGGGCACCGTGCCGGACGCCCAGATCCAGGACGCGGTCACCGAGGTCTTCGACCTGCGGCCGGCCGCCATCGTCCGCGACCTCGACCTGCTGCGCCCGATCTACGCGCAGACGGCTGCCTACGGCCACTTCGGCCGCCCCGAGCTCGACTTCACCTGGGAGTCCACCTCCCGCGCCGAGGCCCTCGCGGCCGCGGTCAAGGGCTGATCCGAGGGGGTTCTGACTCCGGATGCCTCCAGGACGGGCAGGCAGGCCTGCTGAGCCCCCCTGGGCAGCCATCCGCGGACAGCCGCGGCATCGGCTGGGACGCAGCACGAGCTGCCTCCCGCCCGGCGCCGCGGCTGTCGCCGTTTCCGGCCGCGGGTCGGACGTCCGCCGTCCGCCGGACGTCCGATGTTCCGCGCTGTCTGATGGTTCCGCGCTGTCTGATGGTTCCGCGCTGTCTGATGTTCCGTGCTGTCTGATGTTCCGTGACCGTCCGGTGATCCGCCACCGGGCCAGAGCCGCCCGCGGTCCGATCCGCGCCCACTCGGCTGGTACGAATGCGGCATGGACGACCCGAGCGCGGTGATCCCGGGCCTCGACGGCGGCGATGGTGTCGGCGATGGCGACGGTGGCGACGGCGCGGGCGGCTCACCCCGGCCGTCGCGGGTCCGGCCCCGCCAGGCGGCCAGGTCCGCCGCCGGCCCGGGGTCCCGCGGGAGGCCCGCGGGCCCGGCCGGGGCCCGCCGCGCACGCCCGGCGGCCGCGCGGGATCCGGGTGCGGTGGTGGCCGCCGACGAGCTGCCCGTGGCCCGGGTCGTGGTCGACACGCCGCTCGTCCATCTCGACCGCCCGTTCGACTACCTCGTCCCGGCCGCCCTGGCGGCCGACGTCGTCGCGGGCTCGCGGGTGCGGGTCCGCTTCGCGGGGCGCCTCGTGGACGGAATCGTGCTGGAGCGGTGCGCGCGGTCCGACCATGAGGGGCGGCTCGCCCCGCTGGCCAGGTCGGTCTCCCCGGAGCCGGTGCTCTCGCCGGCGATCGCCCGGCTGGCCCGGGCCGTCGCCGATCGCTATGCGGGCACCATGGCCGACGTGCTGCGGCTGGCGATCCCGCCCCGGCATGCCCGCGCGGAGAAGGCGCCGGTGCAGCCGGCCGTGACCACGGCTCCCGGCTCCGGCGGCCCGGGTGAACCGATCCCGGGCGACGACACCTGGTCGACCTGCGCGGATGGTCCGGCCTTCCTGGCCGCGCTCGCGGGTGGCGCGTCGCCGCGGGCGATCTGGTGGGCACCCCCCGGACCCGCCTGGCCTGGGATGATCGCCTCGGCGGTCGCGGCGACGGTCGCCGCGGGCCGCGGGGCACTCGTCGTCGTTCCCGACCACCGGGATGCCGACCGAGTCGCCGCGGCGCTGGAGGCCGTGGTGCCCGCGGCGCCCGGAATGCCCGGAATGCCCTCCGGATCGTCCGCGCCGCTGCCTCCGCAGCCGCAGCAGGAGCCGGTGGCGCCGGTGGCGCCGGTACCGCTGGTACTGCGCGCCGATCTCGGGCCGCAGGAGCGGTACCGGCGTTTCCTCGCCGTGCGGCGCGGCGAGGCCAGGGTGGTGGTGGGCACCCGGGCGGCGGTCTTCGCGCCCGTCGCGGACCTCGGGCTGCTGGTGGTGTGGGACGACGGTGACGACCTGCACGCCGAGCCGCGTGCCCCCTACCCGCACACCCGGGACGTCGCGGTGTTGCGGGCTCAGCAGGAGCGCTGCGCGGTACTGATCGGTGGTCACTCCCCGTCGGTGGAGGCCGAGGCGCTGGTCCGGGTCGGCTGGGCCGGCCGGCTCGCCGCCACCCGCGAGGCCGTGCGCCGGCTGGCACCACGGGTCGAGCCGGTCGGCTCGGACTTCGAGGCGTCGATCGACCCCGCGGCCCGGGCCGCCCGGCTGCCCTCGCTCGCGGTGCGGTCCGCGCGGGCCGCCCTCGGCGCCGGCAGCCCGGTTCTCGTCCAGGTGCCCCGGCGCGGCTACCACCCGTCGATCTCCTGCGCGCGGTGCCGCCGTCCAGCGCGGTGCCGGAGCTGCTCCGGCCCGCTCGGGCGGGTCTCCGCGACGGCGGCGCTGGCATGCCGGTGGTGCGGCCGGCCGGTCCCGCGTCCGGACGGACCCGGGGCCGCCCCGGGACGTCCCGGGGGACGTCCCGGGAGTGGCTGGCGGTGCCGCAACTGCGGCGGTGGCGAGCTGAGGGCCGCGGTGACCGGCGACCGTCGGACGGCGGAGGAGCTGGGGCGGGCCTTTCCCGGCGTGCCCGTGCGCACGTCGGGGCGGGACGCGGTGCTGGCGACGGTTCCGGCCGAGCCGGCTCTCGTCATCGCGACACCGGGCGCCGAGCCGGTCGCGTCCGGCGGCTACGGCGCGGTGCTCCTGCTGGACGGCTGGGCGCTGCTCGGCCGGCCCGATCTGCGGGCGGGGGAGGAGACCCTGCGTAGGTGGCTGGCGGCGGCCGCGCTCGCCCGGCCGGCGGCGGCCGGCGGGCTCGTGGTGGTGGCGGCCGACCTCGGCCTCGGTCCCGTCCAGGCCCTCGTGCGCTGGGACCCGGCGCTCTTCGTCGGGCGCGAGGCGGAGGAGCGCGCCGCGCTCGGCTTCCCGCCGGCGAGCCGGATCGCTGCCGTCGACGGCACCCCGGGAGCGCTGAACGACCTGTTGGCCGCCGCCAGCCTGCCGGCAGGGTCCGAGGTGCTCGGCCCGGTACCGGCACCGGTGACGGGCCGGGCCGCCGGCGGCGGGGCACGGCGGTCGGGCGGCGGCGCCCGGGCGGCACCCGAGGAACCCGCCGTGGGCGGGGAGCACGAGCTGGGAGAGGAACCCGAACGGCTGATCATCCGGGTTCGGCGGGAGCAGGGCGCCGATCTGGCGCGTGCGCTGCGGGCCGCCCGCGGCACGCTCGACGCCCGCCGCGCCGGCCGGGTGCGTGTCCAGCTTGATCCGCTGATGATCGGCTGAGCGGATAGCTATCCGGGTGACCCCGTAGCATGGGCCAGAGGCTTAGCTCATCGGACCGCTGCCGGTCGGGTGACGACATTTCTTGGAGTGGCTGTGTCCGTCCGTGACATCCGCCTGTTGGGGGATCCGGTGCTGCGCACGGTCGCGGACCCGGTCGCGACCTTCGACCGGGAGCTGCGCCGTCTGGTCGACGACCTCGCCGACACGATGCGCGAGGCCGGCGGCGTCGGGCTCGCCGCCCCCCAGCTCGGGGTTTCCCTGCGTGTCTTCACCTATCTGGACGACTCCGACGAGGTCGGTCACCTGATCAATCCGGTGCTCGGGCCGTTCAGCGAGGAGATGATGGACGGCGAGGAGGGATGTCTGTCCCTTCCCGGGTTGGCGTTCGACCTGCGCCGTCCCGAGCGCGTCCTGGCGGTGGGGCAGAACGTCCACGGTGACCCGGTGACGATCGANGGCAGTGGCATCCTGTCCCGGTGCCTGCAACACGAGACCGATCACCTGGACGGGATCCTCTTCATCGACCGCCTCGACAAGGAGACGAAGCGTGCGGCGATGAAGGCGATCCGCGAGGCGGAGTGGGCCAACGAGCCGAAACCCACGGTGAAGGTCTCGCCGCACCCGCTGTTCGGCCGAGGGCGCTGAGCCTGCGAGGAAAGATCGTCGTCGTGGCCGTCGTCGGCGCGATGGCGGGCGGCTCGGTGGTCGGCACCGCGGTGGGTACCACGATCGGGTCCGCGGCGACATCGATGATCGTGATGATAGTCGGGACGATCGGATCGGCGGCCGCGGATCCGGCCCGGGACCGGCGCTGAGGAGCTGTTGCGGTCATGCGTCTTGTCTTCGCCGGTACTCCGGAGGTCGCGCTGCCAAGCCTGCGCGCGCTTCTGGACTCACCGCGGCACGAGGTGGTGGGCGTGGTGACCCGGCCCGACCGACCCGCCGGCCGGGGCCGGCAGGTTCGCCCGTCGCCGGTGCGGGAACTGGCGGGCGGGCATGGCATCGAGGTGCTGACGCCGGTCAGGGCGGGTGATCCCGACTTCCTGGAGCGGCTGGCCGAGATCGCCCCGGACTGCTGCCCGGTCGTCGCCTTCGGTGCGCTGCTGCCCGCGCCCGCGCTGGACATCCCCAAGCATGGCTGGGTCAACCTGCACTTCTCGCTGCTGCCCGCCTACCGGGGGGCAGCGCCCGTGCAGCGGTCGGTCCTCGCCGGGGACGACGTCACCGGTGCCAGTGTGTTCCAGATCGAGCTGGCGATGGACTCCGGCCCGGTATACGGCGTGCTCACCGAGCGCATCCGTCCCACCGACACCTCCGGTGACCTGCTCGACCGGCTGGCGACCGCCGGGGCCCGGCTGCTCGTGGCGGTGCTGGACGGCATCGAGGACGGCACGGTCGAGGCCCGTCCGCAGCCGGCCGACGGCGTCTCGTTCGCCCCGAAGCTCACGGTCGACGACGTTCGCGTCGACTGGTCGGTGCCCGCGCCGGCGGTCGACCGGCTCGTGCGGGCGGCCACCCCGGCTCCGGGCGCCTGGACGACCCTGCGCGGCCGGCGGGTGAAGCTCGGCCCGGTGCGGCTCGGATCGGCCTCCCCGGCCGACCCGCTGCCGCCTGGCCGAATCGCGGTGCCCGAGCCCGGAAGCGTGCTTGTCGGTACGGGAACCGTGCCGGTCGTTCTCGGCGAGGTCCGGCCCGAGGGCCGGGGCGCCATGCCGGCCGCCGACTGGATCCGTGGCCTGCGCCCGGGTGCGGGCGAGGCGTTCGCGTGAGCACGTCGGCGCCACGGCGCGGCGCGGACCCGGCGCGCCTGCTCGCCTGGGAGGTGCTGCGCGCGGTCGACGAGCGGGGCGCCTACGCGAACCTCATGTTGCCGGCACTGATGGCCGGGCGCCGGCTCTCCTCCCGTGACCGAGGGCTGGCCACCGAACTGACCTACGGTTCGCTGCGGGCCCAGGGCATGCTGGACGGGGTGCTCGGCACCGTCACGAGCCGTCCCGTGGACACGGTGGACCCGCCGGTGCGAGACGCGCTGCGCCTCGGCGCCTACCAGCTGCTGTCGACGAGGGTGCCCGCCCGCGCGGCGGTGGCGTCCACGGTCGACCTGGTCCGGGCCACCTGCGGGGAGCGCCCCGTGCGGTTCGCGAACGCGGTGCTGCGGCGGGTCGCCGCGCGGATCGAGGAGACCGCCGGTGACCTCGCGCTGCTCCTGTCCGCCCCGGACGTCGACCTCGACCCGGCCGGGCATCTCGCGGCGGTCTCCGCGCACCCGCGTTGGATCGTGGAGGTCGTGCTGGAGGCGCTCGGCGGCGACGTGGCGGGTGCCCGGGCGGCGCTGGCCGCCAACGACACCCGGCCAGGCGTCCACCTGGTCGCCCGGCCGGGGCGGATCAGCGCTGACGAACTGGTCGCGCAGGCCGCCGAGGTGGGCCTGCGAGCACACCGCGGGCCCTGGTCACCGCACGCCGTCCACCTGGATGGCGGTGACCCGGGGATCCTGCCCGCGGTCATCTCGGGCGACGCCGCCGTGCAGGACGAGGGCAGCCAGCTCGTCACCCTCGCGCTGGCGGCCGTCCCGACGTCCGGGCGGGACAGCGGACTGACGGTGGACCTGTGCGCCGGCCCCGGCGGGAAGGCCGCCCTGCTCGCCGCGCTGCTGGCCACCGAACCGGTGCCGGGCGGCGGCGGGGGGCCTGGCGGCCGGCCGGCCGGTGAACAGCGCCCGGCCGTGGGCAGGCTGCTCGCCATGGAGCCTCGGGCGGCCCGCGCCGGCCTGGTGGCCGCGTCACTGGCGGGCTTTCGGGCCGCCGGCACCGTTCGCGCGGACGGCCGGTTCCCACCGCTGCGGCCGGGAGCGGCCGACCGGGTCCTGGTGGACGTCCCCTGCTCAGGTCTCGGTGCCCTGCGCCGGCGCCCCGAGGCGCGCTGGCGGCGTACCCCGGCAGACGTGACGACCCTGGTGCCGCTGCAGCGGCAGCTGCTGGTCGCCGCACTGGACCTGGTGCGGCCCGGCGGCGTGGTCGCCTATGTGACCTGCTCGCCGCACCCGGAGGAGACCTCCGAGGTGGTCAACGCCGTCGCGAGGCAGCGCGCGGACATCTCCGTCCTGGACGCGCGCCGTTCCCCGGCGCTCGCCGACCTCGGCGCCGGGACTCTCGGCGCTGAGGGCCTCGGCGCCGCCGACGGCCTCGGGGCGGGCCCGTTCGTCCAGCTCTGGCCGCACCTGCACGGCACCGACGCGATGTTCCTCGCGTTGCTGCGGCGCGGGGGCGACTGACCGGGGCCGGCCGGCGGGCGCACGCGGCGGACGCCGGCGGTGCACGCGGCGGACGGTGGAACGGGGTGCTCCTCACAGCGCCGGCACGACTGCCGGAACCGCTCGATACGCTCGCGGGCGTGGCACTCGCGCAGATCTATCCCAGCATGCTCGCCGCCGACTTCGGGCGGATCGCCGACTCGGCGCTCGCCGTGGCCGGGCACGCGGACTGGCTGCACGTCGATGTCATGGACTACCACTTCGTCCCCAACCTGGCCTTCTCGCCGGACACGGTGGAAGCCCTGCGCAAGGTGACGGACACTCCACTGGACTGTCACCTGATGATCGACGACCCGGACCGCTGGGCACCCGGGTTTGCCGAGCGGGGCGCGTCGAACGTGACCATCCACGCCGAGGCGGTGAACGACATCGCCCGCACCACCGACGCGATCCGGGCCGCCGGAGCCCGCACCGGGCTGGCGGTCAAGCCGGCGACCCCGGTGGAGCACTACCTCGACGACCTGCACCGGTTCGACCTGCTGCTGCTGATGACCATCGAGCCGGGCTTCGGCGGCCAGAAGTTCATGGACGAGGTGCTGCCGAAGATCGCCGCTGCCCGCCGGCTGATCGACGAGCGGGGCCTGGACCTCTGGCTCCAGATCGACGGCGGGGTCAACCGGGAGACCATCGAACGGTCCGCCGAGGCCGGTGTGGACGTCTTCGTCGCGGGCACGGCCGTGTTCGGCCTGGACGACCCCGCGGCCGCGATCGAGTCGCTGCGGTCGCTCGCGCTGGCGGCGGCCCCGCGACTCACCGCTCCCTGACCCGCCTGTCGGCGGGTGTGAGATGACGGGGATTACGTTCGCCGGCCCGAGCGTCCGGCACGTCCGTATGTCAGACTTAACCGCGTACTGACAACAGCACGCGCGCTCCGGGGTCGGTGGAAATCCGAGCCGGCGGTGATAGTCCGCGACCCGTCCATCCTGTGATGGCCGGTTGACCTGGTGGAATTCCAGGACCGACGGTGAAAGTCCGGATGGGAGGACGCGCGCGGGGCACCGCCGTGCCGACTGCGTGTTGCGTGGTCGTCGCGGCGTGGGTTGGCGCCGCCGCGCCGGCCCTGACCCGCGTGATCCCTCTGTGTCCTGGACGTGGTGCCGGGACCGGAAGGTGCGGGATCGGATGTTCACCGGCATCGTCGAAGAACTCGGCGTGGTGACCGCGATCGACTCGCGGCAGGACGCCGCGTCGTTGACCGTCGGGTGTCGGGATGTTCTCGACGATGTGGCGCACGGCGCTTCCGTCGCCGTCAACGGCGTCTGCCTGACGGTGACCTCCTACGCCCGCCCGCCGGACGGGCCGGCGGGTGCCTTCACCGCCGACGTGATGCTGGAGACGCTCAACAGATCGTCGCTCGGCGAGTTGTCCGTGGGTGACCGGGTGAACCTCGAGCGCCCCGTCCGTCTCTCCGACCGGCTCGGTGGCCACCTCGTGCAGGGCCACGTCGACGGGGTCGGTGTCGTGCTGGAACGGACTCCCGCCGAGCACTGGGAGATCGTCCGCATCGCGCTGCCGCCGCGGCTGGACCGTTACCTCGTCGAGAAGGGCTCGGTGACCGTCGACGGGGTCAGCCTGACCGTGGTGGACGTCCGTCCGGCCACCGACGGCGAACCCGCGAGCTTCACCGTCAGCCTCATCCCNACCACCCTCGCCCTCACCACACTCGGTGCCNGCGGGGTAGGGGCCAAGGTCAACATCGAAGTCGACGTCCTGGCCAAGTACGTCGAGAAGCTTCACCCGGATCTGAACGGATCACATTGATGACCACATACCTGGCCGGCGACTCCGCGGCCACCCCTCAACCGGCCGGCTCCCGCCCGGCGGGCACAGGTACCGGCACGGGCGCGGGCCCCGGCACGCCGGCCGCTCCCGCGCCGCGGGCCAGTGGACCGCGGGATGCCGTCGCCCGACCGGAGGCTGGGGCCGAGGCCGAGGAGCGGTCACCCTTCGCGACGATCGAGGCGGCCATCGCCGAGATCGCGGCCGGCCGCCCGGTTGTCGTCGTCGACGACGAGGACCGCGAGAACGAGGGTGACCTGATCTTCGCGGCGGAAGCCGCCACCCCCGAGCTGCTCGCGTTCATGATCCGTCATACCGCCGGGGTGGTCTGCGTCCCCCTCGACCCGGCCGAGGTCGACCGGCTTGAGCTCGACCAGATGGTGCCGCAGAACACCGACCGGATGCGCACCGCGTTCACCGTCTCGGTGGACGCCCGCACCGGCGTCAGCACCGGCATCTCCGCCGCCGACCGCGCCCGGACCATCCGGCTGCTCGCGGACCCGGCGACCTCACCCGGCGACCTCACCCGGCCCGGGCACATCTTCCCGCTGCGCGCACGGGAGGGCGGAGTGCTGCGCCGCCCCGGCCACACCGAGGCCGCCGTCGACCTCGCCCGGCTGGCCGGCCTGCGCCCGGCGGGCACCATCTGCGAGATCGTCAACGACGACGGCACCATGGCCCGCCTGCCGGAGCTGGTCGTCTTCGCCCGTGAGCACAACCTGGCGCTCATCTCGATCGCGGACCTCATCACCTACCGCCGCCGGACGGAGATGCAGGTCGAGCGGATGGCNGAAGCCCAGATCCCGACCCGCTACGGCGCCTTCCGCGCGGTGGGCTATCGGGACATCCTGGACGGGGTCGAGCACATCGCCCTGGTCCTCGGCGAGATCGGCGACGGGGAGGACGTCCTGGTCAGGGTGCACAGTGAGTGCCTGACCGGGGATGTCTTCGGCTCCCGGCGCTGCGACTGCGGCAACCAGCTCGACGCCGCTCTGCAGGCGGTCGCGGCGGAAGGCCGCGGGGTGGTGCTGTACGTGCGGGGGCACGAGGGGCGCGGCATCGGCCTGCTGCACAAGCTGCGGGCCTACCAGCTCCAGGACGCCGGTCACGACACCGTCGACGCCAACCTCGCGCTGGGCCTGCCCGCCGATGCCAGGGAGTACGGCACCGGGGCGCAGATGCTGCTGGACCTGGGCGTGCGGGGGCTGCGGCTGCTGTCGAACAACCCGACCAAGCGGGTCGGCCTGGAACTACACGGACTGCGCGTCGTGGAGCTGATCGGGCTGCCGGTCGTCCACACGCCGGAGAACCTGCGGTACCTGACGACGAAGCGGGACCGGATGGGCCACGATCTGCCCGGTCTGCCGCTGGCCGTCGGCGGGGATGAGGCTGTGCGTCCGGCACACGAGGCGCACCACTGGTCGGTAACGGGGTCCGGGCCGGGCGTTGACTGGGCGGACCGAGCCTGTGAGGAGGCCCGATGAGCGGAGCGGGTGCGCCGGCGGAGGAACTGCCCGACGGCAGCGGAGTGCGGCTGGCGATCGTCGCCACCAGATGGCACGCGGAGATCACGGACGCGCTGCTCGGCGGCGCGCTGCGGGCCGCCAAGGACACCGGGGTGACGGTCAGCCCCACCGTTGTCCGGGTGTCCGGGGCGGTCGAGCTGCCGGTGGTGGCCGCGGCACTGGCCGCCCGGCATGACGCGGTGGTGGCGCTGGGCGCGGTGATCCGCGGCGGTACCCCGCATTTCGACTACGTCTGCAGGTTCGTGACGGACGGTCTCGCCCGGGTCACTCTCGACTCCGGGGTTCCGGTCGGCTTCGGCCTGCTGACCTGCGACACCGTGGAGCAGGCCAGGGATCGTGCGGGGCTGCCCGGTTCCGCGGAGGACAAGGGCCGCGAGGCAACCCTGGCCGCGCTGGACACGGCCGTCGTCCTGCGAGGTCTCGCCGCTCTCGCCTGACCGGGGTTCGGCGGCCCGGATGTGGGCCGGTGGTGGGCCGGTTGCCGATTGTGACTCTCGCGTCGTCTCCGCGTCGGCCCGTCAGGCTTGTGACGTCGTACTTTCCGCGAGAGTGTGGTTTCGAACCGTATCGGTGACCGCGCGGGTCCCGGGTCCGGTGCGGAAGGGCTGCCGCCGGGGCGTACCGTGACCGCAGGTGGTCGCGGTGGCTGGTTCGAGGGGGGCCCGCCGCGCACGCGTCACCTCATGCGGGTTCCGGTTGCGACAGGCCGGCCCGGTGGTGGACGGGGGGATCCACCACCGGTGCCGATCTCTCGGACGGTCGACACACATGGGGTGGGTGCATGCAGGTGACGGGCCACGGATCGGCACGTGACGGAGGCGGCGAGACGCCCCCGCGCGGTTCCGGCTCCGGTTCCGGTTCCGGTTCGTCCGGGCCCGGTGAGGCGGCCTGGGATCATCGCGGCGTCGATCCCCAGCCCGGCCAGCTGGCGCCGGATGAGGGAGGCGACCCCGCCGAGGCGGGTGACGCCGAGGGCGATGCCCGCCCGGTCTCCCTGCTGGGCATGCGGATGGTGCAGGAGTCGCAGCCGGGCCTGGCCACCGTCGGCCGCCGGCAGGGCCGCCGCTCCCGACCGCCGAGGCCCGAGCCGGAGCGGCGAGGACCGGTGGGTGGCGGCCCGCCCGCACCGCCCGCGCTGTCACCCGCACCTCCGGTGCGCCCGCCCGCCCCCACGGTGCCTCCACCGGCGGTCCGGCCTGACTCCGGACCGTTGCCGCCCACCACTCCCGATTCGGCGGACTCGCCGATCCGGCCGGAGACCAGGGACGTTGAGGAGTCGGCCGCCGAGGGCGGCTGGGTTCCCCAGGTCACGCCACCACCGCTGCCACCGCCACCGCCCTCGGCGGCCGGTGCCGCGGCGCCGGCCCGCCCGCTGGAGCCAGGCGGTTCCTTCGGCTCACTGCCCACACTGCCCTCGGCGGCCACGGGGCGGGTGCCGTCCGCACCCCCGGCGGCTCCCGCACCTCCGGCAGCACCCGGAGCTCCGGCGGCGTACGCAGGCCCGGCGGCGTATTCGGTCCCGGTGACACCCGCGGGTCCGGGGGCGTGGCCCGACCCGGCGTACGCGGCTGGGCCCGCGCCCCCGGCTGTGCCCCCGCCCGCGTTCCCGGTGAGGCCCGAGGTTCCCGCCGCGCCCGCCGCGCCCGCCGCGGCTGCGCTGCCGGTGGGGGGCGAGGTGGCTCCGGCGCCCTCGCACCAGCTGGCGGCCGTGCGGGCGCCAGTGCCTTCGGCGGCGGTTGTTTCCGCCTCCCCTCGGCATCCCGCCAGCCGGGCGCGCCGGATCCTGGTCGGTGGCTTCGGCGGCGGTGTCGGCCGGACAACGGTGGCGACCGGGCTCGGGATGGCCCTCGCCGCCCGCGGCGGCGCTCGGATCGTCGCCGTCGACGCCTGCCCGGACCAGCACGGCATGCTCGCCCGCCGGGCGGGTCTGCGGCCGGGGCGGACCGGTGTGCGGGAGCTGGTCAGCGCCTGGCCGCCGGTGGAGTCGCTCACGGAGCTGCGGCGCTACCTGAGCGTTGACGGCCCGGGCGGGCTCGAGGTGCTCCCGGGCGTGCATGACCTGACGGCGCCCGGTCTGGCCGAAGAGGAGGTCGCCGCGGCCCTCGACCTGCTCGCCCACTGGTTCCCGGTGGTGATCGCGGATGGGCCGGCGGGCTGGAGCCAGCCGGTGCCCGCGACGCTGTTGGCCCACAGTGACCAGCTGATCGTCGTGTGCCGTGCCGGCGACGCCGAGCTGGCGGCCGCCGATGACGCCCTCACCACCCTGGCCGCGGCCGGGCGAGCGGATCTGCAGCCGTCGGCCCTGCTGGCGGTGGTGGAGACCTATCCGACTCGGCTCACCCGTCCCGCCCGCCAGCGGCTTGACGAGCTGACCGGGCGGGTCCGCCGCACGGTGACGGTCCCGTTCGACCCGGCGCTCACCGACTGCCGGCCCGTCGCCTGGGAGCGTCTGCGCCGGCGAACCCGGGCTGCCTTCGAGGAACTGGCGGCAGCGGTGGCCCCCGCCGGGAGATGACGTCCGGCCCGCCGATGGGTGGCAGCCGCCCGGCCGGGGCCGTGCCACCAGGCACTACAGTCGGTGTGGTGTCAACTGACCTGCTGACGCCACCCGGCCAGGGTGATGACGGGCGCGCCGACGCCGGGTTGCTGGCTGCTCTGCGTTCCGGTGACAGGGCGGCGCTGGCGGCCGTGTTGCCCGGGGCCAGGGTGTTCGTCGGTGTGGAGGCCCGGGCACTGGCAACGGACGCGGTGACCGGCGCGGACAAACAGAGCGACATGGTGCTGGTCACGCTCCGCACCCCGTCCGGCTCCGGTGCGCTGCCGGTCTTCAGCGCGGTGGATGTCATGGCATCCTGGCGGCCGTCCGTGCGGCCGGTGCCGGTGACGCTGCCGGACGCATGTGCCGAGGCGGTCCGCATGGGTCTGGCCGCGGTGGTGATCGATCTGGGCGGCCCGGCGCCGGTCACGCTGGATGTGCGCCCCGCGGCCGGCGGCGGTTCGACCGGCGACGCGTGGCGGGGTCCGCGGCCGTTCGAGGGCGGCGAGGCCATGTGGATCTCCTCCGGGGCGCCGGTGGCCGAGCCGGCCCGCCCGCGAGGTGGCGGGCCCGGTGTGGGTGAGCGGGGTCGGGACAGTGCCGACGAAGTGATCGTCACCGACGATGTCGGGGGTCTGCTCCGGCCGCGGCCAGTGCCGCTGGGAGCCCGGGGGCGGCGCAGGATCCGCGCGGTGCTGGCGGGCCTGCCGGCGGGTACGGAGGTGTGGCCGGCGGAGCTCGCGCAGCCGATGGAACGGGGACGGCCGGCGCGCCCGGTCCTCGCTGTCGCCCTGGGCGGCCAGGCCGGCGCGGGACGCGGAGCCGCGCGGTCCGGGGTGGACGAGATGACCGCTGAGATCGTTCGCCGGTTGCGATCGGTGATCGACTCGCCGTCGTCGCGGGCCGCCACCACCGCGGACCCGAGCACCGCGGACCCGAGCACCGCGGGCGCCGCCGCTGCGGAGGCGACCGCCCTGGACACCGGTACTTCGGCCGCGGGTACCGCGGAGGCCGACGAGACGGAGACCGCGGTGCTCGTCGTCGACCCCACCGAAGTGCCGGCGGTGCGGGCGCATCTCGGTCGGGGAGTACGCCCTCCGGGACGTTTCGCCAGCCGGCTCGCGCGCGCCCGGACCTGACGGCGGGGCCGGTACCCGGTCGGCGGGCGGTGGCTGGCCCGCTGTGGTTCGGCCCTCGCCGGTCGGCGGCGGTTGATCCACCGGAGATGGTTGATCGGCATCCGTGGGGCGCTCTGCTACGCTGGGCTGCAGACCACCTGGTGGCGAGTCCATACGTCGTGCTCGTGCATGGGTGCCGTCGGAGCGGCCTGTCGCTCCGGAGGTATCCGGGCGGGAGACACGCCGTCCGGACCAGTCGCCAGGTCAAAGCGGGGGTTCGCCCTCCACCCGTCGCCGCCGTCGGAGCTGATCCGGCCGGTCGTCAGCCGTACCGGCTGGCGCGGTGGCCGGGTCGCCGGTCGGCCGAGCCGTTCCCACGGCATGTCGGCCGGGAGCCTGGGTTGTCCCGGGCTTGGTGCTCCGCTGCGGTGAGGTCGTGCCCGCGCGTCGAGCCACGGAGGAAAGCACATCAGCACAGAGTCACGTATCAACGACCGGATCCGCGTCCCGGAGGTTCGCCTCGTCGGCGCGGAGGGCGAGCAGATCGGCATCGTTTCCATCGGGGAGGCCATGCGCCTGGCGCAGGAGGCCGATCTCGACCTCGTCGAGGTGGCACCGACCGCCCGTCCACCGGTCTGCAAGCTGATGGACTATGGCAAGTTCAAGTACGAGTCGGACCAGAAGCGTCGCGAGGCTCGTAAGAACCAGGTCCAGACGGTCATCAAGGAGATGAAGCTCCGACCGAAGATCGATCCGCATGACTACGAGACCAAGAAGGGTCACGTCGTGCGTTTCCTCAAGGCCGGCGACAAGGTCAAGATCACCATCATGTTCCGGGGGCGTGAGCAGTCGCGTCCCGAGCTCGGGATCCGCCTGCTGCAGCGGCTGTCCACCGACGTGGCCGACCTCGGCTACGTCGAGGCCCAGCCCAAGCAGGACGGGCGGAACATGACGATGGTCATGGCGCCGCACAAGAGCGCCAAGCCCCAGCGTGAGACCGCCACCCAGGTGTAGGTCACGACCGGGCGGAGCCGAGACGACGTGCGTGCCGACAGCGGTGCGCACTCGTGCGGTACCTGGCACAGGCGCGCTCAGGCGCGCATCCGAGAATCCACCACAGGGATGCGATCATGCCCAAGATGAAGAGCCACACCGGGACCGGCAAGCGGTTCCGCGTCACCGGGAGCGGCAAGGTGATGCGCAGGCGCGCCAACCGCAACCACCTGCTTGAGCACAAGTCGAGCCGCCGCACCNGACGGCTCTTCGACGAGGTCGTGGTGAGCAGCGCGGACGACCGTCGCATCAAGCGCCTGCTGGCTCGCTGACAGCTCCGGCCCCACAGCCGTCCAGGGCGGCAGGCGGGCCGGAGGCGAACGAACGAAGGAGACAGGTGCCCTCATGGCACGCGTGAAGCGGGCGGTAAACGCCCAGAAGAAGCGCCGCGAGGTCCTCGAGGCCGCCAGCGGATACCGGGGCCAGCGGTCGCGGCTCTACCGCAAGGCCAAGGAGCAGATGCTCCACTCGATGACCTACTCCTACCGGGACCGTCGCGCGCGCAAGGGTGACTTCCGGCAGCTGTGGATCACCCGTATCAACGCCGCGGCCCGGGCGAACGGTCTCACCTACAACCGCTTCATCCAGGGGCTGCGGCTGGCCGGTGTCGAGGTCGACCGCAAGATCCTCGCGGATCTCGCCGTCAACGACGCGGCCGCCTTCGCGGCGCTCGTCGAGGTCGCCCGTGCCGCGCTGCCCGCGGTGGCCGAGGCCCCGGCGGCCTGAGAGCCCACCGCCTCCCGCCGGTGTCCTCTCGCCGCCCGCTGGGCCGTTCCCCGGGCCGGCCGACATCTCCCGCCGTCCGGCGGGGGAGCGGCGATGCCCGGGCCGCCGACCCACTCGACGGGGTCCGTTCCGCCCGGGTCGCAGCCGCTCGGCGACTGCGGCGGGCGGCGGCGCGCCGCGAGGAGGGCCTGTTCCTCGTCGAGGGCGTGCAGGCGGTCACCGCCGCGCTGAGTGCCGGTGCGCTGGTCGAGCTGTTCGTCGGCGAGTCCGCGCTGGCGCGGCACGGTGATCTGGTGGCCGGGGTGGATGTGCCGGTCCGCCGGGTGACCGACGCGGCCGCGTCGGCCCTGTCGGAGACCGTCACCCCGCAGGGGCTGGTCGGCGTGGCCGAGCTCCCCGGGCACCGGCTGGCGGATCTGGGCCGGCCGCGTCTGGTCGCGATCTGTGAGGGCGCGAGCGACCCGGGCAACGCCGGCACCGTGATCCGCTCGGCGGACGCCGCCGGTGCCGACGCGGTCGTGTTCGCGGGTGACAGCGTCGACCCCTTCGGCGGCAAGTGCGTCCGCTCGTCCGCGGGCAGTCTGTTCCACCTGCCGGTCGTGGTGGCCTCGGCGGCCGTCGAGGTGGTGGCCCAGCTGCGCGCGGCCGGATGCCAGATCCTCGCGACGTCCGGCCGCGCGGCCCAGGACCTCGACGACCTCGCCGCGGTGGGATCCCTCGCCGGTCCGACGGCCTGGGTCTTCGGTAACGAGGCCCGGGGTCTGGCCGCCGCGACGGCGGCGTCCGCGGACACGGCCGTGCGGGTCCCGGTGTACGGTCAGGCCGAGTCACTGAATCTTGCGGTTGCGTCGGCGCTGTGCCTTTATGCGTCGGCGCGGGCGCAGAGAGCGGTGGGGTCCGCTACGTCCGGTGCCAGGGGAGGTGGGGCGCGGTGACCCGCATCGTCGCGTCCACTCCAGGGCCCGGTGTGCCCGGGGGTGGGCTTTCCGGGCACAATGTCACCGGCGGCGCCTCTGCCGGCGTCGTCCCGGACGGCGTCCTCACCGACGCTCCCGGCGGCTCAGGCGGCGGCACCGACATCAGCGGGCTTCCCGCGGATGGTGTCCAGGATGGCGGCGCGGCGCGCGGGGCCGACGAGTCCGAGCCCGAGACCGCGGAGGAGTCGGTGGACGTGCTTTCTCCGGCGACCCTCGACCTGCTGCCCGACCCGGTCGTCGTCACCGACGCCACCGGCACCGTGGAGCTGTTCAACGCCGCCGCGTCCAAGGTGACCGGCCTGTCCGCGCGCAATGCGGTGGGGCGGCACGTCTCCGAGGTCCTGCCGCTGCTCGACGAGCGTGGCAACGACTGGTGGGAGTGCTCGCAGGCCAGCCGCGACCTGCCGCGCGTCACCGGGCAGCCGGAGCGCCGGCTGACCTACGCCGGGCCGGTCGCCGACCATGACTTCAACGTCACCGCCCGCTTCACCCGGGCCGAGGGCGTTCTCGTCCGGGTGGCCCTCTGCCTGCGCGACACCGTCAGCCGGGAACGGATCGAGCGCAACCGCGCCGACCTCATCGCGACTGTCGCGCACGAGCTGCGCTCGCCGCTGACGAGCGTGAAGGGATTCACCGCGACCCTGCTCGCCCGGTGGGACCGGTTCACCGACGAGCAGAAGAAGCTCATGCTCAACACCGTCAACACCGACGCCGACCGGGTCACCCGGNTGCTGACCGAGCTGCTGGACGTCTCCCGCATCGATGCCGGGCNGGTGCAGATCCGCAAGCAGATCGTCGACATGCGTGCGGCGGTCCGGCGGGTCATCGCGGGCAAGGTCGCCGCCGGCTCCGCCCCGGCGGAGCGGTTCGACGTCCGGATCTCCGACGATCTGCCCGAGATGTGGGTCGATCCGGACAAGATCGATCAGGTTCTTCACAATCTCGTCGACAACGCTTTGCGCCATGGCGCGGGTACTGTGACCGTCGTGCTCAGCGGAACGCGGACCGGTGTCGAGGTGACTGTCGCCGACGAGGGTGAGGGCGTGCCGGAGGCCAACGCCAGTCGGGTGTTCGCCAAGTTCTGGCGCGGCGCGAGCCGTGGTAACGGCACCGGTCTCGGGCTTTACATCGCCAAGGCGCTGATCGACGCGCATGGCGGGACGATCTCGGTCGGCACGGCGCCGGGCGGCGGGGCGGAGTTCCGATTTTCCGTGCCCGCTGGTGGGCCCGTGTTCGGCTGAGGCCGCGCGACGCACCACCGGCGGGCGCCCCGGGAGAACCGACCCATTCGTTCGGCGGGCCGCGCCGGCCCGCCCATCCACCGATGAGGATGATCATCGTGCCCGCCCCCAACGAGACCGCCGATCCCGTGGATCTCGGAGCCCTGGACCCCGACCGGCTGGACCGCGACGTCACCGCGGCGCTCGCCGCGATCGCCGGAGCGGACGGGCTGGACGCGCTGTCAGCCGTGCGCACCGCGCATCTCGACGGCCAGTCCGCACCGCTCGCGTTGGCTCGTCGTGAGCTCGGCTCCCTGCCGCGCGAGTACCGCGCGCAGGCCGGCCGGGCGCACAACACGGCGACCGCGGCGGTCCGGGCCGCCTACGAGGCCCGGCTGGCCGAGCTGACCGCCCGCCGCGACGCCGAGATCCTGATCGGCGAGCGGGTCGACGTGACCCTGCCCGTCGACCGCCGCCGCCGCGGCGCGCGTCATCCACTGAGCCTGCTCTCCGACCGGCTCACCGACGTCTTCGTCGCCATGGGCTACGAGGTCGCCGAGGGCCCGGAGGTCGAGCACGACTGGTTCAACTTCGAGGCGCTCAACATGGCGCCCGACCATCCGGCGCGCAGCGAGCACGACACCCTCTACGTCGAGCCCGCCGCCTCCGGCCGGCTGCTGCGCACGCACACTTCGCCGGTCCAGATCCGGTCGCTGCTGTCCCGGCCGCTGCCGGTGTACGTGGTCTGCCCGGGCCGCACCTACCGCAACGACACGATCGACGCGACGCACTCCCCGGTCTTCGGGCAGCTGGAGTGCCTCGCGGTGGACGAGGGCATCACCATGGCCGACCTGCGCGGCACCCTGGAGGTGTTCGCCCAGGCGCTGTTCGGTTCGGGNCTGTCCACCCGGCTGCGGCCGTCGTTCTTCCCGTTCACCGAGCCGTCCGCGGAGCTGGACGTGCAGTGCTTCGCCTGCCGTGGCGACGCGGGCCGCCAGCCCTGCCGGGTCTGCTCCGACGAGGGCTGGATCGAGGCCGGCGGCTGCGGCATGGTCGACCCGAACGTACTGCGGGCCTGTGGGGTCGACCCGGCCCGCTACAGCGGCTTCGCCTTCGGGATGGGCCTCGAGCGGGCCGCGATGACCAGGCATGACGTCCGGGAGATCCGGGACTTCGTCGACGGCGACGTCCGGTTCGGCCTGCCGTTCGGAATCGAGGGCTGACCCGATGAGAATCGTTATGTCGTGGCTGCGTGCGGCCGTCGGCCCGCTGCCGCCGGCGAAGGCTGTCGCCGAGGCGCTGATCCGTGCCGGGTTCGAGGTGGAGGGACTGGAGACCGTCGGCTCCGACCTGGCCGGCGTGGTGGTCGGCGAGATCGTCTCGATCGAGGTCGTGAAGACGAAGAAGAAGGACGTCCGCTGGTGCCAGGTCCGGGTCGCCGAGCTGGGCGCGCTCCCGGCCGGTGAGGCGCCGGCCGGGCAGGGCGGCACCGTCCTCGCACCGGCGGACGGCGCCGGCGCCGCGGAACCCACGGCGGCGCCGGGCGTGCGCGGCATCGTCTGCGGCGCGTTCAACTTCGAGGTCGGGGACCGGGTTCCGGTGGCGCTGCCCGGCGCCGTCCTGCCCGGCGGCTTCGAGATCAGCGCCCGCAAGACGTACGGGCACGTCAGCGAGGGGATGATCTGCTCGGCCCGGGAGCTGGGGCTCGGTGACGACCACAGCGGAATCCTGGTGCTGCCGCCGGAAACGCCGATCGGTTCGGACGTGGCGGAACTCCTTGACCTCGGCGACGAGGTGCTCGACATCGCCGTGACACCGGACCGGGGCTACGGCCTGTCGGTGCGGGGCATCGCCCGGGAGGCGGCGACGGCGTTCGGGCTTCCCTTCGACGACCCCGGCGAGTGGGCGGGCATCGCCCCCGGTACCGGTCCGCTCCCCGGTGATGCCGGGGTGCCCGGGTACCCGGTTCGGGTTGAGGACACCGCTGCCTGCGACCGGTATGTCGCGCGGACCGTCAGCGGTGTCGACGTCACCGCCCGCACCCCGCTCAGCTGGGCTCGGCGCCTGTCGCTGGCGGGGATGCGGCCGATCTCGGCCCCGGTGGACGTCACCAACATCGTGATGGTGGGGCTCGGCCAGCCGCTGCACGCCTTCGACCGGGCGAAACTGTCCGGATCGATCGTCGTCCGCCGGGCACGGGCGGGGGAGCGCCTGGTCACCCTCGACGGGGTCGACCGCGCGCTTGACCNCGAGGACCTGGTGATCGCCGACGACTCGGGCCCGATCGCGCTCGCCGGCGTGATGGGCGGGGCGGCGACGGAGATCTCCGCCTCGACCACGGACATCGTGCTGGAGTCGGCGCACTTCGACCCGGTCACGGTCGCCCGGACCGCCCGTCGGCACCGACTGGGCTCGGAGGCCTCGCGGCGGTTCGAGCGGGGCGTGGACCCGGCGCTCGCGCCGGTCGCCGCGCAGCGGGCGGTCGACCTGCTGGGTGAGTTCGCGCGGGCCGTCGCCGAGCCGGGGATCACCGACATCGACCACCGGCCGGCCCCGGTGACGATCACGTTCCCGCTGGGTGAGGCCGAGCGGCTGGCCGGCCGTGCGTATCCGGTGGACGTGATCAGGCGGCGGCTGGCCGACATCGGGGCCACGGTCACCGACCCCGCCGACTCCGCCGACTCCGCCGACTCCGCCGTGCCGGCGGCGGTCGAGGTGACGGTCCCGTCCTGGCGGCCCGACCTCGCCCGGCCCGCGGATCTCGTCGAGGAGGTCGTGCGCCTGGAGGGGTACGACACCATCCCGGTGACCCTGCCGCTGCTGCCGGCCGGGCGGGGCCTCACCGCCGCGCAGCGGATGCGGCGCGCGGTCGGGCGGGCACTGGCCGCCGACGGGTTCGTCGAGGTCCTCACGCTGCCGTTCGTCGCGGAGGACGCCGGCGACGTGCTGAACCTGCCCGAGGGGGACGAGCGCCGGGCGGCCGTGCGGGTGGCGAACCCGATCGCCCAGGATGCCTCCTACCTGCGTACGACGCTGCTGTCCGGCCTGATCGAGGCCGCCCGCCGCAACATCGGCCGTGGCCAGGTGGATCTCGCGCTGTTCGAGAGCGGCCTGGTCTTCCGGGAGTCGGCGCGGGGACCCGTCGGCGTGGTCACGCCGCCGGTCGACCGGCGGCCCAGCGAGGCGGAGGTGCTGGCGCTCGACGCGGCCCTGCCCGCGCAGCCCCGGCACGTGGCCGCCATCCTGACCGGCCGGTGGGAGCCCGCCGGCTGGTGGGGCCCGGGGCGGGCCGCCGACTGGGGCGACGCGGTGGCCGGCGCGCACAGTGTCGCCGCCGCGGTCGGGGTGGAGCTCGCCGTCACCGCCGGGGACGCGATGCCCTGGCATCCCGGCCGCTGCGCCGAGCTGTCGGTGGACGGCCGGGTCGTCGGGCACGCGGGGGAGCTGCACCCGAGGGTGCTCGGCGCCGCCGGGCTGCCGCCGCGGTCGTGCGCGCTGGAGCTCGACCTCGACGCGCTGACCGCCGTGGCGCTTGAACGGCCGGCGGTTGCCGCGCCCGCGATCTCCACCTTCCCACCGGCCGACCGGGATGTCGCGCTGGTGACCGGGGCCGAGGTCCCCGTGGCGGCGGTGACCGAGGCGCTGCGGGCCGGCGCCGGGGACCTGCTGGAGTCGCTGTCCCTGTTCGACGTGTACGAGGGCGACCAGGTCGGCGCCGGGCGCCGCTCGCTCGCCTTCGGCCTGCGGCTGCGGGCCGCGGACCGCACCCTGACGGCGGGGGAGGCGAACGACGTCCGCGACGCGGCCGTGGCCGAGGCCGCCCGCCGCACGGGGGCCGTACTGCGCAGCTGATCGCGACGCGCAGCTGATCGCGACTGCGTGGCAGACCACGCGCCGTGCGTCGGATGGTGCGCTGCGCGGTGGTGTGCGAAAAGCCGGGGTGCGAAGAGCCGGTGTTCGAAGAGTCGGGGTGGGTGCCGCTGGGCGCCCACCCCGACCCTTTTCCGCTCCGGAACGCCGTTGTCCGAGAGTGGTGTTTCTCCGAGTGTGACCTATTTGGCCATCGGTGTCATTTACTTCGCCGTAACGGATCGGTAGCGGATCCCCCGCGGGTGCTGTGGGCTCGCCGTGTCCCGCCCCGGGCCTGCACCTTGAATCTTCATAGGCAGGTGTGTATAAGTTTTCAGTCATGGGAGTGACTGCGGCGGTTGCGGGCGCGAGCGGGTACGGCGGCGGGGAGCTGCTGCGGCTGCTGCTCGGCCACCCGGGCATCGTCATCGGTGATCTGGCGGCGAACACCTCGGCGGGTGTGGACGTGACCGACGTGCATCCGCACCTTCCCGACCTCGCCGGCCGCGTCTTCGTCGACACCGCGGCACTGGCCCGCACCAGCGCCGACATCGTCTTCCTCGCCCTGCCGCACGGGCAGTCGGCCGCGGTCGCCGCCAGCCTGCCGGCCGGAGTGCGTGTCGTCGACCTGGGAGCCGACCACCGCCTGAGCGACCCGGCGGCCTGGCAGCGGGCCTACGGCGGCCCGCATGCCGGCACCTGGACCTACGGGATGCCCGAGCTGCCGGGAGCGCGGGAGGAGATCCGGGTCAGCAACCGCGTCGCCGCGCCGGGCTGCTACCCGACCGCGGTCAGCCTGGCGCTGGCGCCGCTGGTCGCCGCCGGCGCGGTGGAACCGGCCGACCTCGTGGTCGTCGCCGCGAGCGGCACATCCGGCGCCGGCCGCACGGCCAAGGCCAACCTCCTCGGCAGCGAGGTGATGGGCGACCTGACCGCCTACAAGGTCGGCGGCCACCAGCATCGTCCCGAGATCGTCCAGNCGCTTTCCCGGTATGCGCGATCGTCGGTGTCACTCTCCTTCACGCCGGTGCTGGCGCCGATGCCCCGCGGCATCCTCGCGACCTGCACCGCGCGCCCGTCCGCAGAGCTGCTCGCCGGCGACGACCTGGGTACCGGGCTCCGTGCGGACGCGGACACGGTCACCGGGATCCTGCGCGCCTTCTATGACGACGAGCCGTTCGTGCGGGTGCTGCCGCCGGGCCGCTGGCCGCGGACGTCCTCGACCCTCGGCAGCAACTGCGTGCACCTGCAGGCGACGGTGGACGCCGAGGCCGGCCGAGTCGTCGTCGTCGCGGCGATCGACAACCTCACGAAGGGCGCCGCCGGCCAGGCGATCCAGTGCGCCAATCTCATGCTCGGTCAGCCGGAGACCACCGGCCTCAGCGTCCAGGGCCTCGCACCGTGACCGTCCGGTCCTCGATGGCAACACCCATGCCGACACCGGCGCCCCCACGAGCCCGTGCCGGCCTGCCGGCGGCGAGCGGGGGGCCGATGGCGAGAGGGGAAGGGAAACAGACATGAGCGTTACCGCCGCCCGGGGCTTCCGGGCCGCCGGCGTCGCCGCCGGGCTGAAGCCGTCCGGGCGTCCGGATGTCGCGCTCGTCGTCAACGACGGCCCCGACTGCGCCGCCGCGGGCGTTTTCACCCGTAACCGGGTGCAGGCGGCGCCCGTGCTGTGGACCCGCCAGGTGCTCACCGGCGGCCGCCTGCGCGCGGTCGTGCTCAACTCCGGTGGCGCCAACGCCTGCACCGGCCCGGAGGGCTTCGCCGACACCCACGCCACCGCCGAGCACGTCGGCGCGGCGCTCGGCGTCGGGGCGGGCGAGGTCGCGGTCTGTTCGACCGGCCTGATCGGCGTTCGACTGCCGATGGATCAGCTGCTGCCGGGTGTCACCCAGGCGGCGGTGGAGCTGTCCACGACCGGCGGTGGCGCCGCCGCCGAGGCCATCCGCACCACGGACACCGTCGCCAAGCAGGCGGTGCGCACCAGTCCGCCGGCCGGCTCCGCGGCGGGCGTCGGTGCCGGGGCGGGCGGCGTCGTCACGGTCGGCGGCATGGGCAAGGGTGCGGCCATGCTGGCCCCGTCGCTGGCGACGATGCTCGTCGTGGTCACCACCGACGCGGTCGCCGACACCGCGACGCTTGATCGGGTCGTCCGCGAGGCCTGCCGCACGACCTTCGAGCGGGTCGACTCCGACGGCTGCCTGTCGACCAACGACACGGTGTTGCTGCTCGCCTCCGGTGCGTCCGGGCGGAGCCTGCCGGAGGCCGAGCTGACCGAGCTGGTCACCGCCGTCTGCGATGACCTGGCCGGCCAGATGCTCGGCGACGCGGAGGGGTCCACCAAGACGATCTCCATCACGGTCACCGGGGCGGCCTCCGAACCGGACGCGCTGGAGGTCGGCCGGGCCATCGCGCGGAACAACCTGCTCAAGTGCGCGCTCTACGGGAAGGATCCGAACTGGGGGCNGGTGCTCGCCGCGATCGGCACCACCGCCGCGGTGTTCGAGCCCGACCAGCTGGACGTGACCATGAACGGCGTCCAGGTGTGCCGCTCCGGAGCTCCGGGTGAGTCCCGGGATCTGGTCGACCTCTCCGGGCGGGAGATCAGCATCATCGCCGATCTGCACGCGGGCGACATCGAGTTGACCGTCCGCACCAACGACCTGACCGACGGCTATGTCTACGAGAACTCGGCGTACTCGACATGACCGACACAGGTTCCGCCGCGACCACGGGCGTCCCGACGCCCTCGCGGGCCGGGGCGGCCGGGGCCGCCCCGCCCACCCGGGGGCCGGCGGCGCGGGCCCGCGGGCACGCAGCGCTCACGAAGACCACCGTGCTCATCGAGGCGCTGCCGTGGCTGTCCCGCTTCCACGGGGCGACGGTGGTGATCAAGTACGGCGGGAACGCGATGACCCGACCGGAGCTGCGGGAGGCGTTCGCGGCGGACATCGTCTTCCTGCGCTACGCCGGCATCCGGGTAGTGGTGGTGCACGGCGGCGGGCCGCAGATCACCGCGCACCTGGAGCGGCTCGGGGTCCCCTCGACGTTCGTCGGCGGCCTGCGAGTGACCACGCCGGAGACGATGGAGATCGTCCGGATGGTTCTCGTCGGCCAGGTGAACCGGGACATCGTCGGGCTGGTCAACAACCACGGCCCGTTCGCCGTCGGCCTGTCCGGCGAGGACGCGAACCTGTTCACGGCCCGCCGGAGCCCCGCGATGGTGGACGGCCGGCCCGTGGACGTCGGTCTGGTCGGGGACGTGGTCGAGGTGCAGCCCGAGACCATCAACGCGCTGCTGGACTCGGGCAAGGTGCCGGTGGTCGCCTCGGTGGCGCGCGGTCTCGACGGCGGCGTCTACAACGTCAACGCGGACACCGCGGCCGCGGTGCTCGCCCTGGAGCTCGGCGCGGCGAAGCTGGTCGTGCTGACCGACGTCGAGGGGCTGTACGCGGACTGGCCGGCCAGCGACGAGGTGATCAGCGAGCTGACCGTCGGTGAGCTGGAGCGGCTCCTGCCNTCCCTGTCGGCGGGCATGATCCCCAAGATGGAGGCCTGCCGGCGGGCGGTGTCGGGCGGTGTCCCCCAGGCGCACGTACTCGACGGCAGGGTCCCGCACGCGGTGCTGCTGGAGGTCTTCACCGACGAGGGAATCGGCACCCTGATCCGTCCCGACCAGGCTGACGGCGGGCGCCCGGCCGGCGCACCCGGCGCACCCGCCGCGGGTGGCGTCACCGATCAGGACCTCACCGAAGGAGAAGCGTGAACGCCGACCTGCTCGACCGCCGCGACGCCGTCGTCATGGCCACCTACGGCCCGCCCGCGATCGCGTTGGCCCGGGGCGCCGGCGCGCGGGTGTGGGACGCCGACGGCCGCGAGTACCTGGACCTGATCGCGGGCGTGGCGGTGAGCGTCCTCGGGCACTGCCATCCGGCGGTGCGGGCCGCTGTGATCGCGCAGCTCGACACCCTGGGCCACACCTCGAACCTGTATGTGAACACGCCGCAGATCCTGCTGGCCGAACGACTGATCGAGCTGCTGGCCGTGGACGGGCGGGTCTTCTTCTGCAACTCGGGCGCCGAGGCGAACGAGACTGCCATCAAGATCAGTCGCCGGACCGGTCGGTCCGAGATCATCGCGGCCGAGGGTGCCTTCCACGGGCGCACCATGGGAGCGCTGTCGATCACCGGCCAGCCCGGTAAGCGGGCCCCCTTCGAGCCGCTGCTGCCGGGTGTGCGGTTCGTCCCCTACGGTGACGCCCAGGCGCTCGCCGAGGCGGTGAGCGAGCGCACCGCGGCCGTCTTCCTGGAACCGACCCTCGGCGAGGCCGGCGTCATCCCGCCGCCGCCCGGCTATCTCGCCGCTGCCCGCGCGGCCTGTGACGCACACGGCGCGCTGCTGGTGTTCGACGAGGTCCAGAGCGGTGTCGGCCGGACAGGAGCCTGGTTCGCGCACCAGACCGCCGGTGTCGTCCCGGATGTCATCACCCTCGCGAAGGGCCTGGGGGGCGGGCTGCCCATCGGTGTCTGCGTCGGGGTCGGAGCGGCCGGCCAGCTGCTGCGGCCGGGTGACCATGGCAGCACGTTCGGTGGTGGACCCGTCGTGTGCGCCGCCGCCCTCGCCGTCCTGGACACGATCGTGGCCGAGGGTCTGCTGGAGCACGCGAGCACGCTGGGTGAGTCGTTGAGCGAGGGGATCCTCGCCGCCGGCGCGCCCGGGGTCATCGGAGTGCGCGGCGTCGGGCTGTGGCGCGCGATCCAGTTCGACGGCCCGTACGCGGCCGAGGTGGAGACCGCGGCGCGCCGGGCCGGCTTCCTGGTGAACGCCGTCGGCGCGGACGCCGTCCGGCTCGCACCGCCGTTGGTGATCACCAAGGCGGAGGTCGACACGTTCGTCTCGGCGCTGCCCGGCATCACGGCCGGCGCCCTGGCGGCCCGGGCCGACGCGGAGGCCCGGAAGCAGTCGGGTGAAAGCTCTAAGGTCAGCGCATGACGGCCCGACACTTCCTGCTCGACACGGACCTGACCTCATCCGAGCAGGCCGCCCTGCTGGATCTTGCCGACCATCTCAAGGCGACGCGGCGCGCGCGAGGGCAGGCCCCCCGCCCGCTCGAGGGCCGCTCGGTCGCGCTGATCTTCGAGAAGCCCTCCACCAGGACCAGACTGTCCTTCGACGTGGCGGTGGCCGAGCTCGGCGGGCATCCGATCGTGCTCGACTCCGCCTCCACCCAGCTTGGGCGGGGGGAGACGATCGAGGACACGGCAGCCGTCCTCAGCCGCTACGTGGACGCGATCGTCATCCGGACGTTCGAGCAGGAACGGGTGGAACGGATGGCCGCGGCGGCCACCGTGCCCGTCATCAACGCGCTCTCCGACCACGCGCATCCCTGCCAGGCGCTCGCCGACCTGCAGACGATCCGTGGGCTGCGTGGCCGGTTGGCCGGCCTGACGCTGACCTACGTNGGCGACGGCAACAACGTGGCGCACTCGCTGATGCTCGCCGGGGCGCTCGCCGGCATGCGGGTCCATGTCGCCTCCCCGCCGGGCTACGAGCCGATCGACCAGGTGGTTCGGCACGCCAACGAGATCGGCGCGGCCACCGGCGGGGAAGCCCTGGTGATGCACGACGCCCTGGACGCCGCGGCCGGCGCGGACGTGCTGTACACCGACGTCTGGGCCTCGATGGGGCAGGACGACGAGTCGGACGCGCGGGCGCTGGTCTTCCAGCCGTACCGGCTCGATGAGAAGATCGTCGAGGTGGCGCGGCCGGAGGCGATCGTCATGCACTGCCTACCCGCGCACCGGGATGTGGAGATTGCGGCCNGGGTGATGGACGGGCCGCGCTCCGTGGTGTTCGACCAGGCGGAGAACCGGTTGCACAGCCAGAAGGCCCTGCTGTCGTTCCTGTTCGACGAGTCGGGGGCAGGTGGCGGTTCGCGATGACCATCCGCGCGGCAGCTCCCNTGACGAAACACGCCNGGCAGGCTCGCCTCGCCGCGCTGATCGCGGCCGGCTCGGTACGGTCACAGGCGGAGCTGGCGCGGCTGCTCTCGGCGGAGGGCGTACAGGTCACCCAGGCAACCCTGTCCCGTGACCTGGAGGAGATCGGCGCCACGAAGGTCCGCGGACCCGACGGTGTGCTCATCTACCGGGTGGACGTCAACCTGGCTCCCACGGAGACCGTGCGCATCCCGCTCAACCGGCTCTGCGAGGAGCTCCTGGTCTCGGCGGAGGCGAACGGAGATCTTGTGGTGCTGCGGACACCGCCGGGAGCCGCGCAGCTGTTCGCCTCCGCCCTCGACCGGGCGTCCCTGCCGGAGGTGATGGGGACCATCGCCGGTGACGACACGATCCTGGTTGTCTGCCGGGCCGTGCACGGCCCGCAGGGGCCGTCGGTGGGCCCGGAGTTCGCCAGCCGGCTGCTGTCCCTGGCTGACGGGCGGGCCCGGGTGAAGGTCGCCGCGCCCGTGCTGGCGCCGAATCCCCGGCCCGGTCTCGGTGCCGCGCCCGAGGCCGGCGGCCTGACCGCGATGGACGGTGACGCGAACTGAGCAGGGGCGGCGGCACCTTCCGCCCGTCCGCGACAACAGGTACCTGACGGTCAGCACACGACCGTCCCACGAAACCCAGCCCGGACCGGTCGGTCCGCGACGAACGGCCCGGGCCGGATGACCACGAGAACTGCGCATGAACTAAGGAGATACCCAGTGACCGAACGCGTCGTGCTGGCCTACTCGGGCGGCCTCGACACGTCCGTGGCCATCGGCTGGATCGGCGCCGAGACCGGCGCCGAGGTCATCGCCCTGGCCGTCGACGTCGGCCANGGCGGAGAGGACCTGGAGGCGATCCGCCAGCGTGCCCTCACCTGCGGAGCCGTCGAATCCATCGTCGTGGACGCCCGGGAGGAGTTCGCGACGTCCTACGTCGCGCCGGCCATCCGGGCGAACGCGCTCTACATGGACCGCTACCCCCTCATCTCGTCCCTCTCCNGGCCGATCATCGTCAGACATCTCGTCGAGGCGGCGCGTCAGCACGGTGCCGACGCGATCGCCCACGGCTGCACGGGCAAGGGCAACGACCAGGTCCGCTTCGAGGTCGGCGTGATGGCGCTGGCTCCCGGGCTGCGGGTGCTGGCTCCGGTGCGGGACTCCGGGATGACGCGGGACAAGGCGATCGCCTTCGCCGAGGAGCGCGGCCTGCCGATCGACGTCTCCAAGAAGTCGCCCTACTCGATCGACCAGAACCTCTGGGGCCGCACCGCCGAGTGCGGAATCCTGGAGGACCCGTGGGCGCAGCCGCCGGAGGACGTCTTCGTCTACAGCGCGGACCCGACCGTCGCCCGCCCGGCTGACGAGGTGACGATCTCGTTCACCGACGGTGTGCCGACCGGTCTTGACGGCCGGGCGCTGTCGCTGGTGGACCTCGTCGCCGAGCTCAACACCCGGGCGGGCGCGCAGGGCGTCGGCCGCATCGACCTGATCGAGGACCGGCTCGTCGGCATCAAGAGCCGGGAGATCTACGAGTGCCCGGCGGCGATCACGCTCCTCACCGCGCACCGCGACCTGGAGGACCTCACCCTGGAGCGGGACGTCGCCCGCTTCAAGCGGGGCATCGACCAGCGCTGGGGCGAGATCGTCTACGACGGGCTGTGGTACTCGCCGCTGCGGACCGCGCTGGATGCCTTCATCGACTCCGCCAGCGTCGGCGTGACCGGCGACGTGCGGATCCGGCTCGCGGGCGGTGTCGCGCAGGTCGTCGGTCGGCGCAGCCCCGGCAGCCTCTACGACCATGCCCTGGCCACCTACGACGCCGGTGACCAGTTCGACCAGACCGACGCGCGGGGCTTCATCGAGCTGTGGGGCCTGCCCACCAAGGTCTGGGCGGCCCGAGAGCAGCGGCTGCACCCATGACGTCGATCGAGTCGGTGGCCCCGGGAGAGCACCCGTTGGTCGGTGAGGAGCGGGGACTGATGGATCCCAGGGGGCCGCGGGGCGACTCGGGGCCGGAACGCGGCGCCGACGGCGGGCACCCCGTGGACGGCGGGCGCACCGAGGAAGGCTCCGCACCGCTGCGGCTGTGGGGCGGGCGGTTCGCGGGTGGTCCGGCGGAGGCGCTGGCCAGACTGTCGGTCAGCGTGCAGTTCGACTGGCGGCTGGCGCCCTACGACCTGCTCGCCTCCCGCTCGCACGCCCGGGTGCTGCACCGCGCCGGGCTGCTGGACGCCGACGAGCTGACGGCGATGCTGGGGGCGCTCGACGACCTGTCGGAGGCGGTCACCCAGGGGCGGTTCCGGCCGACCATCGAGGACGAGGACGTCCACACCGCGCTGGAGCGGGGCCTGCTGGAACGGCTCGGCTCGCTCGGCGGGAAGCTGCGCGCGGGCCGGAGCCGCAACGACCAGGTCGCCACCGACCTGCGCCTCTACCTGCGTGACCACGCCCGGCAGGTGGCCGGGCGGCTCACCGAGCTGTCGACGGCGCTGGTGGTCCTGGCGGAGCAGCACGTGGACACCCCCGCCCCGGGGATGACCCACCTGCAGCACGCCCAGCCGATCTCGTTCGCGCACCAGCTGCTCGCACACGTCCAGGCGTTCGTCCGGGATGTCGACCGGCTGCGGGACTGGGACCGTCGGGCGTCGGTGAGCGCACTNGGTGCCGGCGCGCTCGCCGGATCCTCCNTGCCGCTCGACCCGGCCGGGGTGGCCGCGGAGCTCGGCTTCGACCGTGCCTTCGCGAACTCCCTGGACGCGGTGTCGGACCGGGACTTCGCCGCGGAGTTCCTCTTCATCGCGGCGCTGGCCGGAGTGCACCTGTCCCGCCTCGGCGAGGAGATCGTGCTGTGGACGACCCGTGAGTTCGGCTNGGTGGAGCTGGACGACGCGTTCGCGACCGGTAGTTCGATCATGCCGCAGAAGAAGAACCCGGACATCGCGGAGCTCGCCCGGGGCAAGTCCGGCCGGCTGATCGGCGCCCTCACCGGGCTGCTGACCACGCTCAANGGCCTGCCGCTGGCGTATGACCGCGACCTGCAGGAGGACAAGGAGCCGGTGTTCGACGCCGTCGACACCCTCCTGGTGGTACTCCCGGCGATGNCCGGCATGGTCGCGACGATGCGGGTGCGGCGTGAGCGCCTGGCCGCGGCGGCCCCGGACGGTTTCGCGCTCGCCACCGACGTCGCGGAGTACCTGGTGCGCAACGGGGTCGCGTTCCGGGAGGCGCACGAGGCGGTCGGTCAGCTTGTCGCCTGGTGTGTGGCCCATGACGCCGATCTCGACGACGTCTCCCCGGAGGACCTCGCCGTGATCAGCCCGCTGCTGACGCCGGACGTGCGGGCGGTGCTGTCGGTCCGGGGTGCGCTGGAGGCCCGCTCCGCTCCGGGGGGCACCGCGCCCGCCCGGGTCCGGGAACAGATCGGCGCGTTGGAGCCGGTGCTGGACCGGGACCGGGCATGGGCGGGGAGCTGAGCGACTCCCCGCTGGACAGGTGGTTCTACGACCGGCCCGTGCTGGCCGTCGCCCGGGATCTTCTCGGGACGACGATCCGGCACGGGCCGGTCGCGTTGCGGGTGACCGAGGTCGAGGCCTACGGCGGGACGGACGATCCCGCGTCCCACGCCTACCGGGGCCCCACCCCCCGCTCCCGGGTGATGTTCGGTCCGCCGGGTCACGCCTACGTCTACTTCGTGTACGGCATGCACTGGTGTTTCAACGTCGTGTGCGGGCCGGAGGGGACGGCGGCGGCGGTTCTGGTCCGGGCCGGGAGCGTCTGGGTCGGCAGTGGACACCCGGGCGCCGCTCCACCGGACACGCCGGGCCCGGAGGACGCACGGCACGCCCAGCACGGTGAGGTGGCGAGGCCGTACGAAACGGCCGGGGCCCCGCTGGCGGGCGGGAGCGGCCAGGCGGCCCGGCGCCTGGCCAGCGGTCCCGGCCGGTTCGCCCGGGTCCTGGGGGTGGATGGCGGGTTCACCGGCACCGATCTGACCGGCGGCGGACCGCTGACCATCCATCGCGGGGCTCCGGTGCGCGACGTCGAGGTGGGCCGTGGTCCTCNGGTCGGGATCCGGGTCGGTACGGAACTCCCGTACCGCCTCTGGTTGCTGGGCGAGCCCTCCGTGAGCCGTCCCCGGGCGGCCCGGCCGCGCCGGCCCTGACACGTGAGGGGGCGGCCCGGCGCCGGCACCTCGTGGCCGAGGCCGCAACGCGGGTCGCCCGCGGGGACCGGTCGGGGTGCGCTGCCAGCCCCGGAGTGCCTGCGCCTGTGGGGGTGCCCGACAGGGGCTCGGCCCGCCCTGACGCGCTGGCCGCCCGCTCATCTGTTCGAGCGCAGAACCCTAAGCCTCCCATATCAGACGGCGCCGTCAAGCTATCATCGCACCGATGTGATATGCATCACACAATCTGAGACCCGATTGATTTGACGCCCCCCGTCATCCACCCGTNATGTTCTGTCTGTCAGCGAGACACGGCAGACACCGAACANGGTGGCTCCACTCGGGACACGGATCGGGCTGCGAGGCGCGGACCGAGCGGGCGGGATCGCCTCTCTCCTCCCAAAGGGAGAGAAAAGCGACGAACCTGACCGAAACACGATGTAAGAGGCGAAATGCCTGGAGTAGCACCTCGCGGTGCGATCCCAGCAGCATCTGCTCCTTGAGAACTCAACAGCGTACCGAATAGTCAGTGCCATTTTTTAAAACCCCNGTCCATGGCCAGGGCTTAAGTGCTTCTGGTTGTGGTGGGAAATTCCTTTGGCAATGACAGACGATCTTACGAGGATCTGTCTTGTCAGGATCGGCTGGGCTTGGCGGCCCGGCCATCTCTTTCAAAGCATTGATGGAGAGTTTGATCCTGGCTCAGGACGAACGCTGGCGGCGTGCTTAACACATGCAAGTCGAGCGAGGAGCTTGCTCCTAGCGGCGAACGGGTGAGTAACACGTGGGCAACCTGCCCCAAGCTCTGGAATAACTC
>NZ_LRTK01000020.1 GCF_001636565.1 Frankia sp. EI5c
GTCCCGATCCCGCCCGCGGACACCCGGGCCGGCGACCACCCGCAGAAGTGCGACTGGCCGGGCCGCCGGCCGCCCGCAGACCTCGCCGCAACGGCGCTACCAGGGCTTTCAGAGCACCCACAGGCCCCGCAACACCCGTCGCCCACCCCCGCGCCACGGATCCGCGAGGATTCGCCGACAGCGACTGAAGAGCTTTGCGTGTCCTTCGCCCGCAGGGGTTGCGGCCCCTGCGCCACCGTGGTCGTCAAGACGTTTCGGCAGGAGACACAAGGAGCCCTTCAGGCGCGCGATCGGCACTCCCGCGCACGCACCCGAAACACCACCCACCATCGTCAGATCACCGCACGCACCCGCCCGGAACCCGCCGAGCACTCGCCCGCGCCCCGAGCAGCACCCGCACGGTTCAAGATCCACGGGAAGTGCCCGGCCTTGACGCTGGGCCGGCCCCAGCGCCAGACCCGGCGCTGACGCGCTATGAACCAGCTGACGAAGCTCGAGCTGAGCGCCATTCTTACTGGGGATGACGACATCCGCCGCCAACAGCGGCCATGCTGCCCAGGTCGGTCGGGACGCGCACAGCGATCGGGCGGATCGGGGGCGACGCGGTCGGCGCCGTCATCCGGGCGGCCCTCGCCGATGACGGGGTCGACACGTCGGGCCTCGTCACCGTCCCGGGCGCCCCGACGCCCGTCTGCGTCGTCTACACCCGGGCTGACGGGGAGAACGCCATGGTCTGGCAGGTGCCGCCCGGGTTCGCCGTCACCGCCGACGCCCTGCTCGTCACCTTCGACTCTCCCGAAGAGGTTGGACGCCTCATCTCGGCGGCCGGCGAGCGGGGCCTGCGCGTGGCGCTGAATCCGGTGCCGCTGGCGGCGGACCCGTCGGTCCTCGGCGACGTCCCGTGGGAGAAGGTCGACATCGTGGTGCCGAACGAGGTCGAGGCCCGCGCGCTGCTGCATGGGCATCGCGCCGCGGACGGGCCGGCCCACCGCCTCGCGGACGCCATCGCGGACGAGCTCGGCGTGCCCACGGTCTGCGTGACCCTCGCGGAGCGCGGCTGCGTGCTGCGCATCGGCGGGACGACCACCGCCCACCCGGCGCCGCCCGCGGACGTCGTGGACACCACGGCGGCCAGTGACGCGTTCACCGCGGTGCTCTGTGCCCGACTCATCGTCGGTGACGGCTCCGCGGCCGCCGTCCGCGAGGCGCAGCGGGCGGCTGCTCTCACCGTCGCCCGTCCCGGGTCGTACGAGGCGCTGCCGACCGCGGCCGAGCTGCGCGGCGGTCCGGGAATATGAAATCCAGGTACTTGCCATGAAGTGCGGTTGAGGTAGCAGGATCGGCGCATGATCTTCACCGATGCCGAACTGGGATATCTCGCCGGCCAGCGACTCGGGCGGCTGGCCACGGTCGCGCCGGACGGCACACCCCAGAACAGTCCGGTCAGCTTCCGGCATAATCCCGACACTGACACTATCGACATCCACGGGTTCAAACTGGGCGCCAGCCGGAAGTTCCGGAACGTCGCGGCCACCCGGGTGGTGTCCTTTGTCGTCGACGACGTCGTTTCCGTCGATCCGTGGCGGGTGCGCGGCCTGGAGATCCGCGGGGAGGCCTCCGCCCTGGCTGGCGAGGAACCGCCGGCCAGTTACCTGAGCCCGGAGGTCATACGAATTCACCCACGCCGGATCATCAGCTGGGGAATAGCGGCCGAGGAGGCGGGACTGCGGGCCCGCGACATCTCGGCCTGATTAGTTTCCGACCGCTCCGGGTATCCCGGACCAGCAATGCCTGCCGGAACTTCCTCGATGCATTGGCGCACTGGCGCCGGAGGGAGCACAGATGGCGCACCGAACAGACAATTCGCTCCGAAAGGGCCGGCCGGTCCGGCTGTTGATCGCCACCGCGGCGCTGGGTTCAGTACTGTCCGCGGCTCCCGCCCAGGCGGCGCTGGCGGCGCCCTCAACGTCGCCACCGACCCACAGCCCCGGCAACAGCAACAGCGGTGGCAGCGGAAACTGGAGTGGCGGCGGCAGTGGTGGCAGTGGCAGTGGGGGCAGTGGCGGCGGCGGTAACTGGAGTGGTGGCAGTGGCGGCGGGAGCAGTGGCGGCGGCGGTAACTGGAACAACGGTGGCGGCAAGGGCGGCGGCAAGGGCGGCGGGTCCGGGCACGGACACAAGCAGCGCTGCTTCTGGCGCCACGTAAGCGGCCACTGGGTCTGGTCGAACGGCCATCGACACTGGGTTCCGCCGCGGTCCGTCTGGGTCTGCCGCTGGTAGTTCCGGTTGGCGGTTGCCGGTTGGCGGTAGCCGGTAACCGCCGGCGTGCCGGTAACCGCCGGCGGGACCAGCGGCAGATGTCGGGTCGGCGGGGCGGCCAGCGCACTTTGGCTCGCCCCGCCGACCCATCCGGTGCGGTCTCCCCGATTTTCGGGTGCGGTCTCCCGGGCTCAGTCCCGGACGACGGCTTTGCTTTCCATGAGGAAGTCCGCGAGATAGCCGTCGTGCGGAACGCCGACCGCCATCCAGACGGTGGGCTGGTCACCCAGATAGACGTTTCGGATGGTCGGCTCGTTCAGCAGGTCGTCGATGAGCTGGCCGTCCCGCGTCAGCACGGTGAGCACCAGGGAGTCACGCAGCGGAGCGATTCCCGCGGCCCGGGTCCACGGCGCGATCCACACGCAGGGAAAGGCCNGTTCCACACCTGCCTGCGGGGCGGTCGGTGAGTCCAGCTCGTGGACGGCGGGGCGCAGCACCGCGCTGCCGTCGCCGAGGTCGTCGACGATGCCGTCGCCGCCGAGCCAGGCCCGGGTGCCCACGGCACGTCGGGCCAGGTGAGCCTCGACGGCCCGGGCGCCGGGCAATGTCTGGACCGGGAGGGCCGCCGCGTCGTCCTCGGGAGGCAGGCTGGGCAGCCGGGCCAGCCGGTCGGCGACGGCTTCGGCCAGCGGCGCCGGATCACCCTCGACGAACACCGCGGTGGCGTTGATGCAGCCGGTGCCGCCGCCACGGGCGACGGAGTCGACGATGACGTCCAGATGGTCCCGCCAGTCGGTGTCGGCCGTGATGAGGATCTTCGACCGGCCGGGGCCCTGGGGCAGGATGCTGCGGTCGGAGCCGAACCGGCTCACCACCCCGTCACCGCCGTAGACCAGCCCGAGGTCCGCCGCGCGCAGGATGGCCTCGGCTCCGGCGTGATCGGTGGGCAGCAGCGCGGCCTGCTCGTTCGCGGCGCCGGCGAGCCGCAGCGCGGTGATGAGCCGGTGCGGGGTGAACGGGTCACGGCGGGACGGGCGCACGGCGACCCGATAGCCCAGCGTGAGTGCCTCCGGCCAGAGGGCGTGCGTGCCCGGATGGTTGCCCGCGGCGTGCACCGCGAACACCTCACCGCGCCGCGCCCAGACCGCGCGCCCGGACCGGGTCGACGGGTCACGCCAGTCGCTGGCCGTCCCCAGCGGGCAGGCCCGCTGGACGCTGTCACAGGCCCGGGTGATCCACTCCATGATGGTGGCGGTGGACGTCCGGACGGTGGAGATCGGCAGGCCGCCGACCCGGCTGACCAACCGCTGGTAGTCCCCGACCGACAGCCCGTCGAGGGTGGCCGTCCCGAAGAGCCGGGCCGCGCCGGCCAGCACCTGCATCCAGGCGTCGGCGGGCAGGCCGCGGGCGGCCCGCATCCGGCTGACGGCGCGGCGGGCGAACAGCGGCGGGACGAGGCTGAGCCGGGCCGCCTGCTGCCCGCTCACGTCGGTGACCAGGAGCTGGTTCCGGCCGCGGAACTCGCCGTCGGGGCCGAGGGCGGCCAGTTCGACCGGGGCCGCGAGGGTGGCCGACATCAGTACACCCCTTCGATCACGGTCTCGTTCTCGAAGCTGGCGACCGGGGCGACGTCGGCGACCGCGTCACCGACGTCGCCGTCGAGCGATCTGACCCGGGTCGCGGTGTCGCGTTCGAGGTTGTTCGGCAGCAGGAACGACCGGCTGACATGGCTGACCAGCACCTGGCCGCGCTCCCCGTAGTCGACGGGCGCGCCGGTCTGCGGATCGACGACGTCGAAGGTGATGTACGGGGAGTACGGGTCGAAGATGCAGGGCGCCTGCGCGGGCAGCCCGGGTCGCTGCGACGCGCTGCCGAGGAACATCGTGCTGCCGTACTGGCCGAAGAAGAGCGCCCGCGGGAACACCTGGGTTCGCAGGATGTCGAGGGTGTCGGGGTCCAGGTGGGCGCCGGCCCACATGATGGCGCGCACCTTCTCGTTCACCAGGTCGACCAGGTCCTCGCGCCCGGCCAGCCGCTCCAGCAGCGGCGGGGNGATGTTGAGGACGCCGATCTCCTGCCGGCGCAGGATGTCGGCGGCCTGGTCGATGATGTGTTCGGCGTAGGCCTCCGCGTCCGCGGCCCGGTTCTGGCTGAGGAGCTTCTTGACCCAGCGCGGGTCCAGATCGACGGTGAACGCGTACCGGCCGTGCCGGGCGGTGATCTCGCGGAGGAACGCTCCGATGAGGTGCGGCCCCGAGGGAACGACGCCCAGCCAGTTGAGGCCACGCGGGACGCCGTGCCGGTCGAGACCGCTCGCGACCACGTCCAGGATGCGATCCATCCAGTCCCGCATGACGAGCACCCGCTTCGGTGCGCCGGTGGTGCCGCCGCTCTCGTAGAACCCGACCACGTCGGGGTGGTCGCCGTAGCCCTTCGGGACGAGGTCCTCCGCCCGCACGTCGCGCAGATGGGGAAGCACGTTCGGAAACCGCCGGAGGTCGCGGTGGGTCCGGATCTCCGTCCGCGGGTCGAAGCCGAGGGTGTCGGCCTGCCGCAGCCAGAAGGGGCAACCCGTCTCGGGGCTGAAGTGCCATTGCATCGCGGCCCGGACGAACTCGTCCGGATCGGGCCGGGCGTCGAACGGCAGGTCCAGGGCCTTGTCGGCGAGCAGCGGCATGGGGTCTCCCTCGGGTCGAGGTCCGCGGCGGGGGATGTCGGCGCGCGCACGGGGGCCGGGCGCCCTCGCGCCGCCGGGGAGCGCGCGAAGGCTCGCGACATCCCGCGATGCTCGGATGATTCCCGGTGACGGAACGCCGACACTGCCACCTTCCAACCGGAAGCGCCGCCGCCCCGGTGACCGCACTAGGATCAAATCCCGACGGGAGGGCAGGAATGGGCCGCGGCGAGGATTCCCTGACCGCGCGGGAGCTGGAGGCGCTCGCGAACGCCTTCTCCGCTCCTGTGCCGGCACGGCAGCTGCTCGGCGCCGCCGGCATCGCCCCCAGCCGGGTGCCCGGCTGGCAGGCGGGGTCATCGCTGGCCTTCTGGCATGAGGTGGACGCGCTGCTGGAGGCGGGCATCCTGCCCGACGGCCGCCATCGCCTGCTCACCGAGGCCGCCCGGGTGTTCCCCGCGAACCCGGCCTGGTCCGCGTGGGGAACCGCCTCCTCGGCGGCCGCGCGCGCACCGCGGGCCGCGGAGCCCGGCACCACCGGCACCACCGGCACCACCGGCACCCACGCCGCCTCCACGGACCAGGAAGAACGACGCGACGACGCCGAACCGGCGGCGGGCGAGGCGGAGCGGTGGGACTTCCACGTGTCGTACGCCGACGCGGACGAAGACTGGGCCGCCTGGGTCGCCTTCATACTGGATTCGGCCGGCTACCAAGTGCACCTGAGAGCGCGGGAGACGGTCGCCGGGGCCCGGCCGATACATCTGCTGGAGCAGGCGATCCAGCGCTCGGTGCGGACCATCGCCGTGCTTTCCCCCAGCTACGTGGACTCGGCGGCGGTCCAGGTCCAGTGGCAGGCCGCCTGGGAGTCCGATCCGCAGGGCATCAGACGGCTCCTGCTCCCGGTGCGGGTCAGGGAGGTGCGGCCGCCGACGCTGCTGCGCGGGATCAACTACATCGACCTCGTCGGGCTCGACGTGGCGGCGGCCGAGCGGAAACTGCTCGACGAGGTCGAGGCCGCACTGGTTGGCCGCCGGCACCGCCCCACGACCCCACCCCCGTACCCGGGCCACCGCTGAGCCCTCCGCCGCCGCCCGCTCACAGCGAGACGCACGCCACGCCGCGCCGCCCGGGCCCGCCCACCGCGGTAGAAGGAGTCGTGGGCGCGAAATACGATCCGGCGCGGGCCGAGCTGACGAACTACCCGTTCGTCCTGACGATGCAGCCGCGCTTCGGTGACATGGACAGTCTCGGCCATGTCAACAACGTGGCCATCGCGGCCATGTTCGAGGAGGCCCGGGTCGCGATGAACCGGGAGCTGCTCGGTGCCAGCCATGTGGCGCTGCCGCAGGACGAACGGCCGCTCCCGGTCGTGGCGGCCCGGGTGGAGATCAACTACCTGGGCGAGGTCCGCTACCCCGGCTCCTACGAGGTCGGGGTCGGCATCGGCCGACTCGGCTCCAGCTCGATCGTGCAGGTCTGCGGGCTGTTCGAGGCCGGTGTCTGCCTGGCCCTGTGCGACACGGTGCTGGTGCACCGAGGGCCGACCGGCCCCGCCCCGGTGCCCGGGCAGGTGCGCGAGCTTCTGCTGACCAGGACCTTCCCCGCCAAGGCTGGCGTCACCGCCTGACCCGGCCGCGGGTCAGGCCGCGTCCCGCGGGACGGTGCCGTCGGCGCTCCACTCCAGCGACCAGCCGTAGCGTTCGGCGGCGTCCGCCTGGGTTCCCTCCAGGAAGTCGTTCTCCCGGCGGATCACCAGGTCGTCCCCGACCACGTGGAACGACACCGCCACGCACGTGCGGGTGTTCACGGGCGCGTTCCCGAGCCGGATGGTGAGCTGCTCACCGTTCCGCGCCGCCACGACGACGACCGGGCGCAGCAGATCCCACTCGGGCGCGCGGTGCAGACCGTAGGCGAAGACGAAGAACCGTTTGAAGGTCGAGAGGGTGCCCAGGTCGACGAAGATCGTCTGGGCGTCCCGCTCGTCCCGCCCCACCAGGCGCAGGGTCTGGCGCCCCGCCCGCCCGGTACCGGTGGGCGAGCCGCCGTGCTGCTGGATCACGCCCGCCGCGCCGTCCAGGGCCTGCCACAGGCAGCCGAAGTGGATGTTGCTGGGACGAGGCAGGCCGCTGCGGGTCGTCAGCGGGGTCCAGTGCAGTGAGACGGTCATAGCACCGGTCCCGCGCTGCTCGCCCGTCCNGATCGTGGCCGGATGGTTGTCGTCCAGCGTCGTGACGTGCTCGTGGCGCTGCCGGTAACGCGAGGATCGCCGACTCGCCTCGACGGCGGCCGGCCGCGAGTCCACGTCAGCCCGGCCGAGGTCCAGGGGGGAGGACGCGGCCTCCCGCGGTGCGGTCGGAGCGGCTGACGCGGCTGACGCGGCTGACGCGGCCGGTGCGACCCCTGGGGCTGGCCCCGGCACCCGCGGCGGAGCGAGCGGCGGCGGAGCCAACGGCGGCTGGGCGGGTCTGGGCGGGGGCTTCGGCGCCCCGGGCGCCGTGGCGGGAGCGGTGGCGGCACCGCGGGACGACGCGGCCGGAGATGCCGGCCTGGCCGCCAGTGCCGGTGCCGCCGGTGCCGGTGCCGCCGGTGCCGGTGCCGCCGGTGCCGCCGGCCGGGTTTCCGCCCGCAGGTGGTCGGCTACCTTCCGCCGGGTCCTGGTCGGGGAGAGACGGGCCACCCATGAGGCCACATCGGCGGGCCGGGCCACCGGTGGGCCAGCGGTCAGAACCCTGTCCGCCGGGACGCCGGCCAGCCCCGGCAGTCCGTTCGCGTAGCCCTCGCCGACCGCCCGGAACTTCCACCCGGCCGGGTGTCGGTACAGCTCTCCGAAGACAAGAGCCGTCTCGTAGCCGGTCTCCACCTCGAAGGTGCAGCCGGCGACCTCCCGGCCGTCGGCGGCGTCGTACAGCCGGACGTAGCCGTGGGGTGCCGCTCGGAAGCTCTGGCCGCGGCCGGCGGCGGCATAGATCGCGGCCGCGAACTGCACCCGGGAGACGTGCGCGGGCACCGCGTCGAGCGTGACGACGACCTCCTCCGCGCCGCCGCCCGCCTCGGGCGGCGGGGAGGTCGCGGCGATCCCCTCCGTGGGGTTCGGCACCTGCCCGGTGAGCAGGAGCAGCGGGTTGCTCTCCGCCTCGTCGACGAGCACGAGCACGCCGTCCACCTCGGGAGCCCGACCGCCCCGACCGCCCTGGCTGCCCGGACCTGTCGGGCCAGCCGGGCCGCTCCAGCCGGTCACGACCCGCACCCGCTCGATGCCCGGCGCCTCCTCGACCAGCAGCACGTTGCCGCCGCGGGACAGGATGGCCGTCATGTGTCGAGGTCGGAGCGACGGAACTTGGCTTCCAGAAAACGCGCCTGGATCGCCAGTTTCGCAGCATCCCCGGTGTAGACGGAGTCCTGGAGCTCGTGCGCGCCTTCGTCGAGGAACTGCAGCTGGCGCACCAGGTCCTCGGCCGGGGTCGTGCCGGTGACGCCCGGGCGGTCGGCGTACTGGGGCGGCAGCGCCACGAAGTCGGCCAGCGCCCGCGGCAGGTACTCCCGGATGATCGCGGTCAGATACCGCAGCTCCTCCTCGCTCGCGGGGCGCGTTTCCAGGTAACCCAGCAGGGGCCGCAGGACGTCGTCGATGTCCCGCACGGTCGGCACCGCTCCCGGCGGCAGCCGGCCGCCGTCGGCGTTCGCGCCGGTGACGATCCCCGCGAGCTCCGCCCGCAGCTGGGCTGTCTGGGTCGTCCGGGGCGTCCGCGTCGTCTCGCCGGCGGCGGGCGTGCCCCCGTCGCCGGCGGAGTCGTCGTCGGCCCGCCCGCCCCGCCACCGGAAGATCATGCGTCCGGCCTCGGGCCCGGGCCGGTGGGCCGTCGGGCGGGCACCCGTCAGCCCTCGCCGGCGTGGGCCCGCTCCAGATATGCCTTGGAGCGGCCGACCTGCGTCTCCAGCGCGGAGACGGTGGTCGCGAGGCTTTCCACCGCCTTCACCTTGTACGTGTCGATGGCGTCCATCGTCGCGAAGACGTTGTCGAATGCCTTCTGCAGAGCCTCGACGTCCACCGTGCTGGAAGAGGCCTGTTCCTGGATGCGTCCGGACTGCTGGCGCAGCAGCTCACTCGTCGAAACGATCATGTTGCTGGTGGTCGCGTTGAGCGCGGTGATCTGGTCGAGCACCAGTTTCTGGTTCGCCAGCGCCTGGGCCACGATCACCGCGGTGCGCAGAGCCGCGACGGTGGTCGTCTGGGCCCGGTCGACGCCNTTGATCAGCTCGATGTTGTTCTTGCGGACGAGGTCGAGCGCCAGGTAGCCCNGCACGCTCACCGCCAGCTGGGTGAGCAGGTCCTGCTGGCGCTGGCGGATGGGGAACAGCGCGTCGGAGGTGAGCGCGTCCGCCGCCGCCGGGTCGGTGGCCCGCAGCCGGTCGATCCGGGCCGTCACGGCCTCGTCGAGGGCCCGGGCCAGGGTCGCGTACTCGGTGATCTTGCCCATCGCGGCCCAGAGCGTGGCCTTCTCGTGCTCGATGGCGGCGTTGTCCTTGCGCAGCTCGTCCTGACCCGAGTCAAGCGCGCCGATGATGGCGTCGAGCTGCTTCTGCGCCGACTGGTACCGCTGGAAGTAGCGCGTGAGCCGGTTCCCCAGCGGCACCACGCCCAGCAGCTTGCGCGCCCCCTTCAGGTCCGCCTTCCCCGGGTCGAGGTCGGTGACGGTCTGGCGCAGCTCGAGGAGTGTGCCCGCGACCCGCGACTGGGCGTCCGAACCGCCGCGGCCCCGGCCAGCCCNCAGCGCGGCCGCCGGGCGGTCGAGCATGCGGCTGGACACCCGGGCGCTGGCCACGATCTCCCGCTCGCCCATGCGCACGATGTCGTCGATCTTGCTCTGGAAGGCGGGGCTGCGCGGGTCCTGGGCGGCGAGGTCGTCCGCGAAGGCCGCGGCACGCACCCGCAGCGCCGTTCGGGTCGCCTCGTCGAGCGGGACCATGCTGTCCACCTGGTCGTCGGCCACCACAGGCACCGGCGCGGGTGGAACGAGCTCCAGGGCGCCACCCGGCACTCCGGGGGAGGCGGTGCCCACCCCCGGAGGCGGTGAACCGCCCAGGTCCAACGAGTTCGACATGGCGTCCCNTTCCCGACATCCGCCGGGCAGGAGCCCTGCTCGGCCGGCGTGGCCCCGTCACCTGGGCCGCCCGAAGTGTCTGCCACTTTCGACCCTACGCGAAATGCCTTGTCGACCAGCGGACTGCCCGAGCTCCTCAGCTGACGCGGTACCCCTCGGGACCAGGCGGTACCCCTCAGGTGAGGCGGCGCTCGTCCGCCCGGTCGTGGGGACGGATCTCCGACAGCCGGCCAGCGCGTCACGCCACCGCCACCGCCGCCCGGGTTACTGGTCACGCAGGGCGGCGAGCACCTCCTCGGCCAGCTCGGGACGGCAGATCAGCAGGTCCGGCAGGTAGGGGTTGGCTTCGTTGTAGCGCAGCGGCGATCCGTCGAGCCGCGAGGTGTGCAGACCGGCGGCGGCGGCGACCGCCACCGGCGCGGCCGAATCCCACTCGTACTGGCCGCCCGAGTGGGCGTAGACATCCGCCTCCCCGCGGACGACCGCCATCGCCTTGGCGCCGGCCGAGCCCATCGGCAGGAGGGTGCCGTCCAGCCGGCCCAGCAGGTGATCGACGCAGGCCGGCGGACGGGTGCGGGACACCACCAGACGAACCGGGCCGGGCACCCGCGGCGGGACCACCGGCGGCTCACCCGTGTGCAGCACCAGGCCGCTGGCGGGGAGCGCGACGGCACCGATGGTCGCCACCCCGCGCACGGCGAGCGCGACGTGGACGGCCCAGTCCTCGCGGGGCGGTTCGCCGTACTCGCGGGTGCCGTCGAGTGGGTCGATGATCCAGACCCGCTCCCGCTGGAGGCGGACGAGGTCGTCCGCGCTCTCCTCGGAGAGGACGGCGTCCCGCGGCCGGGCCCGCGCCAGCCGTTCGAGCAGCAGCTCGTTGGACTGTCGGTCGCCCTCCGCGCCCCCCTGATCGCGGATGGCGACCAGATGGCGGCCCGCGGCGGCGGCCAGCGTGGCCGCGAGGGTGTGGTCGTCCGTGCCGAGCGCCTCGGCGGGCACGGTGCCGGCGGTCATGACGCCTCGGGCGGGGTGAGCACGCCGGCCTGGCGCAGGTACTCGACCACCGCTTCGGCGGAGGCCTCGGCGGAGACGGTTCCGCTGGCGTCCAGATGGATCTCCGCGCGCTCGGGGGGCTCGTAGGGCGAGTCGATGCCGGTGAAGTTCCGCAGGTCGCCGCGGCGGGCCTTGGCGTAGAGGCCCTTGCGGTCCCGGGCCTCGGCGACGGCCAGCGGCACGTCCACGAAGACCTCGATGAACTCACCGTCGGCGAGCAGGTCGCGGGCCATCCGCCGCTCGGCGCGGAACGGGGAGATGAACGAGGCCAGGACGATGGTGCCGGCGTCGACCATGAGCTTCGCGACCTCGGCGACCCGGCGGATGTTCTCGACCCGGTCGGCGTCGGTGAAGCCCAGGTCCTTGTTGAGCCCGTGCCGGACATTGTCGCCGTCCAGCAGGTAGGTGTGGAAACCCTGGTCGTNCAGGCGCTTCTCCACCAGGTTGGCGATCGTCGACTTCCCGGCGCCGGAAAGGCCGGTGAACCACAGCAGGGCGGGCCGCTGCCCCTTCTGCCGGGCACGGGCCGTCTTGTCGACCTCGACGGCCTGCCAGTGGACGTTGTCGGCCCGGCGCAGCGCGAAGTGCAGCAGCCCGGCGGCCACGGTGCCGCGGGTGAACCGGTCGATGATGATGAACCCGCCGGTGTCCCGGTTCGCGGCGTAGGGGTCGAACGGGATCTGCCGGTCGAGGTTGATGTTGGCCACGCCGATCTCGTTGAGATCGAGCGTGCGGGCGGCGGTGTGTTCCAGGGTGTTGACGTTGACCTTGTACTTGGGCTGGGCGATCGTCACGCCGACGGTCCGGGCGCCGATCTTGAGCAGGTAGGGCCGGCCGGGGAGCATCGGCTCCTCGCCCATCCAGACGATGTGCGCCTCGAACTGGTCGGCGATGCCCGGCGGCTCGGCGGCGGTGGCGATGATGTCGCCGCGGCTGACGTCGATCTCGTCAGTGAGGGTGAGGGTGACCGACTGGCCGGCGACGGCTTCGTCGAGGTCGCCGTCGGCGGTGACGATCCGTCCCACGGTGCTCTCCTGCCCCGTGGGCAGGACCCGCACCCGGTCACCGGGGCGGACGCTGCCGCCGGCGATCTGGCCGGAGAAGCCGCGGAAGTCCAGGTTCGGCCGGTTGACCCACTGCACCGGCAGCCGGAACGGCCCGGTGTGCACCTCGTCGGCGATCTCGACGGACTCCAGGTGACCGACCAGCGTGGGACCGCTGTACCAGGGCGTGCGCGGGCTGGGCTCGGTGATGTTGTCCCCGCGCAGCGCCGACATCGGGATGCACACGATGTCGGTGAGACCGATCTCGGCGGCGAACGCCCGGTAGTCCGCCTCGATCGCGTTGAAGACGTCCTGCGAGTAGTCGACCAGGTCGAGCTTGTTCACCGCCAGGACGATGTCGCGGATCCCGAGCAGCGACACGAGATAGCTGTGCCGGCGGGTCTGGGTCAGCACGCCCTTGCGCGCGTCGATGAGAATCACGGCCAGGTCGGCGGTGGACGCGCCGGTCACCATGTTCCGGGTGTACTGCTCGTGCCCCGGGGTGTCGGCGACGATGAACTTGCGCCGCTCGGTGGAGAAGAAGCGGTAGGCGACGTCGATCGTGATGCCCTGTTCGCGTTCCGCGGCCAGGCCGTCGACCAGCAGCGCGAAATCGAGCCCGTCGCCCTGGGTGCCGACCTTCTTAGAGTCGCTCTCCAGCGCGGCGAGATGGTCGGAGAAAACCAGCTTCGAATCGTAGAGCAGCCGGCCGATAAGCGTGCTCTTCCCGTCGTCGACGCTGCCGCAGGTGATGAACCGCAGCATCGACTTGTGCTCGTGCAGCGAAAGGTACTTCTCGATGTCGTCCGCGACGAGATCGGTGGTCGCGTGGGCCATCAGAAGTACCCCTCCTGCTTCTTCTTCTCCATCGACCCGGACGAGTCATGGTCGATCACCCGGCCCTGCCGCTCCGAGCTCGTCGTCAGCAGCATCTCCTGGATGATCTCCGGCAGGGTCGCGGCGGTACTCTCCACCGCCCCGGTCAACGGGTAGCAGCCCAGCGTGCGGAACCGCACACTGCGCTGGGCGGGGATCTCGCCCGGCGCCAGTGGCATGCGGTCGTCGTCAACCATGATCAGTGCGCCGTCACGCTCCACCACCGGGCGCGGCGCGGCGAAGTACAGCGGCACGATCGGGATCCGCTCCCGGTGGATGTACTGCCACACGTCCAGCTCGGTCCAGTTCGACAGCGGGAACACCCGCACGTTCTGCCCCGGCGCCCGGCTGACGTTGTACAGCCGCCACAGTTCGGGGCGCTGCGACTTCGGGTCCCACCGGTGTGCCGCCGAGCGGATCGAGAAAATCCGCTCCTTCGCCCGCGACTTCTCCTCGTCACGGCGGGCCCCGCCGAACGCCAGATCGAAACCGTGCAGGTCGAGGGCCTGCTTCAGGCCCTCGGTCTTCCACATGTCCGTATGCGTCGCGGAGCCGTGGTCGAACGGGTTGATCCCCCGCTCCACGCACTCCGGATTCCGGTGGACGAGAAGATCCACCCCGAGCTCCGCCACGGCCTTGTCCCGGAACTCGTACATGGCGCGGAACTTCCACGTGGTGTCCACGTGCAGCAGCGGAAAGGGCGGGCGGGACGGGTAGAACGCCTTCATCGCCAGGTGGAGCAGCACCGAACTGTCCTTGCCCACCGAGTACAGCATCACCGGCCGCTCGCTCTCGGCCACCGCCTCGCGGAAGATCTGGATGCTCTCCGCCTCCAGACGCTGCAGATGTGTCAGTCGGCCCATGCCGGGGCTGCCCTTCTCGTTCGGGTGGATCCCACCGTTCGCGGTCCCGTCATCCACGGCGTCATGGCCTCGGCCTTCCGTCACCGGGGGCGGCCGTGCCCGCCCTGGGCGGCCCGGCCGCGGTGAACGCGGTGCCGGGCGGGTCGAGCGCCCACCCCGCGGGGGTGCCCCATTCCTCCTCGTACACCAGCTCCGCCATCGGGCGCCGGCGCACCGGGCCATGCCGCCCCGCCGGCCTGCCCAGCGTTATGGTGCCGGCGAGGAACGTGCCGTCGGGCACCCCCAGCAGCTGGCGGAGCTCGGCGTCCACCGCGAAGTTCCAGCCGGTGAACGCGCCACCATACCCGAGCGCCCGGGCCGCGAGCAGGATGTTCTGGCAGGCCGGGTAGACGGACGCGCCTTCGGACGGCGTCGGATCCCGGTAGCGCACCAGGCAGGGCAGGATCAGCACCGGTATCCGCTCGAAGTCGTCGACGAACCGCTGCATCGCGCGGGCCGTGCGGGCCTTCGGTGAATCCGCCAGCGCCCCGGAGCCGCCGTCGTAGCCGTCGGCGCGGCGCTTGCCGTCCCAGACCCGCCGGGCGGCCTGCCCGATCAGGGCCTTCGCCGCGGCGGCCTTCGGCCCGTCCGTCAGCACGATGAAACGGAAAGGCTGTCGGTTGGAGCCGCTCGGCGCCCGGGTGGCCGCGAAGAGCACGGCGCGCAGTACCTCCCGGGGCACCGGCTCGTCGGTGTAACGGCGGATGGCCCGCGTCGTCGTCAGGCCTTCCAGCAGGCCCACGGTGTCGGCCGGCAGTGGTGTCGCCGCGAGCACCGCGGGCACCGCCGCGGCCGGTGACGCCGGCGTCGCACCCGTGGTCATGGCCCCGACCGACCCGTCCGCTTCCGATGCATCCGTCCATCCTCCCGCCGGTGGGCCGCCCGCGCGCGACTCGCCGCTGTCAGGACGCAACCATGGGCAGGCGCCTTCATACCCCCGTCATCGGTGTGTGCTCCGACACGGTGCGGTCCGCGCGGGTTCCACCTCACAGCCAGATGATCTTGTCGCGCATGGTGGAGCGCTCCAGCATTCCGTAGGTCTCCTGGCCGTCCCAGCGGTAGCGCACCGCACCCTGGTAGAGGACCGGGAAGTTCGGCATCTCCGGCCGCACGGTGACGTCGAACGTCGACAGCGCGGTCTCGCCCTCGATGGTGGTCCGGCCGAGCTCGGAGTCCAACACCACCGAGACGTCCTCGCCGGCCGGCTGGAGCACACCGAGCCAGGGCGCCCGCACCACCCTGGCCGGAATGAGCGGGCCGGCGCCGGTGTAGAGGAAACCCTCGTTGAACGTCGGCTCGCCGTCCGCCCGGGGAGGGTAGGCGATGTAGCCGAACGCCCGGCCGTCCGGGAAGACCGCCGACTGCCAGCAGTGCCCCCAGAAGCCGGCGAGCTCCCGGACCCCCTGGCGACGGATCCGCAGCCCGCTGCCGGTGAACGTGTGCTCCTCCGCACCCACCCGCAGCGTCCCCACCGCCCGGAAGAGCTGCTCATAGCGCGCGCCACCCATGAGCCCGCCCTCGACGGAGGTGGCGAGGCGCTCGGCCGCCTCCGGCAGCAACGAGCCCTGGATCCACGGCGGCACCGCCATCGTGGCCTCCACGTGGAACTCGACATCCACCGGCGGGCCGCCGGGCCGGCCGGCGATGAGCGCCCGCGTCGAGGTCTCGGTCGCCGTGCCCTCGAAGGCCACACTCCAGGAACGGAACGGCTCGACGCAGCGGAAGGCCAGGGGCCCGGTGCCGAGAACCCTCGGACGGCCCGCCTCGTCCAGCGGGGACCACGATTTCCCGGTCTCCCGGAGGCGGTAGACGCGGCCGTCGGCGAGGACGACGTTGAGCTGGTACTGGTGCGACTCCCAGGACGACGCGACGGCCTCGATCCCGATCCGCGGCAGCGCGAGCTCACCGCGGTCGTCGCAGATCCACATGCTGACCGAATCGCGCATGTCCGGGTTCTCCGGACGCTCGGCGAACACGTGCTCGCGGGTGGGTTCCAGGCCGCCGGNCAGGTCGGCTCCACCCCTGGGAGCAGCGGGGTGAGGAGGGTCAGCGGGGTCAGTGGGGTCAGCGGTCACGGCAGTGATCCCTTCGGCGCGGCGCAGACAGGGCAGCGGGGGGCAGAGCAGCGGCGGGACGGGTGCCGGGCAGCGGCCGGCACCCAGACGGGCTGGCGCGGTGGGACGAGGCGGGGCGGGACGAGGCGGGACGAGGCGAGGCGGGGCGGGGAGCGGTCAGCGGGTGGTCCAGCCGGCCAGCCGGCCCGTGTACTTCGCGAACAGCGGACGGATCCGGTCGACGTCGATGCCGAAGACCGACGGATCCGGGTGCACGTTCTTCTCCCGGTTCTCGGCGTTCTCCCGCCACCACCGCCGCAGACCGGCCTCGAACTCGGGGGTCACCGGCTCGCCGAGCCAGTCGTAGAGCCCGCGGACCTCGCCGAGCGGATCACTCTGCATCGCCCGGAAGTCGATGTCGTAGAACCGGTCGTCGCCGGCCTTCCCACGGAACGACAGGGCACGTTCCATCCCGACGGACCAGTGCTCGATGTTGAGCTGCCCGAGATAACGTTCGTCGACACTGTCCGCGTACGAACGGGCGACGGCGGCGTAGAGGTCCGACACCGAGACNATCACCTCGGCGGGATCCCGGTGCGTCATCACGAACCGGGCGTCCGGGAAGACCTTGTCAAGATGGTCCAGAAAGAGCAGGTGGGTCGGGCACTTCAGCCGCCAGGGCCGGCTGGGGAACCCCCACTGCAGAAGCTTCAACGCCCGCCGTTCGTACTCGTACGTCGAGCTGAGATCGGCGTCCAGAAACCAGCTTGAGTACGACGGGATGCGGGCGAACGCCTGGAAGTAATGCGCCTTGAAGTCGAGTGCCATCAGGGCCTGGCACTCCGTCGGCCCGGTGGCGCTGGCCGGGACGAGTGCCCCGCGGCGCGGTGACGTGCGGGTCCGGGCCACCACCTCCTCCCGGCCGAGGTCGATGCGCGGGTCGGAGTCGTCCGTGCCCACGGTCGACGGCGGCGGGCAGGGCGCGTTCGCCTCCCACATCCGCAGCGAACGCGCGTTGGGGTCCTCCGCCAGCAGGAACGACAGCGCGGTCGAGCCGGTGCGCGGCAGGCCGAGCCCGATCAGCGGAGCAATGATCCGTTCTTCCTCGATCTCCGGATGGCGGCGGTACCAGTCCTCGATCATCAGCCGCTGGCTGAGCAGGCCGACTATGAGCCGGCGCAGCGCGTCCTGGCCGGTGCTGTTGAGCTCGGCCTCGTCACGCAGGGCGCGGACCAGCCGTTCCAGGCCTTCCAGGAACGAGTCCGCGCCGAAGTCGTTCAGTCCGGTCGCGGCCCGGGCCGCGTCGAGTAACTCATGGTGCGCTCCCACAGGTTCTCCTCCGCAAAAACGGCGCGGTGACGGCGGTCAGCAGAAGTCGGACCCACCATCGATGTTGATGTTCGCCCCGGTCATGTATGTGTTTCGGCGTGAGGCCGCGAACGCGATCAGCGGGCCGATCTCGGCCGGCGCGCCCGCGCGCGGCAGGTGCGCCGGATGGCCGAAATGCGTCGCGATACCGTCCATGACGGCGTGCAGGTCCTCGGGATCGATACCGGCGCCGCGTGCCCAGGTGGCCAGCCCGTCCGAGGCGAAGCTGCCCGGCGAGACGGTGTTGACCAGGATCTCGTCGTCGGCGAGGGTCAGGGAGAGGTTCTTGGTGATGCTGGTGACCATTGACTTGGCCGCGGTGTAGGCGATCAGGGAGGCGGTCTGACGCTTGGTCGAATGCGCCGAGATGTTCACGATGCGGGCCCATTCGGCACCGCGCAGCAGCGGCAGCGCGGCCCGCACGCAGCGGACCATTCCCAGCACCCCGACATCGACCGCGGCAAGCCAGTCGTCATCGGTGAGTTCCTCGAACGGGCCCATCCGGCTCGCTTTGGGGCCGGCGGTGTTCACCAGACTGTTCAGGGTGCCCCACCGCTGCCGGACCTGCTCGAAGGCGGCGGTCACCTGCTCCGGCCGGGTGATGTCGGCCTGCAGCGCGACTGCGTCGGCCGCACCCAGCTCCAGCAGGCGCCCGACCGCCGCGTCCAGGTTCGCCCGGCCGCGGGCGAGCACTCCGACCCTCGCCCCCTCGATGGCGAAGCACTCCGCGGCGGCGAGACCCATGCCCTGGGTACCGCCCTGCACCACCACCGTGGCGCCAGCTAAACCAAGATCCACCTCGACCGCTCCCGTCTCTCCTGGTTCACGAACACCCGTCCACCCGCACCTGGACGATCACTTGAACGGATTTAACGACAGTATGATGTCACCAATATGAGCGTGTCCGCAACACCCGAAGATGACGACGGCCAGGCCCGGCAGCGACGGCGCTACGACAGCCCGGTACGGCGCGAGCGGGCCAACCAGACCCGCGAGCGCATCGTCACCGCCGGATCAGCGCTGGTCCACGGCCTGCCGACCTGGGACTGGAGCGCCCTGACCTTCCGCGCGGTGGCGACGCGCGCCGGTGTCGGCGAGCGCACCGTCTACCGGCACTTCCCCACCGAGGAGGACCTGCACAACGCCGTCATGCGCCGCCTGCAGGAGGAGGCGGGGGTACGTTACGAGGACCTCGAACTCGACCGGATCACCGAGGTAACCGCCCGGTCCTTCGCCTCGCTGTCGTCATACGCCGTCGCACACTGGGTGCCCGCGGAGGCGCCGCAGCCGGCCCTGGTCGCCGAGGACCAGCTGCGCCGCGACGCCCTCCTGCGCGCTGTCAGCGCACACAGCGCGGCGTGGACCGACGAAGAGCGCTCGGCTGCCGCCGCGATGCTGGACGCGCTGTGGAACATCCCGACCTACGAACGCCTGGTGCGCTCCTGGAGCCTCGACCCCGACACGGCGACGCAGGCCGTCAACTGGGTCATCGGCCTGGTCATCGAGGCGATCCGCGCCGGCCGCCGGCCAGGAACCCCCTAGTCGGGACGGTAGTCGGGACGGCTCAGGGCTCAGCGCAGGCGGGCGTCCAGCTCGGCCAGGGTGGCGAGCGCGCCGGCCCCAAGAGCGACCCCGGCGCCGGCGCGGATCCCGGCCTCCCGCGGATTCACCCGGATCAGCCGGCCGCCCGCGGCGGACTCCGCCATCCGGCGCACGGTCGGCACCGCGGTGCCAGCGCCTATCTCGAGGACGGCGAGCCGCCGCCCGGCGCCGCCACCGGCACCGGCACCGATCAGTCCGTCGAGCCAGGAGTTGCAGGCCCGCACGGCACGCTCGGAGCGATCTCCGACCCAGTTCCAGTCCCCGAACATCAGGATGTTCGGGCGGGCCAGCGCCCCGCAGCGCGGACAACGCGGCAGCGGCTCCAGCGCCCGCATCGTGTCCGGGTCGACCGCCACCTCGACCCCGTCGGCCGGCCAGACGTCCGGCGTGCAGGGAAGCGTGCACTGGAGGTGGTGGATCGATCCGTGCACCTCGGCGACCTCTCCGATACCCGCCCGCTGGAACTGCCCGTCCACGTTGGAGGTGAACACCCACATTCCGGCGGGCAGGCGGGCACCCCACCGGCGCAGCACCTCGAAACCCTGATGCGGCACCGTGCGGCGGTACAGACCGAGCCGATGACCGTAGAAGCCCCAGGCGAGGGCGGGGTCGGCGCGGAAATGGACCGGGTCGGCAAGCTGGGCGAAGGAGAGTCCGAGACGGGCGTAGGGCGGGTAGGCCCGCCAGAAGCCGGTGTCGCCGCGGAAGTCGGGAAGCCCGGAGTCCACCCCCATGCCGGCCCCGGCGCAGACCAGCAGCGCGTCGGACTCCCCGAGCCAGGTGGCCGCCTGGTCCAGCAACGCTTCTTCGGCCTCGCCGGGGCCGGCAGGCGTGCGGTCCCGTGCCGTGCCGGCCGTGCCCGCTGTGGGCCGGCCGCCCAGGCCGGACGTGCGCTCCATCGGAACCGCCCTCTCCTCCACCGCCCGCCACCGTCGATCGCTCGCGGGCTCGCGGGCTCGCGGGCTCGCGGGCTCGCGGGCTCGCGGGCTGACCATTCACGCCGCCAGTATCGATCACATCATCCACGCCGGGGCGACCGCGTGAAGCAGTAAGGAATTCCTCGCTCGCCGGGCCTGAAGGTGGCAGTAGTCGTTTCCCCGAACAGCGCCACGGCTGGGAACACGCCCGACCTACCCTTCGAGCGTTCTGACAATGATGGCCAGCTCTCAGCGCCGGCGGGATTCTCTCGTTCGCGCGACTAAAAGGCCACCTGTGCCTCTCCNCGGAGCATCTTGACATTCACTTCGACGCACATATTGCAAGCCCCTGGAGCGTACTTTTCAGAAGAGACACGGAGAGCCTTTTAGGCGCCCTTCGCAAAGCCTGCGGGACCCCCGCGGGTGCGGGAGTTCACTCGCGCAGCGGCCTGCCGGCGTCGCTGGCAATCGCTGAAAGTGCTGGCCGCGTGGATGGGCCGGGCTTCGCCGGCCACAGCAGCCCCGCCCCGGGCCGCCGAGGTCGGCAGCCCGGCCACCGAGGTCGGCAGCCCGGCCGCCAGACCGGGGCGAAGCACCTGCCCGGCCAGGAGACCGGCACCGCGGTTCCACCGCGAGCGGATTGACAGGATTCCAATTTCAGGCATCGCCGTCACCTCGACCAGGATTCGCTTTCCGGGTGACGGCTACCTGCCCGGCACCATGAGGGCCCTACGTCGCGGTCGGTTCCTTCGCCCAGTACGCGTCTCGCAACGGCTTCTTGTAGAGCTTGCCGTTGTCGAGCCGGGGCAGCTCCGGCACGAAGTCGNTGGACCGCGGCCATTTGAAGGGCGCGAGCCTTTCCTTGCAGTACTCCAGCAGCCGGGTCGCCAGCGCGTCCCCGGCCGCCGCCATCGTCACCGGCTGGATGACTGCCTTGACCTGTTCACCGAGCTCCGGATGCGGCACGCCGAAGACGGCGACGTCCACCACCTCCTCGTGCATCACCAGCACGTCCTCGATCTCCCGCGGGTAGATGTTGACGCCACCGGCGATGATCGTGAAGTCGCGCCGGTCACTGAGGTAGAGGTATCCGTCCTCGTCGACGTGACCGACATCGCCCAGGGTGCGCCAGCCTGGATGAGCGGGGTGGCTCACGGCCCTGGTCCGCTCGGGATCCCGGTGGTAGCTGAACCCGGCGCCCCGGCTCTCGAAGTAGACCGTCCCGGTCTCCCCGGCCGCCAGCTCCGTGCCGTCGTCACCGCAGATGTGCAGGACGCCGCCCTGGGGCCGGCCGACCGAGCCCGGGTGGGCCAGCCACTCCTCGCTGGACAGGCCGGTGCTGCCGAAGTTCTCCGAGCCGGAGTAGTACTCGTAGATGATCGGGCCCCACCAGTCGATCATCTGGCGCTTCACGTCCACCGGGCAGGGTGCCGCGGCGTGCATGGCGATGCGCATGCTCGACAGGTCGTAGCGTTCGCGGATCTCCGGCGGGAGCTTGAGCATCCGCACGAACATGGTCGGGACCCACTGCGCGGCCACGACCCGGTACTGCTCGACCGCGCGCAGCGCCTCCTGCGCGTCGAACTTCGGGAGCACGACCACGGTGCCACCCACACTGTGCAACACCGCGGACACCCGCAGTGGGGCCGCGTGGTACAGCGGCGCCGGTGACAGGTACACCGAGTCGGCGTTCAGACCGAACATCCGCGCGGTGCCGTTGAGCAGCTGGACGTCCCCGGCGGAGGCGGGAGTGTCGGGCAGCGGGAAGCGGATGCCCTTCGGCCGGCCGGTCGTCCCCGAGCTGTAGAGCATGAACGAGCCGCGGACCTCGTCGTCACGCGGCCCGGCGGAATACCCGGCGGTCGCGGCGTCGAGATCCTCGTAGTGCTCGGACGGCCCGTCGAGCATGAACCGCCGCAGGACGCCGGGGGTCTCGGGCACGAGCTCCTCGGCCACCCCCGCCAGTTTGCGGGTGCTGACCAACGCCTTGGCGCCGCTGTCGTTCACCAGGTAGGCGGCCTCGGGGGCGGTGAGGTGCGAGTTGATCGGTGTGATGTAGAGACCACAGTTGAGGCCCGCCCACACGAGCTCGAAGTACCGCAGGTGGTTCTCGGCGATGATCGCCAGGCAGTCACCCGGCCGCAGGCCCGAATCGACCAGCAGGCGAGACAGCCGCGCGGAGCCTTCGACAAGCTCCCGGTAGGTCTGGACGCGGTCCTCGCCGCCGGGGCCACCGGTGAGGATCACCGCGGGCTTGTCCGGGGTGAGGGTGACGTGGTCGGGCGGGTACATGGGTCCTCCGAGTCCTGCGGCAGGTGTTCCTCGACGGAACCCGCCCGGGTACCCCTACCGCCCTCCGGCGGGGAAGAACAGTTCGTCGCGGACAGAACGCCGCTCTGGTGTGAGGTGATACCAGATTCTCAACCGAGAAGGTAGATGTTGACATCGCCGGCAACCGCGCTCCGTGGCCGCTCCAGTGGAACACTCCGGAACCATCTGCCTCGATCGACCGGCGACCCGCCGGCGAGGACCTACGCTCGTCCGATGACACAGCAGCGCCGGTCCCGTGGGGCAATGATCGGCGGCCTCGGGATCCTGGCGGCCGCCGCGATCGCGGTGGCGAACGGCGGGGGCTCCGACGACCCGGAGGTGGTCACGCCCACAACCCCCGCTCCGAGCAGCCAGGACCGCTCCGCGGGCGAGGGCGCGGGCGCGGGCGTGGGCGCCGAGGCGGGGTCGACGCCCCCGCCGGGCTCGGCAGGAGCGGGCTCCGGGGACGGCGCGCAACGGGCGGGGTCGGCCGGGGCGGCCCCCTACTGCGGTGAAAGCCGGTACGTCCAGGAGATCTCCGTGCGCCGGTGGGCCGGCGGTGACTTCCAGATCTCGCTGTGGCCCACTGACGCCGCCCGGCAGGCCGATGACCGCGACGATGCGAGCGCGCAGCTCTGGACCGCCGTGCGGGACTGCGTCGGCACCCTGGACCCCGCGGTGACCGAGAGCCTGCGGGACCAGCTCAGATGCCACGAGTTCCTGGCCCTCGTCCCCGGTTCGGGCGCGGAGCGGTACGCCACCGGCGAGACCTTCGACATCGAGAGCTGGCGGCCGACGCCGGGACGCCGCCGCTGGATCTCCACTCGCTGCGGCAACACCCTCGGCACCGATCCGACCACGGCACCGGTGCGGACCTACCGCCCGGACGGCGTCCCCCCGCGTTCGCAACCGACGGGCGAACACGCCTGAGACGACACCGCCGAGGGGGGCGCCGGCAGGGCGGCGGGAGGCCCCGGCACAGTCAGGAGCGCCGCTGGAAGATCACCGGGCAGCGCCCGACGGCACGGAGCCCGTCACCGACACCCGCAGAACGGGGCTGGTGTCGGCGGCGTACCACCGGCCGCCCCCACTCGCGGGCAGCCGCCGCCAGCCGAGGCCGGGCGCCAGCAGCGACAGATCGCCACCGGGACGCCGCACGAGCGGGATCCGCTCCTCCCAGACCGCGGCCTCGGCACCCCGGCCTTCCGTGAAGCCGACGACAAGCTCGGCCGGCCGTGACCCGCCCACCATCCCGATCTCGTCCGGACCGGTGGCGGGCCCGGAGGTGAGCACGAACGGGCGGCTGGTCGTGGCGCCGGCCGACAACACCGTGCTGCCCAACCGGACGTACAGCGACCCGGTGGCCGCGGGTGATTCCACGTCCACCTGGATGCTGATCCGGGTTCCGGTGACCTGGCGGAGCTCCTTGAAGGAACCGCGCAGGCTCCCCGCAACCGCCGGGTCGACGATCTCCCCCGGCCGCAGCCGGTAGATCGTGCGGCCGGGCACCCGGTCGGGAAGCGCCGCCGAGCCGGGGCCGACGTCGGCCGCGTACACCACCGGCCCGTCCAGCCCGGGGGTGTTCCGCAGCGTGTGGTACGGAATCTGGGTGTAACGGCTCGAGGTCGGCGGAGTCACCAGGATCACCGCGGGACCGTCGAGCTGGCGGGGGATCACGGCGTCCAGGAAGGCATTGCCTTCGTTGATGGCCCGCTGCATGTCGATCCGGGCCGGCAGCGTGGGCAGCGTCATCGCCACCAGCCCCACCCCGACGACCACCGCGAGGCCCGGGCGGACCATGCGCCGGGTGAGCCGGCCGGGGACGCGCGCCGACAGCGCCCACAGCCACCGCGCGCCGTCCGCCGCGAGGATGACGACCGGGGTGAACGCCGCCAGGTGGTAGTGCGGCCCGAGCCCGTCCCGCAGTCCCGGCATCGCGAACGCGGACCCCCACCAGAACGTGTAGGCGGCCAGGACCATCCCGCTGGTCGCGAGCAGCATGAGCCGCTCGGGGCGGTGCCGCGGGACCAGCAGACCGACGGCGGCCAAGGTGACCAGGCCGACGCCACCGAAGAACCAGCTCGGGGCCACGGCGAGGGTCTCCCGCAGCGCATCGAACGCGAGCCGGCGGGTGAACAGGAAGGTCGGTTCGGACGGCAGGATCCGGCGCGGGCCGAAGCCGAAGCGGTCCAGCGGGTCGGAGGCGGACAGCGGCATTCGCAGCGGCGAACCCGTCACGTACCAGCAGTAGGCCAGCAGGATCACGACCAGCGGCAACGCCCCCAGCAGCGCCCAGGCGGCCCGCCGCGGCACCGTCCGCGGCACTGCCCGCCGCACTGCCCGTCCCCGCTCCCGACCCTGCGCCCGCCCCCGTGCCAGGACGACCGCGAGCACCGGAAGGACGACTATCACCGCGTCGAACGGCCGGATCAGCAGCGCGTACCCGGCGCCCGCCCCACCGGCGACCAGGGCGGCCCGCGACCCGGTGCGCGCCCCGCGGAGCAGTTCCGCGCTGGCCAGCGTCAGCACCGCCACACACGCCGCGTAGGCGAGCGGCAGTGCGGTGTGCAGCAGCACGAGCGGGGACAGCGCCACGCCCAGCGCGGCGAGCAGCGCCGTCCTGGCGTCGCGGAACAGTTCCCGGGCCAGTCGGTACGTCCCGGCCACCCACCCGGCCGCCACCGCCGCCGGGGCGACCGTCATGGTGCCGAACACGGCCTGCGAACAGGCGAGCATCGCGGGCCAGCCGGGCAGGTACTTGGTGAACACCTTGCCGCCGTGCTCACCGGTGAGCCACGGCCGGAAGAACGGCTCGACCGCGGATGCGTCCAGCGTCAGCCGCCCCTGGAGCAGCATCCTGGCCTGCAGCACGTAGGCGGCCTCGTCGGCGTCACCCGAGCCGTCCGGAAAAAGCTTCGCCTGCAGGACGAGGCTGCCGACGAACGACAGGAACGCGAGCAGCGTGACGGCCACCGCCGGTGAACGCAACGCCCGGGCGTCGGCGCCCGACCGGAGGCGCCCGGCACGCGCACGGGTACGGGTACGGGGTAGGCGCGGGCGGTCCGGATCGGCCGGCTGCTTCAGGTCGACCGAGGGATCCAGGCCAGCCAGGTGATCAAAACCAGCAAGGTGATCCAGGCAGACCGGGTTCAGGTCGACACCGACGAGGGGGGCCACGGCGATCGGGCCGGTGCCGGCACCGGCCGGTTCGTCGACGGTCGTGCCGACGGTCGCGTCGACGGTCATCGAATGCGGTCGGTGTCGGCCGTGCCGGTCATCCGCACGCCATAACCCGGCACCGCGCGTTCCTGGTCATGTGTTCAGCCCCATCCGACGCCGATCCGCCGATCCGCCCACGATCCGGTGGATCAATGGACGAACGCTCCGTATGCAGCATCTGGAATGATAGAAACCAGCAGACCGGTTCCGGACACCGGGGCAGAAAGCTGCCGCCGAAGTGCCACAACACGCTNCGAAGCGCGTCCGGGACTTCCCGGTGGAGGGAGCGCGGCCGGCGCCCCTTTGCCGCACGGAACGTGCCGCGGTGCCGCCGTTACGCCCGCCATCGGCGGAGCCCACACTTGCTGTCAGACAGGAACAATTAGTTGATCAAGGACTGCTGGTGCCTGCCGGCGCCGCCGGAGCCCGGCGGGCACGCCCGCGCCGGGGAGGCAATTTCCCCAGGGTTCCGCCGCCGAACACCTCGGCGCTACGCCCGGTACACCTGATCGCGGCATTTCATGCCCGAGATTCATCACGAATTCGGCCCCGAACACGCTCGCTAGTGTTCCGGGGATGGGTGACAACGAGGTTTCCAGCACCGACAGCTGCTGGTCCTGTGACCAGAACACGCAATGGGCGGGACTCCTGCCGCGGGAGAGAATTCATCTGGGTGACGGATGGCGGGTCGCACACGCCATCCGTTGCGCACTACCCGGGTGGCTGGTCGTCGTCGCCCGCCGGCACATCACCACGGTCGCCGAGCTGAGCCAGGCAGAGGCCGCCGAACTCGGTCTGCTGTGCACCCAGGTGAGCCGGGCGCTGACCGAGGTCACCGGCTGCACGCGCACGTACGTGGCGGCGTTCTCCGAGGCGGCCGGCTTCACCCACCTCCATGTGCACATCATTCCCCGGGCAGCCGACCTGCCCGCCGAGGAGCACGGACCGGCGATCTTCCACCACCTGCGCCGCCCGGAATCCGAGTGGGTGCCCGCCGACGTGATGGACGAGCTCGCCCGGGCGCTCTCCGCCCGGCTCGCCTCACAATTGTGATCAGACCGGAGCCGAGACCAGAGCCGGTGCCGGTGCCGACCGGCACTGGCACCGGGCGCTCAGAGGTTACGCAGGCGCTCCAATGCTCGGCGGTCGCGTTTGGTGGGCCGTCCCGCGCCTCGGTCACGTGCCGCCATCAACGGTTGGCGTTCCGGCGGCGGCGGGCTGTTGTCGACATAGCACTCCGCCGCGATCGCCGCGCCCACCCGCTTGGCGATCACCTTGGTCACCACGACGACCCGTTCGTGGCCGTCGAGCCGGAGGCGGACCTCGTCCCCGGCCCGCACCGGCCGCGCCGGTTTCACCCGCTCGCCGTTGAGCCGGACGTGGCCACCACGGCAGGCGTCACCCGCCATCGTCCTGGTCTTCACCAGCCTGACCGACCAGATCCAGATGTCGATCCGGGTGGTCCCTTCCTCCGCCACCATGCCGAGGATGCTACGAACCCGCGGCGGGTGGGGCCGCACCGCCACGGCGCACCGCCACGGCGCGGCATCACGGATCAGCGGGCTGCGAACGGCGGGGTGGGATCGGGTCGCCGCCGTCAGCCCACCGGCAGCAGCGGGCGGATGGCGGCGACGGTGCCACCGTCGACCAGGAGATCGGTGCCGCTGACGAAGCTGGCGTCCGGGCCGAGCAGGAACGCGGCTCCGGCGGCGATGTCGTCCGGAGTGCCGAGCCGCTTCGCCGCCGACATCGACACCATGATCCGCATCTGCTCGCCGGACTCGCCGGCCAGTTCCTGCTGGCCCATGGCCGTCGAGATGACGCCCGGGCTGATCGAGTTGATCCGCGCCCCGCGCTCGCCCCAGGGGCCGGCCGCCGCCTGGACCCGCACGATGTTGGCGTGCTTGGCCAGCGCGTACGCCGCTCCCGGCGAGCCGAGCACGCCCGGGTCGAAGAACGGCAGCGCCAGCAGCTCGTCCGTCGGCGTCGCGGCGACGGCCCGTGCCTGCTCCGGGGTCAGCCCACCCATGTAACCGGACATGCTCGCGATGACGACACCCGCGCCGCCGGGGGCCACGACCCGGGCGAACTCGTCGAGCACCAGCGCCACGCCGAGCAGGTCCACCCGCAGGATCGCCTCCGTCGGCGCCTGGGTGGGAGACAGCCCCGCCGTGTGCGCGATCTGTGTCACCCGGCCGAGACCCGCGGCGGTGTCGGCGAGCGCCGCCACCGACTCCCGGCTGGAGACGTCGACGACCTGGGTGACGACCTCCTGCCCCTCACCGCGCAGCGTGTCGGCCACCCCGAGCGCGGCCTCGTTGACGTCGGCCAGCAGGATCTTCCGCCCGCTGCCGATCCGCCGGGCGATGGCCCGGCCCATGCCGCCCACGCCGATGACGACGAGGATGTCCTTCTCCACCTGCAACCTCCACAATGCCGCGCCCCGAGACGGCAGGGATTGTACGGGCGGGGTCGCCGGAACAGCGGACGGGCTACCGGTCCACCTACCGGTCCACGCCGGACATGTCCGGGTAGCGCTCCCCCTGGACGCCGTCACCCGCCCGCGCGAGGCTCTCGACCTCGCCCGCGGTCAGGGCGATACCCGCCGCGGCGGCGTTCTGCTCCAGATAGGTGCGGCGTTTCGTCCCGGGGATCGGGACGATGTCGTCGCCCCGCTGGTGCACCCAGGCGAGCGCGATCTGTGCCGCGGTGGCATCGTGCGCGGCGGCGATCCGCTCGATCTCCGCGACCACGGCGAGGTTGCCGCGCAGGTTCTCACCCTGCATCCGGGGCTGGCCGGAGCGGAAGTCGTCTGCCGCGAAGTCGGCGGCGGAGCGGAAGGCGCCGGTCAGGAAGCCCCGGCCCAGCGGGCTGTAGGCGACGAACCCGATTCCGAGCTCGCGCAGCGTCGGCAGGATCTCCGCCTCGGGCTGCCGGGCCCAGATCGAGTACTCGGTCTGCAGGGCGGTGATCGGGTGCACCGCGTGCGCCNGGCGGATGGTCGCCGGCGCCGCCTCGGAAAGCCCCAGGTAGCGGACCTTGCCCGCGGTCACCAGCTCGGCCATCGCGCCGACCGTCTCCTCGATCGGTACCTGTGGGTCGACCCGGTGCTGGTAGTAGAGGTCGATGTGATCGACGCCCAGCCGAGCCAGGGAGGCGTCGCAGGCTGACCGCACGTACTCCGGCCGGCCGTTCACCACGCGCGCGGTGGGATCCGCCGGTTCCCGGACGATGCCGAACTTGGTGGCGAGCACGACCTCGTCGCGACGCGCGGCGATCGCCCGGCCGACGAGCCGCTCGTTGGTGTGCGGCCCGTACATGTCAGCGGTGTCGAGGAAGTTCACACCCAGGTCAAGCGCCCGGAGCAGAGTCGCCACGGACTCGTCGTCGTCCCGCCCCGGATAGAACTCCGACATTCCCATACAGCCGAGTCCCTGCGTGCTGACCCGCAGTCCCTGACTGCCNAGCGGGACCTGGCGCAGTGCCTCACGTCGCGTTTCGGTCATCAGACTCTGGTCCTCCCAAGGACTACGGGCGCGGAACGGGCCTCGGACGGGCTTGGGTGAGGGCTCCGGGCCACCCCGTCACCCCTGTCTCCCCGTCAGCCCGTCTCCGCCACGGCCTGCGCGAACTGGGCCTGGTAGAGCCGGGCGTAGGCACCGTCCGCCTCCAGCAGGCTCGCATGGGTGCCCTGCTCGACGATGGCACCGTTCTCCATCACCAGGATCGTGTCGGCGTCCCGGATCGTGGAGAGCCGGTGCGCGATGACGAAGGCGGTGCGACCGGCGCGCAGCCGGGACATGGCCCGCTGGATCAGTACCTCGGTCCGGGTGTCCACCGAGCTGGTGGCCTCGTCCAGCACGAGGATCAGCGGCTCGGCGAGGAAAGCACGGGCGATGGTGATGAGCTGTTTCTCGCCGCCGCTGACGCCGACGCCCTCGTCATCGAGCACGGTGTCGTAGCCGGCGGGCAGGGTCCGCACGAACCGGTCCACGTGCGCGGCGCGAGCCGCCGCGACGATCTCCTCACGGGTGGCGCCCTCGGCCCCGTAGGCGATGTTCTCCGCGATCGTGCCACCGAAAAGCCAGGTGTCCTGCAGGACCATGCCGATGGACGAGCGCAGGCCGGCCCGGGACATCGTGGCGATGTCGACGCCGTCCAGTGTGATCCGCCCGCCGGTGACCTCGTAGAAGCGCATCAGCAGGTTGATGAGCGTGGTCTTGCCGGCGCCGGTGGGCCCGACGATCGCGACGGTGTGACCCGGTTCGGCGACCAGCGACAGGTCCTCGATGAGCGGCTTCTCCGGCTCGTAGCGGAAGGCGACGTGCTCGAAGGCGACCCGGCCGCGGGCCTGCGCCGGGATGGCGGGAACCAGCGGGTCGGGGTCCTGCTCGGCGGCGTCCAGCAGGTCGAAGACCCGCTCCGCGGAGGCGACCCCGGACTGCACCATGTTGCCCATGCTGGCGAGCTGGGTCAGCGGCTGGCTGAACTGCCGCGAGTACTGGATGAACGCCTGGACGTCACCGATGGTCAGCGCCCCGGACGCGACGCGCAGACCACCGACCACCGCGACCAGCACGTAGTTCAGGTTGCCGATGAACATCATCATCGGCTGCATGAGCCCGGAGATCGACTGGGCCCGCCAGCTTGCCTCGTAGAGGCGCTCGTTGTGCTCGCGGAAGATCTCGGCGGCCTCCTCCTGCCGGCCGAAGGCGCGCACCAGCGCGTGCCCGGTGTACATCTCCTCGATGTGGCCGTTGAGCCGACCGGTCGACTTCCACTGGCTGACGAACTGCGGCTGGGCCAGCTTGCCGATCCGGGCGGTGACGAGGATCGACACTGGCACCGTCACCACCGCGATCAGCGCCAGCAGCGGCGAGATCCAGACCATCATGGCCAGCACGCCGACGATGGTCAGCACCGAGGCGATGATCTGCGAGAAGCTCTGCTGCAGGCACTGCCCCAGGTTGTCGATGTCGTTGGTGACCCGGCTGAGCACCTCACCGCGCTGGCTGCGGTCGAAGTAGCGCAGCGGCAGCCTGGTGATCTTCGCCTGGACCTCGCCGCGCAGCTCGGCCAGCATGCGCTGCAGGGCCTGGTTGACCAGCCGGGCCTGCAGCACCCCGCACAGGGCGGCGACCACGTAGATGATCAGCACGCCCAGCAGCACCACGCCGATCGCGTCGAAGTCCATCCCGTGGCCCGGGGTGACGTCGACCGAGGAGAGCAGGTCCGCCTGTGTGCCGTGGCCCTCGGCCCGCAGCATCGCGACGGCCTGTTCCTTCGTCATCCCGTCGGGCAGCCGGGAGCCGAGCAGGCCGGCGAACACCAGGTCGGTGGCGTGCCCGAGCAGCCGCGGACCGGTGACGGTGAGCGCGACGCTGACGACGGCCAGCCCGACGGCCGGCACCAGCAGGGCGCGCTGCCGGCCCAGCAGCCGAGTAAGCCGCCGGATCGAGACCCGGAAATCGCTGGGCTTCTCCGCGCCGCCGCTGAAGAAGCGCCCGGGGCCGGGCATCGGGCGCGGGCCGCCCGCCGGTGGGCGTGTCATGCTGCCGCCTCCTCCTCGGTGAGCTGCGAGAAGACGATCTCCCGGTAGGTCGGGTTCTCCGCCAGGAGCTCTTGGTGGGTCCCCGCGCCCACGATCCGGCCGTCGTCCAGGACGATGATCTGGTCGGCGTCGCGGATGGTCGCCACCCGCTGGGCCACGATCACCTTCGTCGCACCGGCTGTCTCGCGGGCGAGCGCCGCGCGCAGCTGGGCGTCGGTCGCGTAGTCGAGCGCCGAGAAGGAGTCGTCGAACAGGTAGATCTCCGGACGCCGGACCAGCGCGCGGGCGATGGCCAACCGCTGGCGCTGCCCCCCGGAGACGTTGGTGCCGCCCTGCGCGACCGGCGTGTCCAGCCCGTCAGGCATCGCCGCGACGAACTCGCTGGCCTGTGCGATCTCGAGTGCCCACCACAGCTCCTCGTCGCTCGCCTCGGGGTTGCCGTAGCGCAGGTTCGACGCGATCGTGCCGGTGAACAGGTACGGCTTCTGCGGCACGAGGCCGATCGTCTCCGCGAGCACCTTCGCGTCGAGGTCGCGGACGTCCACACCGTCGATCAGCACCGCGCCCTCGGAGACGTCCGACAGCCTGGGGACGAGGCCGAGCAGGGTGGACTTGCCGCTGCCGGTGCTGCCGATGACCGCCACGGTCTGCCCCGGGGCGACCCGCAGGTTCACCTCGCGCAGCACCGGCTCCTCCGCGCCCGGGTAGCGGAACTCGACGTCGCGCAGCTCCAGCTCGCCCTGGCGGGCCAGCTCCCGCACCGGGTCGGTGGGCGGGCGCAGTGTCGAGGAGGTCGCCAGCACCTCATGGATGCGCTCCGCGCACACCTCGGCGCGCGGGATCACCGCGAACAGGAAGGTGGCCATCATCAGCGACATCAGGATCTGCATCAGGTAGCTGAGGAAGGCGGTCAGCGCGCCGACCTCCATGCCGCCGCTGTCGATGCGGTACGCGCCGAACCAGATGACGGCGATGCTGGAGATGTTCACCACCGCCAGCACCAGCGGGAACAGCAGCGCCATGAGCCGGCCCATGCGCAGTGAGACGTCGGTGAGATCGGTGTTGGCGGTGGCGAACCGGCGCCGCTCGTAGTCGTCCCGGACGAAGGCGCGGATCACCCGCAGACCGGTGATCTGCTCACGCAGGATCCGGTTGACCTCGTCGAGACGGGCCTGCATCCCGCGGCCCAACGGCTGCATCCGCCGGATGATCAACAGGATCATCGCGGCCAGCAGCGGGACGATCGCGACGAGCAGCAGTGAGAGTTTCGCGTCCTGGTGCACCGCCAGCGCGATCCCGCCCAGGCACATGATCGGCGCGGAGATCATCATGGTGCACGCCATCAGGACCACCATCTGGACCTGCTGGACGTCGTTCGTCGCCCGGGTGATCAGCGAGGGCGCGCCGAACCGGCCGACCTCCCGGGCGGAGAAGGACTGGACCCGGTCGAACACCGAGGCACGAAGATCGCGGCCGATCGCCATCGCGGTGCGCGCGCCGAAGAACACCGCGGCTCCCGAGCAGGCCGCCTGCACCAGCGTCACGCCGAGCATCACCCCGCCAAGCCGGATGATGTATCCCGTGTCCCCCGGTACGACGCCGTTGTCGATGATGTCGGCGTTCAGCGTCGGCAGGTAGAGCAGGCCCAGCGTGGCGGTGAACTGGAGCGCGACCAGCAGGAGCACCGGCCATCTGTAGGGCCGGAGATGGCTCCACAGCAGTCTGACAAGCATGTGATCTCCGTCGACGGATGGACCGGACAGGGGGCCGGCGCGGGCCGGCCACACCGGCCCGGCCGCGGGAACCAGCTCGTGCAGGCCTCTCGGATCGGCAGGTTCGACCGATACGGAGAGTACGACTGAATCCGCGGATCGGGAGGGCCGAGCGACATCGAGGCACTCGGCAGGCTCGGCGTACCAGGCCCCGCCAGCCCGGCACACATCGTCCCTCCGGACTGCCGTCCGCTCCGAACGCCACTCCGACCAGCATGTTCCGAGAGCTCACCACGGAGGGCGACGTCCGCAAAGTCATTTTCGCGAGATACGAGGAGAAACGAAACCGGCCCCGGGCTCCGGACCCCGCCCCGAGGTGGGGCGCGGGTCCCGGGAGCACGGGGCCGGGACGGTACGACCCGACCGTGTTACGCGGCCGGGTCTGCCGTGACGTCAGCGGCGCTCAAGCACCCACGAGGCACCGAGAGCCACCGCCAGAACCAGGCCGACCATCAGCAGGCCGCCGAACGTGTAGAAGCCCACCGTCTTCACCAACGCCACGAGAATCGGCAGCGCGGCGGCGAGCAGGAAGATCCCGCGACTGCGCACCGGGGCGTTGAGCAGCGTGGTGAGCTTGCGCGGCCCGCTCGCCCGCGCGACATTCAGATCGTCGATCATCGACGGCACCGCACGGATGGTGGACCACGNCAGCACGGCGAACGCGATCGCCAGGCCCCACCCGTAGAGGAAGCCGAACCCCCGCCCGAACGCGTCGAACGAGGCACCGGCCCCGACAATCGTGATCGCCAGCGGGATGTACCAACCGGTCGTGCGGTCCTGCCTGGCCTGCCCGGCGAACCGGCGGGCCTGGGCGAACCGCTCCTGCTGCCAGCCACCTTCACCCGGGTTCATGTTGACCATCGACCTTCCTCCCTCGACGGCCCCCCGTCCGTCCTGACCCGCTGAACTCCCCCCACGGACCGCGCCCCCGGCCGTCGCGGACCGTGCGCCCCCGGTTGCGGCGGGGCGCCCTCGCATCGTCCTTCAGGACGGCACGCGACCGGGGCGGCTTTCGCCACCTTCGGAGGAACCCGCGAGCATCCGGCCCGACTGCCCGGCCTTCGGCGATCCGCCCGCATACCAGTATCCCTGAAACACACCCACCGCCGGACCAGATCAGCGGATCATCACAATCCTCCCCACGCGGACCGGCAGCCACCGGCCGGGCCGCCGAGCGACCGCGGCCGGGCCGCCGGGTTGACTGGTGGCAAGCACGCCATCGAAGCGGCGAGTCGCGGTACAAATCTTGCGTCTCTCGTTTCGAAGAGGACGCCAGACGATCGCGATCTCCGGGACGGCCCGGAGATCGCGGTGGTCGCTGTCGACGCACCGGAGGTCACGATGCCCGCCGAACGGCAGCTTCCCTCACCGGAGGCGAAGGAGCTGGTCGAGCTCACCGCGACCATGTGCGACCGGGAGCTCGCTCCCATCGTCGCCGAGTACGAGGCCGCCAGCCGCTTCCCCCGCAAGGAGTTCGCGGTGCTGGGCCAGGCGGGCCTGCTGAGCCTGCCGTACCCGGAGCGTTTCGGCGGTGGCGAGCAGCCCTACGAGGTCTACCTCCAGGTACTGGAGGAGATCTCCTACCGGTGGTCGGCGGTGGCGGTCGGCGTCAGCGTGCACGCGCTGTCCTGCTATCCGCTCGCGACCTTCGGCACACCCGAGCAGCAGGAGGAGCACCTGCCCCGGATGCTTTCCGGTGACCTGCTCGGGGCCTACTGCCTCTCGGAGGCGCACGCGGGCTCCGACCCCGCTGCGATGCGGGTGACCGCGACCCCCACCGCCGACGGCTACCTCCTGAACGGGACGAAGGCCTGGGTCACCCACGGCGGCGCCGCCGACTTCTACACCGTGTTCGCGCGGACGTCCCAGGACACCCGAGGTGGCATCTCCTGTTTCCTCGTGGACGCCGACACGCCCAACATCCGGTTCCACCCGCCGGAGAAGAAGATGGGCCTGACCGCCTCCCCGACGACCCAGATCAGCTTCGACGACACCCCGGTCCCGGCCTCCCGGCTGGTCGGCGAGCAGGGGCAGGGCCTGTCCATCGCGCTGTCGGCCCTCGACTCCGGCCGGCTCGGGATCGCCGCCACCGCGGTCGGGCTGGCGCAGCGCGCCCTCGACGACGCCGTGGCCTATGCCAAGGAGCGGGAGGCCTTCGGCCGGGCGATCATCGACCACCAGGGCCTCGGGTTCCTGCTCGCGGACATGGCCGCGGCCGTCGAGTCCGCCCGGGCCACCACCCTCGCGGCGGCCCGGCGCCGGGACGCGGGCCTGCAGTACGGGCGGGCCGCCTCGATCGCCAAGCTGGTCGCGACGGACGCCGCGATGAAGGTGACCGAGGACGCGGTGCAGGTGCTCGGTGGCGCCGGCTACACCAAGGACTTCCCGGTGGAGCGGTACATGCGGGAGGCGAAGGTCATGCAGATCTTCGAGGGCACCAACCAGATCCAGCGCCTCGTCATCAGCCGTCACCTCGCGCGCCCCTGAACCTCGCGCGCCCCTGAACCTCGCGCATCGCCGCCCCCGGTGTTTCCCGGGGGTGGTTTTAAACGTCGCATTGTCTCGGCCGCTGCCCGACCCACCCAAAGCCCGTCGCCGACAACCTGACATGTCAGGCGGGGTATCCATGCGCGCCGGCCGGTCGCCGGCACACTGCCACCCCGGAACCAGGCCGCACGTTCCCGCGAGAGGTTTTCAGCGCGCATCGGGACGTATACCGTCACACCTCGCGTTCCGAAGCCTGCGGCCAATCGAGGTTCTTGATGCGACGTTCGTCCCGTCTCGCGCTCTGTGTTGCGACGACAGCATGTGCCGCGGTCCTGGCCGCGAGCTGCTCCAGCGGCGGTGAGCCTTCTCCCACGGCCACCGGCTCGCCGGGGACGTCGTCCGCGGCGGCGGCGAAGATCACCGTTCCGGGCGATACCTGGGAGACGGTGAATCCCGCCGCGGTCGGTCTCGATCCGGCGAAGCTCGAGGCGATCGCCAAGACCGCGGAGCAGGGCAAGTCGACCTGCTTACTGGTGTCCCGTAACGGCCAGATCGCCGGTGAATGGTATTTTCGCGGGTCCACGCCGACCACCCCCGCCGCCGTCTACTCCGTGACGAAGTCGCTCACCTCCACGCTGGTGGGCATCGCGCAGGATGACGGTGACCTGCGGCTGGACGACTCGGCCGCCACCTGGATCCCGCAGTGGAAGGGCACGCCGGCCGAGGCCGTGACCGTCCGCGACCTGGTCAGCAACGACTCGGGCCGGCAGTGGAGCATCAAGATCGATTACGAGGACCTGATCCAGGCCGAGGACAAGACGGCCTTCGCCGTCGCACTGCCCCAGGACCGGAAACCCGGGGAGGTCTGGGCCTACAACAACTCGGCCGTGCAGACCCTTGAGGAGGTGCTGCGCGGCGCGACCGGCGAAGAGGTGATCGACTTCGCGCGCGAGCGCGTCTTCGAGCCGCTCGGCATGAATGACAGCAGCATGACGACGGACGCCACGGGCAACACCCTCACCTTCATGGGGCTGCAGTCGACCTGTCGGGACATCGCCCGGCTCGGATATCTGATGTTGGCTCACGGCGACTGGAACGGCGAACAAATCGTTTCCAGGGACTGGGTCGACGCGGCCGTCGGCGACTCGTCGACCAAGATGAACGCGGCGTACGGATATCTGTGGTGGCTCAACCGCGAGGGTGTTCTCGCGCAGCCGCTCGCCGCCTCCGACATTTCCGCGGCGGCCGACACGACGACGAAGCGCGGCCGCCTCGTCCCGGACGCGCCGGCAGACACCTTCTGGGCGATCGGTCTCGGGAACCAGATCCTGCAGATGGACCCCGGGTCCGGAACCGTCGTGGTGCGGTTGGGAACCCCCGAGGCCCGCCCGGTCCCGCCGACATTCGGCGCGGAGGAGGCGAGTCGGGTCCTCACCGAGGCACTTGTCGACTGAACCCGTCCAGAACGGCACATCTCGTCGGCAGAACGCAGATCCCTGGCTCGGGAGTGAAATACCCGGGGCCGCGCAAGCACGAATCCGGACCAGTGGAATCAGAATCGGCAAACCAGCCGTCACCCCGCTGAGGGCAGGCCGTCGGCGCGGCGAGCGATGCGCCGACGGCCCGGAACCAGGCCCTCGCGCAAACCCACCGCACCCCGCCTGGCGGCACTCCGGGCGGGTGCCGCGACACTCCGCCGTCGCAATCCCCTCCGGTTGCGCTGACCTGCTGCGACAGGACGACCACCCGGTCCGGGACGAGGCCCGCGCGAAGTTGTCCCAGTCCGCCGGTTGTGCGAACTTGCCGCGCATCCCGCCACCCAGTTACCTGATCCTGCGGCGCCCGCAGACAGCGAGCACCAGCACGGAAAAGAGGTAATGCCGATGCGGGAACGCGGTCGAGGCAACGCGACCAGGAGTCGCACTTCACGGCGCACGCACGAGATCGACCCGGGCCCGGCTATCGCGCCCCGCGAGCCCCAGAAGGTCCCGCACTTCACCAGACACGATCGTTCACCGCACAACGGAACCCCCGATGAGATACCTGACTTGCCCGCATCACGGGCACACCGCCCGTATCATGCGCAACAATCGAAGCGGGCTGTCGGGGAACCCGCTGGCGCCACCGTCCGATCGTCCGGCGCCCCGAGGGCACGCGGACGAACACAGCAGAGAGAGGATCTGCACAGTGCCGCGTACTCGTCCTTCGGCCAGCAGGCCAGCGCCCGCCCGGATGGTGTGTGGGTGACCCTCGCGGGGGCCCGCCCCAAAGGGCCGCGAGCCGACCTCGCGGACGGACCACAAAAAAACCTCCTGACCCGCTTAAATGAACTAAATAATCCATATCGCGTCAGTTATGAAATGGTCGCCCGTGAGCTGTGGGCGGAGGCCGACTCCACAAAGATCCACAGATCGCGTACCCGCGATCTCAGCCGCCAGTTCCGCGGTGAGAAGGCGATCGAGTGGCGGGTGGTCGAGGTCTACGCGAAGCTGCTGTTCACCGAGTCCGACCCGGAGCTCCCGAAGCACCTGGAACACCTCCGCCAGCTGCACGTCGAGGCGTTCGGCGTAGCGGTGGACCCCGACGGGCAACCGGCCCCTGAGGCCGAGGAGCCCGCCATCGATCCGGCCTACGTCGCCGAGCTCTCTCGACAGCTCGACGAGGCACGGACCAGGGCCGCGTTCGCGACCGCGCTGCTGGTGATCGTCCAGGCGGAGAACACCGCCCTGCGCGGCCGCGGGCGGCATTTCGACTGGTTCGGCCCCACGGCGCCGCCCGCGGCCGAGCCGCCCGCGCCGAACCGGCCGCGGCGGCGGGCAGCCACCGGGCCGGCCGGCGCCAACCGGCACGAGCCGCCCGCCGGCTCCGACGACCCGATCGACCCGATCACCGCTCCCATCGCGCGCCGCCAGGCCTACCGCGCCGCGCAGCGCCGGCGCTCGGGCTCCCCGACCGGAGCCGGCGAGGCACCCCTGGCTGGTTCCCGGGCGCCGGTCTACCCGGCGGTGCCGACCCAGTACCCGGGCTATTCGCTCGCGGCGCTCACCCGCTACCGGCCGGCGCCCGCATCAGCACGCCGGGCTCCCGGCAGCGAGCTCCCCTCCGATGATCTCGGGCCGGACATCCTGGTGAGCCGGGAGAAACGTCGTCGCGGCCGGCCGCGCTGAGCGAACCCTGCCGGGCGGGGCCCGATGGTCAGAGGAGCGAGAGACCGGCGACCCGCTGCTCAAGGGCCAGCAACTGGCGCTTGCGGTCCAGCCCACCGCCGTAGCCGGTGAGGCTGCCGTCCGAGCCGATCACCCGGTGGCAGGGCACGATGATGCTGATCGGGTTCCTGCCATTGGCCAGCCCGACCGCCCGCGAGGCCCCGGGCTGACCGAGTCGGTGGGCCAGATCTCCGTAGGAGACCGTCTCGGCATAGGGGATCTCGCGCAGCGCCGACCACACCCGGCGCTGGAAGTCCGTGCCGGCCGGCCGCAGCGGCAGGTCGAAGGTCGTTCGCCGGCCGGCGAAGTACTCGTCGAGCTGGCGGGCCGCCGCGGCGAGCAGCGGGTCCTCCTGGTGGTCGCCGAACCAGGCCGGCTCGGGGAGGTGGCGCCCACCCTCCATGAACACCCCGACTATCGCCCCCTCGCGGGCCACCAGGGTCAGCGGCCCGATCGGGCTCGCCACGACAGCGTGGCCGCGCCCGTCCACGTCATCCATCTCGGTCATCCGTCTCGGTCATCCGTCTCGCTCACCTCGGTCTGGTCACAGGTCAAGGGGCCCTTCCGCCGTGGGCGGCAGCGCGGCGACACCGGCGGCGCGGGCGCCGAGCAGGTGCTGCGCGGCGTACGCGCGCCAAGGCCGCCAGGCGGCGGCGCGACGAAGCAGGGCGGCGGGGGTGGTCGGCAGCCCGAGCCGCTCCGCGCCGCGCCGGACACCCAGGTCACCGGGCGCGAACGCGTCCGGGTCACCGAGCGCCCGCATGGCTATGGTCTCGATCGTCCACGGTCCGATGCCCGGCAGGCCCGCCAACATCGCCCTCGTCCGGTCCCAGTCACCGCCCGGGCCGAGCTCGACGTCACCGGCCGCCACCGCGGCGGCCAGCCCGGTGAACGCCCTCCGCCGGACGGCGGGTCCGGGCAGCCGCACCCCGGATCCCCGCGCGAGGTCGGTGACACTGGGCCACAGGTGGGTGAGCCCGCCGTCCGGGTCGTGCACCCTGGTCCCGGTGGCACGGACCAGCCTGGCGGCCTGTGTACGGGCGGCCGCCACCGTGGTCTGCTGCCCGATGACCGCGCGCAGCGCGAACTCGGCCGGGTCGACGGTGCGGGGCACGCGGCGACCGGGCGCCCGCGCGACCAGCGGGGCCAGCGCGGGGTCCGCGGCGAGCTGCCCGTCGACGGCCGTCGGGTCCGCGTCCAGATCGAGCAGGCGGCGGCAGCGGGCGATGACGAGGCCGAGGTCCCGCACGTCGGTCAGTGCCAGCCGGCACGCGATCTGATCGGGCAGCGGGCGCAGCGCGATGATCGCATGGCCCCCCGGCGTGCGCATCGTCCGGCGGTAGGCACCGTCCCGCCATTCCTCGACGCCGGGCACCGCGGTTGCGACAAGGTGACCGAACAGGCTGGCAGCATGCAGCGGCGCCCGGAACGGCAGGCGCACCGTCATCACCGCGACCAGGTTGGATGCCCCGCCCGGCGTCCCGTGCGGCTCTCCAGGCACTTCGGCCGACGCCTCTTCCAACGCCCCGGGCGCACCGACCGGCGACACCGCTGCCGGTGCGGGGATCCGGGCACGGACCTGCCCATTCGGGCGCGCATCGGTGGCCGGCCGGGCGCGACGGCGCAGGTCACCGGGGGCGGCGGCAAAGATCTCGCGCACCGTGCCGTTGAAGGCGCGGAGGCTGCGGAAGCCGGCCGCGGTTGCGACGTCACCCATGCTCATCGCCGTCGTCTCAAGCAGGAGCCGGGCGGTCTGGGCCCGCTGGGCGCGGGCCAGCGCGAGCGGCCCGGCACCGAGCTCGGCGAGCAACTGCCGCTCGATCTGGCGGGGACTATAACCGAGCACAGCGGCGAGCCCCGGGACACCCTCGCGGTCGACGACGCCGTCGGCGATGAGTCGCATCGCCCGGGCGACGACGTCGGCCCGGTGGTTCCAGGCGGGTGAGCCGGGGCTGGCGTCCGGCCGGCAGCGCCTGCACGCCCGGAAGCCCGCGCGCTGGGCGGAGGCGGCACTCGGGTGAAACCGCATGTTCTGCGGCTTGGGCGGCCTCGCCGGGCAGCTGGGACGGCAGTAGATGCCGGTGGACGTGACCGCGACGAAGAACCACCCGTCGAATCGGGCGTCCCGGGACCGCACCGCCCGCTCGCACAGCTCCGGGTCGAGAGGCGATGTCGCGGGCACCTGTCCAGGATTCGCGCCCGAAGCCGGTCCGGTCCAGCGAGAATCCGACATCACGCTGGGGCGCATCCGGCAGCCCGCGCGCGACACCGCGACACCGCGACACCGCCGCACGGACGCACGGACGCACGGACGCACGGACGCAGCGCGGTGCCGCGGCACCGCGGTGAGGGAGCGAACCTTTGTCGCGTCGTCGGTCAGCTGGCGGCGACCGCGCGGCGGAGCAGCGTCCCGGCGAACTCGTCGGCACGCACCGGCTCGCCGAACAGATGTCCCTGCCCCAGGTCCGCGCCGAAGCCACGCAGTGCCGCCGCCTGCCGCGGGGTCTCGATGCCCTCGGCTGTCACCGACAGCCGGAGCTTGCGCGCGAACTGCACGATCGCCTCGACCAGATGGTCGTCCCGGCCTGGTTCCGTGCCCTGGCCGAGTTTGGCGACGAACAGCCCGGCCAGTTTCAGCCCGCGTACCGGCATGGTGGACAGGTAGGCGAAGTTCGACCACCCCGTGCCGAAGTCGTCGATGACGATGCGCGCGCCGAGCGCGCTCAGCCCGTGCAGGGCGGTGACCTGCTCTCCCCCGGAGTCCAGCAGGACCGTCTCCGTCAGTTCGAGCTGGAGCCGCTCCGGCGGGAGGCCGGTGTGCGCCAGGATGCCCTCGACCACGCCCACCAGGCCGGGTTCCCGCAGCTGGCGAGCGGAGAGGTTCACGCTGACGAACATGTGCGCCGGCCAGTCCCGCGCCACCTCACAGGCCCGCTCAAGCACCCACTGCCCGAGCTGGACGATGAAACCCGAGTCCTCCGCCAGGTCGATGAACTCCCCCGGGCNGGTGGGGCCGAGGTGCGGATGGTCCCAGCGCAGCAGCGCCTCCGCCCCCGCCACCGCCCCACCGACGAGGTCGACGATCGGCTGGTACGCCAGCGAGAACTCGCCGCGGGCGAGCCCGGGACGCATCGAGCGAGACAGCAGGCCGCGGGTCGCCTCCCGGGTCCCCCGGTCCGGGTCGAACGCTGTCAACCGGTTCTTTCCACCGCTTTTCGCCCAGGTCAGCGAGGCGTCGGCCGCGGCGATCAGGTCGGCCGGCCGGGTCTCGGCGGCGGCCATCTCGACCACCCCGATGCTGCAGGTGACCGGCAGGTCACGGCCGTCGACGCGGACGGGGTCGCGCAGCACCGCCAGCGCCCGCCGGGCCAGTGCCGTTACCTCTGCGAGGCCGGCGCTGTCCGGGACGAGGATCACGAACTCGTCACCGCCTATCCGGGCCACGGTGCGTTCCGCCCGCGGGCGCTCGAAGGCGGCACCCCACCCGGCGGGCCCCGCCGAGATGATCTCCGGGCGGGCCTCCGGCAGCCGGCCGTCGGGCAGCCGGCGGGCCGGGATCGCGGTGGGCGGGCACACAGCCGGCGGAGGGGTCGGGACCGAGGCCGCGACCAGGTCGTCGAGCCGGCGGGCGACCTCGACGAGCAGCTGGTCGCCCGCCTCGTGACCGAAGCCCTCGTTGATCATTTTGAACCGGTCGAGGTCGAGGTGGCAGAGGCCGATCCGCGTCGCGGGCGTCGCGTCCCGGAACGCGGCCTCCAGCCGCTCGAGGAACGCCGCCCGGTTCACCAGCCCGGTGAGCGGATCACGCCGGGCATGCGAGCGGATCTCCTCCTGCAGGCGTCGCCGCTCGGTGATGTCCTCCAGCATCGCGACGCCGAACCAGTCCCCGGCGCCGGCCCGCGTGGTCGTCAGGGTCATCGCCACCCACATGGGCGTCCCGTCGGGACGCAGGATGCGGCACTCTCCCCGGGAGCGGCCGCGCCGGGCCTCCCGCCACAGCCGGGCGACCACCTCGCGGTCCGCCGGGTGGACGATCTCGTGCAGCGGCCACGCCACCGGCGGGCGCTGGCCGGCGAGGCCGAGGATGTCGAGCGCGGCGTGGCTGGCTTCCAGGATCCGTCCGGTGCGGTCGGCGACGATCATGCCCAGCGCGGCGCCGCTCATGACCGCGTGCAGTCTGCTCTGGGAGATCTGCCGTTCGCGTTCGGCGCGGACCCGGGCGCCGAGCTCGGCGCGCCGCAGTGCGGCCTGGCCGTCACGGGTGTGCTCCCGCAGGGTCTCGGTGTGGCCTCGGACGAGCTCGCCAAGCAGGTCCGCGATCCGCTCGCCTGGCATCCGCGAGCCGGCGGCTCCCGCGCAGGCCCGGGCCAGATGGCGGCCGAGCAGCCGAACGGTGCGGCCAAGCGCCTCACCGGACGTCACCTGACCCCGCACCAGCCGGACACCGATGTCATATCCGACCTCGGGTCGGAACGGCTCGGCGTTCACCGCCCGGAGTAGATCCACCGCCAGGCGTGACAGCCAGGCGCGGGCCTCGCCGGCGGCGAGTGGCAGGAGATCGACCGCGGTGATCTCGGCGAACCACTGGTCCACCAGGTCNGCCGTCTCGGTCTCGATCGTCACCGGATACCTCAGTCCCGCCCGTTGAGTACCGCTCCCGCTTTGCCGCTCATTCACCGGAACTGTGCGCTCACATCGCGTTATCATCCCGACAAAACGGTCTATTTAGCCAACGCCGCAAACCGTACTCCAGTCTGCGTGGCCCGAGCGGCCGACAGCCCATGGGCGCCATGCCGAGGATTGCCGCCCCGCCATCGTTTGGCGGTCGCGGAACGGGGCATCCAGCCACGGCGGCCACGTCCGGAAAGCACTATGAGGCCGTCGGCGTCGCACTTATCCTGTGAGGATTGCCACGCCACGCGAAGCCCCGTTCCCGGCCGGTCCGCCGGAAGGACAGGAAGGAGACGGGAAATGCCGCCCGGGGGTGCCCGCCGAACGGCCCGAGCAGAGGGGCCGCCCGACCCGAACACCCTGGCGACCGTGGTAATGAGCGAGCGACAGCCGTCAGCCCGTCCGGGGTGGTCCGTCCGGGGCAGGAGGTCCGGGCCTGTCCGAGCCATCGAAGCCCGCGCCACCTCGGCTCCCGGACCCGGGGTCGGGTAACGCCGAGGATCCCGGGGGCAGCCCCCGAATCCGAGCGACGACACCCCGAGCACGGCACTCGGACACGGCCCAGAGAGGCGGGACTCAGATGCGCATCCTACTCAATGTGATCTGGCTGGTGCTGTGTGGAGTCTGGCTGGCGATCGGTTACGCGCTCGCGGCGCTGATCTGCTTCCTGCTCATCATCACGATTCCGTTCGGGATCGCGGCCCTGCGCATGGCCAACTACACCCTGTGGCCCTTCGGCCGCCGGGTGGTGGACAAGCCGAGCGCCGGAAGCGCGTCACTGGTCGGCAACGTCCTGTGGATCCTGTTCGCCGGCTGGTGGCTGGCGCTCGGCCACCTGACGACGGGCGTCGCCCTCTGCCTCACGATCATCGGCATCCCCCTGGGGCTGGCCAACTTCAAACTGATCCCGATATCCCTGCTCCCGCTGGGAAAGGACATCGTCTCCGCGGACGATGATCGAGCCCCTTACGGGCCGTCCATCCGATAGCGACAGCGCGCTACCGTGCGCCGGTAATTCCGGCCCGCGGGTCNCCGTCCCGACCAACGAAGTAGCGAATCCCGCGCGCAGACCGTTTCGCCCCCGCATTCCCGCCGGGTACCACCTCGACGCTGTCACACCACCACTTCGGGGAATCCCGGGGATACATCGCGTATCAGCGGGGTCTCAGCGGGGTATCGGCCTGGAATCGGTGTGGGAGTCGAATCAACTGCCTCCGGTCGCGCCCGCGGTGTCTCCCCGTGTCCGGCCCGGTCTTCGCGGAGCGGAGCGGGGAGACCACCGGTAGCGTCCCACCCGGCGGCTGTTCCACCGACCGGCTCGCCCGGTCGGCGGGAGCGGAGGTCCTCGGCGAGGGGCAGACATGAACGTCTACGACCACATCACCGATCTGGTCGGCGGCACGCCGCTGGTACGGCTGACGCCGACGATCGCCGACACCACGACGCCGGTGCTCGCCAAGCTGGAGTACCTCAATCCCGGCGGCTCGGTGAAGGACCGCATCGCACTGTCCATGGTCGCCGCGGCCGAGCGGGCCGGCCAGCTCCGCCCGGGTGGAACGATCGTCGAGCCCACCAGCGGCAACACCGGTGTGGGCCTGGCGATGATCGCGGCGCGCCGCGGCTACCACTGCGTCTTCACCATGCCCGACAAGATCAGCGAAGAGAAGCGCGCCGTTCTGCGGGCCTACGGCGCGGAGGTGGTCGTCTGCCCGACGGCGGTCGCGCCCGACGACCCCCGCTCCTACTACTCGGTCGCGCAACGGATCGAGCGCGAGACCCCCGGGGCGTGGCGTCCCGACCAGTACTCCAACCCCGAGAACCCGGCCGCGCATTCGGCCACCACCGGGCCCGAGATCTGGCAGGCCACCGAGGGCAGGATCACCCACTTCGTGGCCGGCATCGGCACCGGCGGCACGATCAGCGGAACCGGCCGCCATCTCAAGGAGGTCAGCGGCGGCGCCGTCAAGGTGATCGGCGCCGACCCGGAGGGCTCGGTCTACTCCGGTGGCAGCGGCCGGCCCTACCTCGTCGAGGGCGTCGGGGAAGACATCTGGCCCACGACCTACGACAAGTCCGTGGTCGACCGGGTCGAGGCCGTGAGCGATCGGGAGTCCTTCCTGATGACCCGGGAGCTCGCCCGCCGGGCGGGAATCCTCGTCGGTGGCTCCTGCGGGCTTGCGGTCGTCGCCGCGCTGCGGATCGCCCGCGAGCTCGACGCCGCCGGGACCACCGACGGCTGTGTGGTGGTGCTTCTCCCCGACTCCGGCCGCGGTTACCTCTCCAAGATCTTCAACGACGAGTGGATGTACGACAACGGTTTCCTCGACCCTCCCTCGGACGAGCCGACCGTCTCCTCCGTCCTCGCGCACAAGGCCGCCCAGACCTCCGGGCCGCCCGACCTCGTCCACGTGCACCCCGACGAGACCGTCGGCGCGGCGATCTCCTACCTGCGCGAGTACGGGGTCTCGCAGATGCCGGTGGTGCGTCATGAGCCCCCGGTCCGGGCGGCGGAGGTAGCCGGTGCCGTGCTGGAGCGCGATCTGCTGGACGCGGTCTTCGCCGACCGCGCAACGGTGGGCGCCCCCGTCGTCGAGCACATGTCGGCGCCGCTGCCGACCGTCGGGGCCGGTGAGCCGCTGTCGGTACTCGTCTCGGCGCTCGGCGCGGACCCCGCCGCGCTCGTCCTGAACGAGGGAAACCCCACCGGGATCCTGACCCGGGCCGACCTGCTGGGCTTCCTCGCCTCCCGCTGACGCCCCGGCTGCCGGCGGCGGGGTGTCCGTCCCGGAGGTGGCCCGGGCACCGTGCGAGGGTGGGTCCATGACTGATCGCAACGCGGAATTCGAGACCCTGGCCGTGCACGCCGGCCAGGAGCCCGACCCTGCGACCGGAGCGGTCGTGGTCCCCATCCATCCCGCGTCGACCTTCGCTCAGGACGGTGTGGGCGAGTTGCGGGCCGGCTTCGAGTACGCCCGCTCGGGCAACCCCACCCGCGCCGCCCTGGAGACCAGTCTCGCCGCGCTCGAACACGGTGCCGCCGCGCTGGCGTTCGCCTCCGGGCTGGCCGCCTCCGACGCGCTGCTACGCGCTGTCTGCCGGCCGGGCAGCCACGTCGCCATCCCCGCCGACGCCTACGGCGGCACCTACCGTCTGTTCGCCCGGGTGCTGGCCGAGTGGGGCGTGGAGCACACCGCTGTCGATCTGAGCGATCCGGCCGCGGCCGCCGCCGCGATCCGGCCGGGGTCGACAGCGCTGGTGTGGTGTGAGACACCCACGAATCCCCTGCTCGCCATCGCGGACATCGCCGCCCTCGCCGGTGCCGCGCACGGGGGCGGCGCGCTGCTCGTCGTCGACAACACCTTCGCCTCGCCGTACCTGTGCCAGCCGCTGCTCCTGGGCGCGGATGCCGTCGTGCACTCGACGACGAAGTACCTGGGTGGGCACAGCGACGTGGTGGGCGGTGCCGTGGTGGCCGCCTCGTCCGAGCTGGCCGACCGGGTGCGTTTCATGCAGAACGCGGCCGGTGCGGTCCCCGGGCCGTTCGACGCGTGGCTGGTGCTGCGTGGGATCAAGACCCTGGCGGTGCGCATGGACCGGCACTGCGCGAACGCCCGCGAGGTCGCGGCGCTGCTCGCCGGCCACCCGGCGGTGCACACGGTCCACTACCCGGGGCTGCCCGGTCACCCGGGCCACGAGGTCGCGTCCAAGCAGATGCGCGACTTCGGGGGCATGGTCTCCTTCCAGCTCAGCGGCGGTGCCTCCGCGGCACTGGCGGTGTGCGCCGCCACCCGGCTGTTCACCCTCGCCGAGTCGCTGGGCGGGGTCGAGTCACTCATCGAGCATCCCGCCCGCATGACACATGCCTCGGTCGCAGGCTCACCGCTGGCGGTGCCCGACGACCTCGTCCGGCTCTCGGTCGGCATCGAGGCGGTCGACGACCTGCTGGTCGACCTCGAGCAGGCACTCGACGCGCTGTGACTCGCGGCCTCCGACCCACAAGTCAGGAGAAATCCGCGCATCCGCAACCGGACAGAACACAATTTTCAGATAACGCACACCCACCAGCAGGTCAGAGTGGCAGGGTTGCGACGAACCCGTTACCAGATGACGAAAGTCCCGAGATCCGGCCATGCCGGCGACAGAGCGCGTTGAAATAGCTACCCTCGGAGCAGCTTCGCGATCATCTCTCTCCGGAGACTAATCATGAGATTACGTCCGGATCATCCGGGCCTCTGCCGCCGTGACCGGACAACGACGCCCAGGAGTGCGGGATGGACGAAGCGGCGGACAGGCGGCTGGTGGTTGCCACATGCGCGGCCACAGCCGCTCTCGCGTTCGGGGGATCACGCCTCATGATCTCGCCGGATGACCGGGGTACGGACTCGCTCGCCCGGATCGAGACCGGCCTGGCCACCATGGCCCGCCGCTGGGAGACGATGGCGCCCTCGGACCTGGTCGAACGGCTCAACGTCATCGCCCGGCACACCGAGGCCATGGCTGGTCGGCACCAGCCCGCCGGGCTCCGCCGGGACTGGCGGCGAACTCACAGCCGGGTACTCCTGATGTCGGCGGTGGCGCAGGGGGACGGCGGGCTGTCGGCGCGCGCGGTCGTGTCGGCGCGCACAGCACTCGTCCTCGCCCGCCATGTGGGTGACGCGCCGACCGCCGCTCACGCCGGCGTCGTACTGGCCGAACTGGCCGCCTACACCTTCGACAGCCCCGACGACGGGCTCTCCCTCACGCTGGCCGCCCGGGCCACCGCCCCCCACTCCCACACGGCGATTCTGGCCATGACCACCGAGGCCAACATCCGCGCCGGCCGTGGTGAGCCTGCCGACCGGGTGATGGAGGTGGTGCGGGAGGCCGAGGAGCTCGCCCGCGAGATGCCCCCCGCCGCCCAGGGCTACGCGCTGGACGGCCTGCACCCGGGCTATCTGCCGACCTTCGGCGGCGCGGCGCTGGTGGGCGCGGGCGCGCTGAACGAGGGCCGCCGCCGGCTCGCGACCGCGGCGACGATGTTCGACCGTTCACGCGCGCCCGGGGCACTGGCCGCGGTACGCCTCTACCAGGCGTCCGCCGCGGTGCATGCCGACACTCTCGACGAGGCTCAGACGCTGGCCACCCGGGCGCTGGCGACCTCGGCCGTACGACCCACCGCCTGGCTGACCGACGGAATCATGTCCCTGGCGACCCGGGCCCGGCGCCGTGGAGCCGACTGGACGGGGCTGGTGGCCCAGGCCCGGGAATGGGCTCCGGCCGCCGTGTAGATCCGCCCGGGGTCGATGCCGCGACCGCCACGACGCGCCCACCCGACCACCCCCCGGACGGACCAGGCGACAAGAACCACCAGCAGGCCCCCGACCAGTAGCACGACGAACGCGGCGAGCACCGGAGAGCCAGTCAGCGCATCAACCAGCCAGCTCCCGTGTTTCTCGGCCCCTCCGAGCACGGAGTGTCCATTCATGCGAATAGGCGGGGGCGTCCGCAGCGCGGCCGGGGCCGACGGCGGAGCAACGGAAATCTCAGATAGCGAACTCAACGACACGGCCGGCACGGTAGCGGATGCTCGATTGGTCTTATCAAGTGACCTGATCATTCGCAGAGAAGTGCAGCCCGGATCGCTCAGCTTCCTTTCCTTCGGATGCTTCGTCAACGCATAGACAATTGACGCATCTACCCTGGACGACCTCTCACCGAGGCCCTTCCGTCAAGAATTATCCGTAGACAGACGATAGTGCGAAAAGGCCGCGTAAACCAGCAGCGAATGCACACCATACGCTCAGGTGCTCCACCTTTGCACGCCGCCCGAGCGGCCCGGCCTCCGCGCGTACCCGGCTCCCGCTCGCCGCCGGCCCCCACCCCGGCCCGTCCGGCCGAAGGCCCCCGAGGCGGGCCCCGGCCCCGGTCGCGCATGACGCGTGACGCGACACCGCTACTCCCACCCGGTCAGCGCGGGCCGATGCGGCCGCGCCCGTAACGTTCCAGCTCTGGCCGAATCGGTACGGGCGCGCGACAGCCACTCCGTGCGCCAGCCGCGGAGCCGACCTGGTCAGGCCGGCGGAACGACCGAGCTGGGGGGAGTAGCCGGGATGACCGGGGCAGCCGGCGCGGCATGGGCGCGTGGTCGCATGATCCTCGCTGGGGCGGCGAAGACGGTCGACCCGGCGGGGACATCCGTTGTCACGATCGAACCTGGCCCGATTCTGACGTCGTCGCCAATTGTGATCGGCCCGATCAGGTGTACGCCCGGGGCGATATCCACCCGGGCACCGATCTTCGGGACGTCCTCGGGCGGCGCGGTCATTCCCACATAACCAATGGTCACCCCATGGCGAATGATCGTGTCATCGCCGATCACACAGTGCCGCGGAATCATCACCGCCTGATGGTGCCCGATGTGCACACGACGTCCGATGCTGGCGTCGACGGAGATCTCGGTGCCGTAGACGTTGCGTATCAGGACGTTGTTCACGACCNTGAAGGCAACCAGGCCGATTCGGCCGACCAGACCCCCGCGGCGCTGGCACCACCGGCCGAACCGGTGAACAGCGAGCGCCTGGTAACCAGGATGCAGTCGTGAGCTGTAGTGGACCGCCCTGTCCTCGCGGAGCTGCTTGCGCAGAGGAAGAGCCGCGTCCGCCGCCTCATCGAACACCGCATAGCTCCTCGATGCATGCGCGCAGCTCACCGACGTTCGCGAAGGAGGAGAGCAGTTCGTCCGGAATACTCACGTCGAACTCGCTCTCCACCGCNTAAATCAGGTTGATGTGAGCCAGGGAATCCCAGCCCGGGACCTCGTCCGCCGTGGTCGCGTCCGTGACGACCAGGTCGTCGTCACTGAAGATCTCTCTGAAAACCTGGGCAAGGCGCTCGCTCACCATCAGCCGGCCACTTCTTCCATCGTCCGTGCGGATGCGTTCAGTTCGGTGGTTCCGGTGGCCCGCGACCGGGACCGCGGCGCACTCGCCGCCGGCGGGCTCGGGCGGGCGTCGACGATCCGGATCAGGCCGGGTCGTTCCGGAGCCTGTGTCACCGGAAGCCACCAGTGGGTGGCGCTGTCCGTGGTGGGGAGCGGCCGGAAGCCCAGCCGGGGATAGAGGTCCGCCACCAGAGCGTTCTTCGCGGTCGGCAGATAGTGACCCCGGACGGCTGCGCAGCCGAGCCGCCGCGCCTCCGCGCAGATCAGCCNGATGATCTCGTCCTCCAGCGTGCGGCCGATCACCCGGCAGCTCATCAGCCAGGTGTCCACGTCCAGCACCGGCGTTCCCTCGTCGAGCACACGCCGGGCGATCACCACCGCCACCAGGCCGTGATCGGCGAACCGGTCGACGAGCCGCACACAGAGCACCGCGGCCGACGGATCGGCCGCGAGATCGGCGACCTCCGCCTCCCCGCGCCGCCGGGTGGTCAGGTTGAACTGATTGGTCTTACCGATGAGCTGGGCGACGCGGGGAAGCGTCAGCTCGTCGAGCCCGACCACGGTCGCCACCATCTCCAGCCCACGGTGGAACTCCTCCAGTGTGGAGGCGGAGGCGGCCAGCTCGGCGGCCCGCGCCCTGGCTCGGTACTGCTCCGTACGGGCGGAGTCCTCCTCCGTGAGTGCACCCGACTCGAAGAAGGGGTAGTCGGCGAGCGCACGTACGTAGCCGTGGGGGCTCTTCGGCAGGGCGATCACATCCACCTCGGGAACGAGCTGGCGTACCACCTCACGCTCGGCCGGGTTGTCGTCGACGAAAACGAGGGAATCCAGGCCGATGCCCAGAGTGTGGGCGATCCGCCGGATCTGCGCGGGCTTGTCGTCCCAGGACGCGCTGAACATCGCGATCTCGTCGAGCCGCAGCCGCATCGCGGGATGCCGCTCGAATGCCTCGCGGGCGTCGGCGTCGTTGTTCTTCGAACAGACCGCGAGGATCACACCGCGCTCGCGTAGCAGGGCGACGTACTCCTGGAACGCGCTGAACGCCTCACCGACCGGGCCGTCCCCCAGCGCGATTCCGGCGAGCCCGTCCTCACCCAGCACCCCACCCCACAGTGTGTTGTCGAGGTCGAGCACGAGGCACTTGCGGCTGGTGCCCAGCTGGGCCCCCACCACCGCGCCGGTGTGCCGGGCCAGCGCGGGAACATGCGCCAGGGACACCGCCTGCTTGGCGCGGTGCCAGTAACGCGGGTCGAACCAGTCGCGCTTGCCCACCGTCGCCGCGAGACGCTCGCAGTCGACGAAAGCGACCTGGCCGGCCCCGAACCCGAACCGTGACCCGGGGTTGGTACCGCTGCCGCCGTCAGTGTCAGCGCGGGAGCCGGAGCCGCCGTCAGCGGCGGCGGGCATCGCCGCGGCCGCACCGAGAGCCGCGTTCAGCGCCGCGAGCATCGACGACCGCGCGCCTGGCGTTCGCCGGGCCAGATGACCGAACGGGTCGCTCTCCGGCAGTACGAAGGTGTGCTGGACGACCCGGGCACCGAGCCGCGAAACGATGGCCTCCCACAGTGAGGTCCACCGCGTGACCTCCGCGGCGACCGCCTGGTCGGGGTCACGGGCAAACGACGGGAAGGCCGTGTCCCCCGCGTGTACCGCGAGGACCACGACGTCGGGACCGAAGCGGTGAAGGCCACTCGCCGGATCGAGAACCTCCTGCCTGTACTGGCCATAACCGCACTCGTACACTTCGGCGGCCACACCGGCGCGCGCCGCGGCGAGCGGCAGGAGCGCCGCGAACTGCGAGGTGGTGTAACTGCCGAGCACCGCGACCTTCGCCGGCCGCAGCGGCAGATCGGCGGCGGGGAGCGCGCGGCGCAGCACGCCGGCGGCCGCCGTCCAACAGGCGAGGTCTCCCCCGGCATCAGTCGCCGCCAGCGCCCACCGCACGGCCGCGGTCGGATCACCCGCCCGCTCGTGGGCCAGAGCGAGATCACGGCACAGCCCGGCCGTCGGCACCTCGGCCGTGGCCGCCGCGGCGGTCAGGTTCTCGACGCTTCGCGGACCTGTCCGTACGGGATCAGCCATAGATCGAATTCCTCCCCGGGCGCCGCGCAGAGGGCGCCTCCATCGTGGAGATACAAAACAAACCCTACCCTTACGTAAGAGTCTCCACGGTCGTGCTGGGCACGTCCGATGGAAAGCGAGAAGACACCGAACGACCACGGCGTACTGCCCGGAAAGCCGGCGTGCACCTGCGTGAGCAGGCCCGGAGCCCTAGCCGGACGGCCAGCGTGCGGGCCGCCCGACGGGGCCGGCGCCGCTCCCGAGTCCGGAAATCCTGGCATCAACTCGCGGCACCAAGGAGTACCTGTGTGGTCCGCCCAGCACTGAGACACGCAGGCGGGCACAGGGGCGCGGACCCCCGACGAGGTGCGGTGACCCAGCGGCAGGCGGAGGCTGGGCACCGCGGCGTGACATCGCGCGGTGAGGCGACGCGGCGGCGCGGCACCGGTGGGACGCGACACCGGTGGGACGCGGCACCGGTGGAGCGGAGAGGTGGGCCTGGAGAGCGCGGGCCGGCGCGGGCAGCGGAATCCGGGAGAATCGCCCCGCTCTCACTGCCGGATCAGGAGACCTGCGCGCCGGCGGGCAGCGCAACGGCCGCACCACGGTGACGTAACAGCAACGACACCTCTGCGCGTGACCGTACCGGCAACGCCCCACACCAACCGGGCCAGCGCGGACTGGTCCCGGCCCACGTTATGGCACTACTCGCCGGTTCATCTCCGGTCTCCCCTGACCGGTGCCTGGCCGGCCCAACCCGCGGAGGCACCGATGACCCAGGCAACGCGTGGCGTGATCGCGCAGCGCCAGCCCCGGGAGGACGTGGCGACACCCACCGCGAAAGTGTTCGCCGCGACCGAGGCCGCGGACTTCCGCGCCGTCCTCGGCCATTTCTGCTCGGGCATCGTGATCGTCACGGCGATGGACGGATCCGAGCCGGTGGGAATGACCTGCCAGTCGTTCAGCAGCGCGTCATTGGAACCACCTCTGGTGATGTTCCTCCCAGCCCGGTCGTCCACCAGCTACCCACGGATCCGCGCGGCCGGCAGCTTCTGCGTCAACGTGCTCGACAACGCGCAGGAGCCGATATCCCAGCAGTTCGCGCGGAGCGGTACCGACAAGTGGCGCGGGATCGCCTGGCGGCCGGGTGAGAACGGAGCGCCCGTGCTCGACGGGGCACTCGCCTGGATGGAATGCTCCCTGCACCGCGAGTACGATGCCGGAGATCATGTCATCACCCTTGGGCTGGTCGAGCGTCTGGGTGCCGCCGCCGCCGGGGAACCACTACTCTACTTCCGGGGCGCCTACGGCCAGTTCTCGGCACGCTCCTGATCCGGATCGCGTGAACCACAGAAGGGTTGATCGATGCCGCAGCGCCGCGTTCTGAGTGTCGTGGGCAATCCGAAACCGAACTCGCGCACGCGCGCGGTCGCGGAGGCGGTGGCGGCCCAGGTCGCGGCCGCCTTTCCCGCCGGTGTCGAGACAGTGGCCGAGGTGATCGAGGTCAGCGCACTGGGTCCGGGGCTGCTCGGTTGGGGTGATCCCGCCGTCAAGGAGGCCGTCGCCTCCATGCGGACGGCGGACGTCCTGGTTGTCGCGACTCCGACCTTCAAGGCCACCTACACCGGCCTCCTGAAGTTGCTTCTCGACCAGATCGGTCAGGGCGAGCTGGCCGGTGTACCGACGGTGCCCGTGCTGGTGGCGGGTGCTCCCGAGCACGCACTGGCGGTCGAGGTGCACCTCCGCCCGGTGCTGGTGGAGATCGGCGCCTCGTGCCCGACCCGCGGTGTGTTCGTGCTGGACTCGACCCTTCCCGAGCTGCCNGCGCAGCTTGAGGCATGGGCGGCGGGCAACGTGGCCGCCATCACCGCGCTCGCCGAGGCACGGGCCGCGGTACCGCAGAACCTGGGCTGAGGCGGTCACCCGCGCCCGGCACCGCCATCCCGGTGGCCGCAACCGGGCCGGCGGTCACCCGCACTGCCGGGCCGACTCGGCGGGGGCGCCCCAGACGGAGACCTCGGGCAGCTCGAAGTCCAGAACACCGGCCTGCTCCCCCTCACACCCCTGCTCACCCGCGGAGGCCGGCGTCGTCGGCGCCGCCGCTCCTCCGGCTCGCGGGCCGTTCGCCAGCGAGCCCTCCACGGGCGAACCGGCCGAGCCCGAGGTGCCCGCGGCGGACCGGTCGTCCGCCCGCGGCGCCGGCCCCTGAGGGTTACCCGGCACACCAGCCGGGCCGGTCGACGGACCGCCGCCCACCGCGGCGCCACCACCACGCGCTCCGCCGCCCGTGGTGCCGCCGCCCGTGGTGCCACCGCCCGGCGCAGGTGCTTCGGCCGGATAGCCCGGTGTAGCCGTGGCCGTGGCCGTGGCCGTGGCCGGCGAGGATGAGGGGGTCGATGAATGATCTCCCCCACGAGGCTCGGGCGACCCGCTCGGGGTCGGGAGATCACCGGGAGCCCGCTGGCCACCACCGTTGCCGGATCCGGGCGGGGAACCGTCCTCCTGCCGGCCCGAGGCAGGAGGGGCGGGCGGCCTGCCGACGGTACCCAGCCTTGATGAACCGGCCCCGTAGGTTTCGGGGAACTGCCGGGCCTCTGCTCGCGGGAGCCCGGTTGCCAGGTCGCCCACCTGCCTCTTAGCCCGATGCCCGAAGTCTGGGCCCGAGTTCGCTTCCAGCGGGCGGGCGGCCACCGTCGTGTCACCGCGGCTGCCATCCGGCGCCAGCGCGCCGAAGGTCGCCACAGCGACCGTGAAGCTCGCCGCCGTCACGAGGCCCGCGACCGGCCGACTATCGATCATCAGACGGGTCACGTGCCCGCGAACCAGGCCCACGATGCCGATGACGAGCGCACTCATGGCCAGCGCCGCCACCACACCGCCTACGGCAGTGATCACAGCTGTCTCCGCGACGTCACGGCTACCCGCATTCGTCCCCCAGGCGCACCGATCCGATGTCCGCGGGAACTTACCTCACCAAGAGTGCCCGAGGCGTCACCGGAACAGGCGTGTCGAGGGGTGCGCACGAAGCGCGCCCACCGTCCGCAGAGCAGCTCCCCCTCACCGCTGCGACGCTCGTCCAGCCGGCTTCTGCGCCGCCGGCTTCTGACTCGGCTTCTGCGCCGCCGGCCTCTGCGTAGCCGGCCTCTGGCTCGGCTTCTGCGCCGCGGGCTTCTGCG
>NZ_LRTK01000021.1 GCF_001636565.1 Frankia sp. EI5c
GGCTTCTGCGCCGCCGGCTTCTGACTCGGCTTCTGCGCCGCCGGCTTCTGGGTAGCCGACGGATGAGTTGTGCCCGACGACAGCAGGGAGATGAGGCGAGCTCGGGCTACCGCCACCACCGATCTGCCGGTGTCCGCGGCGTGCTGGCCGGCGCGTCCAACCCCCGGCGGCCCCGCGGAACCGCTGCCGCTCGCCGGCAGCGTCGGCCACCAGGACAGCGGCGGCACGGATCCGGGTGAGCTGTTCACCGGCGCGGAGGAGACGGACGAGGTCGGGGTGCGAGTCGGGCCCGAGGTGCGGTACGAGCCGGTCGAGGCCGGCTTGCCGGTGGCGCTGGTGGTACTCGTGGCGCTGGCGGGCTTGGGCGAGGCGGCCGTCGCACGGGGGCTCGCGGTTGGTGTCGGGCGCGGGCTCACGGGCGGGGTCGGTCGCGATGCCGCGCCACCCGGCGTCCGGCTGGCCGACGTGGTCGGCCGCGGCGAGCGGGTCGAGCCCGATGTCGGACCGCCCGTGGCCGGCGGGTAGGAACCGGCCGCGGTGGGGCTGGGCGCGGGCGGTTGCGCTCCCGACGGTCCCCACGGGACGGACGGGACCGCCGGGTCGGACGGAACGGGCTGCGACGGCGTCCACGGCGTGGGGGCGGGCTTCGGTGCCCCGCCACCGGAGGTCCCTCCGGACGTCCGCGGACCGGTGGGGACCGCGCCGCCGCTGGTGGTGTGGTCCGCGCCGCGGCCGCCGGACGGGCTGCCCGACAGATCCGGGTCGCTGCCCGGATCCGGTCCGGTGGACGCCGGCTGTGATCCGCTGGCGGTCGGCGCCGGCGTCAGCGGGGACGCCGGAACTCCGGTGACGGCCCCGGCAGCGTCCGGGGCCACCGGGTTCGCCGGGTTCACCGGGCGCCCCACCGCGGTGGGCTGACTCACGCCGCCGAAGCGCACGGCTACCGCGCTCAGCGCCAGGACCAGGGCGAGACCGGCCGCGGTCACCATCCCGGCCGTGCGGCGGTTGCGGATCCAGGCCCATTCGGCCACTCCGCGCACCAGACCGAAAAGACCCGCGACGACCACAAGACACGCCACGGCGAGAAAAAAGACGATCATCACACCCCCGGAGGCAGGCGACACGGCTCAACCCAGGAGGGGCCGATCACCTTCCGCTACGCGAAAACTACCTTGCGTTTCCAGTAGTGCGAGAGTCGCATCGCAACAAACTGTCCATAGTCAGGATAGGACCCGGCGTACCGACCAAGGTCACATCAGGACGTCGTCACACCCATCAGTGCAACTCTCCGTACCCGTCCGATCGCCCACGACGATCACCGTACCGGTCGGGCCTCCGCCCGCCGGGGAGCGCCACTCAGGACGTCAGGACGCGGCCGCCGGGATCCGCCGCAGAACGCCGTCGAGGTCGAGACCGGCGGGCAGGGTCCCGAACGCCAGACCGGCGTCACCGGCCACCCGGGCCGCGCAGAACGCGTCCGCCACCGCCGCGGGCGCATGCCGGACCAGGAGCGCGCCCTGCAGCACCACCGCCATTCGTTCGACCAGGCGGCGCGCGAGCAGTTCGAGCTCGACCGGCTCACCCGAGAGCAGGGCCTCCAGCTCGGCCCGCAGCCGGTTCCAGGCCTCGTCGAGCCGCCGGTCGCCCCCGGCCGCGGCGTCGACCTCGGCGGCGTACGCGGCGAGGCTGGCGGGCTCCCGACCGAGGGCGCGCAGCACATCCAGGGCGTTGACGTTGCCCGAGCCCTCCCAGATGCCGTTCAGCGGCGCCTCCCGGTAGAGCCGGGGCAGACCGGAATCCTCCACGTACCCGTTGCCGCCGAGGCACTCGAGCGCCTCGGCGACCATCGCCGGCTGACGCTTGCACAGCCAGTACTTGGCGAGCCCGGTGGCGAGGCGCCGGAACGCCCGCTCGTTCTCGTCGCCCTGCTCGGCCCGGTCCACGGCACCGGCGACGCGCATCACCAGCATGATCGCGGCCTCGGACTCCAGGGCGAGGTCGGCCAGCACATTGCGCATCAACGGCTTGTCGATGAGCAGCGACCCGAACGCCGAACGGTGCCGCACGTGATGCGCCGCCGCGACGAGAGCCGCCCGCATGCCGGAGGCCGTCCCCAAGGCCGAGTCCAACCTCGTGAGCGCGACCATGTCGATGATCGCCCGCACCCCCCGGCCCTCCTGCCCGACGAGATGGGCGAGGGTGCCGTCGAACTCGGGCTCGGCGCTGGCGTTGCTGCGGTTGCCGAGCTTGTCCTTCAGACGCTGGATGAGGAACGGATTCCGGCTTCCGTCGGGAAGCACCCGGGGCACCAGCAGGCAGGACAGGCCACCCGGCGCCTGTGCCAGCACCAGGAACAGGTCGTTCATCGGCGCGCTGGTGAACCACTTGTGCCCGCGCAGCAGGTAGGTGCCGCCGCCGACCGGGGTCGCCCTGGTCTCGTTGGCGCGGACGTCCGAACCGCCCTGCTTCTCCGTCATCCCCATGCCGGCGAGCAGGCCACGCTTGCCCTCCGGTGCGCGCAGTCCCGGGTCGTAGACCGAGCTGGTCAGGCCGGGCAGGTAGGTGGCGGCCAGATCGGGCGCGCTTCGCAGGACCGGCACGGCGGCGTAGGTCATCGAGACCGGGCAGAGATGTCCGTGTTCGACCTGGCCCCACACCACGAGCCCGGCCGCCCGGGCGACATGTGCTCCCGCCCGCCCGGCGGACCACGCGGACCCGGCCAGGCCCGCCCCCACCGCCACGCTCAGCAGTTCGTGCCAGGACGGGTGGAAGTCGACCTCGTCGATCCGGTTGCCGTACCGGTCGTGCGTCCGCAGCACCGGTGGATGGCGGTTCGCGTCCTCCCCCCACTGCTGCGCCTCGGCGCTGCCGGCGAGACGGCCCAGCCGACGCAGGTCATCGAGGTGATCGCCGCCGCCCTCCCGGAACAGTGCCTCCAGCAGCGGGACGTCCTGGGCGACATCACGACCGACGAGCGGCGGCGGCTGGTTGGTCACGCGGTGGGTCGGCCCGCCACCGAACGTCGTCATACCGACCTCCCGACCCGGCCCCGCTGGCCGCCCGGCGGAGGACCGGGGCCCAGACCACCGCCCGGACATCCTCGCCCACGAGGGCCGGGCCTGCACAGGACGCGAGCCCGCGCGGATGGCGGACCAGCATGGAAGCAGCCCCGCCGGCTGACCCTCCCGGACAGCTGACCGGGAGGGTCAGCCGGCTTTCTCCGCGCCGCCCCCCGCACGCACCGCCGGAGGCGCGCCGACGCACCTCAGCGCGATCGCGACCAGCTGCCGCACCACCCGCTCGGCCTCCCACCCGTCCCGGGGAAGCTCCTCCGCCATCGAGATCGGGCCGACGAGGACCTCGCCGATCGCGCCGGTCAGGGCGGCCGCGGAGATCGTCGGATCCTGGTCCGGCAGCATCCCCGCCTCGACCCCCGCAGCGACGAGAGCGGCGAACACATCCCGGTACCGGCGGCGGAAGTCGAGGCGCTCGCACTCCACGGCCGGATCCGACGGCGCCGCCAACAGCGCGTGCGCAAGACCACGACGTGCCAGGGCCCGGCGGGCGAACAGCGCGACCGCGAGTGTCAGGCGGTCCACCGGGTCCCCCGCCGCGCTGGCGAAACCGACAGCCGCCGCGAGTGGTTCCACGCCCAGCAGGTTCAGGCTCAGCGGATCCAGGCTCAGCGGATCCAGGCTCAGTCGATCCCGGTCCAGTCGATCATCATGGTTCACCGGGTCCGCGAGCGGGTCGACATCCAGCAGGTCGGACGCGACCGGCACCGCGGCGACCGCGGCCAGCAGCGCGACCTCACGAGCCGCGGCGCGGCGGAAGACCTCACGGACCAACGCGGACTTGGACGGAAAGTGCTGGTAGACGGAGCCGACCGACATGTCCGCCGCCGCGGCGACCGCCGTGACCGAGGCACCGGCCCAGCCAGCACCGGCGACGAGTTCCGTGGCAGCCGCGACCAGACGCTCACGGGCGGCGGCCAGACGGTCGTCCACGGCGGCGGTGCGGCGGTAGGGCACAGAAGGAGTGAATCATCGCTCGTGTCTTCGAACCGCGACACAGGAAGAATTCAGCTCTCAGGTAGCAGCCCGATCGGGTGATCGCGCCGCCCGCGGGCCGGGACCGGCCGCCGCCCGGGACGAACGACGAGCAGTGCTGACGCCGACATTGCCGCCGGAGCNGCCCACCAGCACCGCCGGCCAGCGCGGCAAAAACAATGTAGAAATGCCGAGCGCTCGGCCGGAGACAGAGCGGGACACGCACACACCCGCTCCACCGCCGGGCCGGTTGAGCCTCGTAAACGATATCCACTGCCCGAACCACGGCTTTGAGTCGCTTCTTTCTACCACAGGCCGCCTAACGGGATGCCGCGCAATGCCGACAGCCGACGACTCCGTCCCCGGCTCCACGCGCATCCACCAACCGCCAGTAGCGCTGCGTAACAGCAACGAAGCTGGGCCGCGGAGGGCCGTCGAGCCGCTTCCGTAATGCTGCGAACAGCGCGTTGTTCGACGCAACGATAAGTCCACGCCGAACTCCATCCGAACTTGATCACACCACATCTCAAGATCGATACTACGGAGTGTGGCGGTTTGAGACACGCCAAGATGTCTCATCAAGAGACCACAACCCGCCACATCACCCCTCGGTCACCGCGGGTCGTTCACGGAAAGTCACCCGAACGGCGCACCGCGGCGCGCCCGACACAGGTGTCACACGGGTGTGACACCCACGCGCTCCGGCTGGTGCCGGCCGGGCGGCGAGCTCCCGGCCGGCCGGCACCCGTGCCGCATCCTCGATTTGCCCGATGACCCTGACGTGATCAGCGCCACGATGGGGCCCATTGACCAGAAGGCGAGGAGCAGGGGTAATACCCACCCTACGCGCGCGGGGCCCGGCCGAATCCAGCCCGGCACCAATTCTGCCCAGCACCCTCAGGCAGCGAAAGAAGGCCGCCACCGACCCGCGGGTGAAAGCCGATGGCACTACTCGTATGCTCTTCCACTGCCGGGATTCGACACACCCAAGCCAAAACCTTCATCCAGGTCGGTTCCGGCAGACGACCGCCGAGTCGGCGGCAAGATGGTGAAACGGAACTGGCGGATGACGATGGCCCACCGGCGGCGCCTTACGGCACCCTACGGGCGCGCCCGACCACTGATCGGGCGCGTCGGGCGTTCTTATGCGACGCCGGGAGCGCCCCGCCGGTCCCGCCCCGACCGCCGGTCCTCACCTCGCGCAGCGCGCTTCCGCCGATCTCGCGGCCGGCCGCGGCAGGCGAGCTGGCCACTCCTCAGCGGGCTGGTCGCCATCGTCGTGCTGAGCTGCCTGGCGCTGGTCGGGGGCAGCCGTTGGCTGCACGGGGCCGAGGAGACCCGCCTGAAGAGCCGAGCGAACCTGATCGGGAACCTGGCGGGCTGGGAGTCGGCCGTCGACGACCCGGCCGCCCTGCGCGTCGCGGTCGACCAGGTCGGGTTCACCCCCGATGATCCCGTTCGCAACAGCAGGCTGACGGCCCGGTTCCAGTTCACCTCCGGAGGCGACACCACCCGGCTGGTCGCCCTGCTGGACCGCTCCGGAAGTCCGCTGTCGGTCCGGCCGTCCCCGGAGACCGTGCGCGTGACGGCCCTGGGTCCCGCCTGGTCGACCGCCTGGGCAGGTGGGAACGCCGTGTCGCCGGTCTTCGAACTGAGCGGGCGAGCGGTGCGGGCGACCGTCGTCCCGGTCGGCGGGCCACGGCCCTGGGCGGTGCTGGTGAGCGTCTCCACCGAGCAGGGAAACGAGCAGCTCGGTACCGCGATCAGCGCGCTGCTGCGGTTACGGGGCAAGGGCTCCGTGTCCACCGTCGATCAGAACGGCGTGGCAGTGATCTCGACGGACCGGGGCCTGGCCGGCGCCCGCGTGCTCGACGCCGCCGATCTCGACGCGACCCGGCGCCTGGCCAGCCTGCCCAGGAGCTGGACCTCCGGCGACTACACCCACATCGCCGCGCATCAGCCCACTACCGGGTACACCACATACCTGACCCAGCCGACGGAACAGTTGTACGGGGAGCTGCGGTCCCATCAGTTCCGCCGCGACATCGCCCTGCTGGTGGTGACGATGGCGGCGGTCCTGTCGATCGCGGTCGTCGGTCTGCACGGGGAGACCCGCGCCCGGCGACGGCACGACGAGGTGAGCTCGCTGCTGGCGGCGACCCGGGACATCGTCCTGACCGTCTCGGCCGACGGGCTCGTGGAATATGTGAGCCCGGCGGTTCTGGGCCTGCTCGGGCATGACCCCGCCGCGCTGCGCGGGCGGCCACTGTCCGACCTCGTTCACCAGGCAGACACCCGCCGGGTCTGCGCGCTGCTGGCCGAGCGGCGTTCCGCGACGGTGATGAACGTCCGGCTGCTGTCGGGAACGGGCAGTGAGCACTGGTTCGATGTCTCGGCCCGACCGCCGACCGAGGCCGGGAGCACCCCTCGGGACCGGTGGGACGTACCCCGAAGCGACCGGCGGGCGTCACGAGGCGACCGGCGGCGGGCGTCACGAGGCGACCGGCCGGCTCCTCGTGTGGTCCTGACGTGCCATTCGATCGAGCGTCGGAAGGGGCTGCTCGACCAGCTCGGCTTCCAGGCAGGGCACGACCCGCTGACCGGGCTGGCCAACCGGGCGACCTTCGACGAACGTCTCGCCGCCGCCCTGGACGAGCGTCCGCCCGACGGGCCCGTCTCGGTCCTGTTCATCGACCTGGACCACTTCAAGCCGATCAATGACACCTACGGGCACGCCGCCGGGGATCAGGTGCTGACCGTCGTGGCCGATCGGCTCACCGCCGCACTCGCCGACAGCACCGCACTCACCGACAGCACCGCACTCGCCGCCACCACCATCCGAGGGGGCCCGGTGGCCGCCCGCGAGCCGACGGCGAGCCGCTTCGGTGGCGACGAGTTCGGCGTCGTCCTGCCCGGCGTGGGTCAGGAGGCCGCCGTCGCCATCGCGGAACGCGTCAGCCGGGCGCTGCGCGAGCCGGTCAGCCTGGAAACGGCGGTGGTCACCGTCGACGCCAGCATCGGAGTCGGGGTCGCCAGTACGGCCTGCCGGGCCGAGAACCTGCTCCGAGCCGCCGACGAGGCGATGTACCGGGCCAAGGCCGCGGGACGCGGGCGCCACGCGGTCGCCGCCGTCGGCGCCTCTCCCCTTCCCCCGGGCCCTCGCGAACCGGCCGAGCCCTCGGGCCCGCTCGAACCGGGCACAGGATCCGGCCCCGCGGATCCCCCCGCCGGGCAGGCGAGTTCCGGCGGGAACGTCCGTGAACACGACGGATCGCCCACAACGACCCGATCCACAGCTGCCCAGCCACCCGCGACCCAGCCACCCGCGACCCAGCCACCCGCGACCCAGGCGGTCGAGAGGCAGCCGGTCGAGAGGAAGCCCGTCGAGAGGAAGCCGGTCGCCGGCCCCTCCTCAGCACGCCAGGCAGCAGCCGGCCCCCTGCGCACGGCCGCCGGCCACGCAACGTCCGGCAGCGGACGGAGCGGCTGCATGCGGAACGGCGACGGCCGCGGCCCCCAGCGCGCCCCGGGCTGCCGCCGGCGGCTCGCGGCCGCGGTCCCGTCCGTCATCGTCGTACTGGTGCTGCTGGGGACGGCGGCCACCAGGCTGGCGATGGAGGCCGCGGAACGCGCGCGAGCGCGGCATCAGCGGCTGGCGGCCGGTGCCCTGTTGGTCAGCCATTTCGCCGAGTACGCCCACGCGATCAGCGACCCCGACCGGCTGACCGGAGCCGTCTCCGACTTCCCCTGGGATCTGGAGGACCCCACCGCGCTGGCCGAGTCGCTGCGAACCATGGCCCTGACGCCGATCGCCGGCCCCAGCGCGCTCCTGGCCGTGGTCGGCCCGGATGGCAGCCCCAAGGCCGTTCAGCCGCCGGGAGCGATGGTGCCGATTCCCCCGAACGACCCCTTCTGGACGCTCTCCAGCCACGGTGGTGCCCTCACCTCGCTACTCCCGGTGGACGGGCACAACAGGATCTGCACCGTGGTCCCCATCCTGCGCGACGGATCGCCGGCGGCCCAGCTCCTGCTGTGCCCGACCAAAGTGCTGCCGGCCGCCCGCGCACTGCGGATGACCGACGGACTGGCCAGTGACCTGGGGCAGGGCGGGGTCTCCGTCCTCGACCAGAACGGCCAGGCGGTCCTGGCGTGGGACGCGGCGCTGGTCGGCCGGGTGCTGGTGGACCGGGCCGAGCTGGCGGGCATCCAGCCCGGCCAGCCCAGGCAGGTGCGGTCGCACAGCGGACCCGACACCATCGCCGTCGCGGCCGCGATCCCCGGGGGCGGGTACGTGCTGCTCGACCAGACCGCCGACGTGGTGGAACTGAGCGTGCTGGAGTACCGCGCGACCGGCGAGGGACTGCTTTTCGGGATCATCGGTGTGACCGTCCTCGGGCTCGCGGTCGCCAACCGGCGGCGGGAGCGCGCGATCAGCCAGGACCTCGAAGAGCTCGGTGTCCTGCTGCACGAAACCCACGACATCGTCGTCCTCCTCGATCGCGCCGGCCGGCTGGCGTTCGTCAACGCGGCCGTCGACCGCCTGCTCGGCCACGACGGGCAGGCGATGATCGGGCAGGATCCACTGCGGTACGTCCATCCGGAGGACCGCACCGCCGTCCGGGCGCTCCTGCACGCCCCGCGGGAGGCGCCACCGCTGCTGGACGTCCGGCTCGCGACGCCGGACGGCACCTACCGCTGGTTCGACATCGCCGCCGCCGTCTGGGAGACCCGGGCCGGGCAGCCACGCGTCCCCGTCCTGACCTGCCGGGAGATCGGTGAATGGCGCGGGCTGACCGAGCAGGCCCGCCGCCGCGCGCGCCTCGACCCGCTGACCGGGCTGCCCAACCGGGCCGCGCTCGCCGAGCACCTCGAGGCGATAGCACGCGACCGGACGGCTTTCGCGATCCTGCTCGTCGACCTCGACGGGTTCAAACCCGTCAACGACACCTTCGGTCACGCGGTGGGCGACCAGGTCCTGCAGGTCACCGCGGCGCGGATCCGGCGCATCCTCGCCGCCGACGGCGCCCCCGAGCGGGGGGGCGACCCGATACCCTGCGCGGGTCACGACCCTCCGGGGCCGCTGGTGGCGCCCGACGGACCCGACAGCCCTGGCCGGCCCGACAGACCCGGCGGCCCGGCCGAGCAAGGGCACGCTCGCCGCACCGACGCTCCGGCGGTGCCAGCGGCGGCGGCGGTGCCGGCGGACGATGCCGATGACGCCGACGCCAGTGCCGGCCAGTTCGGTGCCGAGCGGGACGGTGCCGAGCGGGATGGTGCGGAACGGGACGGTGCCGAGCGGGACGGTGCCGAGCGGGACGGTGCGGAACGGCGGCGGCTGCGCCGGCCGTCCTCCTGGTTCCGCCGTGGCGCGGGACAGTCCTGGTATCAGCCCGAGCGGGGGGCGGTCTTCCGGGTCGGGGGCGACGAGTTCGTCGCGGTGCTGGCCGGGCCGTCCACCGCACTCGCCGGCGGCCTGGACGTCGAAGCCGTGGCGTGGCACACCGCGGACCAGATCACCCTGGCGGTGCGGGAGCCGATCAGCGCCGGCGGGAGCCTGGTGTCGGTCGGAGCCACCGTCGGCGTCGCGCTCTCGCGCGGGCTGGCCGATCCACAGGCCGTCGTCGGACTGGCCGACGCCGCGATGTACGAGGCGAAGCGGAGCAGCGGCCGCGGCCGGCCGCGGAACGGCTCAGCGGCCCTCGAGCCACCGACCCGCCAGGGCCGCGCGGACGGGAACGACGGTCAGCAGCCGCGAGCCGGTGCCCAGCACGTATGGTGACCAATACTGGCACATCGCGACACGGGACTTCGTCGTCGCGCCTTCTGCTGTCAGGGTCGTGCCGTATGGTGTCGCCGTTCGGCTGGCAGGCTGCGACAAGGTCCTGGTTGAGGGCGACCGAGGTGGCGAGTGCGAAACCCAGGTAGCGATGAGGCGCCCCGTACAGGCCGTCCCCAGGCACTCGTGGTCGACGACCAGGAGATGATCCGGGTCCTTGCCGCACGGGTGCTGTCCGACGGCGGCTGGTCCGTCGCCACCGCTGCCGGCATCTCCGAGGCTCTCGCCCTGCGGCCCCTCGACTTCGACGCCATCGTCATCGACACCCGTCTCGGCCCGGAGCGCGGCACCGAGCTGTTCGCCCAGCTGCGCGCGCAGGACCCGCTGGTGTCCCAGCGGTGCCTGGTCCTCACCGGGGCCACTGTCGATCCCACGCCGGAGGGTGTCGCCGTTCTCTTCAAGCCGTTCCGGGCTGACGACCTGCTCGACGCGGTCAACCGGCTCGCCGGCCGCCGCCCGACCGACAACGGCCCGCGGGACGGTGTCCGCCGCGGGCTGAACGGGTGAGCGTCCCCGGGACGGTGGGGCCTGTTCCCGGTGCCGAGCGCCTGCTGTTCCTCATGATCGCCGTACAGGAGCGCGAGAGTCGGGCGCTCACGGAGGCACTGCACGACGGTCCGATGCAGGACCTGACCGGAATCCTGCTGTCGCTCGCGAGCCTGCGCCGGGACCTGCCTGAGGAGGCCGCCGACCGCGTTGCCCAGCTGGAGACATCGCTGCAGGACGCCGCCGCCGCCCTGCACCGGCCGCCGCCCCCGTTCCGCCCNGGCAACAGCCCCCGGCAGATGCTGGAGCTGGGCCTGACGCAACGGGTCGAGGGCGTTCTCGTCGACCGGCTTTACATCAGCCTGGACATCGACTCCTCCCCGCCCGCGTTGAGCGAGGTCGCCATTCTGCTCGCGACCGTCCAGCTCCTCCTGCAGGAGAGCGACCCGATTCACCAGGCCACCCGCGCCCTGGTGTCGGTTCGATCCAGACCCGAGGGAATCGACCTCGCGCTGCGGGTCGCGTACGCCGGTACGCCCCAGCCCTTCACCGCTGACCGCATCGTCGGGGCGGGCTCGGCGGGCAACGACGCGGGCGAAGCCGGGGCCGGGGCCGGGGGCCACGACGGGGCCGGGCCCGGGTCAGAGACCGTGCGGGAGAACGAGACGAGCTGGCTGGGCCGGGTGCAGCCGGTGGCGGACCTGCTGGGTGCACAACTTCGGACGGACCCGGGGACGGGCTCGTGGTCGGCCGTGGTCCGGCTGCCCCGCCGCGGCGCGAGTCCGCAGGCGGCGCGGCACGCGCCGCAGACCAGGCAACCCGCGAGGTAGCGCCGACACAACAGACCAGGCACCGCTAGCCGGCTTTCAGTAGATCAAGGGCGGGCATCCGGGGCAGCAGGCCGGGGGCTGACCCGAGCCCGGGCGACAGCCGGGGGATGCGCAGACGGCACGCGCGGGCGGGGGCGGGAGCGCGGGCGAGGTGCGGACAGCACGCGCGGGTGCGGACAGCACGCGCGGTGCGGCGCGGGCAGGTGCTCGGCGGGCGGAGGTGCGGCGGGTGCGTTCGGTGATCTGACGATGCTGGTCAGCGTTTCGAGCGCGGGCGCGGCAGTGCCGATCCCGCACCTGAAGAGCTGTTCGTGTCTCCCGCCGAGACGCCTTGACAACCACGGCGGCACAGGGGCCGCAACCCCTGCGAGCGAAGGACACAAGGAGCCCTTCAGTCGCTGTCGGCGAATCCTCCCGGACCCACGCCCCACGGGTGGGTGACGGCTGCCGCGGGGCCTGCCGACGCTCTGAAAGCCCAGGTAGCCCCATTACCGCGGGGTCCCGCGGGATGCCCGCAGCCCCGTGGCCGCACCGCGACGCGATCTTCACCAGCCCAGGCGTCCACAGACGGGATCGAGGACGTCGAACAGCCGGCACAGTGCGCCCCCGCACCAGCCCGCAGCCGCCACCCACCGCACCCCGCCGCCGGCCCAACGGCCGCGATATCCCGCCGATCAGACAGCCGTGTCACCCGAAACGCTCGGTGTTCCCCGCAGCCCGGCCAGGCATCCGACTGGCACCGTTTCCGGGGCCGCCTACGCCGGCCGGTCGGACGGTGACGCGTCCAGCACCTCGCGGACCTTCGACAGCAGCACCCGCTCCGAGAACGGCTTTGTGATCAGGGCCAGCCCCGGGGCGAGCGTCCCGTTCTGGGCGAGGACGGGATACGCGTAGCCGGACATGTACAGCACCCGCACGTCGGGACGCTGCCGGCAGATTCGCTCGGCGACCTCCCGGCCGAGGAGCTGCGGCATGACGACATCGGTGAGCAGCAGGTGGATCTCGTCCCGGAACGTCGCCGTCAGTTCGAGCGCCTCCGGGCCACTGGCGGCGCTGATCACCTGATAGCCGTTTCGGGTGAGGATGCGGTGGGTCAGCTCGCGCATCGCCGACTCGTCCTCGACAACCAGGATCGTTTCACCGCCGAGCAGTTCGCCGCTCGCCGGCACCTCCTCGACGACCGGCACCGCACCCTCGATCGCCGGCAGCAGTGCGCTGACGGTGGTGCCGACGTCGACGGTCGACACGATCTCGACATGCCCGCCGGCCTGGGTGACGATGCCGTAGACCGTCGCCAGGCCCAGCCCGGAGCCCTCGCCCTTGGCCTTGGTTGTGAAGAACGGCTCGAACGCGCGCGACGCGACCTCCGGATACATGCCCGTACCGCTGTCGCTGACCCGCAGGTGCACGAACCGGCCGGCGTGGAGCCCCGGTTTGGCGGTCGCGGTCTCCTCGTCGATCCGTACGTTCGCGGTGTCGATGGTGAGCGTGCCGCCACTCGGCATGGCGTCGCGTGCGTTGACCGCCAGGTTGACCAGNACCTGCTCGATCTGGCCGGCGTCGGCCAGCACGGACCACAGCTCGGGGTGCGCGAAGGTATGCAGCTCCACATGCTCGCCGAGGGTGCGGCGCAGCAGCTGCTCCATGTCGTGGACGACCTCGTTGAGGTCGAGCGGGCGGGGCTGCACGACCTCGCGGCGCCCGAAGGCGAGCAGCTGGTGGGTGAGCTGGGCAGCCCGGTCGGCAGCCCGCTGGACCTGCTCGATGTCGCGGCGGGCGGACTCCCAGAGACCATCCTTGCCCTTGGCCGCCTCACCGACGACCTCACCGACGAAGGCCGTGTAGTTGATGATGACCGCGAGCAGGTTGTTGAAGTCGTGCGCGACACCGCCCGCGAGCTGGCCGAGGCTCTCCAGCCGCTGCGACTGGTGGAGCTGGACCTCCAGCCGTTCGCGTTCGGCCTGGGCGCGGAGCCGTTCCCGCTCCGCCTGCGCCTCCAGGCGGTCGGTGACATCCCGGATGGCGGCGGAGACGAGCAGGCCCTCATCGGTCTCCAGGGCGGAGAGGGAGATCTCGGCCGGGAACTCCGAGCCGTCCCGCCGGCGCGCGGCGAGCTGCATGCCCGCACCCATCGGCCGTGGCCGTGGATCGTCGAAGTACCGGTTCCGGTGCCGCGGGTGCAGGTGCCGGGCGGACTCCGGAACCAGCATCTCCACCGACTGACCGACCAGCTCGCCGCGGTTATAACCGAACAGCCGCTCTGCCTGGGCGTTCACCAGCGCGATCCGACCATCCGGGCGCACGCCGACAATCGCGTCCGGCGCGGCCTCCAGCAGGCCTCGGAACATCGCCTCAGCCCGCTTCCGGCTGGTGACATCGCGGATCGCCGCAGTCACGAACGTTCCCTCCGCCGTCTGGACCGCCGACAGCGAGATCTCGGCCGGGAACTGTGTTCCGTCCCGACGCAACGCGGCTAGCTCCACCCCCGCACCCATCGGCCGCGGCCGCGGATCAGCCAGGTAGGCGCCCCGCCGGGCCGGGTGGGCCGCCCGGAACACCTCGGGGACGAGCATCTCCACCGACTGACCGACCAGCTCGTCGCGGTTATAACCGAACAGCCGCTCTGCCTGGGCGTTCACCAGCGCGATCCGACCATCCGGATGTACACCGACGATCGCGTCGGGCGCGGCATCCAGCAGACTCCCAGGCGGGACGTCGGCATATCCCGCCAACGACACCCCCCCAGACCATGAATGATGCGTCACACGATGACACATCGTAGCCCGGGCTACTGGGAAGGATCGACGTTGTACGGATTCGAGTGGAACCCGTACATGAAACATAACGATCTGTTCGGAAGAGTCTCGCCGCCGTCGCCGGCCAACACCGAAGACCTGTCGGTGGGACCGGGCCGCTGCCCGGTGGGCACGGGCGAGCGGTCTCCCGGGGGAGACACGGCGGGTGCGGCGGCCGAACCGGGAGCGATCAGACCGGGAGCGGTGGCCCCGGCCTCCCAGCGGGCCTGCGCGCCGACGGGTTCGGTGGCCGGGGCCGCCGCGGTCGCTCCGGCCGGGGCCGCGCCGCGCCGCCCGACCAGGGCGACCGCCCCCACCACCAGCAGACCGCCGACCAACCCGTCCAGCCAGTAGTGGTTGGCCGTCACGACCACGACGAACACGGTTGCCAGCGGGTGGAGCAACACCAGCCAACGAGCCCGGTGCCGCAGGATCGTCACCACCGCCCAGGCCTCGAGGATGGCCCAGCCGACGTGCAGGCTCGGCATGGCCGCGTACTGGTTCGCGACCCCGTCGGTCGCGTCGCCATAGGGGGACGGCCCGAGGACCGCGCCCGTGTCGACCATCCGCACCCCGGGGCTGACCTCGGACAGGAAACGGGGCGGCGCCAGCGGGAACAACAGCTGGATCAGCAGACCGGCACCCGTGGCCAGGACGATCGTGTTCCGGACCCGGCGCCAGTGCCCGCGGTGCAGCCCGAACACCCACACCAGCAACAGCACGGCGGCGGGAAAGTGAACGCCGATGTAGTACCAGTTCGCACCGCGCAGCAACCACTCCTGGGCGAGCAGCGCGCTCTGGAGAGCCGCCTCGCCGGGTAGCCGCAGGAACCGTTCCAGCCGCCAGATCTCCACCGCGTTGTCGAGCGCCTCCTCCTCCCGGCCGATCGCGAGATGCCGACTGAACCCATAGCCCACGTACAGCAGCGCGAGCAGGACCACCTGGCTGATCGCATACAGGAGAACGCCCAGCCGCCGACCCGCGAGCCGGGGGCACGCCGGCTGACCGGGCGGCATCGCCGACGGGGGCCGCGCAACCCGCTGCGGCGGCACCGCTCGCGGCACCGACTGCTGCCGTGCCGCTGGCGACTGCTCCCGTGCCACTGGCGACTGCTCCCGTGCCGCTGGCGACTGGGGCTGCGCCGCTGGCGGCGGCAGCTGCGACAGCGACACCGGCTGTGACAGCCGCGCCCGCGGCATCGGCGGAGGCGGGACGGAGAAGGGGACGAGCCCCGGCAGCGCTGACCGGCTGACCGCGCACCGCCACCACGGCGGCGCGGCCGATGAAGCACTCGCCACAGGTCCTCCTCCGTCCGGGCCCAACCGGGCACACCGCCCCACCACCGCACGGACCTGGCTGGGCGGACCAGGCATGCCATCACGAACGCGACAGTCGAAGTGTCGTCGACGGGTCCGACAGTTTTCCGGCGTTGCCGCCCCCGAGGGTGCTCCGTGGTCCGAGGCGAAGGGCGGGTGAGACGAGTCTCGTACGATCTGGCCGGGAAAACAGTGGTGCCAGCCCCCCAGACAGCGCTGACGCCACCGCCCCCGCCCCCGCCCACACCAATCAACCACCGGCCGGCCACCCCTGCCGCCCGCGACCGCCGCGGACCGCGCCGATCGGGTGTGGGCAGTCCGCCCGGCGGGGTGGTGCCAGCATCCCCGGACGGGGTGATCCTGGCCTGCTGGCCCAGACGGTGGGAACCCGGCTGAATGGTGTCATGGCGCGCAACGGCAGGGCCGGCGGCGAAACACACGCACCAGGCAACGACTCGGCACGGACGAACCGCATCACCGTGCTGCTCGCCGATGACAACCTCATAGTCCGAGAAGGCGTCCGGGCACTGCTGTCCCACGTCGCGGACATCTCCGTCGTCGGGGTCGCGGCCGACCACGACGAACTCGTCCGGGCCGCGAGCGAGCTGCGGCCCGCGGTTGTCGTGACCGACATCCGCATGCCACCCGACTTCACCGACGAGGGGGTGCGGGCAGCGCAGCGCATCCGCCTCGCGAACCCGGCGACGGGCATCGTCCTGCTCTCCCAGTACGACGAGCCGGACTACGCGATCCGGCTGCTGCGCGACGGCCTGTCCGGCTACGCCTACCTCCTCAAGGAGCGGGTCGCCGACCCCGATCTGCTGGCTCGTGCCATCCGCGAGGTGGCCGGCGGCGGCTCGGTGCTGGATCCAGCCATCGTCACCGCCGTGATGGCCCCGGTGCGCGAGGCCGGCACCCTGACGCCGGATCAGGAGGAGCTGCTGCGCGACGTCGCTCACGGCCAGCCGGTCGCCGCCATCGCGGCCAGGCACGGTGACACGCCCGCCGCCGTCAACTCGGCGATCGACGCCCTGCTGCTCCGGCTCGCCCAGGGCGCCAGCGCCGGGCAGGCCGGGGCGCTGCGCCGGCTGCGCATGCTGCACGAGGCACTGATGAAGCGCGAGGAGCAGGACGCGGCGCTCGCCNGGCTGCTCCCCGGTGGCCTGGCGGAGAAGCTGCGGGACGACGCGGAGGCCGCCAACCGCACCGAGCGCCTCGTCGTCACCGTCCTCATGTCGGACGTCCGCGGCTATTCGGGCATCGCGCAGCGGACCGACCCGATACTCCTGGCACACCAGCTCGACGAGCACCGGCNGGAGATGAACGCGGCGATCCTGGCCGAGGGCGGCACCGTCCTGCAGTACGCCGGGGACGCCGTCATCGCCGTCTTCGGGGCACCGAACCCGACCAGTGATCACCGCGAGCGCGCCGTTCGCGCGGCCAGCGCCATGCACGAGCGTCAGAACAACCTGAACGACCGGTGGGCCGGACGTGGCCTGGAGCCGTTCGGGCTGGGCGTCGGCGTTTCCACCGGGGAGGTCGCCGCGGCGCTGCTGGGCTGTGACGCCCGGCGGGAGTACACGCTGGTCGGGGACACCATGAACCTCGCCCAGCGGCTCCAGGCCATGGCCGAGGCGGGCACGACGATCATCAGCGCGGCGACGGCGACCGCGCTGCCCGCTGAGGTGGTCGTCCCACTGGATCCGCGGCCGGTGAAGGGCCGGGTCGGCGACGTGCGGGCCTTCCGGGTGTCCACGACCGGCCCGGTCGCCGCCGCCCTCAGGCCGCAGGCCCCGGTGGCGGTACCGATGCCGCTGCCCGCCTGGGCAGCCCCACTCGCGCCGCCGCCGCACCTCCCGCCGCAGCTCGCGCCATGGCGGGAGGCCGCGGACGCGGGTGGCTCCAGGGGCCCTGGCGGCTCCCGGCCCGCGGGCGGCAAGGGGCCGCGGCGGCGACGGCGGCTCCTGCGGTCCGCGGCCTGACCCACCGGGACGGGCTGGTCCGCGGGCCGGTCCCCGGCGGGCAGGATGGTTACCGGCCGAAGCCGTCGGCAGGCGGCGGCCGGGACCGGGAGGATCCTGATGACGCAGCCAGAACGGGCCGACCCCGAAGCCGGCCGAGGGGTCGCCGTGGTCACCGGCGGGAGCCGGGGTATCGGCGCGGCGTGCGCCCGCCTGCTGGCGAGATCCGGGTGGGCGGTCTGCCTCACCTACCGGACGGAGAAGGACACCGCGTGGGAGGTGGCGCGGGGCTGCGACGAGGCCGCCCGCGAGTACCACGCCGAGCACGGTCTGCCGGGTGCGCCCACCGGCGCGATCGCCGTCGCCGCGGACCTGGAGGATCCGGCGTGCGTCCCCGGTGTGTTCACTGCCGCGGACCACTTGGGCAGGCTGACCGTCCTGGTCAACAACGCCGGTGTGATCGACCGGGTGGCCCGGGTCGACGAGCTGACGCCCGAGCGGCTGACCCGCATGTTCACCATCAACACGATCTCGGCGATCCTGCGCGCCGGTGAGGCCGTGCGCCGGATGTCCACGCGACACGGCGGAACGGGCGGGTCGATCGTCAACATCTCCTCGGCGGCCGCGAGGCTGGGCAGTCCGGAGCTGTACGTCGACTCGGCGCGCAGATGTCCGGCACGCAGATGTCTGGCGCACAGACGTCTGGCGCACAGACGTCTGGCGGTGGGCTACCGGGCGGAGGGCGGGCGGAACATGACGAGCGCGGTCGGGTTGCGGCGGGCGTAGCGCAGGGCCGCGCGCTCGCAGGAACCGCTGACCCACTCCAGCGTCCAGTCGACGTTCACCAGGCCGACGACATCCGCCACCCGCTGCTGGAACTCGTCGTCGACCTCCTGCTCCGCGGTACGGGACGCGTAGGCGACGCCCTCCATCCCGAAAGCTCCGTACATACCGGTGGACCATCTTGCCCATCGTGACCATCGGTCACGTACTGCAACGACAACCAGCCGGGAACCCATCCGTGCCGCGAGTTCGGCCGCCAGCAGGACGTCGGCGAGATCGCCGGCGTCTCCGGCGCGTAGACCCACGATCACATGACTGCCCGACGTCGTCCGCGTGGCGAGTCGACGTCCCTCCGCCTGCTCCACGGCTCCTCCTCCGCCGACGCCTTCCCGGCCGGAACCCGGCCGGAATGATGGCCACGATTGTGATGTGTGACGCAGGAAAGGGGAAGTGCCAGCAGGGGTCCTGTTTGACGAAACCCGCGCCCTTCGCTCCGCGGGTCGTCCTGGAGACCCCGCCAGCCGACCCCCGCCTGGCCTCGCCGGTCTCTCGTCGCCCGGTTTCGATTCCGTGCTCGGATTCTGCCCACCGGCGGCGGCTCCTACCCCGATCAGTCGCGGCCGGCGGCGCCGGCACCGAGAATCATGAGGATCCCGGGCCGGAACGCCGGTCGCGTCAACGACGCGGAAGTCGAGCCGCCGGGCAGGAGCAGGCAGGATCTCCCGAAAGCGAGGGTCGACATGTCGGTGTTGGACAGATTCCGCCTCGACGGCAAGGTCGCTGTACTCACCGGCGCGTCCTCGGGGCTCGGCGTGGGATTCGCCCGCGGGCTCGCCGAGGCCGGCGCGGACCTCGCTCTCGGCGCGCGGCGCACGGACCTGCTGGCGAACACGGCGGCGCTGGTGGAGAAGGAAGGCCGCCGAGCTGTCAGTGTCGGCACCGATGTCGCCGACCCCGAGGCGTGCCAGCGGCTCGTCGACGCCGCCATGACCACCTTCGGGCGGGNTGACATCCTCGTCAACAACGCGGGCGTCGGCTGGGCGTACCCGGCGCTGAAGGAATCCCCGGAGCAGTTCCGCTCCGTCATCGACGTCAACCTCAACGGGTGCTACTGGATGGCTCAGGCGGCCGCGCGGGTCATGCAGCCGGGCAGCAGCATCGTCAACATCTCCAGCGTGCTCGGCATCAAGACCGGCGGGCTGCCGCAGGCCGCCTACTCGGCCAGCAAGGCGGGCCTGATCGGGCTGACCCGCGACCTGGCCCAGCAGTGGACCGGCCGGCGCGGGATCCGCGTCAACGCGCTGGCGCCCGGATTCTTCGAGACCGAGATGACCGATCAGTACCAGCCCAGCTATCTGGAGAGCCGGCGGTCGAAGATTCTCGCGGGCAGGTTCGGCGGCGCGGAGGAGCTCACCGCCGCGCTGATCTTCCTCGCCTCGGACGCGGGCGGCTATGTCACCGGCCAGACCCTCGTCGTCGACGGCGGTATCACCATCACCTGACCGGTGACCTGCGTACCGGAATTTCGCCGGCGGTCGCCCGGCGGCGGGGTTCCGGTACGCAGGCGGTGCTCAGGTCTGTAGCGGCACCAGCTCGCGGACGAAGCCCTCGAGGAACTCCGGCCAGCCCGACGGCCCGATCGACGGGTACACGACGAACTTGCTCACCCCGGCGTCCACGTACCTGCCGATGAGGTCACGCGCGGCCACCCAGCCCCGGGGCAGGAGGTCGGCGGGGTCGCTGTCCGGACGTCGCGCCCGGATCGCCGCGACGGTCGACGCGGAGAGCTCACCGAAGGTGACCCGCAGGCTCATCCCGAAATGCTCGGGGTCGATCTCCCGACCGGCGGCCGCGGCGGCCTCGTTGATCGCCCGGATGCCCGCGGCGGCCTCGGCGGGCTCGATCAGACTCGCCAACCAGCCGTCACCGTGACGGCCGATGCGGCGCAGCGCGGCCGGCGCCGCCCCGCCGAGCCAGATGTCGAGCGGGCGCGCCGGGCGGTCCCCGATCCCGAGGTCGGTGACCTCGAAGAACTCGCCCTGGAAGGTCACCGACTCCTCGCTGAGCAGCCGCCGCAGAAGCAGGATCGCCTCGTCGAACACCGCACCCCGGCGGCCGGCCGGCACGGGGAAGGCACTGCGGTCGGCCGCCCGCGCCGGCCCGAGCCCGAACACCGGCAGCACCCGCCGTGGGGCCAGCGCGGCCAGGGTCGCGAGTTGCTTGGCGAGCAGCACCGGATTGCGCCCGGGAAGGACGGCGACGCTCGTACCCACCTTGAGATCGCTGGTCCGCCCGAGGGCATAGGACATCCCCGCGAGCGGGTCGACGGCCTCGGTCGAGAGCTGCTCGGACAGCCACAACGAGTCCACACCCAGCTTTTCCAGCGCGTCGACACGCTCGGCGAACACCGCTCCGGAAACCGAGCCGAATCCGATACCCACCCGGATCTTCACCCGCTCAGCCTAGAACTTCCCGAGCCACGGGGCTGCCGGGCCGGCGACCGCCGGCCACGGTTCGACAGGTCGACGGATCAGTCATATCGGCGCGACCGTCTGGGCAAATCGGGGCATTGACCCCAACCCGCCGGCCCGAGGACCGTGGTGCGAATGGGTGACGTTGGCAAGCCTGAACGCATCGTCGAGGACGAGCCGATCGGGTTTCCCGAACATGAGCCGCTGGCGGTTCCCGGACCCGACCCCGCCCCACCCGTTCCGGCGGAACCGGCAGTGACACCAGTGCCGGCGGGAACACCAGTGCCGGCGGGAACACGAGTGCCGGCGGGAACACGAGGGCCGGCGGGAACACGAGGGCCGGCGGCGCCGGTGCCGGAGCCCACGCGCGAGCCGACTCCGGCGTGAGCCTGCTCGGATGGCGCCAGTGGGCGGTGGACGGCGACGGTCTGCTGCGCCCCGCGTGGACTCCGTGGTCGCCTTTCCCCGCCGGCCTTCTGCTGTGGCGCCCAGACGGGCTGACCGAGGCGTGCTGTGTGCGCCCGGAGGGCTCCGGGCAGGTTCCGCACGACCGGATCCCGGCGGCGGACTGCGCGTGCGGCCTGTACGCCTGGCGCAGCCCCGCCCTGCTCTCGATGGCGCGGCCACCCCGGTGGACGAGGCACCCCTGCGTGGTCGGCGTGGCCAGGCTGGGCGGGAGAGTGATCATCGCCAGCCGCGGCTACCGCGCGGAGCGCGGCTTCCCGGTCGCCGTGTTCGATCCGCGCGGCCTGGTTTCCCCCCGGTATTCGGTGGCGCGTTACCGCGCCTGGTCGGCGCTGGTCGCCGAATGGCACGACGAGTCCGACCAACCACCCCTCCGCCCCGCCCGGGACCGGCACTAGGGTCGTATACGTCCACAACTGGACGATCCAGACGTATTGGCTTCCCAGCAGATGGGGGCGCCGGGTGCGGGCGCGTCACCACCGGCCCGGACCAGGCCGGGGCTCCGCACCGATTCGGGTCCGCGGCGAGGAGGAGAAAGCGTGCCAGCCTGCGCGGGCCACCCATCCCGCGCGTTTCCGGCAGGCGGCCCCGTCTCGGCGGTTCCGACCGAGGACGCGGTTTCGCGGGAACCGGCGAGCGGCCCGGCTCCGAGCGGCGGTCCGGTTCCCGCGGCACCGCGCGGGCCAGGCAGGTTTCGGGTGTCGCTCGCCGTTCTCGCCGGGTATCTCGCGCTCGCGCTCGCCGTCTTCCGCGCCGCCTGGGCGGATCCCGGCGGCGTGCTCTACGGAGCCAGCGACTCGGCGCTGTTCGCGTGGTACCTCGGCTGGATTCCGCACGCGCTCGGCGAGGGACTGGACCCGTTTGTCACGTCCCATCTGAACGCGCCCACCGGGAGCAACCTGCTGTGGAGCACGCCCGTCCCGTTGCTCGGGCTGCTCACCGCACCGGTGACCGCGCTGTTCGGCCCGGTAGTCTCCCTCAACCTCCTGCTGACGCTGGCTCCGGCGCTGTCGGCCTTCGCGCTGTTCCGGGCCCTGCTGCGCTGGCTGCCGGCGCAGCCGGCGGCGTTCGCCGGCCTGCTGTACGGGTTCGGCCCCTACATGATCGGCGAGTCCTACGGCCACCTTCATCTGACCTTCGCGGTCTTCCCGCCGCTGCTGCTGATCGCGCTGGACGACCTGCTGACGAGAGCGCGCCCGCCGCTGCGGACCGGCGCCCTGCTCGGACTCGCGGTCGCGGCACAGGCCATGATCTCCGAGGAGATCCTCGCCACCAGCGCCCTCATCGGCGGCATCGGGGTGGTCATCGCGGGCCTCGGTCACCGCGACCTCGTCCGGGCCCGGGCCGGCGCGCTCGGCCAGGGCCTGCTCAGCTGCGGGACGGTGGCCGGCCTGCTGCTCGCCTGGCCGCTGTCCGTACAGTTCTTCGGCGATCAACGGGTGCACGGGAACATCCAGCCGCACAACGTCGCGGTGTCGGACCTGCTGACCTTCGTCACTCCCACCCCCGCCCAGCTCATGGCCCCGGACGCCGGGCTGCGGCACAGTGCTCGGTTCACCGGGAACGCGGTGGAGGTGACCGGCTACCTCGGGATTCCGCTGATCCTGGGCGCGGCCGTCATCGCCGTCCGGCTGCGGCGTGATCCGCTGGTGTCCCTGTTCGCCCCGCTGGCGGTCGTGGCGGCTGTTCTCTCCCTGGGCAGTCGCCTGCACGTGGACGGCCGGACGACCCGCGTGCGGCTGCCCTGGCTGGCCCTGGAGAACCTGCCCGTCATCAACAGCGCGCTGCCGTCCCGGTTCGCCCTGTACCTGATGATGGCCGTCGGGATCATCGTGGCGGTCGGCCTGCACCGGGCAGCCCTGCGCGGCACCCGTACCGCCCGGCATCGCGCCGGCTGCCGGAGCGGCCGGGGCGGCCGGGGCGTACCGTTCGCGACCTGCGCCGGGCTCGCGGTGGCGGCCGCGGTCATGGTCGTCCCGCTCCTGCCCCGCGCCCACGTCACGACGCCGACGGCCACACCCGCTTTCTTCACCGGCGACGCGGTCCGCGCGATTCCCGCCGGATCGACGGCGCTGGTGCTGCCCTATCCGTATCCGACGCGGACGGAGGCCATGCTCTGGCAGGCCGACGCGGACTACCGCTTCCGCATCCCCGGTTGCTACTGCACCATCCCCGGGCCGGACGGCCGCGCCGTGTTCAACGCCTGGACGGACCCGCTGAACAGCGCCCTGGTCGCCGTCGAGCAGGGCCGGCTGGACGCCGACACCGCGCTCGCCGACCCCGCCGTGCGCGGTGCCTTCGAACAGCTCGCGCCGGCCGCGATCGTGCTCGGCCCGACACCGCGGCGCGCGGAACTGTCCAGACTGATGACCGGCATCACGGGCACAGCACCGACGGATGTCGACGGCGTGGAACTGTGGCTGCCGCGCCGCTGAGCGACAGATATCTGTCCGCGATCCGTCCTGCCGCCCCATTGCCAACAGCCGCCTGAGATGCTGGCCTCGGGTGATGTGCGGGGCCGAGGGGGTCAGGTGGCAGTCGGTCCGAAGGGTGCACGGTTCGTTGCTGGCCGTTACCGGCTCGTGGCACGACTCGGGGCCGGCGCGATGGGAACCGTCTGGCGTGCCTTCGACGAGATCCTGGAGACCGAGGTCGCCCTCAAGGAGATGGAGTTCGCGGGCGGCGTGCCGAACGCCGAGCGGGCCGAACGGGTGGAGCGCGCCATGCGCGAGGCCCGGCACGCCGCCAAGCTGCGCGGCCACCCGCATGTGGTGACCATCCTGGACGTCGTCCTGGAGAACGGTCTCCCCTGGATCGTCATGGAACTGGTGCCGTCCCGGTCGCTGTTCGAGATCGTCCGTGACGCCGGCCCACTGCCGGTGCCGGAGGTCGCCCGGATCGGCCTGGCCGTCATCGACGCCCTGCTCGCCGCCCGCGACCGGGGAATCGTCCATCGCGACGTCAAGCCGTCGAACATCCTCATCGGTACGGACGGTCGGGTTGTGCTCACCGACTTCGGAATCGCGACCGGCGACGGCGATCCGACACTCACCGTGACCGGAGTACTCGGAACTCCCTTGTACATGGCCCCCGAGCGCCTGAACAACGCTCCGGCCACCTTCGAAGCCGACCTGTTCAGCCTGGGCGGAACACTGTATTTCGCGGTCGAGGGGCACCCGCCGTTCGAGCGGGAGAGTTTCGGCGCCATGCTCACCTCCGTACTGCTCCATCCGCCGACGCCGATGCGGCTCGCGGGTCCCCTGGCGGCCGTCCTGACNGGCCTGCTGGAGAAGGAACCGCAGCGGCGGCTGCCGGCCGGAGCCGCGCTGTCGATGCTCGGCGATCTGCTCGCGGCGAGCGGAACCCCCCGGGCGGGCGACACCACCGCGCTGGGCGGCGCCACGACCGGCGGCCACGGCTCCCTGACGACCGGGACCGCCCTCCTCGGCGAGAACCCGGGTCCGTCCGGTTCCGCCGAACCCGCCGCCCGGCCGGGGCTGGCGGACGGCCGCGGGAGCGACAGCCGGGCCGTCGTCCGCGCGGACGGTCTGGGCTGGCATGCCCGGGCCGGGAACGACCCGCCGCCTCCACACGCGCCGACCCTTCCCGACCCCGACGCGCCGACGACCCTCTCGATCCCGGCGATCCCGGCCGCGCCGGGATCGCCGGCCGGGGGCCCCGCACAGCCCGCGGCCAGCCCCACCGGCCCCACCCCGGGCACGGACGCCGGCCCGGGTACGGACGTCAGCTCGGGCACGGACGTCAGCCCGGGCACGGGCGTCGGCTCAGACGTCGGCTCGGGCGCGGGACCGGGGCCCGACGGCGTCCCGGCCGGCGGGCCCCCGCCGCCGCCCGCGGAGGTCACCGTCCTGGAACAGGACGGGGCGCTGCTCATCGCCTGGACGCCCGTGCCCGGAGCCGAGGCCTACCGCGTGGTCCGCGTGGTCGCGGACCCGGACTCCGAGAACGGGCGCCGGGAACGCAGCCTCGGGATCACCTCCGCGACCCAGTTGTTCGACGCCGGTGTCCCCCGGGGGGTCCGGGTCTGGCACGAGGTCGCCGCGCTCGGTCCGGGCGGGTTCGGTCCGGGCGGGATCGGGCCGGGCCGGGGCGGTCCGGCCAGGTCGGCTCCGGCCCGAGGCCCGGTACGCATGGTGCTGCCCCCGGTGACGGCCCTGCGCGCCGACATGGCCGACGACGCCGTCGCCCTGTCCTGGCGCCCGCTGCCCGGCCACGACGAGGTGGTCATCGAGCGGACCCACGACGAGGCGTCGTCCGTGCGCGGAGCGATGCGCCGCTACCGGGGCTTCCGCGGCAGTTTCGTCGACAGCGATGTGCAGGCCGGTGCGGTCTACCGCTATCGCGTCTGGGTCGCCGCCGGTGACGAGTCGGACGGCCTGCGGCCGGAGACCTACGCCGAGGTCACCGCCAGAGTGATCGCCAGGCCCCGCGCCGTCGTCGACCTCGAAGCCCGCGACACCCTCGGCGGGACGGTGCTGCGCTGGACGACGGTGCCCGGCTCGGTCGTGCGGGTCTACGCCACCGAGGCCCCGCGGCAGGTGGGGCTGGCCGGCACCGGCCCGTTCGGCCCGGCGGACCGCGAGGTCGGCCTGGACTCACTGACCGGCCGGGCCCGGGTCGTCGGGGAGAGCCGCCGGGGGCGGCTCGTCGACCGCGAGGCCAACGGCACCGTCGTCTACACCCCGGTGAGCATCGTGGAGGACCGGGCGGTGATCGGCGCCGCCGTCACCCACGTCCGCTCGTAGCACCGGCCCCCGGCCGCGCCGGGCGCGATGCGAGCATGACGGCCGTGGACACTTCCGACAGCCCCGCCTACGGCTACACCGAGATCGACTCCGACGGCGCCCGGGCCGCCAGCCGCTACTACTGGGACAACGAGGCCGCGGCCTACTACGCGGAACACGGCGCCTTCCTCGGTGACGTCGACTTCTGCTGGGGCCCGGAAGGTCTGCGCGAGTCCACGGCGGGGCTCCTCGGCGACGTGCGGGGCCGGGTCGTGCTGGAGATCGGGTGCGGCGGCGCCCAGTGCGCGCGCTGGCTGGCCGGGCAGGGGGCCACCGTCGTCGCCACCGATCTGTCCGCCGGGCAGCTCGCCCAGGCGTGCGCGCTCAACGAACGCACCGGGGTGCCGGTTCCGCTCGTCCAGGCGGACGCGATCACGCTGCCGGTGCGCTCGGAGAGCGTCGACATCGCCTGCTCGGCCTTCGGAGCCGTCCCGTTCGTCGCCGACAGCGCGGCGCTGATGCNGGAGGTGGCCCGCGTTCTGCGGCCGGGAGGCCGGTGGGTCTTCTCGACCACTCACCCCTTCGTGTGGTGTCTGCCGGATGCCCCCGACGCCAACGGGCTAGTCGTCGTCCACAGTTACTTCGATCGACGCGCGTACACGGAGCATTCCGCGACCGGCGAGCCGCTCTATATAGAGGCACACCGGACGATGGGCGACCGCGTACGCGAGATCGTTGCCGCTGGCCTGCAACTAGTCGACGTCATCGAGCCGGAATGGCCTGAGGGGCACAACGAGGTGTGGGGCCAGTGGGGCCCCCTTCGAGGGCAGTTCGTGCCGTCAACATCGATCTTCGTCACGGCCAGACCGCACTGACGGCGACCGACCTTCGGGCCATCCGTGGTCTCGCTCACCGCGAGCGGGGCAGGCCGATCCCCCGGTTCCGGCCTACGGTGGGGACCAGGTCGACGCGACGCCCCACTGCACGGGCGCCGGGAGGTGATCGCCATGCGTGATACGCCAAAAAGTCAGTCGGCCCAGTACTTGCGGGCCTCGATGTACGAGGTGCTCGGGATCGCACCCACGGCTTCGGACGAGGAAGTCCACGCTGCCTATCGCCGCGTGGTGAAGCGCGCTCATCCGGACGCCGGCGGATCCCAACGCGCGTTCCTCCGGGTGAACGCGGCATACCGGGTGCTGAGTGATCCCGGTATGCGGCGTGCCCACGATCTGTGGCTCGCCCATCTGCTGGACGCCTACGACCAGCCGGGGCGTTCCGGCGGCGCACGGTCGCCGCAGGGACGCGGCACACCCGGCGGTCACACCACGGACGGGCGGCCCACTTCGGGCCGGCGGCCGGGGTCCGGTGGCCGGCCGAACCCGGGAGCCCCGGGGACGTCCGGGCGCTGGGGACCCCCGGGCGACCAGACCGGCACGGCAGGCCCGCCGGGAACGGGACCGGGTTCACCCGGCCCCTGGACCGGCGCCGGAGCGGGACCGACCTCGGGGAAGGGGTACGACCCCGCCGGGCCGTATGACCCGAGCGGGCAGTATGACCCCACCGGGCAGTACGGCCCCACCGGGCAGGGGGCCGGCAACGGCCCGCTGCCGGCCAGCTCCCCCGGCGGGCGGCGGCGTGCGCGCCGCCGCCCGCAGCCGGCCGACGGTCTGCCCGGCCAGCCGGGAGAGCCAGGGCAGCCCGAGACCTGGGCAACCTGGTCGGACGAGGAAAGAACGGCCTGGGGCCCGGACCGGCGTGCCCGGCGGCGGTACCTGGTCTCGATGGCGCTGTGCCTTGCGCTGTTCGCGCTGGCGGGCGCGGTTGTTCGGCTCTACTCCATTCCGGTGGCGCTGGGAATGACAGCGGCCGCGATGGTGATTCCGCCGCTGGCGGTCTTCGCGGTGAACACCGCCCGACGCCGCTGAGTGCCGGAGCCGGTGGGCGGTCAACCGCTCGCCGGCTCCGGGTCCGGCCCCGGCCCCGAGTCCGAGTCCGGCCCCGAGTCCGGCCCCGGTTTCCTCCGCCGCGCGGCGCGGCTGCACCGGATGCCCGGCGGCCAACCCCGTCATCCCGGGCATCACCGCACCCCTCTCGACGTCAACACGGAACGGCCATACCCCACTGTTGACACAACGCCCAAGCCTGGGTGAAGCAGCACAGTTCGGCGCGGTTATGGTTGGCGCCGCACTCGCTGTTGGGGGCCGACCGTGTATCACGCGTTTCGCACCACCGGAGGTGCCGGGTCCGCAGGGCGCCGGCGCTCCGGAACCGCTGTGTGCGCTTCGTTCGTGCTGTCCGCTTTTTTCGGGCTAACCGCAGCTTGCTCCAACGACGCGGCCGCGTCCACCTTCACCCCTGCCCCGCACGCCACCAGAGTGCCACCGACGGTGGTCGCGGATCCGCTTCCCCCGCTGGGCAGCTTCATCACCCAGGCCGACGGCAGCCGGGTCTCCACCGTCAGCGCGGACTACCTCTTCGACGCCGACAGCGAGGTCCTGCGCCCCGAAGCGGCCGCGGCGCTGGCCGGCATCGTGCCCCAGATCCGCGAACACGACGGGCGCGTCCAGATCGTCGGGTACAGCGACGGCCTGGGCTCCACGGAGCACAACCTGGAACTGTCCCGGCAGCGTGCCACCTCCGTCCAGACGTACCTCGCGGGCGAGGACATCCCCGCGTCCCTGCTCGAGGTCGTCGCCCGGGGCGAGGAGGGCGCCGCTGACGAGGTCGCGGACGCCAGCCGGCGCCGGGTCGAGATCGTGCTGAGGTGACCGGGATGACCCGTCCGCGCTCCGAGGACACCGGGCCGGCCTCGGCGTCACGGCTCGCCGGCCTGCTGGCGGCGGCGCTGCTGGCGGCACCGGCGCTGGCGGGCTGCGACGCGATGGACTCGATGCTCGGCCGCGAAGCCGCCGGCCCGGTCGACTGCGCCCGTTACCAGGACGACGCCCCCAAAGGGGACGACACCGCCCCCCTGCTGATGCTGTACCTCGATATCTCGGACAATTCCGCGGAGAACGCGGGCCGGGTGGCCGAGGGCCTACGGCCCTACCTCGACGCCGCGCTGCGGGAGGGCCAGTACATCCGGCTGGTCGCCAGCGGCGGCGGAGACGCGGCCCTGACCTATTCCGACTGCTTCGACGGCGGATCTCTTTTCAAAATCGACCGCAACAACGACACCCGCGAGGAGAAGGACCGCACCGCGGCGGTCGAAGCCCTGACCGAAGAGATCGACCACGTGGTCCAGAGCGAACACGTCAGCCCCACCGGCAGCGTCACCAAGCTGCTCTCCGGGGTGAACGACGAGATCGCCACGCTGCGGGCCGCGCCGGGAGTGCGGATGGGCTCGGCGACCGTCGTGGTCTGGAGCGACCTCCTCGGCTCCGGCGAGACGTCCGACTGCCTCAACGTCGACGGGAAGAAGGCCTCCGTCCAGATCGCGGAGGCGATGGTGCGCCGCTGCTTCTCCCCCGAGACGCAGCAACTGCGCCCCATCGCGGACAGCAAGGTCCGGTTCCTCGGCGTGAACGTCGGTGCCGCCACCAAGCCCCAGCAGGACATCGCCCGCTACCTCAAGGGCGAACTGTGCCGCCGGATCAGCAGTGACTGCGGCTGACGTCGCTCCCATGCCCCGGTTGCCCGGGGCCCACCCCACCGGGCCGGCCGCCGCCGGGCCGGCCACCGCCGGACCAGGCACCACCGGCCGAGCCACCGCCGCGGGCACCGCCGGACCAGCCACCACGGGCCCAGCCGCCACCGGCACCGCCACCACCGCAAGGAGGCGACCGATGGGCGCCCTTTTCGAACCTGAGGACCAGCATTTCAGCCCGGCTCTGATGCGGTCGACGGTGGTCATCCTGACCTGCCTCGTCCTGCTCGCGGTGCTGGAGGTCTGGGTCTGGCTCACGCTGTCGTCACCGTTCGCCCGGGTCTCCGTGACCGGATCGATGATCGTGACCGCGGTCAGCTTCTTCATCGCCGGCAACACCTTCCGGCTGCGGGACATCCGCCGCCGGGTCGGCAACCGGGCCCGCGCCGGCCGGATCGCGCCGATCGACGCCCTCTCCAGCCTGCCGCCCCGGGAGACGATCGCGCGCCGTTTCATGCTCGGCGCGATCGGTGCCGTCGTCGGTGTCGGCACCCTCGTTCTCACCATGGTCTTCGCCGGTGACGAGACGGAGGGCGCCCGGGAGGCCATGGTCGCCTCGGTACTCGGCATCGTCTGCGCCATGCTCTGCTTCGTGGGGGGAACCTTTGCCCGCCCGATTGACTGAAACCCGCTCCGCCCGCTGACCTTCCAGCTCCCACTCCACTCCGTCGATCTCAGCATTCAGCATTCCGTTCCGCTTTCTGGCTGCTGCGGCTGACCGGACCTGGGAAGGCCGTCCACCAGACCACCGAGGCCGTCCGCACGAAGACACGGAAAGAGAGACCAGCACGTGCTGCGCAGGGGAAATCGGCCGGGACGTCTGGCCAAGCAGCTCATCCGCCAGGTAGGGGACGCCGATATCGCGCTGGCGGGCGCCGAGACCCGGCCGAAGGTCCTCAAGAGCCTGGAGGAGGCCGAGGTCCAGGAAGTCCGGGCTGCCGTCCGCGCCGACGCGCGGACCCTGGAGGAGCTGATAGCCGGACTCCGGATGGAGATCGACTCTCGGGCGGAACGCCGGGAGCGCAGAACGGAGCTCGTCAAGAACAAGGTGGAGCAGGGGCGGCTCTGGCGCAGTGTCGGCATCCAGGAACGCATCCCGCAGATGCACTTCGCGCCGCCGGTCCGGCTGCTCGTCCTGACGGTGCTCGGCTCCCTCGACTTCTTCGTGTTCGCCGAGGCCTACGGCGTGCTCACCGACGCCGCGGACTACGGCGTCAGCTGGTTCCTCGGCGGCATCCTGGGTATCGCGGTCTTCATCGCCGGAATGGTGCTCGCCCATGCGATCAAAGGCGCTATTCTCGCCCGGGCGCAGCTACAGCTGCTCAAGGCGGCGGACGCCGGCACGGTGAAGGTCGACGCGGAGATCCGCGAACAGCTCGTCACCTCGCGGTCGTCGGCGCTGGCGCTGTCGCTGACCTCGGTCATCTTCCTGCTGCTGTCGATCGCGGGCATCCTGGTCCGGATCCAGGGCGCGGCCAGCGACGGCGGGGACGGCCCCGCGATCCTCTTCACCGCCCTGATCCCGCTGGTGGCCGTGGTAGTCGAGCTGTACCTGCACGATCCGACCGAGCGGGACGAGCCGATGCCGAACGTCGTCGACCGCCGGCTGGAGCGGCGGCTCGCGAAGGCCGAGCGGCGGCTGCGGATCGTCGCCGCCCAGGTGGAGGCCAAGGTCGCGAAGATCGAGAAACTGTACCGGGTGGAAGAGGCGATCCTCGACGTCGAGCAGCGGGACATGGGCATGCGGCACACCACCGATCTCGTCCTCGGCGGTGGCCATCAGATCCCCACCGTGGCCACGAACGGCCGCTCCACCGACGCGGACCGGGACCACCTGGAGAAGACGCTGAAAATGGCCCGCCGGGCCTGAGCCGTCACCTCCGCGGGTACCACCCGGCGTGTTCCACGAACGTGCGTGCCGTTCGGTGCCACCAGCCGCGGTCCGCGCGGGCCGCGGCATGATGGACTGGGCTGTGTGGACCAGATCTTCTCCGTGGACGAGGCCCGTGCTCTCATGCCCGAGATCCACGAGCGTGCCGCCGAGTTCGTCGCGCGCCGGGCAGATCTCACCGAACTGAGCGCCGCCCTCGCGGACGGCGCGTCGTCGCCCAGGGGCGGCCTCGCAGAGATGAAGGCTCTGCAGGCCTGGCTGTCCGAGGCACTGGCCTGGTTTCCCGCCCATGGCATCCAGGTCAAGGGCGCGGCCCCGCTGCTGATTGACTTTCCCTCCGTTCTGGATGGCGAAAGCGTTCTGCTCTGCTGGATCGAGGGCGAGCCCGACCTCGCCTGGTACCACCGGGCCGACCTCGGTTTCGCCGCGCGGCGCCGCCTCCCCGGCTGACCCCGCGCCACGCTTCCGTCGGTGCCGGCCGCAGATCCAGCCGGCGCCGAACACGCCGGCGGGGTCGACGACCGGCGCGCGGGCCCGCAGGAAACAATGGCTGGTGTGCTCACCCAGGACGACGTCGACGAGATCGTTTTCAGTGCCGCGGGAAACGGCGGCCATCGGCAGGCCGCGGCCCGCTTCGAGGATCTCGCGGCGCGGCCCGAGCTCCATGGCGAGGTAAGCGCCACGGTCCTGCTCGTCCATGCCGGCGACCAGCACGGCCTCGCCGGCAGCTGGGATGACGCCGTGCGTTGTTACCGGGCGGCGACCGCGCTGGCGACGAGCGGCGACGAGGCGGAGATCGACCCGCGGGTCTGGCTGCACGATGCCCTCATGCGCCGGAACAGGGCGCGGGCCGAGGCTCGGGAGCAGGCCGTCGGCCTGCCCGCGTCGCGCCGGGCCGGCGAGACGGACCACGCGACCGAGGCCGAGAGCGAGAGCGAGACCGAGACCGAGATCACGGCCCTGCGCGCCGAGATCAAGGCGAGCCGGTCCGCGAATCCGGACGTCTACGCGGCGGTGGCGGAGACCCTGGCGGACCACGGCCGCCTCCAGGAGGCGCACACCTGGTTCACCATGGGCTTCCAGCGATGCGAGGGCGCCGACATCCCGGACTACATGCTGCACCTGCTGCTCGTCGGGCGCCGGGCGGTCCGCCGAGACCTCGGCTACCCCCCGGATGAGCTCGACCGGGTGGCCGACGCCTACGTCGACCACCTGGAACCCGCGGACGAGCACGCGTAACGGACGCGGCCGGGGCCAGGCGGTCGCCCCCGCGGCCGGGCCCGGCGCTCACCAGGCCGATCGGGTCGGGCCAGGATCAGGTCAGGTCAGGTCAGGTCATCGGGCGCCAGCACGGGCCGGATGGCGTCGAGGACCGCGGCGTCCTCGATGGTGGACGGAACGGCTGGCGAGCGGCCGTCGGCCAGCTCCCGCATGGTCCGGCGCAGGATCTTGCCAGACCTGGTCTTGGGCAGCGCGGCCACCACGTCGACCCGCCGCAGCGAGGCCACCGGTCCGATCTCGGCCCGGACCAGCGCCACCAACTCGTCTTCCAGTGCCTCGGGCGTGATCCGCACCCCGCTCTTCACGACGACCAGGCCACGTGGCACCTGGCCTTTGAAGGCGTCCGCCACGCCGACGACAGCGCACTCCGCCACCGCCGGATGGCTGGCGAGAACCGCCTCCATCGAACCGGCGGAGAGCCGATGGCCGGCGACGTTGATGACGTCGTCGGTGCGCCCGAGAACGAAGACGTAGCCGTCCTCGTCCACGAAGCCGCCGTCGCCGGTCAGGTAGTACCCGCTGAACGCCGAAAGGTAGGAGGCGCGGTAGCGGTCGTCGTCCTCCCAGAGCGTCGGCAGGGCGCCGGGAGGCAGCGGAAGCCGCACACAGATCGCGCCCTCGGTGTTGCGCGGCACCTCCGCACCGGNCGCGCCCAGCACCCGCACGTCGTACCCGGGCATGGGAACCGAGGGGCTGCCGGCCTTGAGCGGCATCTCCTCCAGGCCGAACGGGGAGGAGCAGATGGGCCATCCCGTCTCCGTCTGCCACCAGTTGTCGATCACGGGGAGGCCGAGCGCCCCGGTCGCCCACTCGAAGGTCGCCGGGTCGAGGCGCTCACCGGCCAGGAACAGCGCGCGCAGGCTGGAAAGGTCGTACTGGCCGACCAGGGTGGCCGCCGGGTCCTCCTTCTTGATCGCCCGGATGGCGGTCGGCGCGGTGAACAGGACGTTCACCCGGTGGTCGGCGACCACCCGCCAGAAGGCACCCGCATCCGGCGTACCCACCGGCTTGCCNTCGTAGAGGACGGTCGTCGCCCCGACGAGCAGCGGCGCGTAGACCGTGTACGAGTGGCCGACCGCCCAGCCGATGTCGGAGGCGGCCCACATCACGTCCCCCGGCCCGATGCCGTACACGTTGCGCATCGACCAGGCCAGGGCGACGGCGTGGCCGCCGTTGTCCCGCACGATCCCCTTCGGGCGCCCGGTCGTCCCGGATGTGTAGAGGATGTACAGCGGGTCCGTCGCCGCCACGGGCACCGGGCCGTGTGGCTCGGCCGCCGCGACGAGCGCCGCCCAGTCGTGGTCCCGCCCGGGGGCAAGCTCGCAGCGCCACTGCGCACGCTGGACGATGACGCAGGCGGCCGGCTGGTGGCCGGCGAGCTCGACGGCCTCGTCCAGCATCGGCTTGTACGGCACCAGGCGGGTCGGCTCGATGCCGCAGGAGGCGCTGACGACCACCCTGGGCCGGGCGTCGTCGATGCGCGCGGCGAGCTCGGGAGCGGCGAACCCGCCGAAGACGACCGAGTGCACCGCCCCGAGTCGCGCGCAGGCCAGCATCGCCACGACCGCCTCGGGGATCATGGGCAGGTAGATGATGACCCGGTCGCCGGGGCCGACCCCGAGCGACGCGAGCGCGCCGGCCGCCCTGGCCACCTCCTCGGTGAGCTGGGCGAAGGTGTAGCGACGCGCGGTCCGGGTCACCGGGGAGTCGTAGACCAGCGCGAGGTCGTCGCCGCGGCCGGCGTCGACATGCCTGTCCAGGGCGTTCGCGCAGGTGTTGAGCTCCGCGTCAGGGAACCAGCGGTAGCGGGGCGGGGTGTCGCCGTCGAGGATCCGGCCGGGCGGCCGGGTCCAGGTGACGGCCCGCGCGGCCGCGGCCCAGAAGCCCTCCGGGTCGGTCCGCCACTCGTCGTACGCCCGCCGGTATGCGCCCATGGAGGCCATCCTCCCGCTGGGCGGGCTCCAGTCCAGGGCACTGGCGCCTGTCCGGGCCGAAGGTCACCCGCGCCCGCTCGGGCCGAGCACCCTGGAGGTGACCGCCGCGACGAACCCACGCCGGAGCAGGCGGGACGCGTTCGACGTCAGGTAGTTGAGCCGACCGTCGATCACATAGGGCTGACCGCGGTCCAGCGCGCGGAAGGCACTGGTGACGACCTCGTCGGTGGTGCGCAGTCGGCCGCCCGCGCTCATCCGGGAGCCGAGGGCCTCGAAGAAGTTCGTGTCGGTCGGCCCCGGGCACAGGGCGAGCACCTGGAGGCCGCGTGACCGGTACTCGGCCCACAGCGCGATCGAGAAGGACAGCACGAAGGCCTTGGAGGCACCGTAGACGGCCATGTAGGGCACGGCCTGAAACCCCGAGGTCGACGCAACGTTGATCACGGTTCCGCGGCCGCGCTCGACCATCGCGGGCACGAAGCGGTGGGTGAGCCGCTCGACCGCGACGACGTTGACCATGACCTCGTGGTGGTCTCGTTCCGCGGCGAGCTCCTCGTAACGGCCGCGGGTGCCGAAGCCGGCGGAGTTCACCAGCACGTCGATCTCCCGGCCGGTGGCCAGGGTCCGCTCGGCCAGCTCGTCCGGACCGGCCTCGCCGGCCAGATCCACCGGGATCATCCGTACGTCCACGCCGTGCAGGACCCGCAGCCGGCTCGCGACCGGCCGCAGCCGCTCCTCGGACGGTGCGCTGAGGACGAGATCCGCGCCGCGCGCGGCGAGCGCCTCGGCCAGTGCGGCGCCGATGCCGGAGGAGGCCCCCGTCACCAGCGCGGTCCGACCCCGGAAATCGGTCATCTCCGCCAAGCTCCTCATGTGAACCGCGGCGCCAGGTAGCACGTCGACGACTGAACGCCATGAAACGGCGAGGGCAGGGCAGACCTGTGCGCTTCAGGCAGACCCCAAGGTACCGGACGGAGTGCGGAGTTCCGGGTGCCCCCACCCGGAGTCACCACTCCAGTGCGACCGGATCGCCGCCGGTCAGGCTATGAACGCCCGCACCGAAGCGGCGACCTCGTCGTCGTCATGCAGCTCGGAATGACCGAGGCAACTGGTGGGCGTGTTCGTCGCCCCCGCGAGCGCGACGGTGGAATCAGGATTGACGATGTCGTCACACGGCGACCACCAGGTGCCGTAGCTGACCGCCCCGGGCGTCTCGTCACCGGCGTTGAGCGCGGTCAGGAAGGAGGAGCCGGGGCTCATCTCCGCACAGGCCGGATAGAGCCAGCCGCACAGCACGGCGGTGTCGGTCCCGTGGTTCGGCCCACCCAGCGAAACCCAGTCGTCGACGGCATGCGTCCCGCCCAGCGACTTCAGGAAGTAGCGGGTGGACAGTGCGCCCATGGAATGGGTGACCAGGTCGACCTTGGCCGCCCCGGTCGCGGACCGAACCGCGTCGATCCTGGCGGCCAGTTCGTTCGCCGTGGTCACGTTCGACTGGGTCGAGTCATAGGTGAAGATCACCAGATCCGCGGCGGGATAGCCGTGCGCCTGGAAGTCGGCCACCAGGTCCGTCCAGGTGGACGTCGAACCGTTGAAGCCGTGGACGAAGACAACCGGGTCGCGGGTCGCCGCGGACGCGGTGGTGCCGGTACCCAGCAGGGCGGCGCCGGTGACGGCGAGGGCAGCGAGGGCAGCGAGGAATCTGGCCGCTCTGAGCACGGGGACTCCTGTCTGGCGGATCGGGGTCAGGGATTTCACGCGCCCGGTTCGGGGCGGGCATCAGCGAGGACAGGACGCCCCGCCGGCCTCAGGACACCTTTCGGGCCGGCCGCATCACGATGTCGGTGACCTCGGCCCGGCGCGGCAGTTCCAGGACGGAGAGCACCATCGCCGCGACGTCCTCGGGCTGCATGAGCCCTTCGGGGTCCCAGTCGCGGCCTTCCAGCTCGAAGACTCTCTTCTGCATCGCGGTCGCCGTCCGGCCGGGGAGGATCGTGCAGACCCGCGGCCCTTTCGACCCCAGCTCCGCGCGCAGGCTGTCCGCGATCGCCCGCAGCGCATGCTTGGTCGCGGCGTACTGGCCGACCTCCGGGCTGGCGGCGAGCCCCTGGGTGGAGTTCACGAAGATGATGTCGCCGGCCGTACGGGTGAGATCCGGCAGGAGCAGCTGCGTCAGTGCATACGGAGCCCGCAGGTTGACCGCGTACTGATCGTCGAGGTCGGACAGGCTGGCGAGGCTCATCGGGCCGCTGTGGTAGACGCCGGCGGAGTGGACCAGGATCGAGATGTCCCCCAGCTGGTTCCGCGCCGTCTCGACCAGCCGCTCGCGGCCCGCGGCCGCGGTGATCTCGGCCGGGTGGACGCGCACTGCCAGCCCGCGGTGAGCCGCGGCGCCCGCCAGCCGGGACAACGCCGCGCGGTCCCGCCCCGTCGCCAGGACGGCGGCGCCGGCAGCCGCCAGCTCGAGCGCGACCGCGTAACCGATGCCGCTGGAGGCACCGGTCACCACCGCAACCCGGCCCGCCAGGCGACCACTGGGCGGAGTATCACCGTTGATCGGCGGCGGCACCATGCGCGACAAAAACCTCTGCGTCAGTGAAAGCTTCGACAGAGGCAACCCTATGACGAAACCCGCCGAGCCGACCCGACCGCCGGCCGTGGCACACCGAACTGAGGGACATCGGTGCCGGTCGAGCGCCCGGCCGGTACCCGCGACCGCCGGCACGCGGTCGTCGGCGCGGCCGTCGGGTAGCGGTCACCGGCTGACCGAACGGCTCACTTCTGCCGAGCTTCGGCCGAACCGGCCGAACCGGCCACGTCAGCCGGGCCTGATCCGTCCGGGGCCTCCACCGGGTCGGCCAGGAGTGACCGCAGCGCCCTCCGGTCGACCTTGAGCATGCTGGTCAGCGGTATCGCGGCGAGCGGACGGATCTCACGGGGGTACCGCGCCGGGCCGAGCCGCTCCCGGCCGAACCGGAGCAGGTCCTCGGCCGTCGAGGCCGCCCCCGGCCGCAGGCACACAAAGGCGACGATCTCCTCTCCCAGCCGACGGTCCGGCCGCCCGACGACCGCGCAGTCGTCCACATCGGGATGCTCACGCATCGCGTCCTCGACGTCGCGCGGAAAGACGTTGAACCCCCCGCGGATGATCAGGTCCTTGCCGCGACCAGCGATCCGCAGGAAGCCGTCCGCATCGAGATGACCGAGGTCCCCGGTGTGCAGCCAGCCGTCGCGGAGGGCCAGCGCCGACGCCTCCGGATCACGCCAGTAGCCCACCATGACCGCGGGACCACGCAGACAGATCTCGCCAACACGCTGACCGCCCGTCCCGGTGCCGGTGCCGGCGCTGCCGGTGCTGCCGGTGCCAGCACCTTCCTCGTCGTCGGCGCCGAGGGGGCGGATCCGGATCTCCATGCCGGGCGCCGGCACCCCCACCGTCCCTGGTCTGGTGCGGCCCGGGGGCACTGTCGTCACGATCGCGGCGGCCTCCGTGCAGCCGTAGCCCTCCACGAGCCCGACACCCGGCAGGCGCCGCGACCATTCGGCGACCACCTCCGGCGACAGCGGGGCACTACCGGAGATCACCCGGCGCAGCTTCGACAGGTCGTAACGGTCGAGATCCTGATCGAGGATCATCCTGACCATCGCCGGGACGACCGCTACCTGCGGTACACCGTGCTCGACCAGCAGCTCCAGGAACCGCCGCGGTTCGAACCAGCGCATCAGGACGGTCAGCACCGGGGCCTCGGCATAGGTGTCGAGGACACTGACGATCATTCCGTAGGAGTGGGACACCGGGAGTGCCAGCACCGTCGGACTGCCCTCACCGAGCAGGGAGTCGCGTGCCGCCCACGCGGCCGCGGCGACGTTGTCGTGCGAGAGAACGACGCCNCGGGCCCGGCCGGTCGTCCCCCCGGTGTAGAGCAGGGCCGCCATCTCGGACGGGGCGACGTCCACCAGGCCCGCCTCGGTGCCCTCCTCCAGCTCGGCGAAGGAGAGAACCGTCGTCCGCGACCTGGGCCGAGCGGCCGGCGGTTCCGGTTCGTCTCCCACCAGCACGACCGCGCGCAGCGCCGGCAGGCCGTCCGCGGCCGCCAGCACCTTGTCCAGGAAGTCCGGCGTGGTCACCACGAAGGACGAGACACTGTCGGCGAGGACGTGGCGCAGGTCGGTCTCACTCAGCAGGAACAGGATCGGCGTCACCGCCGCGCCGGCCCGCCAGACAGCCTGATAGGTGATTCCGACCTCGGGGCAGTTCGCCATGCAGACGGCGACCCGCTCGCCGGGACGCAGACCGGCCCCGCGCAGCCCGCCGGCCAGCCGCGACGCGTGCTCCGCGAGCCGGGCGGACGTCCAGTGCCGCCCCTCGAAGAGCAGGACGCCGGTTCCCCCGGTGCGTTCCAGCGACAGTTCGGCCAACCGACCGAGACTCGCCCGCCGGCGGGTGGGCTGGGCGGGCACGGGCTGGGTTGCACGCATCGGAGGCCTGCCTTCCTGCGGGGTCGGCCGCGCGGGCAACCCGACACGGTCCGGTACCGGACGTCGCTGCGCCGGGGCATCGTCTCCCGGCCCCGGCCGCGCTACCAGCACACGGATTACCCGGCCGGCAACGGCTTTCGAGCCGTGCCCGGCGCGGCGGCCTCCCCGACGGACCGGGCGCGATCAGGATGCGAGCAGGTCCGAGATCTTCCCCAGGCTCACGATCTCGCCGTCCTCGACCCTGTACAGGTAGACGGTCGGACGCCGCAGTTCGCCGGTGGCCTCGAAGGAGATCTCCCGGGTGAGGCCCTTCCAGCTGACGTCGGCGAAGGCGCGGGCGACCGTCTGCCGGTCGGGGTCGTCGCCGACGGTCCGCAGCACGTCGACCAGAGCCCTGGTGGCGTCGTAGGCCTCACCCGAGTAGGTCCCGGGCTGGGCCCCGTCATTGGTGGCCCGGTAGGAGGCGACGAAGTCCTCCGCGCCGGCGTTGTCCGCAACCTCGGCGCAGGCGCAGGAGAAGTAGGTGCCCTCGGCGACCTCCGCGCCCGCCCGGGTGATGTAACGGGTGTCCCGGGCGCCGTCACCCGCCATGACGGTTCCGGTGAAGCCCTTGTTCCGCAGCGCAGCGGCGAGCCGGGCGAACTCGGAGTAGTAGCCGGCGTAGTAGACGACGTCCGGCGCCTCGGCGATGATCTTGTTGGCCTGGGCGGTGTAGTTCCGGGCCGGGTCGACCCCCTCGTGGAGGACCTCGACCCCGTCGGAGTTCAGTTCCGCCTCCAGCGCCGTGGACAGGCCGATGCCGTATTCGCCGCGGTCGTCGATCGAGTAGACCTTGTTCGCCTCCAGGACCGTCGAGATGTAGTCCGCGACCGCCCTGCCCTGCACCGAGTCCGGCGCGATGGCCCGGAAGAAGGTGGTGAAGCCCAGGTCCGTCAGGGCCGGGCCGGTGGCGGACGGACTGATCGAGAGCAGGCCGGCCTCGCTGTAGAACGGCTCGCCGGCCCGCGCGGTGTTCGTACGCAGCGGCCCGATCACCGCCACCACATCCGAGTCGTCGCGCAGTTTGCGGGCGGCGGCCGGTGCGCGGTCGGCGGAGCCGGCGTCGTCGGCCTCCACGAGCTTCAACCGGAACGGCAGGCTGGCATCCGCGTTGACCTCGCTGACCGCCGTCCGCACCCCGTAGAGCGCGTTGAGGCCGAGCTTGCGGTCGTCGCCGGACAGCATGCCGTGGAAGCCTATGGTGATGGTCCGCCGGCCGTCACCGGGTGCCGGCTCGCGGCCGAGGCCGCAGGCCGACACACCGGCCGCCGCCAGCACGGTGGCGAGGACGAGTACGCCGATGGCCGGTCGCCTGATCATTTATTCCGTCCCCTCCGGCGGGCGCCGCCCCCGATGTCGCTGGACCCAGTCCTACGCGACGCCGAGCCACCGCAAGCCACCGGCCGGCCCGTTCGGGCCGGCCGGGCCGGCCGGGCCGCCGGGTGGATGAGCGGGAACGCTACTCGCGCGGCTCCCATCCGGGCGGGCTGGTTCCCAGCGACGCGGGAGCCATGGTCCACGCCGGCGCGCGACCGTCGACGGTTCCCGGCGGCGCCACGTAGGAGAGCTCACCGAACTCGCTGCGCAACCGGCGGAGGAACTCCAGCGCGTCGTCCCGGGTGGGGTCCGGGGAGGCGAGCGTGTCGTGGTGGCCCATCTCCTGCAGCCACCGCCCGGTCTGCGCCAGCGACGTCCGGACGTGCCAGCTCCCGCCCTCCACCGCGCGCCGGGCGAGGGCGGCCAGGACGCCGTAGGCCGCGAGGTACCCGGTGGCGTGGTCGAGCGCCTCGGCCGGCAGCGGCCGCGGGCTGTCCTCCCCGCCGGCCCGGCCGGCCGCGAGCGCCACCCCCGACGCGGTCTGGACCAGGCTGTCGAAGCCTCGCAGGCCACTCCAGGGACCACTGCGGCCATAGGTGCTGATCGTCGCGACGACGACCCCGGGAGACAGCCGCGCCAGCGCGTCCGGGCCGAACCCCAGCCGGTCGAGCGCGCGCGGGCGGTAGGCCTGGATCACCACGTCAGCCGTCGAGACGAGTTCCCGCAGCCGCCGCGCGTCCGCGGCGACCCGCAGGTTGAGGAAGGTGTTGCGCTTGCCGAACCCGGTGTCGACGAGCAGCGAGCGGACCTCGGGCAGATGCGCGGCGCTCACCCGCAGGACCTCCGCGCCGTAGCCGGCCAGTGTCCGGCCGCAGACCGGGCCGGCGACGACCCGTGTCATGTCCAGCACCCGGATGCCCTCGGCGGGCAGGTCGGCCGGCGCGAGGGCGACCGGGTCCGCGTCACCGATCCGGTCGATCTCGAGGGTTGGCAGCTCGGCCACCGCCCTGGCCTGGCGGTGCGAGCGCCACTCGTCCTCGTCGCGCGCCATCGTGGCGCACATGCCCATCGCCTGGAGCTCCAGCTCCAGCGACTCGGCCTCGAAGCGCCCGATCGCCCGTTCGACCTCGGACCGGTCGCTCGGCACGTCGAGCAGTTCCAGAATCCCGGCCCGGTGGTGCGGGAAGTGGCAGTGCAGCTGGATCCACCGGTTGTCGGCGGTGCGGTAGTAGCCCGAGATCGGGTCCCAGGGGCCGGGCAGGCCTCGACCGTCGACCCGAAGGTACCGCTCACTGCGGAAGGCGGCGCTGGCGTGCCGGGTGTCGACCTCGACCGCCGGCTGGTCGTCGGGGGTGGCGCCGGCGGGGGCGGCGTTCCTGGTGGCGAGTAACCGCCCGGCGCCCACCGCCGCGGCGGCCACGCTGGCTGTCGCGAGGGTCGTCACGCGGTAGAGGCTCGGCAGGACGTCCGCGGGCCCGGTGATGGTCAGGTGGTCGGCGGCCCGCGGATCGCCGACAATCGTCGCGACCTGTGCGGCGATCAACGCGTTGTCGGCCATCTCCCCATCCCGCCAGAACTGATCAACAACGCCGCTCGGCCCGTGACCGAACGTACCGTTCGACTTGATCCTTCCTCCAGACCATGTCCCAGAGTGAGGCTTATGTGACGGACAGCATTACACACCTCGGCTGCCACACGCACGCAACACCTTTCACGGGCACGTCGCGACGCCCGTCATCGACACGCACGAAACCCTTCACGGGCAGTCCGCGGACGCTCTCGCCCCGCTTCCGATCAGTTGCTCAACCGGCCGCGTCGAGGACGACACGCAGCGCGCCGACCTCCACACCCCCGCCGAGCACGGGAGGAGAAGCCAGCTCCGCCAGCCGGGCCAGATCGGCACCGGCGTCGGCGTGGAACGCACCGGCGTGCCACAGCACGGCGATCAGGACGGGCATCGCCGCCCGCTGGGAACCGTCCTCGATCTTCACCGCGGCCGCGAATCCCGCGGACGTGGCCGCGACCGTCACGCCTTCGGCGCCGTCCTTCGCGATGATCGACGGGACGGCGAGCATCAGCTCGGTGTCCGCTCGCCCGAGCCCGCCGACGCGGGCCGGGAAGGCCCGCATGGCCGCCGCGACCCGCTGTCGAGGGGACGCCGGGCCCGTGCCGGCGACGGCGATCGCCCGCATCCCGCGCGCCAGACCCAGCAGTGGAATCCCGAACAGCGGCGCGCCGCACCCGTCGACCGCCGTGGCCGCCACCGGGCCACCGACAAGTTCCTCGACCACCGCCCGGATCCGTCGCTGCAGTGGATGGGCCGGGTCCAGGTAGCCCTCGGTCGGCCATCCCGACCCGGCACAGCAGGCAAGCATGCCGGCGTGCTTTCCGGAGCAGTTCATCAGCAGCCGTTCGGGACCGCCGCCCGCCGCCAGGTGCCGCTGCTGGGCGAGGCGGCCGAGCGGGAGATCCGGCGGGCAGGCCAGGTCGTCCGGGGCACGCCCCGCGGCCGCCAGCACAGCGCGCACGGCGGCCACCTGCTCGGGCTCGCCGCTGTGTGACGAGGCCACGATCGCGAGCAGTTCGGCGGGGATACCCGGCGCCTCGCCGGGCGCTCCTGAGCCGGGGGCGCGCAGCCCCGCGAAAGCCCGGTCGAGCCCCGCTGTGAGCATGCCGACAGCCTGCATCGGCTTCACCGTCGAGCGCGGGGAGATCACCGCGCTCGGGTCCCCCACGGACAGCATCACCGCGCCGGCGGGATCGAGCACCACGGCGGTCCCGCGGACGCGGCTTTCGACCAGCACGTCCACGCCCAGGTCAGCCACGCCCAGGTCAGCCGCGCTCAGCATCGCTGATGGCAGCAGCTCGGCGCTCGTCGCGGAGCCGCCCGGCGCGGGCCGCGGGCCACGGGCCGCCGTCGGCGCGCGGCCCCGCAGAACCACCGCGACGACAGGCGGCGCGGGGTCACGTCCAGTGATGTTCATCAGGTGGCGTTCATGCCGCGGTGCGACTCACGATCAGGCCCCCCGGGTAACCCCTCCGGCTGGGCGACACGCCGGCGCGACTGCCCGCTGCCGGCCTATCCTTGGCATGTGCCCGCCTACGAGTACCGATGCCGTGTGTGCCACGTCTCCTTCGAGGTGCGTCGCGGTATCAGCAGTGACACGTCCGCTCCGACGCCGTGTCCCGCAGGCCACCAGGAGACCTCGCGGATCTTCTCCGCGGTGGCGGTGAGCCGCGGCGCGGCCGCACCCGCGATGGCGGCGGCGCCAGCCGGTGGGGGCGGGGGCGGCGCCTGCTGCGGTGGAGGTTGCTGCGGCTGATCCGGCGCGTCAGCCGCGCCGGGCGCCGGCCCGCGGCGCGTCGCGAGTCGACTCCGGCCCCCCGGAGGCCCGCCCCGCGGACGACTGCCGCGCGGGGGTCTGGCCCGCGGGGGTCTGCCCCGCGGGGCGCCTGGCTCGCGACGCCCGGTTGCGGGTGCCGACGTCCACCTGCCGTTCACGCTGCCCGCCGGCCGCGGCCGCCCGCTCCGCGATAAGCCGCCGCGTGATGATCCGCATGGTCTCGACGCGTTCCCGCTCGTCGAGCCCACCGGCCAGAGTCACCAGCAGGTCCGACGACCCCGGCCCGCACACACCACCCAAGCTCCCAGCCATGGCAGTCCTCTACCCTGCTTCCGGCTCGGCCACGCGCGGCCGCCGCCCTCAGGTCCCGGGCTGCTCGACCGGCCCGGGCTCGGCTGTCTCGTCCGGGGCCTTCCTGCGCATCCGTCCCGCGGTCGGCCGCCGCCGCACGCCCTTCGCCGCCTCCTGCCGGGCGACGGTGAGTGCGTGCCGCAGGCCCTGACGGAGCTGGTCGACCGGCACCTCCCAGTCGACTCCGGGCCGGCCGAGCACCAGGCCGGTCGCGGCGATCAGCGTCCAGAAGCCGAGGACAGCTCCCACCGCGAACAGGTCGAGGGCTCCCACCAGCGCCGAGAGCAGCAGCAGAACCGCGGCCCCGACCAGCGCGAACGCGACGGGATGAACCGCCACCCAGCGGGAGAGGGAGACGCTTCGCCGCCCGCGGGCCGCGGGCCGACCGGAAACCGGCCGCCGGGCCGCCTGCCCGGGCCGACCCGGCCGACCGGGCCGACCGGGCCGACCGGGCTGACCCTGGCCAGTCCGACTCTGCTGGTCTGACCGCCGCCGGGCCTTCCCCGGCGGCGGATCCTCGGCGGGCTTGGCGGGTCTGGGGCGTACCGCGACCGGACCGGGAACCTCCTGGCCCCCCGCAGCCGGCCGACGCCGCTCACGTGCTTTCCGTTCCAGGACAGGACCATCCATGCCAGGCTTCTGCCCAGCGTCAGCGCCTCGTATCGGCCCGGACACCAGACTCATCCACTTCACCCACGTCGTTTCTCACCCGGGACCACGGGTTTGACCCGTCGGTGCGGGGCCCGGCCGGGCCGGAGCCAATCAGTTCAGTGACGCCCATCAGTTCAGTGACGCCGGTCAGTTCAGTGACGCCGGTCAGTCAGTGACGCCGGTCAGTCAGTGACGCCGCGCCTCGACGTGCGCGCCCGGCCGCAGCGCCCGCCAGAGCTGGCCCAGGGAGGTGAACTGGACCCCTTCGGGCGCGCCGCGGACCTCGTCCACCACCCGGTCGGGGGCGTGCTGGTGGCGCAGGTGGTCGACCACCTCGTTCCGTTCCGCGGGGAACACGGCCCGGCCCAGCCAGCGCGCCAGTTCGGACCGTTCTTCGACGTCGGCCGGGGTCATCCCGGCCGGGGCGCCGCCGAGGACTCCCACTCCGTCCGGCCGAGCGGCGACGGCGGGGCTGTCCTCGCTCGGTGGCTCCGGCGACCTCCATTCGTCCACACGGGTGTCCCGACGTGCCCGGACGAGGCCTCCGACCTCGTGAGCCAACATCTCGTCACGCGCAGGTCCGTGTTTGGCACTGCCGCGATCCATCACCATGAGACGTCCTCATTCCGTCGGTCTGTCCGGTGGCGCCCCTCGCGCCGCGAGGGGCGCCACCGGCGTATCTGGGACCTACCCGCACCAGGCGGTCGGGCTCACCTGGGCGCCGGGTATTCGTCGCGAGGCTGGCCCGTTCGGGCGCCCCGGGAGACCCGCCACTAGCGCTGCCGGCGCCCGGAAAGCAGGTCACGGGCCCGGTCCGCCATCCCCGTACCCACCCCCACGAGCACGTTCAGCGGCGGCCGGTCCGGGGCTGCGGGGTGCGGGCGCGTCGGCGAGACGACCTTGGCGCCCTCCACCAGTTCGGCCAGCCGGCGCCGGTCGGCGGGTGGCATGAGCTGCCGCAGCCGCGGGAACCACCNCTTCTCCTCCTCCCGGACATGGCCGCGCACCACGCGCATCAGTTCCCGGGCCAGCGGGTCGAACCCGGCGTCCATCGGCTTCAGCCGATCGAGCCGGCTCATGATCCGCTCGGCCTCGGCGTGTTCGGCGAGCTCGCGGTCGACGATGGCGTGACCGTCCGGGAGCACGAGCCGGGCCCGCGGGTAGACGTACATCTCCTCGGCTTCCGCATGCCGCACGAGCTCGATGATGATGTTGGTGACGAGGCGCCTGCGCTCGATCGCGGAAGGCGTTCGCTCGTAGTCGCGAAACCACTTCTCGATCCGCGCGTGGTCGGCGGTCAGCACGTCGACGACGTCTGTCTCACGCATGTCAGGCCTTTCCGTCGGTGGGGCGGCCGGACCCTCGCCGCCCTCGCGCGGCGTGGCTTTCCCCGGCGGGAGCACGGGAACCCTCCGCCGCCCCCGCGGCACGCCGCTGGCCGGCGCCTGCCAGCGCCCGGCCCGCTCAACCGCGGGCCCGTTCCGTCACGGAACGCCTTGTTCGCCGCCGACCTCGTACACCGCGAAGGCCCGTCCGATCACCGGCCGGGCGACGTTGCGGACGGGCACTCCGCCGGCCGTGCGGCCCTTCTCCGTGCCGGCGTGCGCATGCCCGTGCAGCGCGAGGTCCGCCCGGCCCCCGTCGACCGCCTCTGCCAGGTGGTACGTACCGAGGAAGGGAAAGATCTCCGGGTGTTCGCCGGCGAGGGTGTCCGGCACCGGTGAGTAGTGCGTCAGCGCGACCCGCACATCGCAGTCGAGTTCGTCGAGCGCGGTGCGCAGACCCGCGCTGGCCTCCCTGGTGTGGCGGACGAACGCCTTCATCAGCGGCTCGCCGAAGTCACTGCCGCTGGCGCCCGCGAAACCGCCACCGAACCCCTTCGCCCCGGCCACTCCCAGGCAGGTCGAACCGACCCGGATCACCGTTCCGCTGCCCTCCAGGGTGCGCACCCCCGCCTCGCTCAGTACCGAGACGACCTCGTCGGCCTGGTCGCCGTGATGGTCGTGGTTGCCGAGCACGGCGATGACCGGCACCTCCGCCCCGGCGAGTTCGCCGGCCACCACCTCGGCCTCCGCGAGGCTGCCGTGCTGGGTGAGGTCACCGGCGAGCAGCAGCACGTCAGCCAGGTCACCGATGCCGGCCAGGCACGGCGCGAAGGTCCCGGGCGAGTCCGTTCCCAGATGGATGTCGCCGACGGCGGCCAGCCTGATCACGACACGCTCTCCACTGTGGGTGGCGACTCCTGGTGCGACACCGTGACGTCGTTGCGGATCGGGCGGTCCGGAACGATCTCCGCCAGCACCCGGTCCAGGATGTACCGACGTGCCTCGGTCGCGACCTCGCCCCGTACCGTCACGCCCTCGGGCCCCACCGCCACCTCAAGCCCGAGCTCCGCGACCCGCGGGTCTTCGGCGAGGCGTTCATGCAGGTCCCCGGCGAGGTACTCGGCCGGTTCGGTGACATCCAGCCCGCCGAGCGGCGCGGGCACACCGACCGGCGGCGGGATGAGCTGTAGTCGGGTCGCGACGAGCAGCGCGGCCTCGGCGAACGGCGACTCCGCGGTGGCCCGCCGGACCTGGCTCCAGTCGACCTGTTCCCGCATGGCGCGGATCATCGGCAGGACCCGGCCGAGGTCGCAGTACCGCTCCTCCAGCGCCAGCAGCGTCATCTCGAACCAGTCGGTGGCGTCGAGGACGGGCATGCGGACCGAGTCGACGGACATGTCCCGCGAGCGGGCCAGCATCTGGTCGGTCACCGCCCGGCCGACCGGATGGTGGATGAGGTCGACGAGCACGTCGCCGTCGTAGACCTTGGTCAGCCAGTCCTCCGGCGGGTCGACCGGGCGCAGCCCGGCCGCGCGAAGGACCTCCACGGCACGGGGGACGTCCGACTCGCGGAGCATGAAGTCGACGTCGTGCACCGGCTCCGGTCCGCCCCGGGCCCAGCAGGCGTAGCTGCCTCCGAGCGCGAAGGGGATCTCGGCCTCCTTCAGGGTCACCGCGACACGTTTGAGGCTTTCCCGCAGCCCGCGTGGTGCGTCATCCATGACGACCGGGGTACCCGCACGATCGTCGATGACTCCCCGAACGCCACATCCGTGTCGGGCGGCCCCGGATCGGGCCGGGGCGGCCACATCGCCAATTCGCCACAGATGCTCGGGTGCACCTCGGTGACACAGGCAACCCTATGGTCGGGTTCACGACACGTAAGCACACGGTCTTCCGCCGGATGCATCCGCACGAGCATGGCACTGATTCAGGCCGGCTGGTGCTTCCCCGGGCACCGGAGGTAAGCCGTCCGGGCCCTGCGTGGCAAGGGCGTCACGCGCGCGGAGACGAAGAAGCCCGGCTTGTTGTTCCCACCCGGGCCGAGCGTGACGTACGCATCCCGGCCTTGGCGGACTCTATGCGTGATCCGGCCCAGGGAAGCCGATATTTCCTGACATAGGTCTGGCTGACATATCTGGTAGCAAGGTTGCCGCACCCCGGGCCGACCGAGCTTCGCCGGACCCGAAGCCGCTGGTCCTGCGGCACGTCAACGGCCCGCACGGGCTACGCCGAACATGACTCGGGCACACCGTTGAGCCGACGGAATCGACTCGGCCGGCACAGCCCCGCCCAGGGCGATGACATGTCGCCCGCCCCCCACCGGGGCCGGATGGATGCCAGCCGAGATCGGCGGCGGGGCGCCTGTCGACGCGAACCGGATATCTTTCCGTTCGGGCGACACTGTTTTGAACATGCCGGATGAGTTACCCGTTCCGTGGGGTCATCTCTGTGCGATTCCTCCGGCTTGCCGGCNACGGGCGTACGGATGCGGGATGATGACCAACGCGAAGCCCTGCCGTCGGGCGCACGAACGTCCCCGCCCAACAGCCCGGAATGGAACGAAGCCCTGACCCCGCCCACGCGAACCGCGCTTGTGACCATAGAGACCCGTGAGGACGCCGTGAACCAGCGATACCCGGGACCGAGACGGCCGGCCGAGGAGACCGACCCCGGCCGCGCGCGGCCCGTAGCAGACCTGTCTACACACCCCGGACAGCTTGCCCGCCGTCTGCAGCAGGTCACATATCAGCTCTGGACCGCAGTCGTCTCCACCGAGACGACCCCACCGCAGTTCGTCGTTCTCAACAGCCTGCTCGCCGACCCCGACATCGACCAGCGCACGCTGGGCGAGCGGGCGTCGCTCGACCGTTCCACCGTGGCCGACGTCGTCGCCCGCCTGGTGCAGCGGGGGCTGATCCGCCGCGTTCGCGACCCCCGTGACGGGCGCCGCAACGTCCTGCGTCTGACGCAGCGTGGCGAGGCGACCCACAGCCACGTCGCGAGCCGGGTCGAGCGGATGAACGACCTGCTGCTCTCCCCGCTGAACGCCGACGAGCGCACGGCCCTGCGCTCCATGCTGACACGGATCATCGAGTCCGTGCCCGCGATCTCCGCGGCGGAGGGAACCGCCGCGGTCTGAAGACCGGCATCGGCCTCACCACTGGAGGAGACGACCGTCCAGCGAAGATCGAACTACTTTGAGTAGTGAGGCCGACACCCATCGCCTAGGTTGGAGGGGCCCACCCCTCCGAACCGGCCCAGGCGATGGGGACGATGCCGCGCACACGCTTCTGGCACCGCCCGCGCCGCGAACGTTCCCAGCCGACCGAGCGGCGCGGGTTGCCAGCGGCGGCCGGCCGACCTGATCCGCCAGCCGGGCGGCTTCTCCTCGCCGCGGCCGTCGTCCTGGCCGCCGCCGCCCTCGCACTCGGGCCCTTCTCGGACGTCCTGCGCCGCCAGGTGCTGACCGTCGACGCTGGTCAGCGCACCACCCGTCCGCCGGTCGCGGCCGCCCCGGAACAGCCGGCGGGCGGCGCGGCGGCGAGCGGCGGCCAACTCCCGCCAGCGACGGGCCGGCCGTCGGCGAGCTGGGAAGCCACCGAACTGACCATCAGCGTCAGCGGCGAGCTCGTGCTGCCCCCGGCCGCGGCACAGTCGGCGCTGACACCGCTGACCAGCCTGCTCTCCTCCGCCGACCTGGCCATCTGCCAGGGTCCGGCGCCCACCGGGCAGCCCGGCCCCGTCGCCGAGGCCCTCCGCCGGGTTGGCTTCGACGCGTGCGCCACCGCCACCACAGCCACTGTGACCACTGCCGCCACCGGCCGCGCCGACCGGCGGGACGACCCCGCGCAACGCGACCAGGCGGAACGTGACCAGGCGGAACGCCGCCTGCTCGACGCGCTCGACGCGGCGACGATCAGCCACAGTGGAACGGCACGGGACGACGCCGAGGCCGACACCCTCACGCTGCTGCCGGTGCGCGGCGCGCAGGTCGCGCTGCTTTCGTACGCCGAGGACCGGGGCGCCGAGGACGGGAACGCCCAGGACGGGGGCGCCGGCATGCTGCCCGCGCACATCCTCAGTGACGCCGGCCGGGCCCGCGAGGCCGGCGCCGATCTCGTTCTCGTGCTGGTCGACTGGGCGACCAGCCCCGCCGAACGGCGGCGTTCCCTTGCCGGGGAGCTGCTCGCCTCGCCGCTGGTCGACCTGGTCATCGGCACCGGCCCGGTGCGGGCGATCGAGCGCGTCAACAGCAAGTACGTCGCCTACGGGACGGGCGCCCTCGCGCCCGCCGGCCCCGACCGGGACGGCCTGCTGCTGCACGCGCAGGCCCGGCGCACCGCGCTCGGCTGGCTGATCTCCGGTGTCACCTACAGCCCGACCTGGAGCAGCGACGACGGCGTCATCCTGCCGGTCGCCGACACCCTCGACGCCCCCGGAACGCCCCCGTCGCTGCGGTCCGAGCTGACCGCCTCCTGGCTACGGACCGTCGCCGCCGTCGCCGCGGCTGGGCCGGTCGACGGGGTACGCCCCGAGCGCGCACCCCGCTGAGCCGGGCCATCCGGACGCAAGCTGTCGAATCTGCGACTCACTACCGCTAGCGTCTGCAGCAAACATCCACCTGACCCGCTGACAAACGCCTCTGATCCTCATGCCCATGGGAGGAAAGTTCCCGTGACCTCGCCCGATACCGCGGCGCTCGTTCTAAGAATCATCGTGGGCCTCACCATCGTCGCCCACGGCTACAACCACCTCTTCGGGCCCGGCGGTGTGCAGGGCACGGCGGGCTGGTTCTCAAGCATGGGCCTGCAGCCCGGCATCGTGCACGCCTGGACCTCCGGGCTGCTGGAGATCGCCGCCGGCTTCGGGCTGGCCTTCGGCTTCCTCACCCCGTTCTCCGCCGGTGCCATCATCGGCATCATGGTCGTCGCGGGCATCACCGCACACCGCACGAACGGGTTCTTCATCTTCAAGCCGGGCCAGGGCTACGAGTACGTGCTCATGATCGCGGTGGTCTGCGCGGGCATCGCGATCCTGGGCCCGGGCAAGGCCTCCCTCGATCACGCGNTCGGCATCGAGCTCGACGGCTGGGCGGGCGGCCTCATCGCCGTCCTGCTGGGTGTCGTCGGTTCGGCCGGGCTGCTCGCGACGGCGTGGCGTCCCGGCAAGCCGGCCTCGACCAGCTCTTCCTGACGTCCCGCGCCCCGGCCGGACCAGCGGTCAAGGTCAGGCCGGGGCTCCGGCGGCGCGTCGGCTGCCCGCCCTGGTCCGGAGCGGATCAGGGCTCGCCGCGTCGGGGAACCGGCGCAGGTACTCGCGCTCCAGCTCCAGCATCCGCTGGGTGTGCGTCTCGAACGCGTCCTCGCTGCCGGTCAGGAACGTGTCGTGCCTGGTCAGGTGGAGATGCCGCACCTCCCGCGCCAGATCGGCGTCGGACAGTTCGGGCGCGGGAATTCCCTCAGGGCGATGACTCATGAAGGAGCACTACCCCGCCTCAGCACCGAAATGCGGATCGGGCCGCGGTTGTGCCGGGGATCAGGTCCGGGCCGGGCGGCGGGGGCACCGGATCCGGCAGCGGGCCGGGTGGGACGGGGTCCGGGTCGGGTGACGGCAGCAGCGGGTCGGGCCCGGGGCCGGGCGGCACCGGATCCGGCCCGGGGCCCGGTGGCACCGGGTCGGGAAGCGGAGTGGGCGGCACCGGGTCGGGCCCCGGCCCCGGCGGAGTGACGGCGCGTTGCCCGGTCCCTCCCCGGGCCGCTTTCCGCGGGATGGCGATGCGCATGGCCGGACCTCCAGGTGTGAGCCCGCGATCTCTCCGGATCCGCAGGTAGGTGGTGATCCCGCTCGTCGCCTACCCAGCCAACGCCAGCGCACACCCGGCCCGCCGGACCACCCGCCGAAGGTCATCGCTACGATTCCCGCAGGCCTGGGGCTATCCGCGGCCAAGGCTATCCGCGGACAAGCAGACACCACGTCATGAGCAACCGGTCGGACGTCCGGCCGCCGGCGAACCATCGCCCGACAGCTCGGGTGACTGGAGGGCCACAACGGTCGACGGGAGGGCGCCGGTGGGAGAGCCGATCCTCGCGATCGACTTCGGCACCTACAGCGTGTCCGCGGCTCTGGTCGTCGACGGGCAGGTCACCGCGGTCCGGGAGCCGGCGAGCGGCACCGTCGCCTGGCCCTCCGCCGTCCTCGCCGACGGCGACCAGCTCGTCGTCGGGACGCTCGCCGAGNGCCGCAAGCGGATCTGGCCCGACGCCTACCACGGCGGTGTCAAGCGCGACCTGACCCGCGACAGCACGATCATGCTGGACGGCCGCGGCCACGCCCCGTCCGCGCTGGTCACCGCGGTGCTGGCGGCGCTGCGCGCCGAGGCCGAGAGCCAGTTCCCCGGGGTGGCACCGCACCGCGCGGTCGTGACCGTGCCCGCCAGCTACGACCCGGCGGGGCCGCTGCGCCGGCGAATGATCGCCGCCGCCGAGCAGGCCGGTTTCGTCGACGTCGACCTGCTCGCCGAACCCGTCGCCGTCGCCTGGGCACCGATGGGCGCGACCGGGCCGAAGCCCGGCGACCTCGTCCTGGTCTACGACCTCGGCGGCGGCACGTTCGAAGCCGCGCTGATGGTGATCGGCGAGAACGGCCGGCACGAACTGCTGGGCAACAGCGCCCTGCACGACTGCGGCGGGCGGGAGTTCGACCAGCTCCTCTTCGACGAGATCCTCGGCCACTACGGACCGGGGCTGGAGCCGCTGCTCAACCCGTCCGGTGTCGGCGAGGTGTTCCAGACAGCGGCCAGCCGCACCCGCCACGAGCTGCTCGACTTCGCCCGCGCGGTCAAACACCAGCTCACCGACGTCGCCTTCGTCGAGGATGTCTTCAGCCCCGCGGGCCTGCTGGTGAGCCTGGACCGGGACCGCTTCACCAAGCTGGCCTCCCCCACCCTGGCCCGGACGATGGCCTGCTGCCAGCACCTGCTGGTGACCGCCGGGGTCGCGCCGGAGAAGCTCGACGGGGTGCTGCCCGTCGGCGGCGCGTCGCGGATGCCGGTGGTCACCGAGATCCTCGCCGGCCGGCTGGGGGTGGGCACCGACTGGCCGGCGCTGCACGTCTACCCCGTGCCCGACCCGGACCAGGCGGTTGTGCTCGGCGCGGCCTCGTGGGCGGCCACGGTGTCGACGCGGCGGATGGTCGCCGCCCGGCCCGATCCGGTGGTGCGACCGGCCCGCTGGGACATTCCGGGCGGGCGGGCGACGATGGTGCGCTGGCTGGTCGAGCCCGGGACCCGCTTCGACGCCGGCGCGGTGCTCGCCCGGGTCCGGCTGAGCGACGGGGCGCTGTTCGACCTCGCGGCCGAGGCCCCCGGCAGCCTCGTCGAGACGCACGCCGAACCGGGCTCGGCCGTGCGGGACGTCGACTGGCTCGCCACCATCCTGCCCTCCGGGCCGGTCCCGCACGGCCTGTCATCACTACCCGCCGACCTGCGCGGGTTCGCGCGCACCAGCCGCCCCTCCCGGCATGTGGAGGTGATCGCCCGCCTCACGCTGCACGGCCACGAACGGGACGTCACCTGCGCGGCGTTCTCCCCGGACGGCAAGCTGCTGGCCACCACCAGCAAGGACGGCGCCCGGTTGTGGGACGCCACCACCGGCCGCGCCACCGGCCGGCTGAGCNGGCGGCGGATCTCCGGCCTGCACGGCTGCGCGTTCTCCCCCGACGGCCAGCTGCTCGCCACGACCAGCTACGACAAGACCGCGCGGATCTGGGAGATCGCGACCGAGCGGGAGGTCCACACCCTCAGCGGCCACAAGGGTCCCGTCTACGGCTGCGCCTTCTCCCCCGACGGCCACCTGCTGGCCACGGTCAGCACCGACCGCACGGTCCGGCTCTGGGGAGCCTCGACCGGCACCTGCATCGCCACGCTCGCCGGTCACCGCGGCTCCGTCTACGGCTGCGCGTTCTCCCCCGACGGCCGGCTGCTCGTGACGGCCGGCGCCGACCAGACCCTGCTGTGGGACGTGACGACCGGGGAGACGATCCGCAACCTCGCCGGCCACACCAACTTCGCGAACGGCTGCTCGTTCTCCCCCGACGGCGTGCTGCTGGCCACGACCAGCAACGACGGCACCCGCATCACCGACACCCCCACCGGGACGACGACGCTCACCCTGCCCGGCTCGGCGCAGAGCTGCGCGTTCTCCCCCGACGGGCTGCTGCTGGCGACGGCCAGCACCGACGACACCGCCCGGCTGTGGGACGTCGCGAGGGGAACGGCGGTCGCGACCCTGACCGGGCACACCAGCACCGTGATGGCCTGCGCGTTCGCGCCCTTCGGCCTCCAGCTCGCCACCACGAGCACCGACATGACCGCCCGGCTCTGGGACATCTCCTACACGCCCGAGGCCCCCGGCCGCTGATCCGGTCACCGCGCCGCCGGATCGTCACTCCACCCATCGTCACCCACCGATCGTCGGTGGGTTGCCAGAGGGTCACCGGAGAGCTGGTGCTTTGGCGCACTCGGTCCGGCTATACCCTGCCAACGGCAGACATACGGGGAGCCGGGCGGGTCGCCCGGCGGCCGGGTCCAGCGGCGAGATCGACGAAGGAGTGGGTATGGCCGGATGGCAGGATGCCGCGAACAGGGGACGCGGTGTCGTCGAGACACCCACCCGGCTCATCGGGCCGGGGCTGCGTGGCTTCAAGCAGTTCCTGATGCGGGGCAACATCGTCGACCTGGCCGTCGCGGTGATCNTCGGTACCGCGTTCACCGCNGTCGTCAATTCGCTCGTGAAAAACATCTTCACACCACTGATCGCCGCGATCGGCNGTGAGCCGAACTNCGCCGGCCNGACCTTCACGATCAACCACAGCACGTTCCACTACGGCCAGCTCATCAACGATGTGATCACGTTTCTCATCGTCGCCGCGGTGATCTACTTCGTGGTCGTGCTGCCGATCTCCAAGGCGAACGAGCTGCGGCGGCGCGGCGAGCAGCCGGCCAAGGAGGACGAGCCCACGATCAGCGACGAGGCCCAGCTGCTCATCGAGATCCGGGACCTGCTCGCCGCGAACAGCCGACCCGGTTTCACCCCGCCGACACAGCGCAGCTGACCCCGCGGCCCGGCGGTCGGCCCGGCCCGGCCCCGCGGCCTCAGGCGTTGAAGTCGGGCTGGTCCTCGNGGCACTCCAGGTCGAGGTCCGCGGCGACGCTTTCGGGCACGATGCCGCAGCCCACCTCGTAGCTCCCGAGCTGGACCAGCTCCCACCCACCCGCGCCACGGTGCAGCACGCCCTCGGCACGGTCGAGGTCGTCGGTCACCGGCACCAGCTCGACCCAGGCCCAGGTCCGGTCGGAACGGGCCAGCACGGTGCCGGTCACCTCGTAGCTCCGCGGCGCGACCGCGGCGGTCAGCGAGCTGCTCCGGACCGCTTCGGCGATGACCGTCGACTCGCTCGCCGAGGGAGTCACGGCGCCGGAGCGGGCGGCCGCGGCGTTGAGGATGTCGGCCCGCGGTGCCGGCACCTGGCCGGCCGCCACGGACCCCGAGGACATCGCGAAAGCCGTGCTGACCGTGACCGCGCCGGCGGCCACCGCGGTGGCCGCCACGGCGACCGCGGGACGGGCGACGCGGCCGCGGCCACCCCGGCGCACGGAGCGGCTGGGCGAGACTGGACGACGGTGGCNGGCCATTGACTGCACGTACCCAGTCTGCGCAGCTGAACCCACCAAATCGAGCGAGTTTCCGGTCGCGCTCGCGACAGACCACATCCGACCCACAGCACACGAACTACTTCCCCTGTGACACAGGGGTTGTTGTCGGCGCCAGAGGCCACAGACCCCCAGGATCCGGACCGGGAGGGGAGGGGCCAGCGCGGCGGCGGGCGGGCGGGCTCGGGCACGCCAGGTCGGCGAGCCGTCCGCAGCGCGACCCGCGCAGGTGTTCCCCGCGGACCCGTCATCAGGTGAAATGAGCAGTTGCCGGATGCGCTCGCCGGCGGGTGCCACCGAGGACCGAAGCCTCCGAAGCCACCGACGAGGTGGGCGGACCCGGTGCGGTCACGGACGGGAACGGACGGGAAGGGACGGGTGCGGTGTCAGACGCACGGGACGCGCCGGCCGCGCCACCGGGAGCCGAGGCCGGCGTACTGCCGGTGCCGGAAGCCGCACCGGGCGGGCGCGGGCGCGAGCCGCGTCCCGAGGAGGCGGCGGTCGTGCTCCGATCCGTCTACCGGACGTTCGCCGCGGACACCGCGCCGGTGCAGGCGCTGCGGGGCGCCGGGCTGACCGTCGGGCACGGCGAGTTCGTCGCGGTCATGGGCCCGTCCGGCAGCGGCAAGTCGACCCTGTTGAACGTCGTGGCCGGCCTCGAGCGCGTCGACGACGGGTCGGTGACGGTCGCCGGGATGTCGCTGGCGTCGCGCTCCGAAGCTGATCTCGCCCGGATGCGCCGGCGGCACGTCGGCATGGTCTTCCAGTTCTTCCACCTGCTGGAGACGATGACGGTGGCGGACAACGTGGTGCTGGCGGCCAGGTTGTCCGGCGCCGGCCGGCGGGCGGCCGTGCGCCGTGGGCGCGACCTGCTGGACCTGCTGGGCCTGCTCGAGCGCGCGGACTCGCTGCCCGCCACGCTGTCGGGCGGGCAGCGCCAGCGCCTGGCGATCGCGCGGGCGCTGGCCAACGAGCCGACCGTGCTGCTGGCGGACGAGCCGACCGGGGCGCTGGACTCCGCCGGGGCGGCCGAGGTCCTCGACCTCTTCACCCGCCTGCACCGGCGGGGGCAGACCATTCTGATGGTCACCCACGACCGCCAGGTCGCGGCCGGCGCCGAACGGATCGTGACCATGCGCGACGGCCGGGTGTCGGAGCGAGCCGAGGTCGGGCCGTGAAACGCCCACGCCGCCAGCTCATCTCGGCCGCGCTGCTCGCGGCGGCCGCGGTGACCGCGATGTGCGCCGTCCCCCGCCTGCTCGGTGACCGGAGCCCGGCCTGGTCCGTCCCGCTGGTGGTGGACGCGCTGTTGCTCGCGGCCGGGGTGGGCGCCGGCTGGGTGCCGCGGGCCCGGCTGCGGTCGGAACGGATTCTCACGGCCGCGGCGGACCTCGCCTGCCTGGCCGGTGTCGCCGCGCTGGGCCTGCTGGCCGCCCTGGCCACGCTCGGCCACCGGCCGCTCGACGGCGGAGCGGAGTTCACCGGCCCGGTGCTGGTCGCCGCCGCGCTGGCCGCGCTCACCGCGGCGGGCGCCCGGGCGCGAACGTCCAACGTGGTCCTGAATGTGGTCCGTGGCGCCCGGTACGCGCCGGAGGACGTCCTGCGGACCTTCGGCGAAGACGCCAGCCGGGGCACCGACCTCGACGAGACCCTCAGCGGGCTCGGCGACGCCCTGCGCCGCGGTCTGTCCCTGGAGCGGGTGGAGATCTGGACGGGCGCCGCCGGGCGTCTCACCGCCGCGGTCGTGCTGCCCGACGCCGCCGGCGAGCCGGGCGCGGTCGAGGTGGGCTCCACGATCAACCTCACGGTCAGCGACCGGGTCGCGCTCTCGCGGACCCGGGTGGCCGGCCCGGGCTGGCTGGCCCTGTGGGTCCCGGTCCTCGCCCGGGCGCACGGTGACGCGCCGCTGCGAGTGATCCCGGCCCGGGCCGGCGGCGCCCTGCTCGGCATGATCGTGGTGCGCCGGCCGTCCGAGGCGCCCCGGTTCTCCGAACCCGAGGACCGCATGCTCGCCGAGCTCGGCACCCGGCTCGGCACCGTCCTGCACAACCGGCAGCTGGACGCCAACCTCCGGGACGCGCTCGCCGAGCTGCGGCACGCCAACGACGAGCTGCGGGTCTCGCGGGCGCGGCTGGTGGCCACCGCGGACGCCGAGCGGCGCCGGATCGAACGGGACCTGCACGACGGAGCGCAGCAGCAGCTCGTCTCGCTCGCGGTGGGGCTGCGGCTGGTCCGTGACCTGGTCGCCGACAGCGCCGCGGCCGGCGGTGCGGACGGGGCCGGCGCGGACGGCGCGAGCGACGCCGACGAACTGCTCGCCGCCATGGCCGAGCAGGTGGCCGAGACGATCACCGAGGTGCGCAACCTCGCCCACGGCATCTACCCGCCGCTGCTGCGCTCCTCCGGGCTGACCGAGGCCCTGCGCGCGGCTGGCCAGCGCTCGATGGTCGGGGTCACGGTGCGCGCCGAGGGGGTCGGGCGGTACTCGCCCGACATCGAGGCCGCGGTCTACTTCTGCTGCCTGGAGGGCCTGCAGAACGCCGCGAAGCACGCGACCGACTGCGCGGTGGAGGTGGTTATCGCCGAGCAGGAGGGAGCGCTGACCTTCTCCGTGTCGGACAACGGCGCCGGGTTCGACCCGGATCAGGCGGAACGCGGCCACGGCATGACCAACATGGCGGACCGCATCGGTGCCATCGGCGGGACGCTGCGCTGGGAGTCCGCGGTGGGTGCGGGAACCCGGGTGATCGGCGTGGTGCCGGTGTGACGCGCGCTGCCGGTACCAGGGCCCGAGGCGGTCTGCGGGCGCCAGGTGGCCCGGGTGGCCCGGGCACGCGGGGGGTCCTCGGCGCGATCGGGATGATCGCGCGCGCCGAGCTGCGCCGCCGCTGGACGGCGCTCACGGCGCTCGGCGTCCTGGTCGGCCTGGTCGTCGCCATCGTGGCCGGGACGACCACGCTGATCCGGCGCACGGCCACCGCGCACGAACGCCTCGAACGTGCCAGCGCGGTTCCCGACCTGCAGGTCAGCTTCCTGCGCCACGACCCGGAGCTGGCACGCCGGATCGCGGCCGTGCCCGGCGTCGTGCAGTCGTGGACGAGTGCCGGCTCCGTCGGGCGCCTTGAGGACCAGGCGTCCGTCTCCTACCTCGGCATCCTCGGGGACACCGGCGGCAGCCGGGACATCTACCGGCCGGTCGTCGTCAGCGGGCGAGCCGCCGACCCGGCGTCGCCCGACGAGGTGCTGCTCGACGAGCGGGCGGCGGCGGATCTGGGCTTCGAGGTCGGCGACGTCATGACGCTGCGCCTACTCACCGAATCCGACTTCCTCAACTTCGATACAGGATTCGGCACGCCGGGCGGGCCGCTGCTGAAACTGGAGGTCACCGGGCTGACGAGGGCCGCCGGCGAGAGCGCCCGGCAGATGCCCCTGACCATCACCCCCGCCCTCGTCAACCGGCTGGACATGGTGACCACCGTGGTCATGCTGCGGTTGGCGCCCACGCCCGAGGCCATGACGACGGCGACCTCGGCGCTGCGGCGCATCGGGCAGGGCCTGCGCACCGACCCCCTCGCCCGCGAGTTCCCCCCCTTGCTCGTCGCCCGCCCGGCCACCGACGGGGACGCCCGCATCGCGGCGACGCAGCGGGTACTCGTCACCGGGCTGGTCGTGTTCGCCGCCGTGGTCGGCGTGGCCGGGCTGGCCGCGGCCGGCCAGGCCTTCTACCGGCACCACGCGGCCGGCGCACGGGACCAGCGCATCGAGGCTGTACTCGGCCTGCCGGCCCTGGGACGCGCCAGCGCCCGCGCCCTCGCGGCCGCGCCCGCCGCGGGGGTCGCCGCCGCCGTGGCCGCCAGCGGGCCGCTGCTCGCCGGATCGCTGGAACCACTCGGCCCGCTCGCCGGAATGGAGCCCCACCCCGGCTACGCCACGCACACGGCGCTCATCTGCATCGCCGCGGCGGCGGGCCTGGTCACGACCACGCTGCTCGCCGCGGTCTCCGCGTTCCGGGCCGGGCAGCAGCCGGCGCCGGCCCAGGTCACCCAGGCGACGGCCGTCCAGGCGACCGCCGTCGCGCCGACGGCCACCCTGCGCGGCGTCGGCGGGCTGACCGAGGCTCCCGGTGCCGGTCACGGTCGGGCCGGGTCGCCGCAGTCACCGTGGTCCGCGGTTCCTGCCTGGCCCTCGCCGGCGCGCCGGGCCGCACCGGCGAGGCCGCCGCGGACGCCCGCGTCCCGGATCACGCGCAACGCGGTGGCCCGGCGCGGGCCGGCCTGGTGGTGGATCGGCGTGACGTTCGCGCTCGACCGCGGGCGGGACCGGTGGTCGGCCGCCCGGCGCCCGGCGATCACCGGCACGGCGATCGGCGTGACCGGCCTCATCGCCGCCGCGACGATCGCCGGAAGCATGAGCCGCCTCGTCGACGAGCCGCAACGCTACGGCTGGAACGCCGACCTGGAGATCACCGATGCCCGGCCGGAGATCGTCAATCGGCTCGCCGCCGACCCCCGCATCGCCGCGGTCAGCATGCTCGACGTCTCGACCGCCACCGTCGAGATCGACGGCCAGGGGCACGCGCTGTCCATGCCGGATGTGATCACCGCCCACGGTCCGGGCGACGCCGGGCCCGGCGCGATCGGCCGCGGTGACGCCGATCCCGGGGTGGATCTGACCGTGTACGCGCTGTCCGCCAAACCGACCGCCGTCCCCCCTCCCCGCCCCGTCGGCTGGACGATCTTCGAGGGGGCGGCACCGGCCCGCACGAACGAAGTCGCCGTCGGCCCACGGGCCGCGCGGCGGCTCGACCTGCGGGTCGGCGACCACCTCAGCATCGCCACGAACAACGGCGGCAACGCCCGGCTACGGGTGGTGGGCATCGGCGTGGGCCCCGTCCTGAACGGTGAACGCCTCGGCGAAAGCCTGCTGGTGGCGCCGGACATGCTCGCCCGCGTGCAGCGGACCCAGCCGATGCGCAGCGCGCTGGTGCGGGCCGTGGCCCAGGTGGACCCGGTCAACCTGGCGGCGGCGCTGGGCACCGAGTACGAGCTCGCCGCCGGGCTCATGCCCGCCGAAGTCGCCAATCTCGGCAGCATGGGCCGCCTGCCCGCGCTGCTGCAGGCCGTGCTGGCCGCGCTCGCGATCGCGGCGGCCGGCCACGCCGTCGGCACGACCTGGCGGCACGCGCAACGCGAGCTGGCGATCCTGCGCACGCTCGGGTTCACCCCCGCGCAGACCGCCCGGATCCCGCTGGTCACGTCCTGCGTCACCGCCCTGCTGGCGGTCACCGCCGGGGTCCCGCTGGGGCTGCTGCTCGGACGTCTCGCCTGGTGGGAGATCGCCGCGGCCACCGGGGTGTCGACCGACCTCGCGGTGCCCGTCGAGCTGCTCGTCGCGCTGCCGGCGGCGGCGGTCCTCATCGGTCTGGCGATCGCGGCCATGCCCGCGTCACGGGCCGGGCGGCTGCTCCCCGGGGCGCTCCTGCGCGGCGAGTGACCCTTCCGCCGGGGCGGGAGTGTGCCGGTGCCAGATCTCACGCAGCACGCTGGGCGCGAGATCCTCTTTGCACAGATAGTCCAGGCCGCTGTCCGCGACGGCCGCCGGCAGGTCCGTCCGGACGTAGGTGGAGCACAGGACGACCACGGTGCCGGGCGCGTCCCGCTGGATCCGCGAACCCGCGGTCACACCGTTGATCCCCGGCAGGTTCACGTCCATCAGCACCAGGTCGGGGCGCAGCTCGGCGGCGGCGGTCAACGCGTCCTCGCCCGTCTCCGCCTCACCTGCGAGGACGAAGCCGGCGGCGCGGCGCAGCACGGCCCGCACAGCGAGCCGGAAGGGGCGCTGGTCGTCCACAACCAGCACGGAGACCGCCGAGGAGGAGCTCATATCCGTAGTCTCGCGGTTGCGGGCCCAGGCTCCCAAGGGTGCAGCCATGTCATCAGGTCGGTGTGGCTACCTTCCCCGGCGGCTCACCGGCCGGCCGGTGCCCCGAATGCAGATACAGCAGGACGGCCTTCACCCGCCGGTTCAGGTCCGGCTCGTCGGTGAGCCCGAGCTTGGCGAAGATCGAGTTGCTGTGCTTCTCGACCGCCCGCTCGGACAGCACGAGGGCCGCGGCGATGGCCGCGTTGCTCCAGCCCTGGGCCATGTGGCTGAGCACCTCCAGCTCCCGCGGCGTCAGCCGTTCCAGCTCGCTGTGCTGGCGGCGGGCGTTCGCGGCGACCAGGCCCTCGACGACGGCCGGATCGATCACCGACTCGCCGGCCGCGACCGCGCGGATGGCCCGCAGCAGGTCGTCGACCCCGGCCACCCGCTCCTTGAGCAGGTAGGCACGGCCGGACGAGCCGCCTTCGAGCAACGCGAGGGCGTAGGTGGCCTCGGCATGCTGGCTGAGCACGACCNCCCCGACCCGGGGGCGCTCCCGCCGCAGCCACCCGGCGACCTTGATGCCCTCGTCCGACCGGGACGGCGGCATCCGGATGTCGGTGACCACCACGTCCGGGTCCTGGTCGCGGACCGCCTGCTCGAGAGACGGCCGGTCAGTCGCCGTGCCGACCAGATCAAGGCCGTCCGCACGCTCGATGAGAGTCGCAAGACCATGCCGGAGCAGGGCATTATCCTCGGCGAGAACCACACGTACGGCCATTCGTCCACTGTAGGCCCGCGTTCACCCGCGCAAGCCGCTCGGGAACCCGCCGGTTGGCGGAAACGGTGACCACCAGGCGACAGCCGGCCAGGCCGGGCCGCCGACCTGCCAGCACGGCCCCGAGGGACACAGCGGGCACACAGAGGATCTTCAGCCGGCACACAGGAACCGGTCGCATCCTGGCGATATGCAGCCGTCAAGCCCCCGCATCCTGGTCGTGGACGACGAGAGCACCCTGTCGGAGCTGCTGTCGATGGCGCTGCGCTACGAGGGCTGGGAGGTACGCACCGCCGCCGACGGGCGCGACGCGCTGCGCGCCGCCCGCGACTTCCGGCCGGACGCGGTGGTCCTCGACATCATGCTGCCGGACATGGACGGCCTGGAGGTCCTGCGCAGGCTGCGGGCGGAGAGCCCCGAGGTACCGGTGCTCTTCCTCACCGCCCGCGACGCGGTGGAGGACAGGGTGGCCGGCCTGACCGCGGGCGGCGACGACTACGTCACCAAGCCGTTCAGCCTGGAGGAGCTGGTGGCCCGGCTGCGCGGTCTGCTCCGCCGGCTGCACCGCTCGACGTCCTGGGACGGCGCCGTGCTGACCGTCGGCGACCTGGTGATGAACGAGGAGAGCCGGGAGGTCACCCGGGCCGGCAAGGAGGTCCGGCTGACCGCGACCGAGTTCGAGCTGTTGCGCTTCTTCATGCGCAATCCCCGCCGGGTGCTGAGCAAGGCCCAGATCCTCGACCGGGTGTGGAACTACGACTTCGGCGGCCAGGCCAACGTCGTGGAGCTCTACGTCTCCTACCTGCGCCGGAAGATCGACGCCGGCCGCCCGCCGATGATCCACACCATGCGCGGAGCCGGTTACGTCCTGCGCCCGGCGACCTGAGCCGGCGCCGGTGATGACGGACACCGCCACCGGGGCGCCCGGCAACCCGGGCGGTGGGCCGGGCGGTGGGCCGGGCGGTGGGCCGGGCGCGGTCCGGCGCCGTGGCCCGGCGCGCTGGTCGCTGCGGGTCAGGCTCCTCGTGCTACTGCTCGCGTTGCTCACCGTCATCTCCGCGGTGATCGTCTTCGTGACGCTGGTCGCGCTGCGCGGCGTGCTCGTCGAGCAGCTCGACGACCGGTTGACGGACGCCAGCAGGCGCTCGTTCATCAACGTGGACATGCCGATCGTGCCGGGCTACGGCGGAGCGGCACCCCCCGGCGACACGACTCCCGGGAACACTCCCGGGAACGACGGAACCGCTCCCGTCGACGATGCGGCACCCGGTGACGGTGCCGACACCCGGCCCGTTCCGGGCGGCGGCGGAGCCCGGTCCGCGGCCGATCGGTTGGGGGCGCTCCTGGGACGCAGCCAGGCACAGGGCACCATCGGCGCGATCATCGAACTGCGGGACAGGGTGCCCGTCGAACCCACCGGCCCCGAGGACCCACCNGCCGCACTCAACCGGGATGTCCGCGACCTCGTCGAAAGCGTCACCGCCGCGGTCATCGACAACAACTCGTTGATCCCGCTGACGGACGCCGACCTCGCCGTGCTGGCTCGGATCCCGCCGGACGCGACCCCGCACACCCACGCGATCAGCGGCCGCGGCGAGTACCGGCTGACCGCCCAGATCGACCGGGCCGGCGGATCCGTCGTCCTCATCGGCCTGCCGATGGACGAGGTCGGAGCGACCCTGACCCGCACGGCGGCGATCGGCGCGCTCGTCGCGGCGCTCGGGGTACTCGCCGCCGCCGTCGCCGGCGCGGCGATCATCCGGGTCACCCTGCGGCCGCTGAGCCGGGTGGCGGCCACGGCCGCGCGGGTGGCGGAACTGCCCCTGCACCGCGGCGCCGTCGACCTCCCGGCGCTCGAACCGGACGTCGACACCGACCCGAGGACGGAGGTCGGGCAGGTCGGAGCGGCGCTCGACCGGATGCTCGGCCACATCGGGGCGGCCTTCGCCGCGCGGCACGCCAGCGAGACGCGCATGCGGCAGTTCCTCGCGGACGCCAGCCACGAGCTACGCACCCCGCTCGCCGCGATCAGCGGCTACGCGCAGCTGACCCGGCGCACCCATGCCACGGTCCCGCCGGACGTCGTCTACGCCATGGGGCGGGTCGAATCCGAGAGCGCCCGCATGACGGCGCTCGTCTCCGACCTGCTGCTGCTGGCCCGGCTGGACTCCGGCCGCCCGCTGGAGCGGCGGACCGTCGACCTCTCCAGGCTGGTGGTGGACGCCGTGAGCGACGCCCATGTCGCCGCGCCCACGCACCGCTTCGAGCTCGACCTGCCGGATGAGCCCATCACCACGGCGGGGGATCCGGAGCGCCTGCACCAGGTGCTCGCCAACCTGCTCGCCAACACCCGCAGCCACACTCCGCCGGGAACGCGGGTGACGGCCAGGCTGACGACCCGGACCCGCCCGACCGCACCCGGCGCCGCCGCCCCACCCGTGACGTACGCGGTGCTGCAGGTGGTCGACGACGGGCCGGGGATACCTCCCGAGCTGCTGCCCCGCGTGTTCGAGCGGTTCGCGAGGGGAGACAGCTCCCGCTCCCGATCGGCCGGCAGCACCGGTCTGGGGCTGTCCATCGTCGCTGCCGTGGTGGAGGCACACCACGGGCAGGTCGAGGCCACCAGCCGGCCCGGGCGGACCGTGTTCACAGTGCTGCTACCCGTCGGCACAGCCCAGGCGCACCAGCCCGAGCAGGCTCCGGACGCGGCACCACCCAGGCAGGCGAGGTCAGTCGGTACCGCGGAACCGCACCATCCCGCGGAACCAGACGACCCCGCGGAACCGCACGGCGCCGCGGAACCGCACGGCGCCGCGCATCCTCACAGGTGACGCACAGGCGGCACACAAGGGCGGTAAAGGTCCCGGCCTGAGGCTGATATTCATGCCGATCACACCGACGCCGCCACCACCGACCGGCCAGGCCGGTCTTCCGGGGGAAGCCGGGGACGGGCCTCCGCCCGCCGCCGGTTCCGGTCCGGGCGGCGATCCTTCCTCGCCCCTCCGCCGCGGCGACCCGCTCACGAGAACCGACCAGCCCACCGGTGGTCGGCCAGGTCGGGTGCGCCGGCTGGTGCGCGGGCGTCCGGACGACCCCCGCTGGGTGCGGCCCGCGCTGATCGGACTGCTCCTCGCCACAGCAGTGCTCTACCTGTGGGACCTCGGCGCCTCCGGCTGGGCGAACGCCTTCTACTCGGCCTCAGCCCAGGCGGGGTCGGTGAGCTGGAAGGCGATGTTCTACGCCTCCTCCGACGCGGGGAACTCCATCACCGTCGACAAGCCTCCGGCGGCTATGTGGCTGATGGCGCTGTCGGCGCGGATCTTCGGGGTGAGCTCCTGGAGCATCCTCGTCCCGGAGGCACTGCTCGGCGTCGGGTCTGTCGGCCTGCTCTACCTGACCGTGCGCCGCGCCTTCCCCGCGGGGGCGGCCCTGATCGCCGGCGCGGTTCTCGCACTCACCCCGGTCGCGACCCTGATGTTCCGGTTCAACAACCCGGACGCCCTGCTCGTCCTGCTGCTGATCGCCGCGGCGTACGCGACCCTGCGGGCGATCGAGACCGCCAGCACCCGCTGGCTGGTGTGGGCCGGGGTCTTCGTCAGCTTCGGCTTCCTGACGAAGATGCTGCAGGCGCTGCTGATCGTCCCGGTGCTGGCGATCGTCTATCTCGCGATCGCGCCCACCCGGTTCACCCGGCGGCTGTGGCAGGTCGGCGCCGGGACGCTCGGGCTGCTGATTCCCTCCGGGATCTTCATCGCGATCGTCGAACTCGTCCCGGAGTCGTCCCGCCCGTATATCGGCGGCTCGCAGAACAACAGCATTCTTGAGCTCACGCTGGGTTACAACGGCCTGGGACGGCTCACCGGCAACGAGACCGGCAGTGTCGGTGGCGGTGGCGGTGGCGCCGGCGGCGGCCCCGGTGGCCCCGGCGGTGGCGGTGGCGGTATGTGGGGGTCGACCGGCTGGGGCCGGATGTTCGGCTCCGAGATCGGCTCCCAGATCTCCTGGCTGATCCCGACCGCACTCGTCCTGCTGGTGGCGGGCCTGTGGGTGACCAGGCGGGCGGCGCGTACCGATCCGGCGCGGGCGGCGTTCGTGCTCTGGGGAGGCTGGCTGCTGGTCACCGGCATCGTGTTCAGCCAGATGAAGGGGATTTTCCACGCCTACTACACGGTGGCGCTCGCGCCGGCGGTCGGCGCGCTGGTCGGCATGGGCTGCGCTGTGCTGTGGCGTCGGCGGAACCACCCGGCCGCGTCGGTCACCCTGGCCGGGGCGCTGACGCTGACCGCGATCTGGTCGTTCGTCCTGCTCAACCGGACGCCCGACTGGCACCCGTGGATCCGCTGGGCGGTTCTGATCATCGGCTTGACCGCGGCGCTGCTGTTCGTGGTGTTCACCTGGCTGCCCGGGCCCGCGCGGGCGGTGGTCACCGCGGCCGCACTGGTGGCGATGTTGCTCGGGCCACTGGGGTACTCGGTCGCGACCGCGGCCGTTCCGCACACCGGCTCGATCCCGTCCGCCGGCCCGAGCGGCGGCGGCTTCGGCGGCGGCCCAGGCGGCGGCCGGCCCGGCGGCGCCTTCGGTGGGCCGGGCGGCGGCGGTACGCAGGCGGGTGGCCAGAACGGCACCCCGCCCGGCGGCACCATGCCCGGCGGCACCATGCCCGGCGGTGGGGCCGCACCCGGCCTGCCCGGCGGGCAGGGTACCGGGGCTTTCCCAGGCGGTACCGGCGGCTTCCCCGGCGGCGGCTTCCCCGGCGGCGGCTTCCCCGGCGGCGGCACCGCCGGCGGCGGCACGCGCGGCGGCGGCATGGGCGGCGGCATGGGCGGTCTGCTGGGTGCCAGCGCGCCCAGCGACGAGATCCTCGCCCTGTTGGAGAAGGACGCCTCCTCCTACACCTGGGTGGCCGCGTCGGTCGGATCGAACAACGCGGCCGGTTACCAGCTCGCCACCGGCGACCCGGTCATGGCGATCGGCGGGTTCAACGGCAGCGACCCGTCGCCGACCCTCGACCAGTTCAGGCAGTACGTGGCCGAGGGCCGCATCCACTACTTCATCGGCGGCGGCGGATTCGGCGGTCAGAACGGCGGCAGCCGCGCGGCGAGTGAGATAGCCGCCTGGGTCCAGGAGAACTTCACTGCCACCACCGTCGGCAACGTCACCCTCTACGACCTGACCGCCCCGGCCGCGGCGGATTCGTCGGACAGCTCCAACACCTGAGCCGGAAATCCGGCGGGGCGCGGCCCCGGTGGCCGGGCCGGCATCTTCGTGCCGCCCGGCCACCGCACCATGACCGGCAATCATCCGGAAATCCGACAGGAGCGTCGTGTTTCTTTTCCGTTCCTTCTTCCGAGAGATCGCGGAACAGGCTCACAGCGGGCGCACAGCATCCGCACACAGCCACCACAGCCCGCGAGTGGACGGTGCGGGCATGAGCACGGATGCCTGGATCAGCACGAGGGTGACCAGCACGGACCCGGCCTCGGCGGCCCGGTTCGGAAAACCGGCCGCGGCCTCGGGCGGGGGAATTCCACAGACGCACCTGATACCCGGACCCCGCGGGGAACAGCTTTTCCCGGTCCGTCCGGTCCTCGATGTCGTCATCCCGGTCTTCAACGAGGAGAACGACCTCGCTCCCTGTGTCCGCAGGCTGCACGAACACCTTCGGACCACTTTTCCCTACCCGTTCCAGATCACGGTCGCCGACAACGCCAGCACGGACGGGACGCTGGCAATCGCGCAGGCCCTGGAACAGGAGCTTCCCGAGGTCTCGGTCATGCACCTCGACGCCAAGGGACGCGGCCGGGCGCTACGCGCGGCCTGGGGCATCTCGGCCGCACCCGTCCTTGCCTACATGGACGTCGATCTCTCCACCGACCTGGCCGCCCTGCTCCCGCTGGTCGCTCCGCTGATCTCCGGCCNCTCGGACCTCGCGATCGGGACCCGCCTCACCCGATCGTCACGGGTCGTGCGCGGGCCCAGGCGTGAAGTGATCTCGCGGTGCTACAACCTCCTGCTGCGCGGCACACTCGCCGTCCGCTTCACCGACGCGCAGTGCGGCTTCAAGGCGATCCGTGCGGACGTCGCCGCCAGCCTGCTGCCGCTGGTCGAGGACAGCGGGTGGTTCTTCGACACCGAGATGCTGGTCATCGCCCAGCGCAGCGGGCTGCGGATCCACGAGGTGCCGGTGGACTGGGTCGACGACCCCGACAGCCGGGTGGACGTCGTCGCGACCGCGGTGGCCGACCTGAAGGGGGTCGCCCGGCTCGCCCGCGCGCTCGGCACGGGCACGCTGCCCATCGCCGAGCTGCGCCGCGAGTTCGGGCGAGCCCCCCTGGGCGGCACCGGGGCGGCCCGCTCCGGCCCGCGCACCTCCGTGCCCGGTGTGCCGGCGGGGCTGACCGGCCAGCTGCTGCGCTTCATCGGGATCGGGACCGCCAGCACGCTGGCCTATCTGGTGCTGTTCCTGCTGTTGCGCGACGCGACCGGTTCGCAGGTCGCCAACCTCGTCGCGCTGCTGGTGACCGCGGTCGCGAACACGGCCGCCAATCGCCGGCTCACCTTCGGTGTCAGCGGCCGCGACGACGCCGGCCGCCATCACCTGCAGGGACTGTTCGTGTTCGCGATCGGTCTCGGGCTCACCAGCGGCTCGCTGGCCGTTCTGCACGCCCTGAGCGACGAGCCGGGCCGGCTGCCCGAACTCAGCGTGCTGGTCCTGGCGAACCTCGCCTCGACCGTGGCCCGGTTCCTGCTGCTGCGCGCCTGGGTGTTCCATCCGTCACGGCTGCGCGGTCGCNGGCACGGGAACGGGAACGCCACCGACGTCTGACCAGGGCACCCGCCCGGGTCGGTGCGGTGGCCGGGTCGGCCGTGGGCCGCGGCGGCAGTGCGCCGCCGCGGCCGACCGGCGTCAGGAACCGAGGACGAGGAGCAGGTCTCCGACCTCGACGGATTCGCCGCTGGCGCGGACGAGTTCGGTGACGGTCCCGCTGGCGGTGGCGGTGACCGCGGCTTCCATTTTCATCGCTTCGATGACGGCGAGCTTCTGGCCCTTCTCGATGGTGTCACCGACGGCGACGGCGAAGGTCACGATGCCGGGGAGGCCGGCGCCGACATGGGCGGGATTGGCCGGCTCGGCGCGGCGGGCGGCGGCCGCGGTGGTCTTGATTGCGGCGTCGCGGACGCGGACGGGCCGGGGTTGGCCGTTGACCCGCAGGTAGAGGGTGCGCATGGCGGCGTCGTCCGGCTCACCGACGGTTTCGAGCTCGACGATGATCTCGACACCGGGTTCGAGGAAGACGTGGACGGGCCGGCCGGGCTGCAGCCCGTAGAGGAACGCCTCGGTGGGGATGACCCCCGAATCGCCGTAGGTGGCGACGGCCTGGGTGTAGTCCTTCCAGGGGCCGGGGAACAGCAGCCGGGACAGCGCCGCGCGCCGGTCGGCGCCGGGGGTGGCGATGGCGGCGGCGTCGGCGGGGGGCAGGGTGGCGGCGGGGGGCTGCGGATGCCGGCCGGCCAGTGCCCGCTCGCGGAAGGGCTCGGCGAAACCGGCGGGCGGCGTGCCGAGCTCACCGGCGAGGTAGCCCAGAACGCTGGCGGGCAGGTCGTATTCCTCCGGGTGGTCGCGCAGCCGGTCGACGTCGACGCTGCCGCCGGCGATGAACAGGGCGAGGTCGCCGACGACCTTGGACGTGGGGGTGACCTTGATGGGTTTGCCCAGCAGGTCGTTGGCTACGGCGTAGCACTCGGTCACCTGGGTCCAGCGGTCACCGAGGCCGAGCGAGATGGCCTGCTGGCGCAGGTTGGTGAGCTGCCCGCCGGGGATCTCGTGCCGGTAGACGGCGCCGGTGGGGGCGCGCAGGCCGGCTTCGAACGGGGCGTACAGGTCCCGGACCGCCTCCCAGTAGGCCTCCATCGCCGACAGTGCGGACAGGTCGATGCCGGTCGAGCGGGGGGTGTGGTCGGTGGCGGCGACGAGCGCGGACAGGTTCGGCTGGCTGGTGCCGCCGGACATGGGGGCGGCGGCGGCGTCGACGGCGTCGACCCCCGCCTCGCACGCGGCGAGCAGGGTGGCGAGCTGCCCGCCGGCGGTGTCATGGGTGTGCAGGTGCACCGGCAGGTCGAACCGCTCCCGCAGCGCGGTGACGAGCCGGCTCGCGGCGGCGGGCCGCAGCAGCCCGGCCATGTCCTTGATGGCCAGCAGGTGCACCCCGGCCTCGACCAGCTGCTCGGCCAGGCGCAGATAGTAGTCGAGGGTGTAGATCTTCTCGCCGGGGTTGGTGAGGTCGCCGGTGTAGCACAGCGTGCCCTCGGCGAGGGTCGTCCCGGTCTCCAGGACGGCCTCGATCGCCGGGCGCATCTGCTCGATGTCGTTGAGGGCGTCGAAGATGCGGAAGATATCCAGCCCGGCGGCGGCGGCCTCGGCGACGAAGGCGCGGACGACATCGTCCGGGTAGGGGGTGTAGCCGACGGCGTTGCGGCCCCGGAGCAGCATCTGCAGGCAGATGTTGGGCACCGCGCCGCGCAGCGCGGCGAGGCGCTCCCACGGGTCCTCGGCGAGGAACCGCAGCGCGACGTCGTAGGTGGCGCCGCCCCAGCACTCCAGGCTGAGCAGCCCGGGGGTCGCGGCGGCGAAGGTCGGGGCGGCGGCGAGGATGTCGAAGCTGCGCAGCCGGGTCGCGAGCAGCGACTGGTGCGCGTCCCGCAGGGTGGTGTCGGTGACGGCGAGCTCAGGGCGGGCCCGCAGATCCGCGGCCCAGCCGGCCGGACCCAGCTCGACCAGCCGCTGCCGCGACCCGGCGGCCGGGGTGGTGGCCGGCAGCGGCGGCAGCATGGTCCGCGGATCGGTCAGCGCCCGCCCGCCCGGACGGGCGTGGCCGTTCACCGTGCTTTCCGCGAGCCGTGCCAGCATCCGGCTGGTCGCGTCCCCGTCGTCGACGGCGCTCAGCAGCCCCGGCCGCTCGTCGATGAAGGACGTCGTCACGCCACCGGCCAGGAAGTCCGGGTCGGCCAGCAGCCGGGTCAGGAACTCGATGTTGGTGCGCACCCCGCGCACCCGGAACTCCTTCAACGCCCGCCGGGCGCGCCGCGACGCCTTCTCCAGGCTCGCGCCGCGGGTGGTCAGCTTGACCAGCAGCGAGTCGAAGTACGGGCTGACCTGGGCACCCGGGTAGGTCGCGCCGTCCAGGCGCACCCCCGGCCCACCCGGCGACTGGTAGAAGGTGATCGTTCCGGTGTCGGGCCGGAACCCGTCGGACGGGTCCTCGGTGGTGACCCGGCACTGGATCGCGGTGCCGCGCAGGGTGACGGCCTCCTGGCCCAGGTTCAGGTCGGTCAGGCTCTCCCCCGCCGCGATCCGCAGCTGCGCGCCGACGATGTCAACCCCGGTGACCTCCTCGGTCACCGTGTGCTCAACCTGGATCCGCGGGTTCATCTCCATGAACGTGAACGCGCCGTCCGCGCCGACCAGGAACTCCACCGTGCCCGCGTTGACATAGCCGACGTGCCGGGCGAACCGCACCGCGGCGGCGCACAGGGCGTCCCGCACCTCCGGGNCCAACGCCGGTGCCGGGGCGATCTCCACCACCTTCTGGTGACGGCGCTGCACCGAACAGTCGCGCTCGAACAGATGGATCACGTTTCCGTAGGTGTCCGCCAGCACCTGCACCTCGACGTGCCGCGGCCGGTCCACCGCCTGCTCCAGGAACACCGTCCCGTCACCGAACGCCGCCGCGGCCTCGCGCGACGCGCTCGCCACCGCCTCCGCCAGATCCTCCGGGCGCAGCACCCGGCGCAGCCCGCGCCCACCGCCACCGCCGGAGGCCTTCACGAACAGCGGGAAACCGACCTGCTCGGCGGCCTCCGCGAAACCCTCCCCGTCCGGCAGCGGCTCCGACGCCCGCAGCACCGGCAGCCCGGCCGCGATCGCCGCGTTACGGGCCGCCACCTTGTCACCGGTAAGCCGCAGAACCTCCGGCGGCGGACCGACGAACGTCACGCCAGCCGCCGCGCATGCCTCCGCCAGCACNGCCGATTCCGACAGGAAGCCGTACCCCGGATGCAACGTGTCCGCATCCGCGATCTTCGCTACCCGCAGCAGCGCCTCGATGTCCAGATAGCCACGTACCGGATGACCCGGCTCGCACAACTCGTACGCCTCGGACGCCTTCGTCCGATGCAACGCCGACACATCCTCAGGGGTGTAGACCGCGACCGTGCGCAGCCCCAGCTCATGAGCTGCCCGGAACACCCGTACCGCGATCTCACTGCGGTTTGCCACAAGCACCTTGCGCACGCGCAGCTCCTCAAGGAATGCCCCGGAACGTCCCACACGGACCGAGGGGTCCGCCAATTTTCGACGGTTTGGTCGCCGGGCGCCAAGATTCGTGACATACGTTTCGTCGACCAGATCACCAGCCGCCGCCCTCCGTCCCGGTCTGGTACCCCGCCCGGGAGCGAAGACGCCACAACCAAACAACAACGGGCGCGGAGCGCACAGCGGGCGCGCGGGAAAGCCGTCAGTCTCTCGACCGCTCGGCCCGCTCCGCCGCCGCGCTCGGGGCCGCCGCCGCGCTCAGTAACGCCACCTGACCTGTTCGACGATCTCCGCCGGCTCGACGCCGTCGAAGAGCTCGATCTCGCCGCGGCGCACCGCCGCGATCGTGTCGTGCAGGCCGTCCCCCAGCGCGGCCCGCAGGACGTCGTCCGCCTCGAAGGCACGCACGGCCTCCGCGAGGCACACCGGCAGCCGCCGAACCCCGCGGCGGGCCAGTTCGTCCGGGCTCAGGCTGGCGGGATCGCCGGCTACCGGTTCCGGCAGCGTGCAGGGGCCACCCGCCGAGCGCGGCGCGCCCCCGCTCACGTCCAGCCCCTCCAGCCTTTCCGGTCCCTCCTGCGTTTCCAGCGTTTCCAGTGCTTCCAGCGTTTCCAGTGCTTCCAGTGCCGCGGCGAGGACTCCGCCGAGCGCGAGGTAGGGGTTGGCGGCCAGGTCGAAGCACTTCACCTCGATGTTCGCCGCGTCCGGCTCACCCGCCGGACCAGTGATCATCCGGAGCGCGGCCTCCCGGTTCTCCAGGCCCCAGCAGGCATACACCCCGGCCCAGTGCGACGGCACCAGCCGCAGGTAGGAGGCCACGCTCGGCGCACCGAGCGCCATCAGCGCCGGGAGATGCCGCAGGATCCCGGCGACGAACGCCTCCCCGCGGCTGGTGAGCCCGCAGGGCCCCGCGCCCGCCGACATCAGGTTCCCGCCGTCGCCGTGCAGGCTGAGATGCAGGTGGCCGCCGTTGCCCACGCCCCCGGCGACGACCTTCGGCGCGAAGGACGCCCGCAGCCCGTGCCGCGCCGAGACCGCCCGCACCGTCTCCCGCACCAGCACGGACGTGTCCGCCGCGCCGACCGGGTCCTCCGCCGCGACGGACACCTCGAACTGCCCCGGCGCGTACTCCGGATGGATCTGCAGGACGTCGACCCGCTGCCGGGTCAGCGCGACGACGATGTCACGCAGATAGTCCGAGAGCTCGACGATCCTGGTCATCCCGTACGCGGGCCCCGAGCAGGCGGCGGTGAAGCCGTCCCGGCCCGCCGGCGAGACCATCCACTCGATCTCGAAGCCGGCGAGGCAACGCAGGCCGCGCCGCGCCAGTCGCCGCACCTGGCGACGCAGGAACGCGCGTGCGTCCTGCGGGTGGGGTGGGCCGGCGAGCGTGCGGCGGTCGGCCGGGGCCCAGGCCCAGCCGGGCTGCGCGTGCAGCCGGGTGAGGCGGCCGAGGTCCGGCCGCAGGCGCAGATCACCGACCGGCCCACCCGCGTACCGGGTGACGAGCGTGCTGTCGTCGACGAGAAAGGCGTCGAACGTCGGTGAGGCCCCGACCCCGTGGGTCACCGCGTGGCCCAGGCGCCCCACCGGCACGCCCTTCACGCGGGTCAGACCGGCGTTGTCCACCCAGGTGAGCGCGATCGCCGCGACACCGTGCGCCGCCAGCCCGGCCGCGATCCCCCTGATCCCATCCGCCCCGTTCGCACCATCCGCCGACCCGCTCATCCGCCCGGCCGCTCCCCTCTTCCGGCCGGCTGCCCGGCTGCCCTCCGGCCGGCTGCGCGGCTGCGCGGCTGCCCGGCGCCGATCCGTGCCGCGGCGCCCCCTCCCGACCGCCATCATGATTCCGAGCGGAGCGTTCGTCTCGGCCACCCGTCGTGTTCGTCCACAGGCGGGTGTCCCGGGAAAGGCCGGCCAGCAGCGGACATACCGGGGGCACGGAAACGGCTATCCCCAGGATGAGGGCCGCCATCCACAAGTTATCCACAGCCCTGGGTTCAGGGGACAAGGCAGCCGCCGACCCCACCCGTCCACCCGAAGACGCGAGCGGCAGGCTTGCGGAGGCCACCGAACGGGCACGATCATGTGGTGCTGCCCTGCGTGGAGAACCTCTACCTGGTGGACCATCACTGCCACGGGCTGCTCACCCGCGACCTCGACCGCACCGACTTCGAACGGATGCTGACCGAGTCCGACGAGCCCGCCNCGGCCGGCACGACGCTGTTCGACAGCAACATCGGGTTCGCCGTGCGCCGCTGGTGCGCCCCCGTGCTCGACCTGCCGCCGCTCAGCTGCCCCGAGGAGTACCTGGCCCGCCGCCGCGAGCTCGGCGTGGAGGAGGTCAACCGACGGTTCCTGCGCGCCGCCGGCATCGGCTCGTTCTGCGTCGACGCGGGCTACCTGCCAGAGCCGTTGATGTCAGCCAGCGAGATCGCGCTGGCCTCCGGCGGCCGGGGCCACGACATCCTGCGGCTGGAGCGCCTGGCCGAGACCCTCGCCGTCGACATCGTGACCGGCCAGCTCGGCGTCAACCACTTCGCCGACTCCGTGCGTGAGCGGCTCGCCGGCGCCAGCCCGACGACCGTGGGGCTGAAATCCGTCGCCGCGTACCGCGTCGGGCTGGCCCTGCCGGCAACCCGGCCCACCGACCGCGAGGTCACGGCCGCCGTCCGGGAGTGGCTGGGCCAGATCCGCCGAGGCGCGCCCATCCGGCTCGCCAACCCGCTCCTGCACGCCTTCCTGATCTGGACGGGCGTGGACGCCGGGCTGCCCATCCAGATCCACGTCGGCTACGGCGATGCCGATCTCGATCTCGACCGGTGCAACCCGCTGCTGCTCACCGGCCTGCTGCGCACGCTCGCCCCGACCGGCGTGCCGGTGATGCTCCTGCACTGCTACCCCTACCACCGGGAGGCCGGCTACCTCGCGCAGATCCTCCCGACCGTGCACATGGACGTCGGACTCGCCACCCAGAACCTCGGGCGGCGCGCGTCGGCGCTGCTCGGCGAGGCGCTCGAACTGGCCCCGTTCCACCGCTTCCTCTTCTCCACGGACGCGTTCGGGCTCGGCGAGCTCTACCTGCTCGGCTCGCTGCTCTTCCGGCGGGCGCTGTCGGCCGTCCTGGCCGACGGGCTCGCCGCCGGTGACTGGACGGAGGATGACGCCGCCCGGCTGGCGGAGATGATCGGGGTGGGCAACGCCCGGCGCGTCTACCGCCTGGAGGAACCCGGCCGCGAGACGACCGCCGTGACAACCACGCGAGCCCACACCACGCCGTCCTGAACGCCGGCCGCCGCTAGGCTCACCACCTTGTGAGCGGATCGGACAGCTTGTGAGCGGAATCAGGCAGCCTGTGAGCGGGATCGGGCAGGGCGCGACGTCCACCGGGCCGCGGGTGGTGCGGCGATGATCGTCGCGATCGAGGGTGTGGACGGGGCCGGAAAGCACACGCTGGCGTCCCGGCTGGTCGAGGCCGTGGCCGCGGACGGGCGCACCGCCGGGGTCTTCTCCTTCCCCCGCTACGCCGCCGGGCCGCTCGGCACCGCCGTCCGGGCGATGCTGGACGGCGACGAGCGCCTCGCGGGCCTGGCGGCCTCGGCCCGGGCGACCGCGCTGCTGTTCGCGCTCGACCGGGCGAACGCGCTGCCGGAGCTGACCGCGGCCGCGGCCGCGTATGACGTCCTCATCGTCGACCGGTACGTGGCCTCGAACGCCGCCTACGGCGCCGCGCGGCTGCCGGCCGCCCAGCGGGCGGACTTCCTCACCTGGCTGGCCGAGGTGGAACTGACCGACCTGCGCCTGCCCCGGCCGGACCTGCAGGTCCTGCTGGACGTACCGGTGGAGACCGCCCGCGCCGGCGCGCGGGCCCGCGCGGCCGGCGACACCAGCCGCGCCCTGGACACCTTCGAGAGCGACGCGGGGCTGCAGGAGCGCTGCGCGGACGTCTACCGCACCCTGGCGGACACCGGCTGGGTGGCCCCCTGGCTGGTCGTCGACCGGGCCACCGGGCCGGAGGCCGTTCTCGAGGCCCTGCGGCCCAGCTGGTGCCCGGCCCGCCACTGAGTCCCGGGATCTGTGCTCCCAGTTGTCCCAAACAGGCAAATGTTTCCTGACCGACCGGAAGGTAGCTGCCCGGAACTGTTCCCGGAGAACAGTTCCGGGCCGGCATTCCACACCCCGCGGCCATGGTCACCGCGCCCCGGGTGGTGGAAGAGTTCAACCATGGGATCTCCTACGGACATCGACCTGTTGCGTGAACTCGAGCCCGTCGCCGAGGCGAACGTCAACCGGCACCTCAGCATCGCGGCGGAATGGATGCCGCATGAGTACGTGCCGTGGAGCCAGGGCCGCGATTTCGACACCACACCCTGGGAACCCGAGCAGTCCGCACTGTCCGAGGCCGCCCAGATGGCCTTCGAGGTCAACCTGCTCACCGAGGACAATCTGCCCAGCTACCACCGCGAGATCGCGGTCGCCTTCGGCCGGGAGGGCGCCTGGGGGACGTGGGTCGGCCGGTGGACCGCCGAGGAGGGCCGCCACGCCCTCGTCATGCGGGACTACCTCCTGGTGACCCGGGCCGTCGACCCCGTGACCCTTGAGCGCGACCGGATGCTGCAGATGCAGCGCGGCTACGACTCGGGCTCGAAGACGCCGCTCGAGGCGATGACNTACGTGTCGTTCCAGGAACTGGCGACCCGGGTCAGCCACCGCAACACCGGCCGCTTCACCGGCGAGCCGTTCGCCGAGAAGCTTCTCGCCCGGGTCGCCGCGGACGAGAACCTGCACATGGTCTTCTACCGAAACCTGGTGGCGGCGGCGCTGGAACTGGCTCCGGAACGCATGCTGCCCATCATTCGGGACGAGCTCGCGAAGTTCGAGATGCCCGGCACCGGCATCCGGGACTTCGGCCGCAAGGCGCGGTATATCGCCCAGGCCGGCATCTACGACCTGCGAATCCACCACGACGACGTGGTCTCGCCGATCCTCCGCCACTGGAAGGTGCTCACCCTGGAAGGGCTGACGGGCGAGGCCGCGAAGGCCCAGCAGGACCTGGGCGCGTTCATGGACGGTCTAAACTCACTGGCCACCCGCCAGGAGGAGAAGAAGGCCGCGGCCGCCGCCCGCCGGGCCGCCCGGCTGGCACAGGCGCCCGCCACCGCGAGCGTTGGCTGAAGCGAGCGTTGACTGAAGCGAGGGAAAGCGGGGGCTGGTGTCGTAACTGTTGCTCGATGTCCGTAGTGTCCGTGGCGTGAGCGCCGGGGCCGACTGGCTCCGGCGCCGCCACGCGCGGAACGCACGGAACGGACGGAGCGCAGTGAGCACACATCGCGGACCCGCCCGGTCGATCCCCACGGTGCAGCTCGTCCTGGCCGCACTGGCCGTGATCACGCTGGTGGTGGCGTTCCTGCTCGGCCAGGAGGGCTCCGGCGGCTCCTCGAACGTCGCGGAGACCTGCCGGGCCGGGTCCGCCGGATCCGCCGGTTCCCCGGCCGAGTGCCCGACCGCGGCGCCGACCCTGGGTGCGGCCGGCGGCGCCCCCACCGCGAGCCGCACGCCCGGCCCCGGCACCAAGTGGGTCCCCCCGCGGCCGTCCACCGAGACGGTCGGCGGCACCGGCGCGGCTGCCGGCGAACGAGGTGGCTCGGCACCTTCGACGACCGCGCGTACGGGTGGCACCGGCTCCCCGTCGCCTGCCCGCGGGGGCCGGCCGCGTGGCGGTCGCAGCCAGGAGCCGGTCGTCGACCTGGAGCTCCCCCCGGTGGCGGTACCGAGCTGCATCCTCGACTGCCGGTAGCCACCGGCGGCAACCCCCCGCCGCCGCGCGGGCACCCGACCGGGTTGACCTGAACGGTCAGATCCGGACGGCCGGGTCCGGATGTGCCGGCCGGCCGAGTGAGGTTTGGCACGGTTGCGCGACGTACCAGTGGGTGCACAGGTATTTCGGTTTCTTCTCGTATCCAGCTCACAGGTTGCTGCGGTGAGGTCAAGTGGACCAGCCGCTGACCGCGTGAGCGTGATCAGACGAACACGAGCGCCTGGCCTCCAGTACGGATCTTCGAGGAGCCGCCATGCCGTCGCCGGTCACCAGCCCGCACCTGCCCACCCTCACCCGCGGCCCGGTCGGCGGGCACAGCCCACTCAGCAAGCACAGCCCACTCAGCAAGCACGGCCCGGTCGGCGGGGCCGCCGCACGGGCGGTGATCGCCCGACCCGGCGCCGTGAGATCCGTCGGCACCGCGGCGGCGCTGGCCCTGATCGGCGGAACGCTCGCCGGCACCATCGTGGACAGGCTGGCCGCCCGGATCGCCGTCTCCCGCACCAACCGCCGGATCAGCCGGCGCCTCGGCGCCCTCGGCGGGACGGTGCGGGTCCGGCCGCCGAGCTTTCCCTACCTGCTCAACGCGGCCACCGGGCGGCAGGCCGCGCTGGAGGTCAGCGCCACCGCGTCCTACGGCGAGCTCCGGCGGTTGCGACGGGGTCACGACGCGCTCGGCAACACCTGGGACGACGCCGCCTACGCCCTGATGTCCCTCTTCGGCGGCTACGCGGGCATCTTCGGCGACTCCTGCGGCCCCGTCTTCGACGCCGACCCGGCCGGGAAACCGTCCCCCGGGAGCCAGTGGACGGAGATCACCTACGGCGGCGGCGAGCGACTGTCCATCGGCACCGAGGTCAAGCTGGGCAACCGCGCCCTGCCGATCAGGATCATCGGCACTCCCCTGGTGCGGGACGGCCGGCTGGCCCTGCTGCCGGAGGAGATCATCCTGGGGAACCAGCGGCTGCCCGGCGAGCTGATGACGGCGGCGCACACCGCGGTCTTCACCGAGCCGGTGGTGATCCTGCCGTCCTTCCCCCGGGGAACCCGGCTCGCCGACGCCGTCGCGACTCCCGAGGGCCTGCGGCTGCGGTTCGAGCAGCGGGATCCGGCCCGCCGCTGAGCCCGCCCGCCCCGCGACCGCCACCGAGCACCGCCGGGCCGGCCGGCGACCAGCACCCGCCGGCCGGCCCGGCGGCTACGTCCGCTCGGGTACCAACAGATACGTCCCTGGACGGACGACCTGACGTTCGCCGCCGGCTACCGTCAGACGGATGGACGTGACCTGGCGAAGCCGAGTCCGCCGGGCGGCCCTGGTGGCGGTGGCCGATGCGCTGCCGGCGCTGGTCTTCGGTGTGATCCTCCTGGTCGGGACGAGCAACATCGCGCGGGAACAGGTGCCGCCGGCGCACCCGCTGGACACCACCGCCTACGCGCTCCTCGTCCTGGCCGGCGGCGCCATCGCGGTGCGCAGGTACGCCCCGCTGCTCCTCCTGGCCGCCGAGATGTCGATCATCAGCACCTACACCGCGCTCGGCTACCCGCATGGCCCGGCGAACCTCGCGGTGGCGGTCGCGGTTTTCACCGTCGGCCTGCGCCTTGCCCCGCGCACGGCGAGCCGCGCGGGCCCGGCGTGCGCGGTGATCCTCACCAGCGCGGCCGCGGTCTCCTACGCCAGGGGCTATGTCGACGGCGGCTGGCGGCTCGTATCCGTCCTCCTGGGTGACCTTCTCCTGATCCTCGTCCCCGTCCTGCTGGGGGCGCTGCTTCGGTTGAGCAGGGTTGCGTCAGCCCGCGCGGAGGAGGAGGAGACCCGGCGGCGGATCGAGCAGATGCGCCTGCGGATGGCCCGGGAGGTGCACGACGTCGTCGGCCACGGGTTGTCGGTCATCTCCCTGCACGCGGCGGTCGCCCTGCACGTGCTCGACCGCCGGCCGGAGCAGGCGCAGGTCGCGCTGGAGGCGATCCGCCGCACGAGCGTGGACGCGCTGAACGAACTGCGCGCCACACTCGCGCTGACCCGCGCCGGCAGCGAGCACGCCGACACGCTGGCCGCGGGCGCCGTGCCCGTCGCCGGTGACGCGCGCGACTCCAGCCCGCCCGCTGCCGCGGCGCCACAGGAGCGGCCGGGCGCGCCCCGGATGCCGCTGACCGGGCTGAGCCGGCTGCCAGGCCTGATCGCCGAGGTCCGGCTGTGCGGCACGGCCGTCGACCTGGTCACCGACGGCGAGCTCACCGAGCTGCCCGCCGAGGTCGACCTGGCCGCCTACCGAATCGTGCAGGAGGCGCTGACCAACGTGCTCCGGCACGCCGGGCCCGCCGAGGTCCGGGTCGCCCTGACCGCGGCCGGCGACCACCTGCGGGTCGAGATCGTCGATTCGCCGGTCGCCGGGCCGGGCACCCCGGTCACCGGGCACGGCCTGCGCGGTCTGCGGGAGCGGGTCGCCGAGCTGGGTGGCACGCTCACCGCGGGTCCCTGCCCACAGGGTGGCTGGCGGGTGCGCTCGGACCTGCCGATCGGCGCCACCGCCGCGCTGCCCGACCCGGCCGGGGCGGCGCGGTGATCCGCGTCTTGATCGCCGACGACCAGCCCCTCGTCCGGCTCGGGCTGAAGGTTCTGATCGAGACCGAGGACGACCTCGAACTCGTCGGCGAGGCCGAGAACGGCCTGGCCGCCCTGGAGCTGGTGCGCCGGACTCGCCCCGACGTCCTCCTGCTCGACATCAGGATGCCGGGCCTGGACGGGCTGGCGGCGTTGCGCGAGATCACCGCGGACCCCGCCCTGGCCACCACCCGGGTAGTCATGGTCACCACCTTCGAGCTGGACGAATACGTCTTCGAGGCGTTGCGCAACGGCGCGTCGGGATTCGTCCTCAAGGATGCCGAGCCGGCGGACCTGCTGCGGGCTGTCAGAGTGGTCGCCGCCGGCGAGTCGCTGCTGTCGCCGACGGTCACCCGCCGGGTCATCGAGGCGTTCGCCCGCCGCCCGGCCGCCCCCGCCTCGGTGGATCTGCGCGGTCTCACCAGCCGGGAACGCGAGGTGATGGGGCTGGTCGGCCTCGGCCTGTCCAACGACGAGATCGCCGCGCGGCTCGTCATCAGCCCGGCGACCGCCCGCACCCATGTGAGCCGGGTGATGGTGAAGCTCGCCGCCCGGGACCGCGCCCAGCTCGCCGTCCTCGCCAACCAGGCCGGGCTGGCCGGCTGACGCCCGCCGCCGTACGCCCCTGGACGTAGGCACGGGACCGCTGAGACACGCAGCGGAATGACGCCCGTCGGCCGACGACCCGACCGCCCGCGACGATCACGCTGACACGCATGACAGTCATCGCGAAACCCGCGGCACCGCGGGAGTCCCGACCCGCCGCCGGACCACCGGCCGTCGACGTCCGCGGTCTGACGAAGCGTTATGGCCGCGGCACCGTGGTCGACAACCTGAGCATCACCGTTCCCGCCGGGGTCGTCGCCGGGTTCGTCGGCCCGAACGGAGCCGGCAAGACCACCACCCTCCGGATGCTCCTCGGCCTGGTCCGGCCGAGCGCGGGCGAGGGAGCCGTCCTGGGTGAGCCCCTGCGCCACCCGGCGAAGTACCTCCCCCGGGTCGGCGCGCTGATCGAGGGCCCCGCCCTGTACCCCACGCTGTCCGGGCGTCGCAACCTCACCTCGCTGGCGGTGCTCGCGGGCCAGGACCCGGCGAGCGCTGACGGGATCCTGGAGCGGGTCGGGCTGGCCGGGCGCGGCGACGACGCCTTCCGCACCTACTCCCTCGGGATGAAACAGCGGCTGGCCATCGGCGCGGCGCTGCTGTCCGACCCGGAGCTGCTCGTCCTCGACGAGCCCACGAACGGCCTGGACCCCGCCGGCATCCGGCAGATGCGGGACCTCGTCCGCTCCCTGGCCGACGCGCCGGGCCGCGACGGGGCGCGGGCACGGGCACGGGCGCGCACCGTGCTGGTGTCGTCCCATCTGCTCGCCGAGGTTGAGCAGATCTGCGACTGGATCATCGTGCTGGACCGGGGACGACTCGCCTACCAGGGCCCCACCGAGGGGTTCATGACGTCGGCGACGAGCCGGGTCGCGCTGCGGCCCGAAGACCCCGCCGCGCTGGGCATGCTCGCCGACCTGGTCGCCGGCCTGGGGTTGCCCGGTGACCGGATCGGCGACCGGCTGCTTGTCGAGCTCGACCGCACCGCCAGGGTCAGCGGCGCCGTGACCGCGGCAGCGGAGACCACGGCGGCGGCGGCCGCCATCGCGGGAGTCAGCCGCGCCGCGCACGCGCGCGGCATCACCCTGGTGGAGATCAGCTGGCAGCGCGCGAGTCTGGAGGAGCGCTACCAGGGTCTCGTCGAAGGCCAACCGGCCGATCCCGCCCGTTCCGCCACAGCCACCACAGCCACCGCGGCCACCGCGACCGCCATGGCCAGTCGTGTCGGAGGTTTGCGATGAGCGCCCTCCACAGCGTCAGCCGCTCCTACCGCGCCGAGATGATCAAGCTGCGCCGCCCGGGCACGGTGGTGGCGATGTCCGTGCTCGCTCTGCTCACCGTGCTGTCGACGGTGCTGACGATCGCCCTGGCCGACGAGCCGACCACAGCCGCGGCCGGAGGCGGCAGCGGGGACCCCGGCGCCGGGACGCCGCTGGACGTCTCGCTGGCGCGACTCGCGACGTCCCAGGGGCTGGTTCTCGGTTTCCGCGGCGGCGCGACGTTCAACGGCCTGCTCATCTTCGTGCTCTTCGCGGTGAGCATGACCGCCGAGTACGGCCAGGGCACGCTGCGCACCCTGTTCCTGAAGGAGCCCCGCCGGCTCGGCTGGCTGGCCGGGCGCCTCGGTGCCCTGCTCGCCGCCGTGGCGGTCGCGCTGCTCGCGGCACTGGGCCTGAGCGTGGCCGGCGCGGCCGTACTGGCGCCGCTGCGTGACGTCGACACCAGCGCCTGGTGGACCTTCGGCGCTCTCGGCGAGGCTGCCGCGGCCTACCTGAACGCCCTGCTCGCCGCGGCCTTCTTCGCCGTCGCCGGCACGGCCCTCGGCGTGGCGCTGCGGTCGACCACCGCGGCGCTGCTCGTCGGCATCGCCTGGATGTTCCCGATCGAGCACATCATCCAGGACTCGTGGGGCACCGCGACCTCCGTCCTGCCCGGCCTCGTCTTCGACGCGGTGGGGCGCGGCGGCGTGCCCGCGGCGGCGTACACCCCGGCGCTGCTCACCGCGCTCGGCTACGCCCTGCTCGCCGCCGCGCTCACCGCGGTGAGCCTGCACCGCCGGGACGTGACCGCCTGAGCCAGCAGCCAGCAGCCAGCCGCCTGCACCGCCGTCCCATCACCCGCCCCCATGACCCGCCTGCCTGCCCGTGGCCCGTGGCGGCGACCGACGGCCGGGGTGTTCACTTAGGAATGTGGCCGAGGGGATTCCGGTGGGGCGGCGGGTGGTCTTCACCATGCTCGGCCTCGGGGTGCTCGGCGTCGTCGTCGGCGCCGACGTGCAGCGCGGCACCGACAGGTTCGTCGCCCCGCTGCGGGAGAAGGACCCGACCGGGCTGACCGGGCTGCTCCCGTCCAGCGGGTTCCGCTACTACTCGGTGGTCGGTCACGTCCCGGTCCGGACGTCCGCCGACTACGAGCTGACGATCAACGGGCTGGTCGACCGCCCGCTGCGCCTCACCCTGGACGACCTTTCCCGGATGCCGCAGACCGAACTGGTGCGTGATTTCCAGTGCGTGACGGGCTGGCGGGTACCCAAGGTCCGCTGGACGGGCGTGCCGCTGGCCAGCCTGCTCGACGCGGCCGGTCCGCGGCCGGGGGCGGGGGCACTAACCTTCCGTTCCTTCGACGGTGCCTACGACGAGAGCCTGACCCTCGAGCAGGCCCGGCACCCGGAGGTCCTGGTCGCCCTGACCATGCTCGACGGCCCGATCACGCACGACCACGGCGGCCCCGTCCGGCTCTATGTGGCTCCGATGTACGGCTACAAGTCGATCAAGTGGCTNGGCGGGATCGAGGTCGTCCAGACTGTCGCCCCCGGTTACTGGGAGCGGCGGGGCTACGACGTCGACGCCTGGATCGGCCGGTCCAACGGGCGGGACGATGAGCCCGTCTGAACCCGCGGGCGCACCGGCGGGGACGGGGGCGGGGGCGGCCCCGCTCCTCGTCCGGCGCTTCGGCCGGGCGACCCGCGTGGCGCACTGGTCCACCGCGGCGCTGACCGGCGTCTGCCTGGCCACTGCCGCCATGCTCTACCTGGGGCCGCTGGCGACGATGGTCGGCCGGCGCCAGCTCGTCGCGGCCGTACATCTGTACGCCGGTCTCGCGCTGCCGGTGCCGATGCTGGCCGCCGCGGTGTCCGCCGCCTACCGGCGGGACGTCGCCGAGCTCGACCGGTTCGCCGCCGGCGACTGGGCCTGGCTGCGCACCCGCCCGCGGCGCCGGGACACGACGGCGGTCGGCAAGTTCAACGCCGGGCAGAAGCTCTACGCCGCGTTCGTCGCGGGAGCCGTGCTCGTGCTGCTGGGCACCGGGCTGATCATGGAGTTCGGCGGCCCACTGGCGGTCTCCTACCGCACCGGCGCCACCTTCGTGCACGACCTGCTGGCACTCTTCCTGTTCGCCGGGGTCTGCGGCCACCTGTGGATGGCCTCGCGTGACCCGGTGGCCCGCCTGGGAATGCGCACCGGCATGGTCCCGCTGCCCTGGGCCCTGCGCGAACATCCAGGCTGGCACGTCCCGAGCCCTCCGCCCGCCGACTGACCCCGGCGGGCGGCAGGCCACCGGGCGCACTTCCGCGTCCGAGGCGCTCCTGGCGGATCCCTCGCGGCGCGACGGGCGTGCCCTCGCGCCCGTCGTACCTAGGAGCCGCTCGCGAGCACGGCGAGCGAGATGAGCTGCCCGACGAGGCCCACCGCGAACGACACGATCGTCCACGTCTTGGCCTTGCGGGACGCCTCCAGCGCTCCCTGGATGTCACCGGCCTGCTGACGGCTCTGCACCCGCGTCGCGAAGACGATGGCGGCGATTCCGGCGGGCAGGCAGCACAGCAGGGTGCAGACGATCGACTGCCACAGGTAGGTCGGGATGGGCTGGCCGCCTGGCGGGGGCGGGCCGAAGCCGGGCGCCCCGTATCCGGCGGGCGGGACCGGCCCGGAGGGGTACGCGGGGTACTGGCCGGGGGCGCCGTATCCGCCCGGCGGGGGAGTCCCCCCCTGGGGTGCGCCCCAGGGACCTGCTGGCTGGCCACCGCCGGACCACTGCGGGTCGTTTCCGCCCGGCTGCGGGCTGTCCGGGTACTGGGACACGGCTTCTCCTGGATCTCGGGCCTGACCCGCCTGCACCCGGGCCGCCCGGCCGCGGCCCGTGCCATCGGCACCGGTGGGCGTGAGCGCCAGCGGGCGGCAGGCCTCGGGCGCGGTTCGCGGATTACACCGCGTGACCATTGCCCGTGCCGACCGTCGGGGCGCGACGCAGGCCCCGCTCCGCGCGAGCGCACGGAACGTTCCGTGCGGGGGCGATTATGACACACACCCCGCGACAGACGAGACGAATGCAGTTAACAAAAGGAGGCATATAACAACACCAAAATTACTGCTGCATGTCGTCCAGACGACAAGGTGCGGCCCGAAACAACCACCCAACACTCAGCGCGACAGTCCGTAAGGGATCCCTCCCCACGCCTACCTGGCCATCCACCTCCGTGTACGCTGCCGTCACAACTGTCTAGTCACGTCAGGGTGACCAGATCAAGTTCCCAGTCCACGACATGTGGAGGGTCGTCCGCTCAGGAGCCAGCGGGTGGGACCGGGGGGTCCACAACGACACCGTCCGGCACAGCAGATGCCGGGCACGGAGGGATGTCTGCGGTGAGACATCGTGCGGAGGGCCAGCCCAGCCCTCCGAAGTCAGCTACCGGCGCGCGCACGCGACGCCCGGCCCGAAATCCCGCCTGGATCGCTTCACTCAGCGTCATGGCATTCGTCGCCATGGTCGTCGGATGGACCTTGGCCCCCGAAGGTGACGGCGACAACGCCGCTGTCGTCGAAGCGTCAGCCATCGACCCCCGTGATCTGCGCCACATCCCCGACGACAACGTCACGGCGTCACCGTCTCCGTCACCGTCGTCGTCACCCTCGCCGTCACCATCGCCTTCACCGGTGGCGGGTTCGAGTTCCGCCCCTGCCACGGCACCGGCCACCACACCGCCCGCCGCCTCGGCACCCGCGCCGCGCGGCGCACTCGGCGCTGTCGGCTCGGACGCCCCCGCCGGCGGCGGGGGCGGGCGCGTCCCCGGGGGCATGAGCGGCGTCTACGCGAACAACCTGACGACCGTGCGGAACTGGGAGGCGCTGCGCGGCTCACCCGTGGACGTCGTCGTGACCTTCGCCGACCGCGGGAGCTGGGAGACCATCACCCACCCCTGGGTGGGCGGCAGCGCGGAGAAGTTCTCCACCTTCAACGGCACCTGGGTCATCTCCCAGCCCTTCTACCCGACCGGCCAGGGCAGCCTGTCCGCGTGCGCGTCCGGCGCGTACAACAGCCACTGGGCCGAGTTCGGCCGCTGGCTGGTCAGCAAGGGCCGCCCGGCGACCATCATCCGGCTCGCCTGGGAGTTCAACGGCAACTGGTTCGACTGGTCGATGCGCGGCAATGCCAGCGGCTACGCGAGCTGCTTCCGCCAGGTGGTTTCCGCGGTCCGGTCGACCGACCCGCAGGCCCGGTTCGACTGGACCGTGAACGCCCACAGCACCAGCCCCTGGGACGCCTACCCGGGCGACGCGTACGTCGACATCATCGGCATCGACTCCTACGACCAGTGGCCCGCCAGCACCACCGAGGCGAAGTTCGACGAGCAGTGCAACCAGGCGGTCGGGCTCTGCGGGATCATCAGGTTCGCCCGCCAGCACGGCAAGCAGTTCTCGGTACCCGAGTGGGGCCTCGTCGGGCGTTCGGACACCGAGGCGGGCCGAGCCGGGCAGGCTGGCGGCGACAATCCCGTCTACATCAAGAAGATGTACGAGACCTTCCGCGCCAACGCCGACGTCCTGGCCTACGAGGCGTACTTCAACGACGCCCGGGCCGGGAACGTGCACTCGTCCCTGATGAACCCCAACGAGAATCCCAACGGGGCGGCGACCTACGCGTCCCTCTGGTAGCCCGTCTCCTGCTCCCTGCCACGGCCCGCGGTCACCGACCGCGGGCCGTCTCGGTCTCCGGCGCCGCCCGGCGGGTCAGACCCGGCCGGCCAGGGCGAGCGCCGGCAGGGGGCCCGCCAGGTGGGCGACGGCCTCGGGGTCGCCACGCAGCTCGACCTGGGCGGCCGCGCGCCGCCCGAAGGCGAACAGCAGAAGCTCCTCGGGCGGTCCCACGATCTCGACGACCGGCTCCCGACGACGCAGCGCCAACCGGCCGGGAGCGTCGGTGCGCTCCACCACGACCCCGACCTCGCTGTGCCGGAATCCGGCCAGGCCGATCAGCCGCAGTGCCGCCCACATCGCGTCCCGGTCGACGGCCGCGTCGTCAGCCGGCGGATTCGAGGCGAGACCGCCCCCGACGCGGCCGCCGCCGGCGCCGCCGAAAGGGTCCGCCGGCGTGTAACCGGGGGCGGCCCGGCGCAGGTCCTCTGTGTGGACGTAGAACTCGACCAGGTTGGCCGCGTCGTCCACCGGGGTGAGTCGGGCCGGGTGCCACCACGGCGGCCCGCAGCGGAACATCTCCACCAGCTCGGGGTAGCGGTGTGCGCGCATGGTGGCCCGCTCGGCCCGCTCGGTGACGCCATGCAGCGCACCGACCACCAGACCGGGGCCGGCCCACGGCGCCCGCTCCCGGGTGACCAGGTGCGCGGCCAGGTCGTGGGCCGTCCAGCCCGCACACAGGGTGGGACTCGCCGGCCCGAGCTCGCGGAGCAGATCCGCGAGTATCTCCCGCCTCACTCTTGCACGCCCGGCAGCCATGAGGTGACTGTAGGCAGACGGGGCGACTACTGCGCGGGAAGCCGGGCGACCGTGATGAAGAAGTCGTCGATCTGGCGGACGACCGAGACGAACCGGTCGAAGTCCACCGGCTTGGTGATGTAGGCGTTGGCATGCAGGTCGTAGCTGCGCAGCACATCCTCCTCCGCCTCCGAGGTGGTGAGCACCACGATCGGGATCCGCCGGAGCCGCTCGTCGGACTTGACCTCCGCCAGCACCTCCCGGCCGTCGCGCCGCGGGAGGTTCAGATCGAGCAGGATGAGGTCGGGCCGCGGCACGCCCGAGTAGCTGCCCTCGCCCCGCAGGTAGGCAAGCGCCTCGACACCGTCGCTGACCACGTTGAGGTTGTTCTTGAGCTTGTGGTCCTCGAACGCCTCGCGGGTCATCAGCACATCGCCCGGGTCGTCCTCGACCAGCAGGACCTCGACCGGGACCACGGGCTTGGTCATGACGTACCTCCTGGTTTCGACGGGACAGGCGGTGCGGCCGGCACGGAAGCAGCCCGCTGCTCCTCGCTCAGACCCAGGTCGGACGGGAGCGGCACGATGCGCCGCTTGGGCAGTGTCCACCGAAAAGTGGTGCCGGAATCCACCGTACCGTCAAGCCAGATCCGCCCCCCGTGGAACTCCACGATCTTGCGGCACAGCGCGAGGCCGATCCCGGTGCCCTCGTAGACGTCCCGCCCGTGCAGGCGCTGGAAGATCACGAAGATCTTCTCGGCGTACTCTGGTTCGATGCCGATGCCGTTGTCGGCGCAGAACAGCTCCCACTCCTCGTCGCGTTCCACCGCCCCGATCCGCACCCGCGGCGGCTGCTCGCCGTGGAACTTCAACGCGTTGCCGATCAGGTTCTGGAACAGCTGGGCGAGCAGGACGGGGTCACCGGGAACCGTCGGGAGCTCGCCCGGGGTCACCTCCCCGCCGCTGCCCTCCNGCGCGATCGACAGCGTCGCCCGGACCTGCCCGACCACCTCGCCGAGGTCGACCTCGACGAACGACCCGGTGGTACGGCCGACCCGGGAGAAGGCGAGCAGGTCGTTGATGAGCTGCTGCATGCGCTTGGCACCGTCCACCGCGAAGTGGATGTACTGGGCGCCGCGCTCGTCAAGCTGGTCGCCGTAGCGGCGGGACAGCAGCTGGCAGAAGCTCGCCACCTTGCGCAGCGGTTCCTGCAGGTCATGCGATGCGACGTAGGCGAACTGCTCCAGGTCGCGGTTGGAGCGGCGCAGGATCTCCGCCTGCGCCTCGACGGATGACCACGCCGCCCGAGCCGTGTCCAGCTCGCCGATGAGCTGCAGGCGCATCGACTCGACGTCATGGGCCAGCGACTCGATGTCCGGGGGGCCCACGGCCGCGATCTCATGCTCCAGGCTGCCGGCGGCGACCTGGCGCACGTCCGCCCCGACGGCCTCCAGCGGCCGGGTCACCCACACCCGCAGGGCACGGAAGATGAGAGTCAGCAGCAGGATGAGCGCCCCGGCCACCACCACGAGGGAGATCACCAACGTCCGCAGCGCGCTCCGGACGTTGTCGCGGGCCCGCAGCGCCGTGGTGCGCACCTCGTTGTCGAGGGCGGTGCCCGCCGCCCGCACCGCGTCGAACCGGTTCTTGCCGATGCTCGGGTCGAACTGGCGCGGTCCCGCGGCGCCACCCGCGGCGCCACCCGCGCGCACGGCGGCGATCGCCGGGTCGGCGTACTCGCTGTGCCACTCGTTGACCCGCGTCTCCAGCAGCGCCAGCCGGCGCTCCAGGGCGGGGCGGCCAACCACCCGCGCGGCGAGGGTGGCGCGCAGCTCGGTCTCGGACTCCCGGCCCCGGGTGTAGGGCTCGAGGTACTCGTCGTCGCCCTGCAGGACGTAACCGCGCACACCCGTCTCCTGGTCGACCAGGCTGGAGACGAGCCGCACCGTGCTGATCTGAATGGGGATCAGCACGTCGCTGCGGGTTTGGATGGCCTCTCCCAGCCGGACCATCGACCAGGCGGTGAGGCTCGTGGCGAGCACCAGCACGAGCGCCAGCGCGGTGTACACGGCCCCGAGCCGGCGGCGCAGGCGCCAGCGCCCCGTGGAGCTCGCCGCCGCGCGGGCCCGGGCGGCGAAGCCGCTCATGCCAGCTGCCCGCGCATGAGCAGGAGCAGCGCCACGTCGTCGGTCAGCGGCCCGCCGTTACGCTCCTCCACCCGGTCGATCAGTGCGTCAAGCAGGCCGTCGGGACCGCATGAGGGCCACAGACGGGCCACCTCCGGCAGCACCCCCTCCCAGCCCAGCGGCTCGCCGCCGGGACGGTCCCGCCCCTCCAGCAGCCCGTCCGTCGCCAGCAGCAGAGCCCAGTGCTCACCCAGCTCGACCGATACCTCGTCAATCACCACATCGTCCAGAATGCCCAGCGCGGGGCCGACTACATCACCCCGCAGGGCGGAGATCCGCGGAGACAACAGGGCCGGTGGCGGATGCCCGGCCAGGGTCATCCGCAGGCTGCGCCGGTCCGGTGCGATCGCCAGCGCGCAGACCGTCGCGAAGATCTCGTCCCNCTCCCGCTCGCTCACCAGCACCTGTTGCAGGAAGCCCAGGCGGTCCCCGTCCGGCACCCCGGCCAGGACGAGGGTCCGCCAGGCGATCCGCAGGGCGACCCCGAGAGCCGCCTCGTCCGGGCCGTGCCCGCACACGTCACCGAGCAGTACGTGGACGGTCCCGTCCCGGGTGGACACCATGTCGTAGAAGTCGCCGCCCAGCAGCGCCTGCCGGTAACCCGGCCGGTAGCGGGCCCGGTGGCTCAGCGTGGCGTCGTCGACCAGCGGTCTGGGCAGCAGACCCCGTTCCAGGCGGGCCTTCTCCTCGGCCCGCAGCTCGGACTCGCGCAGCGCCAGCGCCGCGTTGTCCGCCCGCTCGCGCTCGATGGCGTAGCGCACGGCCCGCAGCAGGTCCCGGCCGTCCACCTGACCCTTGACCAAGTAGTCCTGAGCGCCGGCGGCGACGGCCTCGGCACCCCGGTACTCCTCCACCAGCCCGGTGAGCACCACGACCGGGGCGCCGCCGTCGATCGACAACAGCCTGCGCANGGCGGAGAGGCCCTCGCTGTCAGGCAGGCCGAGGTCGAGCAGGATGCAGGCGGCGGCGCGCGCCCGCAGCACCGCCTCGGCCACCGTGCGCACCCTCGTCACCTCGACCGGGGCGGCCACCTCGTCGAGCAGCTCCGACACCAGGTAGGCGTCTGCGTCGTCGTCCTCGACGAGCAGCAGCGGCCAGCTCACACCCTCCACGCCCAGGGCGGGGGCCGCCGACGGCCGCATGGCGGGGATCTCGCTTCCGGTCACATCTCCTCGGCAGGGGGACATCGACGGTCGTCGACCTGGACCAACAGGGGGCGGAAAGCCAGCACCGTCACGAGACGTGACCGACACCGACCTCCCCGCGGGCCGGCTCGTCCCGTTGACCGGAGACTTCGCAGCATTGCATGAAAGCGACGGCCCGCGAACGATGGAACGCCGAAATCCGGCCGCGCGGGGCGTTCGGACACCTCCGAACCAGGTGCTTCCCATCACACGATGATCGCCGGGCCCGATCAACCGCCGGAGTTCCGAGCGGGTGGGCACCTCCGGCCCCACCCGGCCGGCCGGCCGGTCACCGCGCGCTCACCCGTCTCGGCTGCGGCCCTCCGCCGTCGACCGGGCGTCCGCCGTCGACCGGCCCTCGGCCGTCGACCGGGCTTCCGCCGGGGAGGCTTCCGCCGGGGAGTGGTCCTCCGTGGGACGGCCCAGCAGATACCAGCCCCACAGCCCGGCCGGCGCCGGCGCGCGGACAGGCCGGCCCGCCACCGCGCGGGCGTCCACTGTGTCCAGCAGGTGGTCCCAGTGCCCCGCCAACCGTGCGGCGAGACGGGTCGGCAGGCTCGTCCCGTGTCCCAGATGGGGATGCGGCCGGGTCGGCGCCCGCCGCATGGCCCGCTCGAAATCGGCCTGGAGCCGCCGCGCCCGCGGACCGCCCAGCCGCTCCTCCAGATCTGCCAGCAGGCGCTCCTCCGCACGGGCATGCGCCGCGGCGAACTCGGCCAGTTCGTCACACAGCTCCCCCGGGCCGCGCTCGGGCTGGTACCGGTCACCCTGCACGTACTGCTGCAGCCCGCGCATCAGCAGAGCGGCCCGGTGGGACGTCTCGCGAAGCGCCGCCGTGCGGGCCCGCCCGCGGGGCAGGACCGCGGCCGCCTCCGGGTAGACGACGCCCTCCATAACGCTCAGATGCGCACTGATCGCGGCGACGGCCGCGTCGCTCGCATGCAGGGTCAACCGCGGGTCAGCCGACGGGTCACCGCAGCGCCCGGCCCGGTCGCGGAGCTCCCGCTCGGCCAGTTCGAGGAGCTCCGCGGCGTCGCGGTGCGCGGCACTGACCAGACCGACGAGCGAATCCGCTCCCCCGGGCTCCCCCGACCGGGCCGTCGACTCCGCGCCGCGGGGCGACGCACCGCCGGGACCGGTCACCGCGTTCGGGTGGACCGCCTCGTCCGCGTGGCTTGTCACATGCGCGTGGGCCATGGCTGCCTCCCGACAAACAACGCTACGCCCGCCACCCTCGGGACGCAGCGCTCCGGACCGGCCCACGGCCAGCCACACCGGCCGGATCAGTCACCCCAGCCCGTGAGCTCCGCTCCGCGGGGATGCTCCAGCCGGTACGAAAGCCGGATCTCCCGGTCGGCCCCCGGCGCAAGCTCCACCTGCCAGGTCACCAGGCCCAGCTCGGTTAGTTCGTCGGCGGCGGGCTCGGTCACCACGTCCTTGATCGTGACGCTCTCGTGCCGGGACACCGGCACCTGATCGCGCACCGTGACCCGAGCGAGCAGGGGTGCGTGATTGGTGACCACGATGGTGTAGCCGACGTCCGTCCGGCGGGTGTTGCCGACCATGCGCCGCCCGGTCACCCGGCGGACCAGCTCGCGGTCGACCCGGATCCGGTCGTCGACGCCGAGCCGCAGTTCCAGCTCGCCGCCGGGCGGGGTGAGATCCAGCCGGGTGGAACCGACGAACTCCTGGTCATGGAACACCGACACCTTCCCGGCCGGCAGCGTGTGCGGAGAAGTGTTCACGACAGCCGCCCGCAGATGCGCCTCGGCGGCGAGCTTCGGCACCGTCACATGGTCCAGCACCGCGTCGAGCTCGATCACGGCCACGGTCGCGCGGTGCGGGTCGCCGTCGGCGGGCACGGCCACCGGGCGCGGCGGCCGGTACGTCGACGCCGCGCCGGTCGACTCCAGCGTCGCCTGGGCTGCGACCATCGCGACCGGCGGGGCCGCCGGCCGCGGGGCCGCGGCGGCCAGGGCCGCCATCTCCAGGCCCGGCTGCCCGGAACCGCCGGGCGCCCCCGCCATGCCACGCACCGACCCCGCCGCGTACTCGGGGGGACGCCGGATGTCGACGAACTGCGGGGCCAGCTCCGGCAGCGCGAAACCGCTGGCGGGACGAGCGGTCGACAGCCGCAGATCGGTCTCGGGCCAGTCCTCGCCCGTCCGCTGGCTGATCATCGCGAACCAGGTGAGGGTGACCCGCTCGCCTTCGAGGCGGGCGTCGTAGCCGGACGACCAGGAGGCCGATCCGACCAGGTAGGAGACTTCCAGTTCCACCGCACCGGCGGCTGCCGGAACCGTCGGCGCCTCCTTGGCCGGAGCTGGTGCCGTGACGGGTGCACCGGCAGGCAGCTCCAGGTCGACGACGATCGCGCGGGTGTCGGGCGTCGACTGCGCCCGGCGGGCCTCGATGATCCTGTCGAGCCGCGCCAGCTCCTTCCGGGTGGCCTCCCGCCGCTCGGCCAGCGCCCGCCGGCGGGCGTGCACACCGGCGATCTGGGCCGCCAGCGCGTCACCGACCTCGACCAGCTGGGCGGTCGGCCCAGCCCTGCCGGGCTCATCGCCGGACGCCTGCCCCTGGCCGCCGGAGCCACCGGCACCTCCGGGAGGGCCGCCACTCCCCCCTGGCCCCCCGTGCCCCCCGCGCCCGCCGGCCCAGCCCCGGGCCAGCGCACCGGCGCCCACCCGCGCGGCCACGTCGAGGAAGGAGCGCCGAGCCCGCTCGGTCTCGTCCTCGTCGTCGATCTCGGTCAACGACGCCCGCAGCTCGTCCTGACNGGCGTGCAGGTCCGCCAGTGCACCGGCGTCCAGGGTCGCCCGCGCCTGCGAGACCACCCGCACCCCCAGGATCCGCGCTGGCCCCGTTCCGCCCACCCGCACGGAGTCCTCGTCGAGCCCGAGTGGCAGCCCACCGACGACCACCTCGACGCGAGTCGGTGACGATGCCGAAGACGGGAGGTCCGCGGGCGGGAGGTCCGCGGGCGGGAGGTGGAGCGCGCCGCGCCGCGTCACCCGCGCCGCGGTGGGGTAGACGACCACAGCCGTGATCGGCGCCTCCAGGTGCACCGGGCGGACGGCCCCGTCTCCGGGCGCGCCGGCACGGGCCGGGGCCGCGCCGGGAGAGGTGTCGCCCCGCGGAGCCGTCTCCCGCACCCGCGCGCCGGGTTCGCCGGGGGTCTCCGGCAGGTCATCCGCCTCGGCAGCCATGCGATCACCCTACGGGCGGCCCGTTCGGCGGCCTCGCCCCACCGACACCTCCGCCCGGAGGAGCTGGCCGGCCAGCCGGGGGCCCGAAGCGGTCCCCTCAACCGGGGGAAGCGAACGCGTCGTCCGGGCAGGTGGACGCGGCCGGTTCCCCCGGACGGCGGCGCCGGGTGGTGTGGGTGGCCGGTGTGGGTGGCCGGCCGCCGTGGCCGATCGCTGTCAGTGGCCGGCGGCCGGCGCACGCCGGCCGGCTCGGCCCGGGTTGGTGGTCACCCTGCGGAACAACGGTCGCCGCCGGGGAGGCCGCCGCCCAGCGCTCCCCGCGTGCCCGTCACCACCGGCCGCGGGCCACCGCGATCGACGGGGTTCGGAGCCCGCGAGCGTGCCGGGCGCCGGCCGGTCCATTCTCCCCGGCGCTCTCTCCCGGGCTCGTCACAATGTGCCGCCCACAATGCCTGTGGGAGATCGGCGCAGCACCGCCGAAGGAGCGAGGCCGCCTTCGTGCCCGATCGTCGCCCCGTCCTCGGTCCCGGTCCGGCACAGCACGGATCGTCGGCGGGCGGGCAGCCTCCCCGCGAGAATGCGCGGCCGGACCCGTCAGCGGTCCTGGGCGGACCACCACCAGCGGCGGGAAAGTGCCCGCAAAGGCGGCGCGGCGGCATCGCTTACCCTCGCCGCCGGACGACTCGGAGAGCAGGTCATCCAGAGCGGGTCGCGGCGCCGGCAGCCCGTTCGCGCCCGTTCGCGCACGACGATCGCGCCGAATTTCCCCCACCGCGGGCATTTATGCCGGCGCACCACCGGATCGCGGCGATGACCACCGACGGGCGGGAGCCCGGCCCAGCGTCCCACCGCTGGTAAGCCGCCTGCCGGAAGAAATATGAACCTGAATTCACCGTACTTTGGGAGTGCCGGGACCGACGCCGCGCATTCCCGCCCCGGGCCGTGTCCCCCGGGAGGTATTCGGTGCGTCCGGGCGGGTCCCGGCGCGCTGGCCCGCCGGCACGGCGGGCCGTGATCCGGGCCCTTCCGGCGAGGGTCGGCGGTCGCCGCGGCGGCGGCACGGACAGCGCCGGCCGCGGCTCCCGCGACCGGCTGCGGTAGGCGCCGCGAACTGGCCACACATCGGATCTACAGTCACTCCGAGTGACGATCAGAGAGGTCTTGATCACCGACGTGGCGTCAACGATCACCCGGGGTCACCGGAGGGCCGGGGGCCAGCCCTCCGCCGCACGTTGTCGACGGGGAGTTCTCCCGTTGTCTCCACGCACCGCGTTCAGGGCGGATCCACCCCGGGTGGGGGTATCCGTTGGCCGGTACCCGCCGGGGGACCCCCGCGTCGGTCGCCGTCCGTTGACGCCCGGCCGGATCCGGCCGTCCGCATGCCCAAAGCCCCGTGTGTCGACTAACGTAACCAACCGTGTCGGAACTTCGGCGACAGTCACGAGCGGTGTGGAGAGGGCGTGTCTCACCGCCCGCTTTCGCCCAGCTCGCGACGCCCCCGCGCCGATCCGGCGCGGCCACCAGCTTCCGGAGCCGAGCATGACGCACCCGCACCCCCGGCATCACGACATCTCGATCCTGCCCGGCCGCGGTGACCTGATGGCCGAGCTGGCCAGTCGGCTGGAGGCCCTGGACGCGCTCCTGAGCCGGCTGGAAGACGCCGAGCGCCAGGCCGCGGACGCCGGTGAGCACATCCTCCGCACCAGGCAGTGGCAGGAGGAGACCGTCCGGACCCTCCAGGAGGAACGGGCCCGGATGCGCCAGCGCCAACAGGCCCTGGACGATCTCGCCGAGCACGCCCGCGCGGCTGTCGAGGCGTTGCAGAGCAGTCACCGCACCCTGCCGCCCGAGGTCCATCAGCTCGCGATCGAGTTGCAGGTCCTGCGCAACTCCGGATTTCTGAGCCGGCGCACCAGCCGCCCTCGCTGACCTCCCCGCACCCCGCACCCGCCGAGCCGCGCGCGGCGGGCTGTCGGCACGCGCGAGGACGCCCTCACCGCCCGGCTCCAGAGCTCCCGGCGGGTGCGCTGCCCCCGGCAGGCACCGAACCCCCGGCCGGCACCCGGCGGCCGTCAGAGCTTGCCCCGGTCGAGGCGGCGAAGACCGCCCAGCTCCTCGAATCCGGCACTTCCGGGCCTCGCGCCCATACCCCCACGCTCCGGCGCCACCCCGCTCCAAAGAGCACCGAATTCCCGCTCGAATACTCACCGTAGCGTTCTCCNGGAGACGCACCAGACCCCGCGGAACGACTGAAGAACCTGGAAATTCTCGTCACCTAACGTGTTGATGCGTGATCCTCATGTGGCCGCCCAAAAACGTGACGGGAAGCTCAGTACCCCTTCTGACCTGGGCAGATGCGCACCGGCAAGGGGCACTTCTCCGCGCACTCGACGTAGTTGGGTGGGACTAGTGTTTACCCACACCATCCGTGTGGACTAGTCTCGCTTGCGACGTCACGACAACACCGGGCCGAACGCCGAATCCTGCCCGCGGCCCCGGTGTCCCCTCCGAGTCGTCACCTCGGGCAGGAGCGGGGGACCCACCTCCATCGGCCGGCGCCAAGAAGTGGTGCGGGTCTAGGGGTGAAGTCCATCGCGTGAAGGTCGCGCGACGGACCGGGCAGCCCAGCCCGAACCCGACAGCTCACCTCGCAGGCGTACGGGAAGGATCGCAGTTGTCTGCGCAAAGCGTGCAGCTTGATACCGAGAGACGCCGGCAGCAGGAAGGCCGCGGTCGCCATCGGGCGCCCGCCGCCCCCACGGCGTCGAGTCGAGCCAGAGCAAGAGCCCGAGCTGTGGCAGCCGTCACCACCGGGACCGTCGCGGTCTCCGGAGTCGCACTCGCCGGATGTGCTCCGGACATCAACGCGGATGCCGCGCTTGACGACGGGTTCAACACCGCTCCGATGACCCTCGCGACGCAGATCGGCTCGCGGTTCGCGGTCGACGGGGCCATCCAGGCGGCGGCCGTGACCGGCGGCGGGAGCACCACGGTGCTCGACGCCACCACGGACATCTCCGCCCCCACCTTGTCGGCAAAGATCGATGTCGGCCTTCGCGTGACCAATCCCGAGGTCACCGTCAACGCGAACGAGCCGGTCAACATCGGTTTCTCGCTCTACGACGAGCAGAGCAAGGCCCCGCTCGCCGACCAGCTCATCAAGGTTCAGGTCAAGCTTCCCACCGGGTGGGCGACCTTCCTGCACCTGACCNCGGACGACCGCGGCTTCGCCTCTTACNCCGCCCGGGTGCTGACGACCACGAACGTCACCGCCATTTTCGACGGCACGGACGCCCTGCAGTCCGCGCATTCGGACAACGAGGCCACGCTGACCGTCCGGCCGACGCCGCCGCCGCAGGCATCCCGCCAGGTGGACCGCTCGGCCGTCGAGGTCAACACCCCCACGGTAAGCGTCAACCTGCCGGCCAACACCGTCGGTGAGAAGGCCGTCTACCTGGCCTCGCTGCAGGCCGGCAAGCCCTACGTCTACGGCGCCGAGGGCCCCAGCTCGTTCGACTGCTCCGGGCTCGTGCAGTACGTCTACCGGCAGCTCGGCAAGAGCCTGCCCCGCACGACCGACGCGCAGTACGCGGCCACCGCTCGGGTCTCCCAGTACAACAAGCAGCCCGGAGACCTCATCTTCTTCGGCAGCCCGGGCAATATCTACCACGTCGGCATCTACGCCGGTGACGGCAAGATGTGGGTCGCCCCGCGCAGCGGCGATGTCGTCAAGCTCCAGACGATCTACACCACCTCGTACTCGGTAGGCCGCGTCACCTGAGCACCGCGGGCCCCGGGCGGCCAGCTGGCCGCCGGGCTCAGCACTGTTCGGCTCCAGAACCCGCACGTACCGACGGGGTGGCGGGAGCACCGACGCCCTGTCCCCGGAACGAGCCGCAGCGCGATCTCCCCCTCCGGTCGCGCGCGGCTCTTCACCGCCGGGTCGGGGTTGTCGGGATCGACTCCGACCCGGCGGGCACCAGAGCCGATGATCAGGTCCCCTGCACCGGACCGAGGACCCTCCCGCACCCTCTCGGGTGATGCGAAGCAGGCCGTGAGCCACGCATCTGAGGCAGTACCACACCCGTACGCAGGTCACTTCGCTACCCGGTAGGCCGTTGCGACATCATTCTACTTCGGCATAAGCGGTGTAGATGCGGCGAAAACCGTCCAGAATGCGACCATCGGGCATCAACACCTGCCATACAAACCCAACCGGCGAACACCTGGAACCGCCCGCCGCACCAACCGAGATCCTTCCGGTGGGACGGACGTCAGATACCCCCCCATCTGACGTCCGTCCGGCCGGAAGGCCCCGGACTCCGCTGGTCGTCAGTCCAATCCCCCCCCCATTGGACGGGCGGCCAGCGGACCCTCCGATCTTCCGGCCACCTTCTGGTCCGTCGGGGCCGTTACCCCCCCTCCCGGCGACGTCGACGGACCAATCCGGGCCCCGGTCGCCCACCCCACACGGGGTCGGCGGCCGGGGCCCGGCGCCGTTTCCCGACCCTGCGCACTCTCGGGCACCGACCGGTAGATCACACCCGGGCAGGAAGCGCAATACCCCGACCAGGCCAACGGCTCGGCGCCATCTCCAGCCGCGGCCGCCGCGCAGGCTAAGTGACTAGTTATTTTCAGCTAACGTAAACACCGGGCGTCCCGGGCCGCCCGTCACAGCGCGTACCCTCGCCCCCGATACGGCGCCGACGACACGGCCGCGGCGCCATCACGCGGTGCGGCGCAGGTCCCGGGAGAACTTCCACAGGGCGTCGGTAACATCGCCGTCCCATTTCGTCTCCGCCACCCGACCATGCGGGGTGACGCTGTCACACGTCGGGCCGGGCTCGGTTTCGAACTGCCCCACCACGCCGACCGCCGCGAAGGTCGGGGTGCCGGTGCCGCAGGCCGCGAGCAGCGCGAGCCGCGCGCCCTCCCCGACGCCCCAGACGTAGACCCGGTCCGGATCCACGTCCGTGCGCTTCTCGTCCATGAAACGCACGACATCGCGCAGATACTGCAGGTCGGAGCCGTTCGGGTCGTCCAGCCGCCAGGTTCCGGCGACCGCCTCCGGGAAGGCGAGCGCGAGGTCCCTTCGATTGGCGAGCGAAGACGCCTTGCTCTCCCGCTCCAGTGTCTCCACGTCGGAATTACCGTCATGCAGGATGATCACCAGGGGTAGCGGGTCATCCGGGTCGGAAGGCGCCTGGACGAGCACCTCCCGGCCGGCCGACGGATACCCATCCGGGATTGCGGTCCTTTCGACCTCGGGATGGCCTCGGCCAGCGGCCAACCACCAGACGGCAACCAGGGCGACCCCGATGATGATCGCTTTTTTCTTGTTCTTGCCCCACCAACCGGCGAGAGGATTCGACGCCACGCTCCAACCGAACCACACCCCGCGTCCGGGAATCGCCGTATTCCGCTCAGCGCGCCCCGGTAGACCCGGTCAGGACGACACCCGGCGGCACCCACGTGCCNCGTCGGACGCGCCCTGGCGGCTCAGACATCCGCGAGCGCGCGCGCTCTGGCCTCCCTCAGGACGCCCACCTCGCGGGGGCCGTCCAGCGGGGCCAGCGGGCCGTGCACCCAGGTCAGCAGCAGATCGGCCAGCGCCGGGTTCTGCGCCAGCACCGGCCCGTGCAGATAAGTACCGATGACCCTGCCGTCCACCAGGCCGTCGGTGCGGTCCGGCGTCCCGTTCCCGACACCGACCCGGACCGACCCGAGGGGGATGCCGCTGGCACCGGGCAGCGCCCGGGTGCGCCCGCCGTGGTTCTCGTACCCGTAGAGCGTCGGCAGGCCCAGCTCCGGGCTCGGCTCCACCACGATGTCGCCGACCGCGCGCGGCGGGACAGGGGCGTCCGGCGGGTCGAACGAGCGCCGGGTCTCCACGTCGATGAGGTTGACCCCGTCGTGCAGCCGGCCCTCGCCCGCCGGGAAGTTGGTGCCGATCACCTGGTAGCCGGCGCACACGGCCAGCACAGCCGCCCCACCCGACACCGCGCGCACCAGCGAACGGTTGCGGCGCATGCCGTCGGCGGCGAGCACCTGCGGCTCGTCCTCACCACCGCCGAGCAGGTAGATGTCGCAGTCGGACGGCACCACCTCACCGGCGGGCACCTCCACGATCTCGGCCCGCAGCCCCCGCCAGCGCAGCCGCTGCGCGAGCACGATCGCGTTGCCGCCGTCGCCGTAGGTGCCGAGCAGCTCCGGGTAGATCAGGGCGATCCGGGTCGCCGACGGGCGGATCACCGGGTCGTCCGCACGAGCAGGTCGCGGAAGGCGGTGTAGTTCGCCACGACGTCCACCATCTTGTCGTTCGCCGCCGCGGCGGCGGCCTCGGCGTCGGCGTGGACGGTGTNGGGAACCTCCGCATAGGCGAGGCGCACGCTCATGTCCTCCTTGCGGCCGCCGGTGACGAGCACCTGACGGCCGGAGAGCCGCTCGAAGGGCACGTCCCAGATCCAGGACGGGTCACGGCCGTCCGCCGTCTGCGAGTTGAAGTCGATGACGACCGGCCGGGGCGGCGAGGAGTTCAGCAGCTCCATCATCTCCACCCAGCCGGCCGGGTTCTTCGCGAGCAGCAGCCGGGCATGCCGCCCGTCCGGGCCGAGCGGGACCTCCTGGTAGCGGCCCTGGACGTCGCCGATCCCGCGCATGGCGGCCAGGGCGTCCTCGACCTCGACACCGAACTCACGGGCGGCGGCGGCGGCCATCGCCGCGTTCGCCAGGTTGACCCGTCCGGGAAGGTCGATGTGCGCCGGGATGCGCCGGCCGAACCACATCAGCTCGCCGAGACCGGCCACGGAGACGATCGGCTCCGGCCGGGCCAGCCCGCACTCGCACCACCAGCCACTCTCGTTGCGGTGCAGCAGCCGGGCGCACTGCGGGCAGACCATCGCGTCGGCGGTCCAGTTCTGGCCGGCCGACACCCACACCTGGCGCGACCAGGTCATCGACGCCCAGGCGACCAGTGGGTCGTCCACGTTGGCCACGACGGTCGTGCCGCGCAGGTCGGCGCCCAGCTCCCGCCAGAGCGCGGCGATCCGGCGGGTCTCGTTCGAACGGTCAAGCTGGTCCCGCGAGATGTTGAGCAGCAGTACCACCCGAGGACGGATCGCCCGGGCGACCTTCGGCAGCCAGATCTCGTCGACCTCCAGGGCCGCCGGGGAGTCGTACGGCGGCCTGGCCAGGGCGGCCAGCACCCCCGGCGCCATGTTCGCGCCGCCGCTGTTCGACTTCACCGGCCCGAGGGTGCCGAGCGCCCGGGCGAGCAGCCTGGTGGTGGTCGTCTTGCCGTTCGTGGCCGAGACGCAGGCGGTCGGGCGGTCGCCGCCGACCTCCGCGAGGGCCGACGGGGAGATCCGCAGGGCGAGCTTGCCGCCGATCATCTCCCCGGAACCGCGGCCCAGGCGGCGGGAGGCTCCCGCGGCCAGCCGCTCGGCTGCGAGCGCGAGCTGGGTGCGGACGGTGAGCCGGCGTGGCAGGGGTGTCATCATCGCGCCTCAAGAGTGCCATGCGCCCGCCCGGGTGTGATGCGGACCCCGGGCTGTGCGCCGTTCGTGCCCTTTGCTGGACGCCGGGGCGTTCCGGTTCGCCTCCTCCCACCAGCCGCGACCTTCCGCGGCCGTTGTGCTCTTCCGTGGTCTTCCGTGGCCGCCGTGGTCTTCCGTGGCCTTCCGCCCGTTTCCGCCCGCCGCAGCCGTGCCGCGGCACTCATGAGTGGCCCAGCTCGGCCCCTGATGGATGAGTAGGACGGCCAGCGGTGAGAATCACAGGAAGGAAGCGNCATCACCCCGGGTCGGCGGACGCACGGACCGTACGAGGACACGCGAGACCCGGCGGGAAGGGACGTGAGGACAGACCGTGAGCACCAAGGGGATAGCGATCGCTCAGAACGGCGAGCGATGGACGGCCCACGACCTCGATATCGCCGGCATGGAGGATCTCGACTCGCTCGTCGACGCCATGCACGACCTCTCCTCAGGCACCGTGGTCGCGTTCGTCGAGGAGGACGACGAGTACCTCGCCATCGTGCGGATCACCGCTCGGTACCCGGACCCGAAGGTCTTCCTCTCCGACCGCCNGGTCCTGTTGACCTCCGAGCACGCCGAGCGCCTGTTCGCCGACGCGCTGCCGTCCATGGTGGCGCTCGACGACGACTCGGACGACGCGCCGGTCGGCCAGGCCTCACCCGTCGGGGACCTGGATCTCCTGGAGGATCTCGGGATCTCCACCGAGGCGCTGCTCGAGCTGATCGCCGAGGAGGGCATGCTGCCGGCCGATGTGATCAGCGCCATCAGCGAGCGGGCCGGCGCCGGGGAGATCTTCGACGAGGCCCGTGGCTGACCTTTCCGCGGGGGCCGCCGAGGCCCCCGCGGAGGACGGCTACCACCGGGTCATGGGCCTCGCGCTGGCCGAAGCCGCGCTGGCCGAGGCGGCCGGCGACGTCCCGGTGGGTGCCGTGGTCGTCGCCGCCGACGGCCGGGTGCTGGGCCGCGGCCACAACGCGCGGGAGGCCGGTGCCGACCCGACCGCGCACGCGGAGGTCCTCGCGCTGCGCCAGGCCGCGGCCGAGCTGGGTTCCTGGCGGCTGGGCGGAGCGACACTGGTGGTGACCCTCGAGCCCTGCACGATGTGTGCGGGAGCGCTCGTCCTCGCCCGGGTCGACCGGCTGGTGTACGGAGCGGTCGACGACAAGGCCGGCGCCGTCGGCTCGCTGTGGGATGTCGTCCGGGACCGGCGGTTGAACCACCGCCCCGAAGTGATCGCCGGCGTCCGCGAACGGGAGTGTTCGGAGCAGCTCGCCGCCTTCTTCGACGGTCGGCGGGCCGCCCGCCGCGCCCCCGGCCGGCCGGGCCGGCCGGGACACCCGCCGTTCACCCACCCCGGCGAACCGGACCAGCACGGCGTCGCGTAAGCTAGCTTGCGGTGGAGTCGCCTAGTGGCCGAGGGCGCACGCCTCGAAAGCGTGTGAGGGGGCAACCCCTCCGTGGGTTCAAATCCCACCTCCACCGCTCGTTGATGTACTGGCTGTGCCCGCCGAAGGGCGGGCATTTTCGGCTCGCCGTTTCTGTCGGCAGCGGGCTCCTTCGAGTGCTCCCCCGTCCTCCGGGGCCGCGCCGGGTTTTTGTCGCCTTCCGCACGGTCGCCTCCGAAAGCAGCTGACAGCCCCGGTCTCACCGGACAAATCGACGGTCCCGCCGGACGGGCCGCGGCCCCGCCTGGAGTACCGCCGGCGTTCGCCTCGCTGTTCCGATCGCAAACGACACCGAGTTGCGTTGACTCCGGAGCGTGTCATAGTCGATGCGCAAGGTAAACAACCGTGACCATGCCGCTGTTGCGCTGCATCCAGCGGATCGTTTTTCCACGGTGGCTTCAGTCAACCGAGTCCGGAGGTCATGAATGGCAAGGATCGTTGTTCTCGGTGCCGGTGGTCAGGTAGGACGTTCCATCGTCGCCGAGGCCGTAAGGCGCGGCCACGAGGTCACGGCGGTCGACCAGGACCAGAAGGCAATGAACGGAATGCCCCGCCAGGCCAGGGCGGTCGCCGGGGATGTCACCTCCCGCGACGCGGTTGCGCAGCAGGCCCAGAACGCGGACGTCATGATTGTCGCGCTCGCCGGGTCAGCCCGGCCCGAGCACGCCAATGTCGCCCGCACCATCGTCGACGTCGCGAACAAGCTCGGCAACAAGGCACCGTCGGTCATCCACGTCAGCAATGGCGGGCTGCTGGAGAACGCCGACGGCGAGCGGACCCTCGACACGGCCGACTTCCCCGCCGCCGAGCGCAAGGAGGCCCTTGACCAGGCCGACGCCCTGGACGTGCTGCGCGCGGCCAAGGGCAGCATGAAGTGGTCCTGTATCACCCCGCCGCCGCGCAACTTCGGCCCGGGACGCCGTCGGGAGGCCTACCGCACCGCGAGCGACCGTCCGGTGATGGATGCCCAGGGCAACATGGGAATCTCGCACGAGGACTTCGCGATCGCCGTCATCGACGAGGCGGAGAAGCCGCGTTTCCGCAACAAGCGGTACACGGTCGGGTACTGACCAGGCCGCGGCTGGCCAGCCGGTGAGGAAAGCCGGGTCCCGGGCATTCCGGCCGGGATCCGGCCACTTTCGTGGATCCTCCGTGCAAACTCCTGTCGCGCCGGAATTCCCGGTGCACCACAGGCACGGCGGATCAGCCGGTTCCGTCAGCCATGGTCGCGAGGATCCGGTCGATGTCCGCCACCGTCGTCAACGGATTGACGATCGCGAAGCGGGTCACCGTCTCGCCGTTGTGCACCGTGGGAGTGACGAAGGCGAGGCCGCACCGGAGAAGTCGCTGGGTCCACCGGTGATAGTCCTCGGGTGCCCAGCCGAGCCGGCGCAGGACGACGACTGACAGCTCCGGCTCACGCACGAGTTCCACATGGGGCAGCGCCCGGACCCGGTCGGCCGCGGCCCGGGCCGTCGCCAGGCAACGCTCGACGGCCCGGCTGTAGGCGAGCGTCCCGTGGGTCGCGAGCGAGAACCAGAACGGCAGGCCGCGTACCCGGCGGGACAGCCCGATGTGGAAGTCGGACGGGTTCCAGGCGCCGTTGCGGTCCAGGACGTCGAGATACCCCGCGTGCTGGGCGTGGGCGGCCCGCGCGACGGCCGGGTCACGGTAGACCAGCGCGCACGCGTCGAACGGGGCGAACAACCACTTGTGCGGATCGACGATGAAGGAGTCCGCGTCCCCGACCCCGTCGAACAGGTGCCGCGCTCGGGGCGCGGCGATGCCNGCGAGCCCGTAGGCACCGTCGACGTGCACCCACACCCCCCGGGCGTGGGCGGCCTCGACGATCCCGCGGATGTCGTCGACTATTCCGAACTGGGTGCTGCCCGCGGTGGCGACGACCGCGAACACCCCCGCGCCCGGGCCGTCCAGGGCTGCCGCCACGGCCTGGCCGGTCAGCCGCCCGGCGCTGTCGGCCGGGACGAGGACCAGGTCGACATCCATCACCTCCGCGGCCTGCCGCAGTGATGAATGCGCCTCGGCGCCGCAGAGGAAACGCCAGCGTGGTGGCATGGGAAGACCATGCGCGGCCCGCCGTGCCCGCTCCGCATGCCGCGCCGCGACCAGGGCGGACAGATTGCCGAGAGTGCCCCCCTGGACGAAGACGCCGCCGGCCTCCGCCGGGAATCCGACTAGGTCGGACAACCAGCGCAGGGCCTGGTTCTCGGCGTGGATCGCGCCGCCGCCCTCCATCCAGCTCCCGCCGTAGATGGACGAGGCACCGACCACCAGGTCGAACAGAATGGAGGCGCGGGTCGGCGCCGCCGGGATGAACGCGAGATTGCGCGGGTGGTCCGCCGAGATACAGGCTCGGGACAGTACCTCGTCGAAGAGCCGCAGCGCGGCGAGCCCGCCGATGCCCTCCGGGGTGATCGTCTGCCCGGCCCGCCGCGCCAGCTCGGCGGGGGTGCTGGTCCCGTCCNGCGGCACCGGGTCGAGGCTCATCCTCGTCCGCGCGTAGTCAACGACCGCCTGTTCGAGGCCGGGGTCGAGCACGTCGAAGATCGAGGACTCGGGTCGGTGCACCCGCCGAAGTCTAGGTCGACCCTCGGGTCAGCCCGGGACGCGCACGCGGAGCGTCCCGGACTAGCTGGCGCGCTGGCGCCGCACGAGGAACCCACCACCGACGAGGGCGAGGAACATGACGATCAGGCCGGCGCGCTTCATGGGAGACCTCCACGATGAGGGCAGGTGAACGCCGGGCCTCGGCGCTCACCGCTTTCAGGCGCACAACATACCGGCTGCACAGGCCCCGTTCCGCCCGCCGCGCGGAAGTGAAAGAAGTGTTGTCCCGATACGGGTTTTGTTGGGCNGTCACGCACCGTCCCACCGCCGGATCTCCCACTGGACCACCTGAATCGCCGCCCCCGCCCGCCGCCTCGACTCGGCGCGGCCCGTCCCATCCCGGCCCGCGGGTCACATCGCGGGACCCACGGAAAGACGAATGTTAGGTTTTTTCTCCCCGTCCACGTCGAGAGAGGCTGCCCGTGAAGGTCGACACGACGCTGGGCCCGGCGGAGCTCGCCGTGGAACAGGCCCGCTCCGCCCAGGAGACCGGCTACGACGGGATCTGGACCGGTGAGGTCAACCACGACCCGTTCCTGCCGCTGACCCTCGCGGCGCACGCGACCAGCCGGCTGGAACTGGGCACCTCGATCACGGTCGCGCTGGCCCGCTCCCCCATGTCACTCGCCTACACCGCGCACGACCTGCAGCGCTTCTCCGCGGGGCGGCTGCGCCTCGGTCTCGGCTCACAGGTGCGGGCGCACATAACCCGGCGTTTCTCCATGCCGTGGGGCCGGCCCGCGGCGCAGCTGCGGGAATTCGTCCTGGCGATGCGGGCGATCTGGTCGTGCTGGTCGGACGGAATTCCCCTCGCCTTCGAAGGCGAGTACTACCGACACACCCTGATGCCACCGGCGTTCGTCCCGAAACCGCACCCGTTCGGGCCGCCACCGGTGCTCCTCGCCGGTGTCGGTGACGTCATGACCCAGGTCGCCGGCGAGGTCGCGGACGGCTTTCAGTGCCACTGGTTCACCACTCCGCGGTGGATCCGCGAGCACACCATTCCCGCGCTGGAGCGGGGCCGGGCACAGACCGGCCGCACCCTTGACGGGTTCGAGATCCTCGCCGGCGGTTTCGTGGCGACGGGCAGCGACCGGGAGATCGTCGAGGGCGTGGCGAGAATGCGTTCCCAGATCGCCTTCTACGCCTCCACGCCGACCTACCGACCGGTCCTGGAACTGCACGGCTGGGGAGCTCTCGGCGACGAGCTGACGGTGCTGTCGAAGCAGAACCGGTGGGCCGAGATGCCGGCTCTGATCGAGGACGACGTGATCGACGCGTTCGGTATCGTCGCCACGCCCGCCGAGCTGCCCGCCCGCCTCGCCGAACGCCTCGGCGGCCTGGTCACCCGGGTGGCTTTCGCCCCGCCGGCATCCTTCGACCCGGACCAGGTGCGGGAGACCCTGGCCGCTGTCCGGGCCGTCCCCGCCTTCTCGCCCACCCGCCCGGCCGGCGGCGGGACGACCGGCGGGCGGCAGGCGAACGGCGGGCAGGCGGCCGCCGACGGGACGAACGGCGGGCAGGCGGCTGCCGGCAGCGGATGATCAGACGATGACGGGCAGCTTCTCGTACCCACGCACCGTGCTGGTGTGCAGGCGCACCAGGCGGTCCCGGTCGACCTGCCAGGTCGGGAAGCGGCGCAGGGTCTCCTCCAGCGCGATGCGGCCTTCCATCCGGGCCAGTGACGCGCCCAGGCAGAAGTGCGGGCCGTGGCCGAACGAGACGTGGCTGTCGAACCGCCGCCTGACGTCATAGCGGTCGGCATCGGGGTACTTGCGCTCGTCCCGGCCGGCGGAGGCGGTGAGCAGCAGGATCCGCGACTTGGCCGGGATCTCGGTGCCGTGCAGCACGACGTCCCGGGTGAGGATGCGGCCCTGCACCGGTGACGGCGCTTCGTAGCGCAGCGTCTCCTCGAGCGCGTTCGGCACCAGCGAAGTGTCCGCGGCCAGGTCGGCGCGCTGGTCGGGGTGCGAGTCCAGCAGGTCGCAGGCCCAGCCGAGCAGCCGGGCGACGGTTTCCGTACCGGCGGCGACCAGCAGGTTGGTGAAGTCGGCCGCCTCCGAGGTGCTGAGGCGCCGGGTCCCCTCGTCCGTGGTGATCTCGGCCTGGGCGAGGCCGGTCATCATGTCGTCGCGCGGTTCCCGGCGCCGCGCGTCGATCTGCTCGGAGAAGTAGGTGTGCAGCTTGATCTGGGCGGCGAAGGAGATGTCGTTGATCATCCCCTTGCCTTCCTCGATGTGGAAGGTCTGGTCGATGGTCTGGCGGATCTCCTCCCGGTCCTCCGGGTTGACCCCGATCAGGTGGGAGATCACCAGCGAGGGCAGCGGCGCGGCGAAGTCCTGCACGTAGTCGAACCCGCCGCTGCCGACCTGGTGGTCGAGCAGCTCGGCACACACCTGGCGGATGTGGTCCTCCAGCGCGGCGATCCGCCGCGGCGTGAACGCGCGCGAGACGAGCACCCGCATCAGGGTGTGCGTCGGCGGGTCCATGAAGATGATCTGGCCGCTGTGCATCGGCTCCGGACCCATGAGCTCCAGCACCGTTCCGTGCGCGGAGCTGTACGTCGCGGGGTCGACCAGCGCCTCATCGACATCCTTGTGCCGGGAGAAGGCGTAGAAGTCGAACTTGTCGTTGCGGTAGACCGGCGCCTCGTCACGCATCCGCCGCCACACGGGGTACGGGTCGACATCGATGATCTTGTCGAAGGGGTCCCAGTAGAGGTCGTCCGTCACAGTCAGATCCCTTTCCCATCCCGTGCCGCGCCGGCGCCGCCATCAGCGCCTGTAAGCAGACTGACGTGCGGCACACCCCGCGAGCAAGGAACTTCGGCCCTTGCCGTCATCGGCGACATCTCGGGCTCGCGAGTACCGGGCAGGCGCCGGATCCGTGCAGGTCAGAGCATCCGCCACAACAGCCACCAACAGCAAGCGGACGACTACCTTCCGCTTATCGTCACANGGCGGACGCGGGCCGCGGGACGCGGGCGACGTGACGCTCAGGCCATCCCGAGGCTGGAAAGCCAGCAGCCGAAGCGGGTCAGGACGGGAATGTCCGCCGGTGCGGCCGTGCACCGCGCCGCCGGAGCGCGCCCACAGGCCACGCCGTCGCGATCCGGATCGAGCCCCACCCGGTACCCCGGCTCGTTCGCATACAGCGGAGCGGCGCCCGCGGCACGCACCTCGAAGCAGGAGCGGTAGAACTTCGACGCGGCGGCGGGCGTGGACCCCGCCGGCTTCGGCGGGTCGGTCCGCGTGGTGGGTGCGGTGCCCGGGCTGGTCCGCGCCGCCGCGGACGCCGAGGCGACGGATCGCGGGGCAGGAGCGGTGCCGGAGCCGGGAGCAGGGGGCGCGCTGGTCGCGACAGTCCCCACGGGCGCGGGCATCCGGCCGGAGGCCCGGTCGGCGGGCACCACCGGCTCGACCGGGCGCGGTACGAGGGTGGACGGGCCCGCCGGGTCCAGGGCCACCGAGGCGGCGACGTCCCGCGACCCGGCCGGCGACCCGGCGGGGGTGACGGCGGGCGACCCGGCGGCGTCCCGCACCGCGGCCGGCCCGGGGGCCGGCATCAGGGCGACCGCGACCAGCAGAAGCAGGCAGGCGGCACCGGCCGCGGCGCTCACCCGCGGATGTCGGTGCGTCCACCCGCTCATGTCGCGCCCCAGCCGCACGGGACGCTGCCAGACCTTCACCAGGCGTTGCCGCATCGGACGCCCCCTCTCTCGACCGTTAGTTTCGGAAGAAAAAGGGGGTTCTGGTGCGAACGGGTGCAAATCCGACACTTTTTGGCGCATGCCAATAGACGGAACGTGCCCAGTCAGTCACCCAGGTGGCGGCGGGTGTGGTCAGGCGGCTGCCTTTGACCACACCCGCCGCAGGTTCCGTCGCACCGCACCGCGCCGCACCGACCCACCGAAGCCGTTGGAGCCGTTGGAGCCGTTGGAGCCGTTGGAGCCGTTGGAGCCGTCAGCTTATGCTGATCGCCCTTTCCGGGCAGTTCTCCGCGGCCTCGCGGGCCTTCGCCTCGTGCGCCGGGGGAACCTCGGGGACCGCGACTAATCCGTGCCCCTGCTCGTCCAGCTCGAACACCTCGGGGCAGATGTCCCAGCAGCGGGCGTGCCCCTGGCAGAGATCGTGGTCGATGGACACCTTCATAACTGATCCCTTCTCTCGCGTTTCTCCAGGCGGGCGGCACCAGGTTGGGCGCCGCCATCGGTCAGTCGAACAGATTGATCATCAAACGCCGTCCGAGTTCGGTGGATTCGATGAAGGGCGCGTTCGTGGCCAGGCACGCCGACCAGGCCGCGCCGGCCCGCGCTGGATCTCCCGCCTCCAGAGCCGCGACCACCTCCCCGAACAGACGCGCATTGTGGTCCGCGGTTGCCACCCAGTCGTCGCCGGCCTCCGACCTGATGGTCGCCTCGGTGCCGACCCGTACCCACTGCAGGATCTCGGCGGTCACCGCCAGCGCGGGGTTCCCCGTCGCGCCGAAGGCCACCGCGCTGCCCCGGCCCCAGCGGTCGGCGAAGCGGGGTATGTCCCGGGTGTGGCCGGACAGCTCGGTGTGCAGGGCCCGCAGTGTCACCAACGCCTCATGGCCGATCCTGGACGCCGCGAGCCCCATCATCGCGGGCTCGATCACCCGCATCGCCCGGTAGAAGTCGGCGAGCGTCGTCTGCCGGGCCTCCAGCGCCGTCCCGGCCAGCTGGGCCGCGACCTGGGTGGACGGATGGCGGATGCGGGGGCCGGCGCGATCGCCCGTCCGCAGTTCCAGCAGGCGTTCGGTCTCCAGGATCCGCAGTGCCTCCCGCAGCGTGGGGCGGGAGATCTCGAACTCCCGGGCAAGCTCGGCGAGCGCCGGCAGCCGGGCGCCGTCGACGAGGCGGCCTTCGGCGATCCGCGACCTGATCTCGGCCGCGACAGCCGTCGCCATCCGCGGTGGGGGCCCGCTCCCGGCCGAGCCGATCTGCGCCCGCCAGAGCGGCACCACGTCGATCTGCTGCCGGCTGCGGCTCCGGCTGACCTGCAGCCTGCTGGTGCTGCTCAGGTAGTCGCTCCACGCCTGCCGCGCCCGGTCCCCGTCGCCTGCCCGGACGGCCCGCAGGAAGTCGCCCTGGCTGGCGACGACCCTGCGCGCGCTGCGCTCGGCCAGGATCGGGTCGGCGACGCGGATCGCCGTGTAGACCTGCCCGGCGTAGATGTCACGCAGCACCCCGGCGAGCACCGCGACCGAGCGGTTGCCGGCCAGGTCCGTCACCGCCTGGTCGAAGCCGGCCACGGCACCCGCGAAGGCGAGCGGCTCGGCCTCGGCCGCCCGGGCGTTCTCGTGCAGCGCCGCCAGGTGATCCAGCCCTTCCGGGCCGCGGCGTAACGCCAGCTGCTCGGCGGCCNGCGGCTCCACGACGAGCCGGGCTTCTTCCAGGTGCGCGAGCGTCGCCTGCCGCAGCTGCAGCAGCAGCGCCACGTAGCGGCTGACCGCTGCCAGCCCAGGGCGGCGGACGACGGCACCGCCGCCGCGGCCACGCCGCACCTCCAGCAGGGACTGCGACTCAAGGATGCGCAGTGCCTCGCGCAGCGTCTCGCGGGAGACTTCGAGGGCCGCGGTGAGCTCGGCCTCGCGGGGCAGCCGCTGGTCGACGGCAAGCTCGCCGCCGAGGATCTGGCGCCGCAGATCCGCGGCGAGCACATGCGCGATCTTGCGGGCGGGCCGGCGGACCGGGACACGGAAGGCCACGGTCCGCTCAGCGGTGCCGCCTGCCGGGGAGGTGATCACGCGGGACCCCGCGGTCTCCCCCTCGCTCGTCAACAACCTTCGCCGCCCCGTCAGTGCCGCCGATTCCAGTTCGACATCCGCTTTGACGTCCGTGTCGAGTATCCGCCGGCCGCCGGCCNGGTGCGCGCCGCGGGTACGCGACCCGGCTCCATCGCAGCCACCGAGTCAACTATATCGACGAAGTCGAATTCCAAGATCTTTGGAATGGGCCGGAGGCGAGGGAATATCCCCAGGCTACCTGGGTATATCTGCCACCGATGGTGGCCTTCCCGCCCCTGGACAGGGAACCTAGGCAACTGTATCGTTGCAGCTCGAATTCGAAGTGACCCAGGTCACCTGATGCAGGTCGCCTGACTCAGGTCGCCTGACGGATCTGCCCGGCCGGCACAGCGCCGGCACCGCTGCCGGCAGCCACGGAGCAGCACCGGCGTTCCGGTCCCCATCCGGCCGGTGACCCTTCGTGTTCCGACCCCGGCCGGTGGCCGTTCGCGCCGGCGCGTCCGCACGTCCGCGCGGGAGAGGACCTCCAGTGGTGGAGCACAACGAGCCGGGAAACACCCACGGCGGCAGCTACCTGAATCTCATGACGACCGAGGTGGCAAGCCATCCACAGGCCGTCTACACGCGATTAAGAGACACCCCCGTCCTGCCGGTCGACGGGATGAACGGCCCCGGCGTGGTCATCAGCCGGCGGGCGGAGATCGACCAGGTCTTCCGGCGCCCGGACATCTACTCCTCGGCCAGGCACCACGGCCGGCTCGGGAACGCGCGCCCGCTGATCCCGATCGAGGTGGACCCGCCCGAGCAGCGGAGGTTCCGCAAGCACNTCAATCCGCTCTTCGTGCCACAGGAGCTGGCCGCGCTGGAGGAGTCGGTGGCCCGGCTCGTCCACGAGCTCATCGACGGCTTCGCCATGGCCACTGAGATCGACTTCGCCCGGCAGTTCTCGGTGCCCCTGCCCTCGCAGGTGTTCCTCACCNTGCTCGGCCTTCCGATGGCGGACCTGCCGACCTTCCTCGCCATGAAGGACGGGGTCATCCGCCCGTTCCACGTGCTGGGCAAGCACCCCGCCGACCCCGAGGTGAAGGCCTACCAGGCCCGCACGGCGGACTCCATCTACGCCTACTTCGACCGGGTGCTCGACGAGCGCGCGAAGCGGCGCGAGGGCGACCTGCTCAGCCGCCTGCTGGACAGCGAGGTCGACGGTGATCGGCTCAGCCGCGAGAACCTGCTCGACATCTGCTTCCTGTTCCTCACCGCCGGCCTCGACACCGTGTCGGCGTCGCTCGACTGCTTCATCACCCACCTGGCCCGCCATCCCGACCGGCGCCGCCAGCTCGTGGCGGACCCGACCCTGATCCCGCCTGCCGTCGAGGAGCTCCTGCGCTNGGAGTCGCCGGTGATGCTGGTGTCGCGGTTCGCCACGCGTGACAGCGAACTGGACGGCTGCCCCGTCCGGGCCGGCGACGAGGTCTATCTGTTCATCGGCTCCGCCAACACGGACGAGCGCGAGCTGCCGGACGGCGACAGCGTCCGCTGGGACCGCGAGGTGAACCGCCACCTGGCCTTCGGAGGCGGCGTCCACCGCTGTCTCGGTTCACACCTGGCCCGGCTGGAGCTGCGCGTCGTCCTGCGTGAATGGCATGCGCGCATTCCGGAGTACCAGATCAGGCCCGGCGCGGAACCAGCCTTCACCCCGGGGATCCGCTCCCTCGACACCCTGCCGTTGCTGATCAGAGCCGTGCGGTGACGCCGCGGCCGCCCGCCGCGCCCCGCGGACACGAACCGCTCCCGAAGGGATACCGCCATGGATGTCGATGACCTGGTTCTCATCAGCGTGGACGACCACCTGATCGAGCCGCCGGACCTCTTCATCAACCACCTGTCGCCGAAGTACCTCGACCGGGCACCGAAGATGATCCGCTCGGAGCAGGGCGACGATGTCTGGGTGTTCGGCTCGGTCGTCATGGAGACCGCGGCACTGAACGCCGTCGCCGGCCGCCCCCGGGAGGAGTACGGGCTCGAACCACAGAGCCTCGATGAGGTCCGGCCGGGTTGCTACGACGTCCACGCGCGGGTGGCGGACATGAACGCCGGCGGCGTGCTGGCGTCCATGAACTTCCCCTCGTTCCCGACGTTCACCGCCCGCGTCTTCGCGANTGACGACGCGGATCTCTCCCTGGCGCTGGTCCGCGGCTACAACGACTGGCACATCGACGAATGGTGCGGCGCCTACCCCGGCCGCTTCATCCCCCAGGCCGTCCCGGTGATCTGGGACGCCGAACAGACCGCGGCGGAGATCCGCCGCTGCGCGGCCAAGGGCTGCCATTCCCTCAGCTTCACCGAGAATCCCGCCGCGCTCGGCTACCCGAGCTTCCACAGCGAGTACTGGGACCCGGTGTGGGCCGCGTGCTGCGACACCGGGACGGTGCTTTCCATCCACCTCGGGTCGTCCGGGCGCCTGTCGATTCCCGCGGTGGACTCGCCGCCGGATGTCATGATCACGTTGCAGCCGATGAACATCCAGTCCGCCGCCGCCGACCTGCTCTGGTCCCGCGTCCTGAAGAACTTCCCGGACCTGCGCATCGCCCTGTCGGAGGGTGGCAACGGCTGGGTCCCCTACTTCCTCGACCGGGTCGACCGGACCTACGAGACGCACCGCGCGTGGACGTTGCAGGACTTCGGCGGGCGGATGCCCAGCGAGGTGTTCCGCGAGCATTTCCTGACCTGCTTCATCAATGACCCGATCGGCGTCGAACTACGGGCGAAGATCGGGGTCGAGAACATGGCCTGGGAGGCCGACTACCCGCACAGTGACTCGCTGTGGCCGCAGGCGCCGGAGAGCCTCGCCGCGGTGTTCGCCGACAACGGCGTCCCCGCCGACGAGCAGCGGCTGATCAGCCACGAGAACGCCATGCGCTGGTACAGCTTCGATCCCTTCGTCCACGTGCCGCGGGAGCAGGCGACGGTGGGTGCCCTGCGGCGGGCCGCGGCCGGGCACGACGTGTCGGTCGTCTCCCGCAGCCTGCGTTCCCGCACCCCGGACGAGAAGCTCGAGGGCTTCCGTACCCGGGCCCGCGCGGCCCTCGCGGCCCGGACCTGACGGCGCGACCAGACTGGGCGCGCGCTGACGGACCACCCGCTATGACGGACTATGACGGCTGGCTCGGCACACTCGTCTCCCCCTTCAGCTGAGCCGGGCCGTCCCCCCACAGCGCGGCCAGCACGGCGGGGTACATGCGCGCCTTGATCGTGCGGAGCGTGTCCCCCGCCCTGCCGGCCTGGGCTCCGGCGATCTCGAGGGCGGTCGGGAGCACCGCGGCCTCGTCCACCGCCTGGTCGACGAGGCCGGCGGCGGCCGCGGCCGACCCGCCGTAGCGGCGGGCGGTGAGCATCGCCTCATGCGCGGTCTGCGGCGTGAGCCGGCACTGGATCAACGCGGACATCGCCGGCGTGAACGGGATGTTGATGTCGGCCTCCGGCAGGCACCAGAAGCCACGGTCCGCACGCATCACCCGGAAGTCGTGGGCCAGGGTGAGCATCGCGCCGGCGGCGAACGCGTGCCCCTGCACCGCCGCGACGGTGACGACCGGTAGCGCCAGCATCCGGGCGAAGAGCCCGTGCACGGAGTCGAGGTAGTCCTGGTACTGCTCGCCGTGCGCGGAAAGCCATTCCAGGTCGAGGCCGTTCGAGTAGAACCGGCCCCCGCCGGTGGTCACCAGGGCACGCGGCCCGTCCGCCCGTTCCACCTCGTCGAGCGCCTCGTTCACGGCGGCGATCCAGTCGGGATGGAACCGGTTCTCGCCGTCCCCGAGATCGACGAGGAACACGTCGTTGTGGCGGTCAACAGTAGGCATGCGCAGTCCTCGGGCCTCCGGTCAGGCGACAGGTCGCTGTCGGCACACGCGGGCCGGTCGGCCCCGCTGGGCATCACCCTGCCCGCAGCCCGCCCGGGGCGCCAGAACACCGGGTCAGCGGGTGGCCTGAGCTGCTCAACAACACCGTCACGGTGCTGCCCTGGCCGTTGGCCACCGCCACGTCGCCGGCGCCGCCGTCCCCCCGAAGGTCGTCCACCACCAGTGCGACCGGCCCCGGGCCGACGAGGGAGATCCACTCGCCCGTGAACGAGCCGTCGCCGGCACCCGGCAGTACCGACACGGTCGCGTTCCCGGCGTTGCCCGCGGCCAGGTCGGCGATGCCGTCCCCGGTCACATCCCCGATGCCGACCGCCGACGGGCCCGGCCCGGTGAGATGGGGCACCGGCGGGCCGAAGGTGCCGTCNCCATTCCCCAACAGCACCGACACCGTGCCGTCGAACTGGTTGGCGGCCGCCAGATCGGGGGCGCCGTCGCCGTTGAGGTCGACCGGTGCGATCGCGGCGGGCCCGGGTCCGGAAAGGAAGGGCCGGGGCGGGCCGAAGCTGCCGTCGCCCATTCCCAGCAGTACCGACACCGTGCCGCTGAACTCGTTGGCGACCGCGAGGTCGGCGAAACCGTCGCCGTTCAGGTCGTCGGTGCCCACATCCGACGGGCCCGAGCCGGCGGGATAGGGCACCGCGGGGCCGAAAGTACCGTCACCGCGGCCGAGCAGTACCGACACGGTGCCGTCAGCCATGTTCACGACGGCCAGGCTCATGATGCCATCGCCGGCGAGGTCGCCCGCGGTCAGTGAAACCGGGCCATGGCCGGTGATGTAGTACTCCGGCGGGAGGAGGACCCCCGCGGCCAGCGCGGTACCGGGCCGGACGACGACCGCGGACATCGCCAGGACGACCGCCGACACCAGCGAGCCCGTCGTGAGCGACCCACCGGCCCCGCGACCGGGGGCGGTCCACAGTGTCATGAGCATCCCCACGTCGCCGGCGTCACGCAACACGATGGTGACCGGTAGTAGTCGGCACGGGCGGTAGCGACACCCCGCGGAACCGCCGCCTCGCCCCTCCGGCGCCGGGACGGGCCGAGCCGCCCGGCAGCGGACCAGGCGGCGAAACGCGGGACGAAAGGTCACCCNGGCGGGACGAACGGCACCCCTGGCCGCCGCCCTTCGCCGGTTTCCCCCCCACGCCCCCAGGCGGCAGGCTGGAGGCACCCCCTTCGGGCCCACCCGGACGGGAGGTCGACATCAGGTCGACAGCAGATCGGCATCAGCTGAGGAGGCCACCGTGAGCACCGAAGAGCGCCGCGCGATCCTGGTCGGCATCGACGGCTCCGCGGGTTCGGAGGCCGCGCTCCGCTGGGCCTACGAGGCGGCCCGGGTGGAACAGCGACCTGTCACCGCGCTGCTGGGCTGGACCGCCGACGGCCTGCCGCGTCCCGTCTACCAGGCCGCGCTCACCGCCGGCCATGCCGGGCTCGCGGCCTCGGCCGCCGAGATGCTGGACCGGACGGTCGCCCGGGTACCGGCCCCGGTGCCCCCGGTCGAACTGCGCAAGGTCGTCGTCGACCGGGACCCGGTGGAAGCCCTCGTCGCGGAGGCCAAGAACGCCGAGATGACCGTGGTCGGCCAGCGTGGCAGCGGCCTGGCCCACCGCCTCCTGGCAGGTTCCGTCGCCCACCGGCTGCTGCACCATTCCTCCGGCCCCGTCGTCGTGGTCCGCGGGACCGCGCCCGAAACCGGGCCCGACCGACGGCCGATCGTCGTCGGCGTGGACGGCTCGGACGCCTCCCAGGCGGCCGTCCGCTGGGCCGCGGCCCGGGCCGCGGCGCGCGGGGTCGAGCTGCGGCTGGTCAACGGCTACCACATCGACATCACCGCCTTCGGTGTGCCCATCTCCAACTTCTACCCGTCGCTGCGGACCGGGTCGGAGAAACTGCTGGCCGATGTCGCGACCGCCGACCTCGACGACGAGAGCACCGTCGAGTTCAGCCTCCGGGCCGTCGACGACACCGCGACCCGCGCGCTGTTGCGTGCCGCGGCCGAGGCGCAGCTCCTGGTGGTCGGCACCCGGGGGCGAGGAGGCTTCGCCGAGCTGTTGCTCGGGTCCACCGCGCACCAGTGCGTGCAGCACGCGGAGTGCCCGGTCGCCGTCATCCACAGCTGACGCGCCGATCGCGGGAGATCCGCGACCAGCGCGCGCCAGAAAACGGGGGGCGCGCCGGTGGACGTCCGCGGGCTGGGGGGCCGCGGACGTCACCGCACACACCGCAGGCCCGGTGCCGGAGATCATCCTGGCACCGGGCCTGCGGTAACCGGTCCGCCTCGAACGAAGGCGGGGCGCTACTGGGGGCCGGTCGTCCTACTGGAAATTGGTCGGGACGGGTTCGGACCAGTCGCGGTTCTCGTTGGGCCAGCAGACCCAGGGCTTCTCGGGAGTGGCACCGCCGATGAACTCGAACTTCTTGTTCTTGTAGGTCAGCAGGCTCATGCACTCCTGCCTGGGCCCGTGGGTGGCGGGGTCCTCCTGGGTGGGCATGATGTGCTGCCGGCTCCAGTCGATCTCCGGAACGAGACCGCCGGCAGTGAACGCCGTGAACTTGTTCGTCGCCTCGACCACGGAGGCCTGGGTGAACTCGGGGCCGGCGGCCTTGATGCCCTGGTAGGCGCTTTCCGCGGCGATCCAGCCGTATTCGGCGACCTCGGTGAGCTCGTTTCNGGCCTGCTCCATCCACTTCTTGAACTCGGCGAGGGCGTTACCCTCGGAGCTGGCCTCGAACGGCCGGAACGCGAGCGCGAGAACGTCACCTTCGAACAGGTCGCCGGCGTCCTGCATGAACTTCAGATCATAGGAGTTCGACTGCAGGATCGGGACGTCCGCGAGGCCCTGTCGCTTGAGTTCCTGCGCGAGGGTCTTCTGCCCGTTGACGTCGAAGCAGCTCACGATGAACTGGACACCGGCGTTCTTCATCGCGCTCACCTCCGGCCCGATGCCGTTNGGGATTCCGAAGGCGATGCCGTCGTTGGTGTAGACCACTTCCTGACCGGTCTCACCCTTGTAGAGGTTGATCGTGTCGGTCGCGGCGTGCGTGCATTCCTTGGAGCTTTCCGAAACGCCGTACCCCACGGTGGCGATCTTGCTGAGCTTCAAGACCTGGGGNGCGTAGGCCATGAACCGGCGGGTGCAGGAGATGCACTCGACACCGTTGCTCGCGAAGATCGACTCGTTGCCGTTCATGTCGTGCGGGTACCACGGCACCGAGTAGACCGGGATCCCGGCCTTCGCCAGGTCCGGCCAGCCGGTCGCCAGCATCGGCGCACTGAGCGTGGCGAACGTGTCGTTCTTGGTGATGACTTCCAGGGACGCCTGCTTGTTCTGCCCGAGCGCGTCGTCGATCGTCGTGGTGATCTTCAGCTGCCGACCGTCCAGGCCACCCTCGCTGTTGCGGTAGGCGAAGTAGGCGTTGGCGCCCTGCACGAAGCAGTCGAGCATGCAGGTGCCCAGCGGGTTGTTCGTCTTCGTCCCGATGACAGCGAACCTGATCTCACTGTCAGTGACCCCGGGAGAACCGTTCGCCGAATGCGACGGCGGAGGCTCAGAACTCTCGCCACCGCTCGAGTTCGAACAGCCACCGACCACCAGGCCGACAGTCAGGACGATCGCTGACAACCAGGATAAACGGGATCTCCTCATAGGCCCGGGATCCTCCCAGATGCCGACAGCGCGCGCAGGTTATGGCGGCTGCCAAAGACAATCGGTCACCTGCTTTGCCGGATCATCCCGGAAGCGGGTGCGGTCCACCCGGCAGACACCCGCCGCCCTCGACCGCCGGCCGGCGGAACAAGGACACCCGGTCGGGCCCGGATGGCGGGCCGGGACGGCCTCGACACCCGGCCGGTGCCCGGCGCCTCGGCCGGCACCTCGGCTGCCCGCGAGCGGCCCGGCCTACCCGGCAAGCGCTCCGAAGCCCACGGCGGGGCCGGGCCTATTCGACCGCATATCGGCGCGGAACCCAGGTCTGGCTGTCGATCGGTGGGCGCTTGTAGGCACGGTTCTGGCGAGGCGGAAGCTCCACCTCCGGATACGCGACCGGCTCGTAGGGGACCATCGACAGCAGATGGCTGATGAGGTTCAGCCGGGCACTGCGCTTGTCATCCGCGTCAACCACATACCACGGCGCCTGCCTGATATCGGTGTAGGCGAACATCTCGTCCTTGGCCTCGGCGTAGTCCACCCAGCGGGCCCGGGCCTGAAGATCGAGATCGGACAGCTTCCACCGCTTCTCCGGGTTGCGCATCCGACCGTTGAAACGCCGTTCCTGTTCCTCGTCGCTCAACGAGAGCCAGTACTTGAGCAGCGTTATTCCAGCTCGCACGAAGGCACGTTCCAGCTGCGGACAGGTCCGCAGGAAGTCGTCGTACTCCTCCTCGGTGCAGAACCCCATCACCCGCTCCACCCCGGCCCGGTTGTACCAGCTCCGGTCAAAGAAGACGATCTCCCCGGCGGACGGGAGATGAGTGATGTAACGCTGGAAATACCACTGGCCGCGCTCCCGCTCGGTCGGCTTCCCGAGGGCCACCACCCGGTAGTGCCGGGGGTTGAGGCGCTCAGTGATCCTCTTGATGCTCCCGCCCTTGCCCGAGGTGTCCCTGCCCTCCATCACGACGACAACCCGCCCNCCGGTGGCGACAATCCACTCCTGCATCCGCACCAGCTCGGTCTGCAACCGCACGAGCTCCTTTTCGTACGCCGCCTTCGAGAGCCGCGTAGGAGCCGCGGCGGCGGCGGTTGCGGCGGTGGTGTCGGGGGCCGCCTCCGGTCGGTCGGATGCCATGGGCCCCTCCCCCTCGTCGCGCCCGCCGACGGCGGGCCCACCCCAGATCATGATCACTCAGGTAGTGAGACTCCCACCGATGGCCGCTCCCCGCAACGGCTGGGGACGGCACCCCGCCTACCCGAAGGTCCCACCCAACCGGCCCGGAACGATGACCACCGGGCCTGGCGGCGGGTCCTTCGTCCGGTGCGCGGACGGTCCGGGGCACACTGATCCGGAGTCCCGCGGGTGGCACGGCTCGAACGCCGGACCGCATCCTCATCCGACGGCCAGGAACCGACGGCGGGAGCAGGCGGTGGCAGCCGCGAGGACGGCGGCGGACACCCGCGGACTGACCGACCAGGGGGTCACGTTGACGGAGATCGTCGTGGGTGTGAACGGATCGGCCGCCTCGCTCCCCGCGCTGCGCTGGGCGCTGGACGAGGCCCGCCTCCACGGTGCCGGCGTGCGAGCGGTTCTGGCCTCGGCCGGGCCTGGTGTGCCGCCGGAGGTGGCGACGACCACCGGCAACCCTGCCAGGGCTCTCCTCCACCGGGCAGTCGAGGAGGCGCTTCGCGGCGAGGACCAGGCCGAACCCGTCCCGATCACCGAACTGATCGTCCAGGATCACCCCGGCCACACGCTGGTCGGCATGTCCGCCGAGGCGCGGATGCTCGTCGTCGGAGCGCCGAGTCACAGCCGTCACCGCCGTGTGGTCGCGGGTTCCCTGGCCGAGGTGTGCGTGCGCGCGGCCCGGGTTCCGGTCGTGGTTGCCCACGATCTCGACCTGCCCCGGCCCCGGGACCCACGTCCGGTGCTGGTGGGCGTGGACGGCACGGCCCCCTCGGTGGCGGCCGTGCGCCGGGCGACCCGGGAGGCCTGGCTACGTGGGGTGCCGCTGGTGATGGCGAACGCGCGGCCACGCTGGCCCCGGGTGCCCGACAGCTTCCCCCGTAGCTGGCAGACGAGCCGTGACCTGCGGATTTCGGAGGAGATCCTCGACTACTGCGCCGCGGAGAGCCGCCAGGTCACGACCGAGGTGTCCCTGCGCCCACTCGCCGACGACGACGCCGCCCCCGCGAGCCTGCTCCGGCTCGCCCGCGAGGCCCAGCTTCTCGTCGTGGGAGGCCGGGAAGGCTGGGCCGGGGGTTCATGGCGCCCGGGAAGCCCTGCCCGGGAATGCGTGATCCACGCACCCTGCCCGGTCATGGTTGTCCGCCCGGGCTGAACCGCTCAGCCCTCGCCCCAGTACCTCGTCCAGCGTTCGCCTCAGTTCTCGTCCAGTGATCGCCTCAGTCCTCATCGTGGATGACGGCGACCGGGCAGGCCGCGTGCAGAATGCTCTGGTAGCTGACGGAACCAAGCAGCAGGTCGGTGAAGCCCCCGTGGCCGCGGCGACCGACCACCAGGAGCTGCGCGCCCCGCGCCTCCTGAAGGAGGGCGCGGCTGGCAGAGTCCGGAGCGATCACGGTGTCGACCGCCACCGCGGCGGCGCTGGCGAGGCCCTTGCCCACCGTCTCGTCCAGCATCGCCTGTGCCCGCCGCAGCAGCTCCGCCTGCCCGCTGAGGACCAGGTCGGGATACAGCGGATCCGCGCGGCCGAGGGCGTACACGACCCGCAGCGGGGCCAGCCGCAGCGCCGCCGCCTGGGCGGCCCAGCGCAGGGCGCCGACCGAGTTCCCCGACCCGTCGACACCGACGACGACCGGGAGCGGGCGCGCCTCCGGCCCGCCGAGCCGGTCGGCGGACCTCCCCCGAACGACCACCACGGGCACGTGGGCGTGGTTGACGACGCCCTGAGCCACCGAACCGGTCAGGACCCGGTGAATCGGACCGTGGCCGTGCGACCCGACGACGATCATCTCGACGCCCGGCGAGCTCTCCACCAGCGCGGGCACCGGCGCCACCTGGGCGAGCACACGGCGCACGTCGACGTCCTTCGGGTCGGCCCGCCCGATGGCCTCCTCCAACGCGACCGAGGCAGCGGCTTCGAGCTCCGAGTCGTCCGCCCGGGCCGGCCGATGGTGCACATCCCGCGATAACCCGTCCGCGCTCCAGGCGAGCAGCGCGGTCACCGGCCGCTGGCGGCGCCGGGCCTCACGGAAGGCCCACCGCAGCGCCTCCTCGGAACCGGTGGAACCGTCCACCCCGACAAGAATGGTTCTGTCCATCTTCGCCACCACCGTTTTCCGTCAATCACGCGGAATTCGCTGCGCCAAATTTCGCATCGGGGACGGAGCGGAACATCGGCCGTCCGATCTACCGTGCCCGGTTCGTCAGCCATGGGGGTGCCGGGACCATGGTCCCGTTCGCGAGCACGCTGGTAGCGGGAGGGCCGTGGCGGCGGTGGCCAGCCCGGGGCGCCCCCGCCCGCCGCCGGGATGACAGCTCTGTCTGATCGGACGGGAAACCCCGGGTGCCGAGCCCGGTCGCGAGGCCCCACGAGCGACCGCCCGGGCCGGCATCGGAGCACCGCCGCCCCACCGCCTCCGACATCCAGCCCCCCGCCCGCGAACACCTCGGCCCGCCACGACCCGACCGGCGTGCGGCCACCGGGCCGCCGCATCCGACGGAGCCCGCCACAACGCCGCCACCAGGGCTTTCAGCGGGCGCACAGGCCCCGAAACAGCCCCCACCCACCCCCGCGCCGCCCGTCCGCGAGTGTGCGCCGTCAGCGACTGAAGACCTCGTTGTGTCTCCGCTCCCGGAGGGCTTGCGCCCCCTCCACCACCGGGGTTGTCAACACCTCTCCCGAGGAGACACCGCGAGCTCTTCAGTCGCCGCATCGCCACACCCGCGCCGCCACCCGAAACGCTGACCGCCNCCGTCAGATCACCGCCCGCACCGCCGCGCCCGCCCGCGCCCGCCCGCGCGCCGTCAGCTTGGGCCTTCGGCCAGTCACGACGCACCGCGGCGGTGGTCGCCATTTCGGGTGCGTTCGGCCTGGGTTACCCCCGCGACGGCAGGCGCCCACACGGACCGCGATTCACGCGATTCATGGGAAGCGCCCCAGTTGGGCGCTAGAGCGGAACGGTCCAGCGCAGGTGGGTGCCGCCCGTCGGCGGGGCAGTCGCGGTGAAGGTGCCACCGAGGCTTTCGGCGCGGGCGTTCAGATTGTCCAGGCCGCTGCGGCGGGNGGTCGGGCCGATGCCGACGCCGTCGTCGATCGCGTCGAGGGTGACGGTGTCCCCGTCCACCGCCAGCCGAACCTCGACGCTGGTGGCACGGGCATGGCGGGCGGCGTTGGTGAGGGCCTCCCGGGCCACCGCGAGCAACTGGTCGGTGAGCTGCTCGTCAGCGACGGTGTCGAGCGGGCCGATGACGCTGATCGTGGGTGCGAAGCCCAGGGCGGGCCGCACGTCCTCGGCAATCTTGTCGAGGGCCGCGCGCAGGCGGCCGCGTTTCGTGGCGCTCTGCCCGCGGAGCTCGAAGATGGAACGGCGGATGTCCCTGATAGTCGCGTCGATGTCTTCGACATAGCCGTTGAGGCGGTCGGCGTTCACCGGGTTCTCATACTGCGCGAGGTCCTGCATTCCCAGCGCGACGGCGAACATTCGCTGGATTACGTGATCATGCAGGTCGCGGGCGATTCGGCCACGGTCGGCGAGCACCCGCAGGTGCTCCTGCTCGGCCTTCGCCCGGGCGAGTTCGAGCGCGACGGCGACATGACCGGCGAAACCGGTGGCCATGTCGAGATCACTGTCGGTGAACGCGCNGGCGCCGCGGTCACGGCCGATGAGCAGCGCTCCGCCGCACTGGCCGACGCCGGCGACGAGCGGCACGACCATCAGTGGGCCGGTCCGTTCGGCGTGTTCCACGGGGAGCGCGTCGAGTTCCGCGTCATCAACCCGAAGGCCCTGCCGCTCTACGATGACCCGGCCGGTCAGGGTGCGCTCCAGCGGAATGCGCTGACCAGCGCGCTCCGGACCCGCGACACCGGCGGTCCCAGCGACACCGGCGGGGCCGGTGACCGCCACGGCGACACGGACGAACCCGGCCCCGCCGCCGTGGGTTTTCCCACCCGGGCCACCCGCCTCGTCGTCGGGAAGGGCCAGTGCCACGAAGCTGGCGTCCGCGACCGCCTGGACCCGGCGGGCGAGCGCGGTGAGCACGTCATCGTCCCCGGCCATCAGCAGGCGGGTGACCTCCGCCGACGCGTTCATCCACTGATGCCGCCGCTGTGCCTCGTCGTAGAGCCGCGCGTTGGCGATCGCCACCCCGGCGTTGGCCGCGAGCGCAAGCGCAAGTTCCTCGTCCTCGGCGGTGAAGGCGGCGCCATCGCGCTTGTCGGTCAGGTACAGATTGCCGAACACCTCTCCGCGCACCGTGATCGGCACGCCGAGAAACGACCTCATCGGCGGATGGCCCNGGGGGAAGCCCTGCGAGCCGGGGTCCCGGGAGATGTCCGGCACCCGGCGCGGGCGCGGGTCGTCGATGAGCAGCCCGAGCAGGCCGTGGCCGGTCGGCAGATGACCGATCCGCTCCACCTCCGGGTCAGCCATCCCCACGTGGACGAACTCGACCAGCGTGCGGTCAGGCGCCACGACGCCGAGGGCGCCGTAACGCGCACCGAGCAGGTCGGTGGCGGCCTCGACGACCCGCCGGAGCAGGACGGACAGCCGCAGATCGGTGGCGATGACCCGGTTGGCCTGCAGCAGGCCGCGCAGCCTGCCCTGGGTCGCCAACACATCCTGGGCACGCTCGACGAGCTGGCCGAGCAGATCGTCGAGCTCCAGCCGGGCCACCGTGGGAAACATCAGCCCGTCCCCGGGGGCCGCCACCACTCCGGCGGACACAGCGGGCAGCGGGGCGGCGGCGGGTTCAGCGGAGCCGGCAGGTTCAGCATGCCCAGCGGGCTCGACGCTCCTCGCGGGAACCGGTCCCGCCCTGGGTACGGGTGAACGCCGCGGCTCCGCGCCGGCCGGGCCGGCCGGGGGCACCTGGCTCGACCGGTGGGAGGCCGAGGCCTGAGATCTCGCCGCCACGCGAGGAAGATACGCGAGACAGGACGCAGCTGACACGTGTTCTCGCTGTCACCGGTCAGCCCGCGGCGCGTCGGGCCGCCCGCAGCACGGCTTCCGGCCCGGTCCCGGGCGGAAGTGTCGTCGCCTCGGGCCAGGGTTCGGCGTGCCTGCCGGCCACCGGCCCACCACCCGGTCGCGGCATGCGTTCCCGCTGCGCCTCCCCCGGCCGGACGGGCCCCGGGCGTGCGGTCCGGAGCTGGACAAGATCGGTCGCCGTGTCCCGGGCCAGCGCGGCGGCGCGCTCCCGGTCGGCCCTGCGGTCCCACGCCGCGTCGAGCACGACGCTCTCACCCCGTTCGACGGCGGTGCGCGCGCGCCGCAGAAGCTCGGCGTACACCGCGCCCTCGCCTGCCTCGCCGCGCTCCCGTCCGATGTCCTCGGCCCGCAGCAGCGTCCAGCCCTCGGCGTCGGCGAGGCCGGCGGCCAGCTCTCCACGTTCCGGCGCGCGAGCCCCGCCTACCAGGACGAGCCGCACCCGGCCGTGGCGCAGGTGGGTCAGGGCCAGCGCCGCCAGCGACCGTGCCTCGGCGGCGGCCGGCTCGGCGCCCTGGGCGTACCTGGTGCAGGCGATCTTGCACCGGACGAAGGCCCGGTACGCGATGTAGAGGTCCTGCAGGGAGCGGGGATGGCTCTCGGCCGCGTACTCGCGGTAGCGGTCCAGGAAGTCGGCGGCGAGGTCGGGCCGGCCGAGGCGTTCGAGATCCATCGCGAGGAACCCGACGTCGGCGAGGACGTCCNCGACCCGCAGGCGCTGGTCGAATTCCAGGCAGTCGAGCACGCGCGGACCGTCGTCGAGGCAGTAGATGTCGTCGGTGAGCAGGTCGCCGTGTCCGTCCCGGATGTGCCCCAGCCGCTGCCGCTCCCGCAGCAGCAGCTCCCGGCCAGCCAGATAGCGGGCCGCGAGCCGCCCGACGGCATCGACGGTGCCGGCGTCGAGGACGGTGCCCACATGCGGCCGGACACCCCTCATGCCCTCCTCCCACAGCCCACGCAGGGTGTCGGGAGAGCCGGCCTCGGCGATCTGGGCGGAGGTCTCGCAGCGGGAGTGGAAGCCCGCGAGGAGGCGGGCGATGCCCCGCAGCTGGTCAGTGACGTCGGCGCCGGCGGTGATGAGTGCGGACAGCCGGCGCGTGACCGGCAGCCGGCGCATCACAACCATGTGGTCGCAGAGCACACCGTCCGGGCCGTGGATGTCGGCGACGCCCAGGTAGACATCCGGGGCCAGCCGCCGGTTGAGATCGACTTCCGCCTGGCACGCCCGCTGGCGCGCCGTCCGGTCACGGAAGTCGAGGAAGCCCAGATCGGCTGCCTTCTTGACCTTGTAGACCCGGTCCCCCAGAAAGATCAGCACGGACGTGTGCGTCTCGACCAGCGTGGCCGGCGCAACGGCCGCCCCCAGCGCGGCGTCGGGGGTCTCGGTGACCTCGGGCCTCTCCGCGGTCTCGGGGGTCTCGGGGGTCTCCGCGGTCTCGGGGGTCTCCGCGGTCTGCGGGCTCTGCGGAGTCGGCGCGGAGGGCCGGGCCGACGTGCCCGTTGCTGTCGCCACATCCATGGTGTCAACACTGACGCCGAGTCGCCCCGGGCGCAGCGTGCCGGAGTCGGGCGGCGCCTGTGCGAAGGTCCCGCGCGAGCCGGGACCAATGGACAGCACCGCGCGTTTTCGGACCTGCGGCCCCGGCTCCCGATTACCGGCGGCCGACTTCCCGGCACCCCCGTCCGGGGGGCCGTCGCGCTGATCATCACCTGTCGAAAGTCCCGTTCACCCGTCCGGGGTGACATCGATGCCTCGTCCGGATGCCACCTCTGGCCAGGACGCCCAGCACAGCCGGGTGACGTGCGTCCGGGAGGTGCCGGGGCGATTGGCGAGGCGACCCGCAGGCCGTATGGTCGCGTTCATGGCGCAGATCCGGGTGTTCGTTCTCGATGACCACGNGATCGTGCGAAATGGTCTGCGTCAGACGCTCGCCCGGCATGACGATATCGAGGTCGTCGGTGAGGCCNGGTTGGCGGCGGAGGCGTTGCGGCGGATTCCGGCGCTGCATCCGCATGTGGCGGTGCTGGACGGGCGGTTGCCGGATGGCAGTGGCATTGATGTGTGCCGGGAGGTGCGCTCGGCGC
>NZ_LRTK01000022.1 GCF_001636565.1 Frankia sp. EI5c
TTCGCGGGGGATTACGTCGAGGCGATGTGGCGGATGCTGCAGCAGGACTCGCCGGATGACTTCGTGGTGGCCACGGGTGAGACGCACAGCATCCGCGAGTTCCTGGATGTGGCGTTCGCCCGGGTTGGGATCGAGGACTGGTCGGGGTATGTGCGGGTTGACCCGCGGTTCTTCCGGCCGGCCGAGGTGGATGTGCTGGTCGGGGACGCGTCGAAGGCGCGTGAGGTGCTGGGCTGGCAGCCCCNGGTCGGCTTCCGCGAGCTCGCGGAGATGATGGTCGACGCCGATCTGGCGGCTGAGCTGGCCGAGCTGTCGCGGGCCGGGCAGGGGAGCGCGGGTCCCGGGGGAGCACCGGGCATGCCAGGGCCCACGGTGCCGGCGGTGCGCAGGGCCTCCGAGGGTGCCGGGCACCTCGAGCGTGCCGGGCACCTCGAGCGGGCCGAACGTGACGGGACGGCCGCACCGTGACCGCGGCCGGGCCGCATGTGGTCGTGATCGCCGGTGCGCGACCGAACTTCATCAAGGTCAAGCCGGTACTCGACGCGCTGGCGGCCGACGGCGCACGCACCACCCTCGTGCACACCGGCCAGCACTACGACGACGCGATGAGCGGGGTCTTCTTCGCCGACCTCGGCCTGAGCCCGCCGGATCACCACCTGGACGCGGGTTCCGGTTCGCACGCCGTGCAGACCGCCGCCGTGATGACCGCCTTCGAGCCGCTGCTGGTGCGGCTGGCTCCGGATGCCGTCGTGGTGGTCGGCGATGTGAACTCGACCCTGGCCTGCGCGCTGGTCGCGGCGAAGGCGAACGTCCCGGTCGCTCATGTGGAGGCCGGCCTGCGCAGCGGTGACCGCGCGATGCCCGAGGAGATAAACCGGATCGTCACCGACCGGCTCTCGGACCTGCTGTTCGCACCCAGCCCCGAGGGCGTGCGGCACCTGCTCGCCGAGGGCGCGCCGCCGGCGTCGGTGCATCTGGTCGGCAACGTCATGGTCGACACGCTGCTGGCCTGCCGGGAGCGGGCCCGCGCGCGGCCCACGCTGGCCGAACTCGGCCTGCGTGCCGGCGGGTACGGCCTGGTCACCCTGCACCGGCCGGCCAATGTCGACGATCCCGCGGTGCTCGACGGGCTGATCCGGGCTCTGGGCGAGATCGCCGTGCGTTGCCCGCTGGTGTTCCCCGTCCACCCGCGGACCGCCGGGCGCCTCGCCGGCAGACTCCCGGACGGTGTGCGTCCGCTCGGGCCGGTCGGCTATCTGGACTGCCTCGCGCTGCAGATGGGCGCGCGGCTGGTGCTCACCGACTCGGGCGGGGTGCAGGAGGAGTCGACGGTCCTCGGGATTCCGTGCCTGACGCTGCGGGAGAGCACCGAGCGGCCGATCACGGTGACCGAGGGCACCAACCGCGTGGTCGGCCGCGCGCCCGAGGCGGTCGTCGCGGGGGCGATCGAGTGGCTGGAGCGACCGCCCCCGCCGCGGCGTCCCGCGCTGTGGGACGGCCATGCCGGTGAGCGGATCTCCGCGGTGCTGACCCGTAGCCTCGCCAGCCGAGCCCGCGGCCTCCCGACGCAGCGGGCGATCACTGAGCGTGACACGGAGCGGGCCAATGCGTAGCTCAGAGTAGTTAGAGCGCCACACTGGGCCCATGACTTCTTCGGGAAAACTGGCGGTGGTCGGTCAGGGCTACGTCGGTCTTCCGCTCGCCATGCGCGCGGTGGACTCCGGCTGGCAGGTCGTGGGGGTCGACGTCGACGCCAGACGGGTCGGGCGGCTGGCAGCCGGNGAGTCCTACGTCGAGGACATCTCCGACGACCAGCTGACCGCCGCGCTCGCCGGCGGCCGATACGAGGTCACGGCCGACTACGCCGCGGCCCGCGGGTTCGACGTCGCGGTGGTCACCGTACCGACCCCGCTGCGGGAATGCGCGCCCGACCTGAGTTTCGTGGTCGACGCGGCCCGCAGTCTCGCCCCCTTTCTCCGGCGCGGCGTGACGGTCGTGCTGGAGTCGACCACCTATCCCGGAACCACCGAGGAACTGTTCGGCCCGCTGCTGGAGGAGGGCTCGGGCCTGCGGGCCGGCGCCGACTTCCGGCTCGGCTACTCACCGGAACGCATCGACCCGGGTAACCGGACCTGGCGGCTGGACAACACCCCGAAGGTCGTCTCCGGTGTGGACGCGGACTCGCTGGCGGCGGTGACGGCCTTCTACGACTCGTTGGTGGACCGGACCGTCCCGGTCGCCTCGACCCGGACCGCCGAGCTCACCAAGCTGCTGGAGAACACGTTCCGGCACGTGAACATCGCACTGGTGAACGAGCTGGCGATGTTCGCCCATGAGCTGGGCGCGGACGTCTGGGAGGCGATCGACGCCGCCTCCACCAAGCCGTTCGGCTTCATGCCGTTCCGGCCGGGGCCCGGCGTCGGCGGTCACTGCCTGCCCATCGACCCGTCCTATCTGTCGTGGCGGGTTCGCTCCCGGCTCGGCCGTAGCTTCCGGTTCGTCGAACTGGCCAACGACATCAATGACCACATGCCGGACCATGTGGTGAACCGGGTCACCGAGATCCTCAACCGGCAGGGCCGCCCGGTGCGCGGCAGCCGCGTTCTCCTGCTCGGCCTGGCCTACAAGCGCAACACCGGGGACTCCCGGGAGTCGCCGGCGGCCCGGGTGGCCGCGCTGCTGGCCGATCTCGGCGCCGAGGTCCTCGCCGCCGACCCGCACGTCGACCCCGCGCAGGTGCCCGCCCAGGTCACGCTGGTGGACGCGGACGCGGAGCAGACGGCGGCCGCTGACCTGGTAGTTGTTCTGGTCGACCACGACGTCTTCCGCCGCGACATCGTGGCCCGGCATGCGCGCGCGGTTCTGGACACCCGCCGCTGGCTGTCCCCGGTCAGTGAAGGGGCCCCGCGGGCGGCGTCGGCGGCGGTTCCGGCGGCGGTTCCGGCGGTCGTTCCCCGGCAGCGCCCCGCGCCGGCGCCGAACATGGTCGAGTCCCTGTGACCTGCCTGGGAATTAATCGATAGCGAATTTAGCGAGTTCTATCTTTTGGTGAGTAGGCGCGACGCGCCGAAAAAGCGCTATCGGTAATGGGTATTGGCGCGAAGCCGGCCGCTCGTCTTCAGTCTGTTTTAAGGTGCTCACGTTCTGTAGTTGATCCACCTTGAGAGAGGCAGAGATGGGAGCTATCTTCCGCGCGGGAGTTCCCCGTGCGGGCAGCCGCCGGCTCTTCGCCAGTGCCGTGACGGTCGGTATGGTCGCCGCGGCGGTGGGCGGGGCCATGGCGTCCCCGGCCGCCGCCGTGCCGAACCCCCTCGCGTACCAGGTCTACGCCTTCGGCAGCTATTCCACCCTGGGAGGTGTTCTCCAGTCGGGCCCGACCTTCGGTGCGGGCGTCGACTGCACCTCCGCGGCGGGGGTGACCCGGGTAGCCAGTGGCGCCGTCAACATCCCCAACGTTCTGAGCATCGCCGCGATCCAGCAGACCGCGTCGAGCTCGGAGCGCGAGCCGGGCGCACAGCAGGTCGGCCTGAGCACCAGCACCGCGGCCACTGTCAGCCTGCTGGGCGGCCTGGTGGGGATCACCAACCTCAGCGTCGCCAGCGGGGCGGTCAACACCGGTTCGGGCATCACCACGAACGGGGTCGTCACCCTGGGTGCGCTGACCCTCGCCGGGATCCCCGTCCCACTGGGCAACATCGCGCCGAACACCGTCGTCGGCATCCCCGGGGTCATCACCCTCACGCTGAACCAGCAGACGCCGGTGGCCAACGGCATCCAGACCATCGGAGTGCGCGCCCAGATCCTGTCGGGCCCGAACGCGGGTCTCGACGTCGTGATCGGCTTCACCCAGGCGGGCTTTGCGATCAAGCCGCCGGTGTTCGTCACCGGAGGCGCCTACTCCAATGTGATCATCGCGGGGCCGCTGTCGGTCAGCCCGCTGATCTCGCAGGGCATCCCCTGCCGGGGCGGAGTGTCGAGCAGCAGCCTGGTCGGTATCAACCTGCCGGGGATCCTGGTCACCGGGGGGGGTCACCGCGACCGGGGGCTCGATTCCGGGTGATCCGACCAGGGGCTCGGCGGTGCTGGACATCGGCGGGCTGAACATCCTCGGTGGCCTGATCACCGCGGACGCGGTCCGATCGCAGGCGAACGTGACCAAGTCCCCCGGGGTGGCACCCGTCCTGAGCAGTGCCGGGACGACGTTCACGAACCTGGTCGTCGCGGGGATCCCGATCGCGGCCAACGTTCCCCCGAACACGGGGATCGCGCTGCCCGGGGTGGGCTACGTGGTCCTCAACCGGCAGTTCCAGACGTCCAACTCGATTGAGGTCCGGGCGCTGGATGTCGTGATCACCGTCGCCGGCGTGCTGCCGGTCAACGCGGTGATCCGGGTGGGTGTGGCCGGGGCGCAGGCCACGGACGACGGGATCACCTTCGACTCGCCGCCGCAGGCCCTGCTCAACGCACCGGCTGACGACAAGCCGCTGGAGGAGTACCTGTACGACACCTGCGCGAAGGCCGAGAACTCCGCCGAGTGCCTGGGAGCCGATCTCGAGCTGCTGTAACGGACCCGTTCGGCAACGGGAACCCGGGTCAGGGCGGGGCATCGCGTCACGATGCCCCGCCCTTTCCGTCGTCCGACCCGAGTGTCATGACTATGGGTAGTGGAACTCTCTCTGTAGGTTGACAAAGGTTGTTAGATGTCCTGCACGGTGGGTCAACTGTGTCATCGGAAGTTGCGGAGGGTGGTCACCTTGACGGCGAGGCACTCGGTGGACGACGAGCGGCTCGCCGCACCGGACGTGGCTGCCGGAACCGTGCGTGAGGACGCCGGAACCGTGCGCGAGGACGCCGCCGGACCCCGCCCGGCCGACGACGAGCCCGGATCCGGGCGCGGCTCGGCCACCCCGCAGCCGTCCCCCGCCCCCGCTCCCGCCGCGCCCCGCCGGGGCAGCCCGGTGACCGTGCTTGAGGTCCTCCCGCGGATGGAGCTGGCCGGGGAGACGATCCGGGCCGTCAACCTGCTGCGCCGGCTGGACCCGACCGAGTTCCGCCTGCTGTTCTGCGTCACCTCGGGGGCGAGCGGCTCGCTGGACGAGGAGATCCGCTCGCTCGGCGGCGAGGTCTACTACTGCCGGGCGGGCCTGAGGTTCCCCTTCGCCTTCCGCCGCCTGCTGCGCACGGTGCGACCCGACATCGTCCACTCGGGTGTGGCGGGCTTCTCGGGCGTGGTCCTGGCCATTGCCCGGGTGGCCGGGGTGCGGCGCCGGGTCGCGCACTTCTTCAACTGCCGGGACCTGCGCGGCGACAGCCTGCCCGGCCGGCTGCGCAGCACAGCGGAGCNGGTGCTGCTGGATGTCTTCGCCACCGACCTGCTGGCGGTCAGCGAGGCCGCCATGCGCGGGCTGTGGCGGGAGACGTGGCGCCTGGACCCCCGCTGCCGGGTCGTCTACAACGGCGTCGAGCTGGAGCCCTTCGGTGTCGCGATCGCGGGCCAGCGCCCGATGCCACCGATGGCCGAACTCGACGAGTTCGGCGAGGCCGTGGCACAGCCGCTGACCGTGCTGCACATCGCCCGCCCGGACCCGGTCAAGAACCGGTCCCGCGCCATCGAGATCTTCGCGGCGATGTGCGCCCGTGGTCTCGACGTCCGGTTGCGGCTGGTCGGGCGGCAGACCCCGGAGGAGACCGAGCGACTGACGGCGCTCGCCGACAGCCTGGGCGTCGCCGACCGGGTCGAGTTCCTCGGCGAGCGGGGAGACGTTCCCAAGCTGCTGGTGAACTCGTCGCTGGTGCTGGTGACCTCGCTGAGTGAGGGGCTGCCCAGCGCGGTGCTCGAGGCCTGCGCGGTCGGCACCCCGGTGCTGTCGTCCGATCTGCCGGGGGTGGCGGAGATCGCCCGGGTGCTCCCGGGGATCACGATGCTCCCGCTCAGCACGCCGAACGAGATCTGGGCCAGCACCGCGGCTGATCTGGCGGTCGTGCCACCGACCATGGACGAGCGCCGGGAGGCGATGCGGCGGCTGCGGCGGTCCCCGTTCACGATGGAGAACTGGCAGCGCGACATCACGGCGGTCTGGTCCTAGGCGATCTCGTCGTGGCCGACTCGCCGCCGCGGGGGCAGGGGCTGATGCCGCGGTGGCAGCGGCGACTCGAGACCGGGGTGACATGCTTGTCTGATCGGACGTGGCGACCCGGGCATCGAGCCGGGTCGCGATGCCCGGCGAGCGGCGGCTCCTGGGCCGCCATCAGGACACCGCCGCCCACCCACTGCGACATCGAGTACCTCCCCTGCGGGCACGTCGGCCCGCGGCGACGCGGTCGAGGCGCGGCCAGCGGGTCGCCGCAGCCGGCGGAACCCGCCGTGACGCCCGCTGCCAAGGCTTTCAGGGTGCGTACCGGCCCCGCCGCAGCCCGCACCCACCCCCGGGCCGCGCCTCCGCGGGTGTGCGCCGACGGCGACTGAAGGGCTCGTGGTGTCTCCGCTTCCGGAGGGGTTGCGCCCCCTTCGCCGTCGGGGTTGTCAATACCTCTCCCGAGGAGACACGGCGAGCTCTTCAGTCGCCGCGTCGCCACACCCGCACCGGCACCNGAAACGCTGACCGTCGCTGTCAGATCGCCGAACGCTCGCACCCGGCCCTGGCCCCGGCCCTGGCCCCGGCCCCGCGCCGCCGACGCGACAGCAGCCCCTCGCGGCCCGGTGCACCAGGCGTGCGCACTTCCGCGCCCGATCCGTCCAAGGTGGGCCCTGGACGGGTGGGACATCCCACCTTTCCGGGGTCGGGGTCCGAACGTCCTGTCGCATCCAGTCCGGTGGGAACGGGGCACACGTCCGGTCGGACCACCTGATATCTTTAGCCTTGCTAAGTAAACTTGGCGTGCTTTCCCGGGGACCTTTTTCGGCCCCCGGGAGGTGATGGTCACACCGCCCGCGCGGCCCTGTCGGGGCGTGGGTGACGGCGCTGGCCGTCGCCGTCACCCCGGTCAGTGCCAGGATGGAGCGAGAGGTGGCCGACCGCGGTGAACTCGTCGGCCGGCCGCCTGTGATCGCTGCTGGTGTCGAACCTCTCCGCCGACGAGGAGCGGATGAGGTGACGAGGAGGAGACGAAGGCCATGGACAGCTTCGGCAGCACCGGCAGACTCGCGGTAGGTGATCGTACCTACACGATCAGGCGGTTGGATGCGGTGCCCGGGGCCGACCGCCTGCCGTACAGCCTCCGTGTTCTGCTTGAGAACCTGCTGCGTACCGAGGACGGCGCCAACATCACGGCGGACCACGTACGCGCGCTCGCCAACTGGGATCCGGCGGCCGAGCCGAGCCAGGAGANCCAGTTCACCCCGGCCCGGGTGATCATGCAGGACTTCACCGGCGTGCCCTGTGTCGTCGACCTCGCCGCCATGCGCGAAGCGGTCGTCGCCNTCGGCGGTGACTCGTCCAAGATCAACCCGTTGGCGCCGGCCGAGATGGTCATCGACCACTCGATCATCGCCGACCACTTCGGTCGGACGGACGCGTTCGAGCTGAACGCGACCCTGGAGTTCCAGCGCAACCGGGAGCGCTACCAGTTCCTGCGCTGGGGCCAGGCGGCGTTCGACAACTTCACCGTGGTGCCGCCGAACACCGGCATCGTGCACCAGGTCAACGTCGAGTACCTCGCCCGGGTCGTCTTCACGAAGGAGACCGCCGAGGGCACGCTGGCCTACCCCGACACCCTCGTCGGCACCGACAGCCACACCACGATGGTCAACGGCCTCGGCGTGCTCGGCTGGGGCGTCGGCGGCATCGAGGCCGAAGCCGCGATGCTCGGCCAGCCGGTCAGCATGCTGATCCCGACCGTCGTCGGGTTCAAGCTCACCGGTGAGCTTCCCCACGGCACCACCGCGACCGACATGGTGCTCACCATCACCGAGCAGCTGCGCCGGCACGGGGTCGTCGGGCGGTTCGTCGAGTTCTACGGCGAGGGCGTCGCGAACGTCCCGCTGGCGAACCGGACCACCATCGGCAACATGAGCCCCGAGTACGGCTCCACCTGCGCGATCTTCCCGATCGACGAGGAGACGCTCTCCTACCTGCGGCTCACCGGCCGGCCGGACGAGCTCGTCGCGCTGGTCGAGGCCTACGCCAAGGAGCAGGGGCTCTGGCACGACCCGAGCCACGAGGCGAAGNACACCACGACCCTCGAGCTCGACCTGTCGACGGTCGTCCCCTCGCTCGCCGGGCCGAAGCGGCCGCAGGACAGGGTGCCGCTGTCCACGGCGAAGCCGGCCTTCCGCAAGGCGCTGGCCGACTACGCCCGTCCGACGGAGCTGGTGAACGGGGGTGCCGACGAGGCTGACGCCGAGTCGTTCCCGGCCTCCGACTCGGCCGCCGCGTTCAGCGACAAGCCGTCGGACGCGCCGGTCTCGGTCAACGCGGTCGCCGGTGACGTCCGCAGCCGCCCGTCCAACCCGACGCGGGTGACCCTGGCCGACGGCACCACCTTCGAGCTCGACCACGGCGCGGTCGCGATCGCCGCGATCACCTCCTGCACCAACACCTCGAACCCGCAGGTCATGCTGGGTGCCGCGCTGCTCGCCCGGAACGCCGTGGAGAAGGGCCTGACCCGCAAGCCATGGGTGAAGACCACCTTGGCTCCCGGTTCCAAGGTGGTCATGGATTACTACGAGCGCGCGGGCCTCGTCCCCTACCTGGACAAGGTCGGGTTCAACCTGGTGGGCTACGGCTGCACCACCTGCATCGGCAACTCGGGCCCCCTCGCCGAGGAGATCTCCGCCGGGATCAACAGCGCGGACCTGGCTGTGGTCAGCGTCCTGTCGGGCAACCGGAACTTCGAGGGCCGCATCAACCCGGACATCAAGATGAACTACCTGGCGTCCCCGCCGCTGGTGGTCGCGTACGCGCTGGCCGGCACGATGGACATCAACCTCGACACCGACCCGCTGGGCACCGACACCGCCGGCGAGCCGGTCTACCTGCGTGACATCTGGCCGAGCGAGGCCGAGGTCGCCGAGGTCATGAACAGCGCGATCGCGTCCGACATGTTCTCCGGCGGCTACGCCGACCTCTCCGGCGACGAGCGCTGGCAGGCGCTGCCCATCGGCGACGGCGGCGAGGTCTCCCAGACCTTCGACTGGGTGGAGGACTCCACCTACGTGCGCCACCCTCCGTACTTCGAGGGGATGACCGCCAAGCCCGAGCCGCGCACCGACATCGTCGGCGCCCGGGTGCTGGCCTACCTGGGCGACTCGGTCACCACCGACCACATCTCCCCGGCCAGCTCCATCCGGAAGGACTCCCCGGCCGGGCGGTACCTCACCGAGCACGGGGTGGCCCCGGCCGACTTCAACTCCTACGGGTCGCGCCGCGGAAACCACGAGGTGATGATCCGCGGGACGTTCGCCAACATCCGGCTGCGCAACAAGCTGGTGCCCGGCGTCGAGGGGGGCGTCACCCGCCACCTGCCGGACGGCGAGCAGCTGGCGATCTACGACGCCGCGCAGAAGTACGCGGCCGAGAACGTGCCGCTGGTGGTGCTGGCGGGCAAGGAGTACGGCTCCGGCTCCTCCCGCGACTGGGCGGCGAAAGGCACCGCGCTGCTCGGTGTGCGGGCCGTGATCGCCGAGTCCTACGAGCGGATCCACCGGTCGAACCTGATCGGCATNGGCGTCCTGCCGCTGCAGTTCCCCGTCGGGGAGTCGGCGGAGTCGCTCGGGCTCACCGGTGAGGAGACCTTCACCATCACCGGGCTGGCCGACATCGACGAGAAGACCCCCACCATCACCGTGCGGGCGGGGGACATCTCGTTCGAGGCCGTGGTGCGCATCGACACCCCCGGTGAGGCGGAGTACTACCGCCACGGCGGGATCCTGCTCTACGTCCTGCGCTCGCTGATCTGAGTGGGCCGGGTCCGTCCGGGGCCGCCCAGCCGGGCACCCGGACGGACCCGACCGTTCGTCAGCGGCTGTTCCTGGCCCGGCGGGGGCGGGCCGCCGGGACGGCCGGGGACTCCCGGCGGGCCTCGACGAGCCTGCGCAGGTACAGCACCGCGCCGAGGATCACCGCGAGGTCGTCGACCAGCCCGACCGGGCCGAGCGGGACCTCCGGCACGGCATCCACCGGTGAGACCACATAGAGCAGACTGGCGATGGCGGCGGCCATGCCGTGCAACGGCAGCCGGTACCGGCGCAGCAGGTAGACGGTGCCGATGACCAGCACCACGCCCACCACCGCGAGCACGCCGAGTATCACCACCAGCGCCGTGCCCAGGTCGTCGCTCATCGTCGCGCCTCCGGGTGCCCGCCGCGGAGCCGGCGGTGCTCGCCGCGGACCCGGCGGCGCCCGCCGGGCGCGAACAGGCCCCGCCGCTCGTGTGTCTGCGCGTGGTAGGCCATCGTGATGCTCACCGTTCCTTCGGCGGGTCGGGATGATCTGCAGGAAATGCCCGCCGCCACGCCTGTCCGAACATTATCGGCGAGGACCGCGTTGCAGACGGCACTCTTCTCCGGTCCTCTCCGGGTCGCTCTGCCGCCGGCGGGGACGTGACCGCGGGCGGCTGGTGGCCCGGGCGACCCGGTTTCGCATCTCCGGGGAAGGGACGGCAGACTTCCACCATGACCTCCGCCGGCGACGAGAAAATCACCTGCGAGCTGCCCGAGGACGACGCGGAGATCATCCGGTCCGCCGCGGAGGCAGAGGGCCTCAGCCTGGGCGTGTTCGCGGTCGAGAGCATGCGGCGGCATGCCCGGGATGTGCTGGCCGACCGCCGGCTGTTCCGGGTGTCCGAGTCCGCCTGGGCCGAGCTGGAGGCGATGCTGCAGGCACCGCCCGCTGACAACCCACGGCTGCGCGGCCTGCTCGACGAGGAGCCCGGCAAGGAACAGCCGGGCCAGGCCGACGCCTGAACCATTGCGACGTCATCCGTCACAAGATCGGCCTTGGCTGGAAGGGAACCGCCCCGTGCCGCTCACGAAGCCGTCGGCCCTGCTGGAGGAGCACGACACGGTCGCCTTCGGCTGTGGCGACCCCGTTCTCGACGGCTGGCTGCGCCACCATGCCAAGGAGCACCAGCGGGAGCGGATCACCAACACGTTCGTGGTGCTCGACGGAACCACCATCGCGGGCTTCTACTGCCTGGCGACGGGCGCCGTCGAACGCGTCGCGACCCACTCCCGCTGGCGTTCGCGCCGGCCCGCCGACCCGGTGGCGCTGATGCTCATCGGCCGGCTCGCGGTGGACAGCCGCTACCAGGGCCGGGGCGTCGGTGCCCGGCTGCTGCGCGACGCGACGATGCGGGCGCTGACGGTGCGCCGCATGGTCGGGACCCCGGTGCTCGGGGCGCATGCCGCCGCCCCGGCCGGTCGGGCCTTCTACCGGCACTTCGGCTTCGCCGCCAGTTCGGTCGACCCCTATCTCGTCCTGCTGCCCCTGCAACACGCCGCCGGCTCCGCGGGCTGAGCCTCGCTCTCCGGGGACCGCTCCGGGCGGTGCGCGCGGGCGCCGAGCGGCTGTATTCGGTGATCTGACGATGGTGGTCGGTGTTTCGGGTGTGTCCGAGGGAGTGGCGATCCGGCACCTGAAGGGCTGTTCGTGTCTCCTGCCGAGACGTCTTGACGACCACGGTGACGCAGGGGCCGCAACCCCTGCGAGCGAAGGACACACAAAGCCCTTCAGCCGCTGTCGGTGAATCCTCGCCCACGCATGGCGCGGGGGTGTCTGAGGGGTGTTGCTGGGCCTGTGGGCGCTCTGAAAGCCCTGGTAGACCCGTTGCGGCGGCGTCCCGTGGGGCCTGCGGGGTGCCGCCGGCCCGACGGGCGGGATGCGCCGTCTGATCAGACAGATGTGTCACNCGAACGGCTCGGCGTCAGCCGCGGCCCGGCCATGGATGCGACGGCGCAGCCCCACCCGGAGCCGCACGAGTGGGTCGATGAGCCCGACCCGGGCACGAAGCGGGCGCTCGACGAGGCTCGCGAGGAGGTCGAGGCGGGCCGCACCGTCATCTGCCAGGGGAAAGGCGGACTTCCTAGCCCCTGAGCAGCGCGCGGGCCATCACGACACGCTGGATCTGATTGGTGCCCTCGTAGATCTGGGTGATCTTCGCGTCGCGCATCATCCGCTCGACCGGGAAGTCGCGGGTGTAGCCGGCGCCGCCGAACAGCTGCACGGCGTCGGTGGTGACCTCCATCGCGACGTCCGAGGCGAAGCACTTGGCGGCGGCGGTGATGAAGCTGAGGTTCTTCTCGCCGCGCTCGGCGCGGGCGGCGGCGACGTACACTATGTGCCGGGCCGCCTCGATCTTCATCGCCATGTCCGCGAGCATGAACTGGACGGCCTGGTTGTCGGCGATCGCGCGGCCGAACTGGCGGCGCTCGCGGACGTAGCCGACCGCCGCGTCCAGCGCGCCCTGTGCGATGCCGACCGCCTGCGCGCCGATCGTCGGGCGGGTGTGGTCGAGAGTCGCCAGGGCCGTGCGCAGGCCGGTGCCGGGCTCGCCGATGATCCGGTCGGCCGGGATCGTGCAGTTGACGAAGTGGATCTCCCGGGTGGGCGAGCCCTTGATGCCGAGCTTGCGCTCCTTGGAACCGATCTCGAAACCCGGGTCGTCGGCGCGGACGACGAACGCCGAGATGCCGTCCGCCGGCCTGGCGGCATCCGGGTCGGTGACGGCCATGACCGTGTACCAGGTGGACTCGCCGGCGTTGGTGATCCAGGTCTTGGTGCCGTTGAGGACCCAGTGGTCCCCGTCGAGCCGGGCCCGGGTGCGCATCGAGGCGGTGTCGGATCCGGCCTCCCGTTCCGACAGCGCGTAGGAGGCGCTGGCCTCGCCGCTGGCGACCGAGGGCAGGACGAGCTTCTTCAGGTCCTCCGACCCGGACAGCAGGATCGGCGTCGTCCCCAGCTTGTTGACCGCCGGGATGAGGGACGAGGAGGCACACGCCCGGGCTACCTCCTCGATGACGATGCAGGTCGTCACCGAGTCGGCGCCCTGGCCGCCGTAGCTCTCCGGCACGTGGACCGCGCTGAAGCCGGAGCGGACCAGCGCGTCCCGGGCCTCGGTGGGGTATCGCTCGTGTTCGTCGACGTCGGCCGCGAACGGCGCGATCTGCTTCTCCGCGAGATCGCGGACAGCCTCGCGGACAGCCACGTGGGTGTCGTCGAGCCGGTAGGTGTCGAAGTTCGGATCCACGGTGGTTGTCGTCCCTGTTCTGGCTCGAAGTGGTGGGTCAGGCGTAGCGGTGGAAGCCGCGGCCGCTCTTCTTCCCGAGCAGACCGGCGTCGACCATGCGCAGCAGCAGCGGGGGCGGCGAGTAAAGCGGCTCCTTGAACTCGTCGTACAGCGACTCCGCGACCGCCTTGACCGTGTCGAGCCCGATGAGATCGATCAGCCGCAACGGGCCCATCGGATGGGCGCAGCCGAGCACCATGCCGAGGTCGATGTCCTCGGCCGAGGCGAAACCGGACTCCTGCATCCGGATCGCGGACAACAGGTAGGGCACGAGCAGCGCGTTCACCACGAAGCCGGCGCGGTCCTGGGAGCGGATCACCTCCTTGTGCAGGGTGGAGGTGACGAACGACTGGGTGCGGGTGAGGGTCTCGTCCGAGGTGAGCAGCGACGGGACGAGCTCCACCAGCTTCATCACCGGCACCGGGTTGAAGAAGTGCACACCCAGGACCTGGTCCGGGCGGCCTGTCGCCATCCCCAGCTTCATGATCGGGATGGAGGAGGTGTTCGAGCTGAAGATGGCCGCGGGGTCGGCCACCACCTTGTCCAGCGCGGCGAAGATCTCGGTCTTGGCCTGCTCGTTCTCCGCAATGGCCTCGACGGTGAACTGGCGGTCGGTGAAGTCGCCGAGGTCGGTGGTGAAACTGAGGCGGGCCAGCGCGGCGTCGCGGTCAACCTCGCTGAGCTTGCCGCTGCGGGCGCCGCGGTCGAGCGACGCCGTGATCCGCCGCCGACCGGCCTCGACCGCACCGGCGTCAACCTCCCGAACCAGCACGTCGAGCCCGGCCCGCGCACAGGTCTCGGCGATGCCGGAGCCCATCAGCCCGCATCCGACCACCCCGACCCGCTGGATCCCGGCCGTTGCCGGGGCCGTGGTCTCCGGCGAAGCCTGTCCCTGCAGTGTCTCGGCCACCTGGCCGCCTCCGTTCTCGTGCCGCGCGCCCGCCGCGCCCGATGTCAGCCGCATCCGAATGTCCGCCGCATCCGAGTGTCCACGGCCGGCCGGGCGTTTGCGACCCAGCGATCGTCTCTCGTCCAACTGTAGGACGCCCTTGTAGTTCCTCGCTGAACTACCAGGTCACAGTTCTTCAGGGATGCAGCGGTATCGACCAGAACGCGAGCGTGGCGATGGACAGCGGCACGCCGAGGCCGACCAGCAGGCTTGCCAGCGGGCGGGCGAGGCCGTAACGGTCGGCGAGGATCGCGCCGGCGACCATCGGCGGCATCGCCGTCTCGAACAGGGCCACCTTCACATCGGGCTTGTGGTGCATGCCCGCGGCCGCATAGATCGCGAGGACCACCGCGGGCGCCACCGCCAGCTTCACCGTCAGCCCCAGGGCGAGCTCACGCCACCACCGGCGCACCGCGGTGAGCCGTAGCTGCAGGCCGACGGAGAACAGCGCCAGCGGTGTCAACGTCGCGCCGATCGAGGTGAGGGCCTCGTCCAGCCAGCCCGGGTAGTCCACCGGCCGCAGCGCCAGCGCGAGGACCAGCGCGATCAGCGAGGGCCGGGTGAGCGNCCGGCGGGCCACGGCGAGCGGCGTCGAGGCGGCCCCGGCCATGGTGGTGATCACTACCAGCACCACGGTGTTCAGCAGCAGGTAGGAGCCCAGCTGGTCGGTCAACAGCGCGACGGGCACCCAGGACTCGCCGAAGAAGGCGGTGACCATGGGGATGCCCACGAACGAGGTGTTCGCCACCGCGGTGGCGGCGAACAGGGCGGCCACCACCTCGCGGCTCAGCCGCAGCACCCGGGCCGCCGCCAGATAGATCAACACGGTCACGGCGCACAGGAGATAAGGGGCCGCGACGACCAGCGCGATGTTCGCCGGGATCTCGACGTCGTGCAGGACGTGCAGGGTCAGCGCGGGCAGGGCGATGTCGAGCAGCCAGACGCTGAGGACCCGCGGCGCGTCGTCCGGGAGGTGGTGCAGGCGCTGCGCGGCGACGCCGGCGACAAGGCCGACAAGTACCACGACCAGTGCGGACACCGGCGAATCGTTTCAGCCCGGAGAGTCCGGGGGCCGTGCCGATCAGGTCGTCTTCATCACTCGGCCAGGGCGTCGGGGCGATCCGGTCCGCTTGGCTGGACGTCATGCGCCGGGGCGTGGCCGCGCTGTCCGCCCGGGTGAGGTGGCGGCCCTGCCGTGGCCCGCATCGTGGCCCTTCGCGCCAGCCTGGTGCGCAGCAGGCGGGAGATGACGATGTGGCCGAAGAAGAGCAGCCCGGCGGCGAGGTAGTTCAGGTCGCCGACGGACCGTTGGCCCGGCAGGGGAAGGAGCGTGTAGGTGATGACGACGGCCATGGAGAGAAAGAGCGCGCCGATGGTCATCCCACCGATCCAGGGCGGCGCGTTCGTCATGGACGCGTGCGGTCGCCCCGCGGGGGCGGGAGTCGGCGGGCCCGACGGCGGCTCGGTCTGCGCGGTCACGGAATGAAGTGTGCCTCGGGGCGGCGGCCGGGTGCGGGGAACGGCGAGCTGCGGGGAACGGCCGGGTGCGGGGAACGGAGCGGCGCGAGGCCGCGCGTCGATCGCCCGGCGCGGCCACCGGCGCGGAATGTGCCCCATCGCGGCCGATTGTTCCTGTCGGTGGTGGATGTGACACTGCGGTGACGAGCGAGTCGGGTTCCGGGCGAAGGTTCCGCGAGTGGCCCCAGGGCGCGGGGGCGGGGGCGGCGGGCTCGCATCGCGTGGGCGTAACTCGGGTCGTGGGCACAGCTCGCGGCGCGTGGGCGGAAGGGTGGGCAGTCATGGCGGCGCCGGTACTGGTGAGTCCGGAAGGTGTGCGGTGGCGCGACGGCAAGCGCTACATGTGGCTGACCGCACTGGTTCCTCCGCTGCTGCCGGTCGTCAGCTTCGGGCTCTGGCACCGCACCGGCTCCGGCCTGCCGTGGTGGCTCACGCCGCTCTTCGTCTTCGGGCTGCTTCCACTGCTCGACGCGACCAGCCCGAAGGATCCCGTCAGCGCGCCGGAGTGGACCCACCCGGCACTGGACGCCGACCGCTACTACCGCTGGTGCACCTACCTCTACCTGCCGATCACCGGGGTCTCGCTGGCGCTCGGGTGCTGGGCGTGGACGCGTGGCGGCCTGTCGGTCGTCGAGCACGTCGCCGTGGTCGTCGCCCTGGGCACCGTCACCGGGATCGGGATCAACACCGCCCACGAGCTGGGTCACAAGCGTGGCCGGCTGGAGCGGAGCCTGTCCAAGGCGATGCTGGCGGCGACGGCCTACGGGCATTTCCACGTCGAGCACAACCGCGGCCACCACGTCCGGGTCGCGACTCCGGCGGACCCGGCGAGCGCCCGGCTCGGGGAGAGCTTCTGGCGGTTCTGGCCGCGGACGGTACTCGGCAGCCTGCGCTCGGCCTGGGAGCTGGAGACGCGCCGGCTCCGGCTGCGGGGGCGGTCGCCGTGGTCCCGGCACAACGAGGTGCTGACCTCCTGGGCCTACACGGTCGTCCTGTTCGGAGCGCTCGCGGGGGCGTTCGGGCCGTCGGCGCTGCTCTTCCTCGCCCTGCAGGCCGTGGTGGGGTTCTCCCTGCTGGAGGCGGTCAACTACATCGAGCACTACGGGCTGGCCCGGGAGCGCACCAGCACCGGCAGGTACGAGAAGGTGGACCCGCGGCACAGCTGGAACAGTGACGACGTCATCAGCAATCTCGCGCTCTACCACCTGCCGCGGCACAGCGATCATCATGCTTTCCCGACCGTGCGGTACCAGGCGCTCAGGTCCTTCGAGACGGCTCCGCAGCTTCCCTCGGGCTACGGAACGATGATCCTGGTCGCGCTGGTTCCGCGGTTCTGGTTCAGCGTCATGGATCCCCGGGTCGTCGCGCACTACGACGGTGACGTCACGCGGGCCAACCTCGACGAACGGCGTCGGGCGGAGCTGGTGGCCCGCTACGGCCGGGTGCCGGCCGAAGGAACGTAGGCGGGCGCTCCGCTGCCGGGGCGCCGCGGCGCCGGCCACCGCCCGTGACCGTTCCGCCCATCTGAGATATCAGATCTTCTCTTGCGTCGTACCGGTTCATCGGTTCGGAACATCGCTGTGACCTGGTCTTTATCGAAACGGTCCGGTCGGCTCTACTAATTCGAAGTCTGTACGTCAGGCCGCCATGCCGGCTGGTCGGCAACGTAGGATCTGATATCTGATGGATAAGATCCTGCCGCTTTGTCGCCGGATTCGGATCGAGGAGGTCTCATGACCNTGCCGCGGGCAGTCCCCAAAGTGATCATCGTCGGAGCCGGCACGGCCGGGCTGATGCTCGCCGACGGCATCGCGGAACGCGCGGACGTCACGCTGGTGGAGGGCGGGATCGACCCCGGCAGCCCCGCGCCGCCGGAGTTGCTCTACGACTACATCTTCCCGGCGTCCCTTGACTGGGGGTACCGGTCGACGGCGGGTGTGCCGCTGCCGCGCGGCAAGGTGATCGGCGGATGCTCCACCGTCAACTCCAGTGCCGGCGTCCGCGGCCAGCAGTGGGACTTCGACCCCTGGGGCGAGGGCTGGACGTGGGCGGACTGCCTGCCCGCGTTCAAGGCGAACGAGACCGACGAGCAGTTCGGCGACGCGGACTACCACGGTGACTCCGGCCCGATCGTCATGACCAGGCTCTCCCAGGGTGCGATCGACGACGCGTTCACCGCCGCCTGCCTGGCCGCCGGCCACCCGAGCGCGCCGGACCACAACGCCCCGGGCGCGCTCGGCATCGGCCCGTGGCCGACGAACCGGGTCGACGAGGGTCGCTGGGGCACCCTCGCCGGTGTGATGCCGGGGCTGCGCGGCCGGGTGACCCTGCTCGCCGAGACAACCGCCCGCCGCGTCGTGATCACCGACGGGCGGGCCCGCGGCGTCGAGGTCACCGGTCCGGACGGCGCCAACCGCGTCCTCGACGCCGACGTCGTCGTGCTCGCGGCCGGCGCGTTCGGCACCCCCGAGCTGCTCGTCGCCTCCGGTGTCGACCTGCCCGGCGTCGGCGAGCACCTGCAGGACCACCCGTGGGTGATGCTGAACGTGACGGCCGACCCGGAGGTGATCGCGGCCCGGCCNGTCAGCGGCTCGCTGCTGCGCTTCGGTCTCGGCGGCGACCCGCTGGAGGAGATCCAGATCTTCCCGTTCTCCGCGCACCTCTACGACACCTCCCGGCCGGCCGGCGAGGTCTCGTTCGCGGTCGGGCTGATGGCGCCGCGCAGCCGCGGCTACGTGCGGGTCACCCCGGAGGGCACCGCGATCGACCTGGCGCACCTCGCCGACGACGTCGACCGCAAGAACCTCGCCGAGGGGGTGCGGGTCGCCGCCGGGCTGATCGAGCAGGTCGCGGCGACCGGCATCGTCACGCTCCCCGAGAAGCCGTGGTGGCGCGACGCCGAGGACCTGGAGGCGGCGGTCGTCGCCCGGGTGGGGACGTACAACCATCCGGTCGGCACGGCCCGGCTCGGGGATGACGACGACCCGACGGCCGTGGTGGACCGCCGCCTGCGGGTGCGCGGTGTCGACGGGCTGATGGTCGCCGACGCCTCGGTGATGCCGACGATCACCCGGGCGAACACCAACCTCGCCACCATGATGATCGGCCGCCGGGCCGCCGACCTCATCGAGCTCTGACGCGCACGGTGCCGGGCGGGGCGCGATGCCCGCCCGGCACCGCGGCGGAGCTGAGCCGCGCCGGAAGGCCCGCGAGAAGGCCGGGGTCAGGCTTCGACGAGGCCGAGCAGGCGGGCGGCGTTGTCGCCCATGATGCCGGCCAGCTTCTCCGGCGGAATCCTCGGCAGCCCGAGCCGGTCGGCCTGCTCGTTCACGCCCAGGACCTTGTCCTTCAGCTTGACCGGGTCGTAGAGAAAACCNGGGTAGTCACTGCCGAACAGCAGCTTTTCCAGCGGCACGAAGAACTGCTCGCAGTGGATGAGGAAGCGGTAGAACTCCTCGTCCGTCACGGTGGCGATGTGGTACGAGATGTCGGTGTAGAAGTTCGGGTGCTTGGTGAGCATGAACAGCGCCTCGTCGATCCACGGGATCCCGCAGTGGGCGATGATCACCCGCAGGTCGCGGAACTCCCGGCCGACGTCGTCGAGCATCGCCGGGCGCGCATAGTCCATCCGCGCGTCGATGCGGGTGGAGCCGGCCTGGTGGACCATCACCGGAATGCCGAGGTCGGCGGCGGCGGCGAAGACCGGGAAGGCGATCTCCCGGTCCTGCGGCGACCAGTGCTGGTACATCGGGTAGAGCTTCACCCCGGACAGCCCGAGTTCCTCGACCGACCGGCGCAGCTCGGCGACCGCCGCCCGCGGGCCGCGGTAGGCCGGGTTCACCGACCCGAAGCCGATGAAGCGCTCCGGGTCGGAGCGGACCACGGCCGCGATGTAGTCGTTGCACTTCTCCGGGGTCGGCGGGCCGGGCACGTCGGTGATCCCGTAGGTGTCGACCGTCCCGATCAGCTCGCCGTCGAGGAACTGCGGCGAGACGCCGAGGACGATCATCTTGTCGAAGCCGGGATGGTCGCGCAGGCTCTCCGCCGGCCCGATCACCGGCCAGCCGGCCCGGGAGAACCCGCTGTCCTCCCACTCGTCCTCGGTCGGCATCCGGTGGGAGGGCACCTTGCCGAGGCTGCGGTAGATGCACAGCGAGCCCTCACGGCCGTAGTCCGTGTTGAACTCGTGGTCCTCGGCCAGGCTCAGGATGTGCGTGTGCGCGTCGATAATCATGACGTTCGCTGTCCGTTCTGGGTGCTCGGCACCCGGTCCTGGGGTGGTCCGGCGGCTGGGAGCCGCCTAGAGGCGGCGGGCGTTGTAGACCGACGCGGGCTCGGGCCGCGTCTCGTACCAGGGCCGGTAGAAGTCCAGGACGTACGGCTCAACCTCGGCGCCCAGGGCGGCCCAGTCCCGCTCGTCCGCGGTCGGCCGGTACAGGCGCCGCTCGCCGACCTCAGCCAGCTTCGCCGCGAGGGCGTCCTCGTCGACGACGGTGACCCGGCCGCCCGCCATGACGACCTTGCCGTGGATGAGCACGGTGTCGATGTCCGCGGCGCTCGCCCGGTCGAGGAGGACGTCCAGCACCGGGGTGGAGTCGTACCGGCCGGGTGGGAACAGGATGCGCCGGGTGTCGACCACCAGCAGGTCCGCGAACGTGCCGGGGGCGAGCCGGCCGACCCGGCCCTCCATCCGCAGCGCCCGCGAACCGTTCTCGCCGGCGGCGCGCAGAACGCTCGCCGAGTCCAGCCGGATCTCGTCGAACACCCGCGGGTCGCGCTGCAGCATGGTGGCCAGCCGCAGCTCGGCGAAGAAGTCCTCGCGGTCGCTGAAGGAGATCCCGTCGGTGCCGAACGCCAGCCGCCCGCCGGTGGCGAGGATGTCGCGGGCCCGGCAGATCCCGGCCGACAGCCGCAGGTTCGACCCGGCGTTGTTCGAGGCGACCGCCCCGGAGTCGGCGAAGATCCGCAGCTCGTCGTCGGTCACCCAGACGAAGTGCGCGCAGACCAGGTCCGGGCCCAGGACCCCGAGGTCGGCGAGCCGCTCCAGCGCGGAGCGGCCGTGCGCGCGGACGTTCCACATCGCCTCGGCCCGGGTCTCCAGCACGTGCGAGGTGATCCCGGTGCCGTAGTGGTCGGCGGCGGCGCGGCAGCGGCGGTAGAGCTCGTCCGAGCAGGCGGGAGTCCAGTCCGGCGCGAGCAGCACCCGGATCCGGTCGCCGTGGCCGTCCCAGCGGCGGACCAGCCGGTCGTAGGCGGCCATGACGTCGTCGACCGGCCAGGCGTAGCCCATGGGGGAGCGGCGCACCCGGGCGGCGAGATCGGCCGGCAGCCGGGCCAGGAACTGCTCGTCCGGCTCGTGCACGTAGGTGTTCTGGTCCCGGCTGACCAGGCCGAACGCGACCCGGAAGCCGATCTCGTCGTACACCGAGAGGGCGACCTCGGCGCCGAAGTCGGGCAGCGCCGGGCGGCCGTAGTACATGTCGACGGCGCCGGTCTGCCCGCCCCTGATCGCCTGGACGAGCCCCCAGCGCAGGACGGTCGCCAGGTCCTCCTCGTCCATCGGGCCGTACCCGGAGTGCACGTGCACGTTCGCCCGCTCGAAGATCAGCTGGTACAGGCCGGGGCCGGCGGCGAGCTCCGAGTGGTAGTGGCAGTTGATGAAGCCGGGCATGACCAGGTGGTCCCGGGAGCCGATCACCCGGTCGAACGGGCCGCGGGCCTCCATCAGCTCCCGCGGGCCCACCGCGGCGATGGTGGAGCCCTCGACGATGACGGCCCCGTCCGGGATCAGGGTCCGCTCGTCGAGCGCGACCACCGGGTCGCCGACGACCAGGATGCGTTCAGCCGACTGTGAGGTCATCCGCGAGCACCCCTTCCACCAGCACGGGACGTCCGTCGAGGTGGAGCGTCGCGGCGCGCAGCACGCAGTCCAGGTGCGCCGCGGCGGCGACCGTCCCGCCGTACGCGATCGAGTTCCCGAGCGCTATATGTGCCGTACCCAGCGTCGACTCGGTCTCCATCGCGACCCCGCACACCCGGCCGTTCGGGTTCAGCCCGACCGACACCTCCGCGAGGTTCGACATCCGCGGGTCGGCGACCCGGGCGATCATGTCGGTGAGCCGGTCGGCCTCCCGGCCGGACACGTCGACCAGCTCGCCCGCGCGGAAGGTGAGCGCGACCGGGGACGGCAGCGGCCCGACGCCCATGAACAGCAGGTCGGCGTCGATGACGACGACGCCGTCGGTGCTGCCCTCGACCGGGGCGGTGCCGGCTTCGACATCGGGCGGCGCCATGTAGGCGCCCGGCTCACGGGCGATGCCGTGCAGCGCCCGGCCGCCGCGGCCGCGCACCGAGCCGGCGACGTCCGTCCCGGCCGGGCTGGTGATGCGGTAGGTGTCGGCGCCCGCCCAGGAGGCGGCGAGAACCTCGACCGTGCGGCGCAGCTCGTCGAAGTCGACGTCCAGCGGCCCCCCGGCGCGGAATGTGCTGGCCCGTACGGCCGGCATCGCCAGGTACCGGGTGCCGGCGTGGGACGCCTGCTGGCGGGCCGCCGACGATCCGATGAACGTCGACGTCAGCTCGATCGCCGCCGCGGCCTCGGCGAGCAGCGCCGCGACCGAGCCCGGCGGCTCGCTGCCCGGCACCTGGTAGCGCGGCACCCGCGCGACCACGCACACGGCGTCGCGCTCCTCGACGCCGGCGGCGAGCGCCGCGACGACCGCCGGGTCGGTCTCGGCGTCGGTGAGGAGCACGACCTCCTCGCCCTTGCCGACGGCCAGGCAGCGGTCCAGGACGTTGGCGACGGTGGCCGCGGGGATCTCGGCCCGTACCGGATGCTCAGGGGAGGTCATGCCACGGCCGACGGGGTGGGCGGGATCGGGACGTCCGTGCCGGCGTTCTCCACCCGGGCCAGCACCCGGGCGAACGCCTTGTCCGCCTCGCGCAGGATCAGATCCTCGTCGACCAGCGTCAGTTCGCGCCCGGCCATCACCACCCGGCCGTCGATGATCGTCGNGTCGACGCACGAGCCGTTCGCCGAGTACACGAGGTGGGAGTACAGGTGGGCGACGTCATTCGCCTTGCGAGGCGTGAACATCGTGCTGTTGAGGTCCACCAGGNTGATGTCGGCCTTGTGCCCGGCGACCAGCTGCCCGGTCTGGTGCCCCAGCGCGGCCGACCCGTTGCGGGTCGCCATCCGGACGACGTCCGGTGCCTGGCCGAGGCTGGAGTCGACGCGGTTCGCCCGGTGCATCAGCGAGGCGAACTTCATCACCTGGAACATGTCCCGGCTGTTGTTGCACTCGGCAGCGTCGTGGCCGAGGCCGACGTTCAGCCCGGCGGCGAGCATCTCCGGCAGCCGCGCGATGCCGTTGCCGAGCTTCGCGTTCGAGCTCGGGTTGTGCGAGATCTGCGTGTTCGTCTCCCGCATCAGGGCGATCTCGGTGTCCGACAGCCAGACGCAGTGCGCGGCGACGGTGTTCCGGCCGAGGATGCCCGTCTCGTAGGCGACCTCGGTCGGCCGCAGCCCGAAGCGGGCCTTCGAGTTCTCCACCTCGGACAGCGACTCGTTGAGGTGGATGTGGATCCCGGTGCCCAGCTGGTCGGCGAGCGCCCGGGTGTCGCGCAGCAGCTCCCGGGAGGCGATCGGCAGCCACTCGATGCCGATGTAGACCTCGACCCGGCCGTCGGCGGCGCCGTGGCAGGCGGTGTACGCGCGGTGGTTGTCCTCGAGGGTGTCGAGGTTGTGCTCGGCGTCGGCCACGTCGTTCGACAGCACCGCCCGGATGCCGATCTCGGACGCGGCCTTCGACAGTGCCTCCAGCTGGCGGTACATGTCGTTGACGGTGGTCACGCCACCCTTGATCGACTCCGCGTAGCTGGCGAGCGCCGCCCAGTACGCCGCCTCCGGGTCGAGCGCGCGGATGATCGGGTACCAGCAGGTGTCCAGGTACTCCCACAGCGGGAGGTGATCGCTGTAACCCTTCGCGATCGCCGTGTGGTAGTGAAGGTCGACCAGCCCNGGCAGCACGAGTTTGTCGGTGCCGTCGAGGACGGTGGCCGGCGCCTCCCCGGCGGTCCCGGCGGCGGCCCCGTCCAGGGTGCCGGTCGGGCCGACGGCGGCGATCCGGTCGCCCTCGATCAGGACGTCGCCACCGAAGTACACGGTGTCGGCGTCGTCCAGGGTGAGCACCGTCCCGTTACGGATCAGCGTGCGCTCGGACATGGGTGGACCTCCTCATCGCGACGGTCAGTCGTTCTCGCTCTTGCGTGCCCGGGCGCCGCGGCCGACCCACGCGCTGGTGTCATCCGGGTCGAACGCGGCCAGCTGGTCGGCCATCACGCTGCTGACGTGCTCGCGCATCAGCCGCTCGGCCGCGGCCGGGTCCCGGCGGGTGATCGCGTCGTGGATGGCGCTGTGCTGCCGGACGGAGCCCTCCAGGCGCCCCGGGATGGCGACCGTCAGGTTGCCGATCCGAATCAGGTGGTCGCTGAGGTTCTCGATCATTTCCCGGATCCGGCGGTTGCGGGTCTGCCGGTAGACGATCCGGTCGAACGCCTCCAGCAGCTCCGGCAGACTGTCCACGTCCCCGTCGGCCCAGGCCCGCTCGCTGTCCCGGACCATCCGGGTCAGCTCCGCCAGGTCCGCGGCGCTGATGTGCTCGGCCGCCTCCCGCGCGCACGCGCCCTCCAGCAGCTCGCGCAGCTCGTAGATCTCCTTCAGGTCCTCGCGGTCGTAGCCGGAGACGACCGCGCCCTTGTAGGGGACGAGCTCGACCAGGCGTTCCCGCTGAAGCCGGACGAGCGCCTCGCGCAGCGGCGTCTTGCTCACCCCGAGCCGGCCGGCGAGCTCGACCTCCCGCATCGGATACCCGGGCAGCAGCTCCAGGTCGACGATCTCCTGCTTCAGCCGCAGGTAAACGACGTCCTTGAGCTGGCGGTGCGGGGTTTCCTGGGCGGGCTGCGCCGACCGGTCAGCCACGGCCGGACCCCGACCGCGAGCGTCCCGCCGCCGGAAATCCCGAAATGGGGGACCGGGCCTGGCCCCACCGCTGTGACCTCGACATTGCCGGTTTCCTCTCAAAAGACGGACAGTCCGCTTATGGCGGACATCGGCCATAATGATGCCGCCGCCGGGCCGGTCTGCCGGCGCACCGCACCCCTGGGCCGTCGTCGTCGTCGCGGCCGCCGGGAGTGGCTCCCGGTCAGCTACCGGGCGAATACCTCCGTCCCGTCAGCTACCTCCGTCACCTCAGCTACCTCAGCGCGGGCGCCGAACGCGGCGTCGAACGCGTCGCGGAACCGGGCGACCGTGCTCATCCGGTCGTCGCCGAGCGGGAACACGTTCACCGAGTCGACACCGGCCTCGGCCAGCCCACGCAGCTGCGCGACGGTGCGTTCCCGATTACCCGACAGCGCCATCCGCCGGACGAACTCGTCCGGGAGCAGCTCCGCCGCGGCCGCGGCCTCCTGGAACTCGCCCCCGGAGTAGCGCCGGCGGACCTCGTCGATCAGCGGCCGGTCGAGGCCGGCCAGCTCGCAGTACACCGGGGCGGTCTGCGGGAACCAGGCGGCGATGCTGCGTGCGGCGGCGAGCGCGGCCTGCTCGTCCTCGTCGATCCGGCCGTAGGCGAAGACCGCCACGTGCGGGCGGGCGGAACGCCCCGCCGCCGCCACCCCGCGGTCGATGTGCTCCAGCGCGAACCGGATCCCGTCGGTGTGCAGGCCGGCGAGCAGCACCACCCCGTCGGCGACCCGGCCGGCCAGCTCCAGGGTCTTCGGCCCGCTCGCCGAGATGAACACCGGGATGTCGGCGCGGGCGCCGAACCGCAGGTGCGCGTCGTGCAGCGTGAACCCGGCCGAGGTGTGGTCGACGTCCCCACCGCGCAGCAGCGCCCGGATCGCGGCGATCGAGTCCTCCAGGACGGCGAGCTTCGCGGGCCGCATCCCGAGGGCCTCCAGCGGCCGGTCGCCGGCGCCGATGCCCAGGATGAACCGGCCGGCGGCGATCTCGTCGACGGTCGCCGCCGCCACCGCGGTGATTCCCGGATGCCGGGTCAGCGGGTTCGTGACCGCCGTGCCGAGCAGCAGTCGGCTGCTCGCCCGCGCGGCCAGCGTCAGGTAGGCGTACGGGTTGCGGCTGTGCAGCGACGAGTCCGTCAGCCACAGATGGTCGAAACCGGACCGCTCGATCTCGGTCACGTACGACTCGAAGACGTCGGGGGTGTCGACCCCCTGGAGGACCACTCCACTACGCATCCGGCTCACTCCTCGAAAAGTCGGGCGGCGGATGCCGCGGTGTCGGCCAGTGCCGCGAGGCCGTCGGCCACCGGCGCCAGGTCGATCCATTCGTCGACGGTGTGCTCACGCTCGCCGTAGGTGATCCCGACGGTGATCGCCGGGATACCGGCCGCGTAGGCGGCGTTCGCGTCGGTGCTGGCCGCGTGCTCCCGGCCGGCGAGTCCGCGCCGGGCGAGCGCCGCGAACGCGGCGGTGGCCAGCGGGTGGTCGGCGGCGATGCCACCGGCGGGGCGGCGGCCGATCTCCCGGACCTCGACGGAAAGGCCCGTCCCGGGGTCGTCGATCACCGCCCGGGCGCCGCGCTCCAGCGCGCCGAGGCCGGCCGCGGAGTCGGCCCGCAGGTCGACCTCGAACCGGCAGCCGGCGGCGCGGATGTTGATCGCCTCACCGCCGGAGATCCGCCCGACGTTCACCGCCACCCGCCCGGGGACGGCAGCGGGATGGGCGGGGTCGGCGGGGCGGGCGAGCGCGGCCAGCCGGGCGACCAGGCCGGCGGCGGCGTGCACCGCGCTCGGCGCGTCCGCGCGCTCCCAGGCGTGCCCGCCCGGGCCGGTGACCGTGACCGCGAACCGCACCGAGCCCACTCCGGTGGTGGTCACCCGGCCCAGGTAGTTGCCCTCCACCGCGATCAGTGCCGCTACCGGCACCGGCGGCGCGGCGAGCGCGGCGGTGACGCCGGCGAGGTTGCCGACTCCCTCCTCGCCGACCGTCGCGAGCACCCACACCGCCCGGCCGCCCGCACCCGTGCCTGTTCCGCCGGTGCCGGTGTCGGTGCCGGTGCCGGTGCCGGCTGTCGCGCTGTCGCCGGCCGCGAGCAGCCAGCCGAGCTCCGCGAGGGCGGCGACGGCGACGCTGTCGTCGCCGACGCCCGGGCCGACCAGCCGGTCGCCCTCCCGGCGGACCCCGTGCTCGACCTCCGGGCCGAAGACCGTGTCCAGGTGCGCGGCGACGACCACAGCGCCCGAAGCGGCGCCCACGCCGTCCCGGACCTTGGCCCAGACGTTGCCGGTCGCATCGACGCGCACCTCGGCCAGACCGTCGGCGGCCCACCAGCCGGCGACCACGGCGGCCCGCCCGGCCTCTCCGAACGGCGGCGCCGGAATCCGGCACAACTCCTCGGTGCGGGCGAGGACCCGCTCGGCCGCTGCCGCGAGCCGGTCGGCGCCGGTACTCATCGGCTTCCCTCCACGACACCGGTCGTGCCACCGGCGGGGGTGCCGCCGGCGGGGGTGTCGCGGGCGGGCGAGCCGTCCAGGATCGTGCCGGCCGTGCGCAGCTCGTCGATCTCGGGGTCGCTCAGCCCGGCCTCGCGCAGCACCTCGCGGGTGTGCTGGCCCAGGTCGGGCGCCCCGGAGGGGAAGGACAGCGGCCCGGGGGCCCGCAGCGGCACGGTGACCGCCTGGTAGGGGATCCCGTCGGGGGTGGCGACCGCCGCGACCGCGCCGATGGCGGTGGCCTGCGCCGAGGTGAGTGCTTCGCCGACGTCCCGGACGAGGCCGGCGGGTACACCGGCCGCTTCCAGCCGGGCGACCCAGGTGGGTGCGTCGTCGGCGGCGAGGGCCGTCTCGATGCGGGCGGTGAGTGCGTCGCGGTTGCGGACGCGGTCGGCGTTGGTCGCGAACGCCGGGTCGTCGACGGCCTCCGGAATGCCGATCGTCACGCACAGCCGCCGCCAGAGCGCCTCGTTGCCGGCGCCGGCCAGGACGAGCTCGCCGGTGCGGGCCCGGAACGCCCCGTACGGCGCGAACGACGGTGAGTGCGTGCCGAGCCGGCTGGGGATCTCGCCGGCCGCGAAGTAGGCCGACGCCGGGGTGGTGAGCCCGGCCAGGGCGAACTCCAGCAGCGAGGAGGACACGTGCCCGCCGAGGCCGGTCTCGGCCCGGCGCAGCAGGGCGGCGAGGATTCCGGTGACGGCGCAGATCCCGGCGCCGACGTCGAGCAGCGGCGCGCCGACCTTCACCGGGCCGGACTCGGCTGTTCCGGTGACGCTCATGAGGCCGGCCTCGGCCTGCAGGATGAGGTCGAAGCCGCCGCGGGAGGCGTCCGGGCCGGTCTGGCCGTACCCGGACACCGAGCCGTAGACGATGCGCGGATGGCGGGCGAGCACCGCCTCGGCGTCCAGGCCGTAACGGGCGAGGGCGCCGGGCCGGGCGTTCTCGACCAGGACGTCGGCCCCGGCGAGCAGCCTTTCCAGCGCCGCCTGTCCGGCCGGGGCGCGCAGGTCGAGGGCGAGGCTGCGCTTGCCGTTGTTGAGGGAGAGGAACAGCGCGGAGCGGTCGGCCACCGTCGCGGTGGCCTGGGCGCGGTAGGAGTCCCCGCCGGCGGGTGGTTCGACCTTGACGACATCGGCCCCGAGCGCGGCGAGCATCATCGTCGCGTACGCGCCGGAGACGAAGCGGGTGAGATCGACGACCCGGACCCCGGCCAGCGGCAGCCCGGATGGTGGCAGCCCGGCCGGTGGCAGCCCGGCCACCGCCCCGGTCATCCTCATCTCGCCGCTCACCACGGTGCGGGCTCCCGGTACTCGCCGAACTCGGCCCGCATCAGGGCGTTGATCTCACCGATCGTCGCGCCGGCCCGGGCGCAGTCGAGCAGGGCCGGCATCACGTTCGCGTCCGAACGGAGAACCCCGCGCAGCCGTTCCAGTGAGGCGGCGGCGGCCACGCCGTCCCGGCCGGTCAGGTGCTCGCGCAGCCGGGTACGGGCGCGTTCCTGCGCCGACGGGTCCGGCTCGAACAGCCGCGGGTCGGCGTCGGCGTCCGACTCGTCGGTGAAACGGTTGACGCCGACCTTGACCCGGCTGCCGTCGACGAGTTCGCGCTCGGTGCGGTAGGCGGTCTTCGCGACCCAGCGCTGCGGGATGCCGGCGGCGAGCATGTCCACCATCCCGCCGCCGTCGTCGATCTTCTCGATCAGCTCGAAGGCGCGCCGCTCCAGCTCGTCGGTGAGCGACTCGACGTAGTAGGAGCCGGCCAGCGGGTCGACGGTGCGGGTCACCCCCGACTCGTGCGCGACGATCTGCTGGGTGCGCAGGGCGAGGCGCACCGACTCCTCGCTGGGAATCTCCAGCGCCTCGTCCCAGCCCATCACGTGCACCGACTGCGCGCCGCCGAGCACCGCCGCCAGGCAGGAGATCGTCGAGCGGACCACGTTGTTCAGCGGCTGCTGGGCGGTGAGAACGGTGCCGGAACAGCCGGAGAAGAACCGCATCCGGGACGACTCGGGCCTGGTCGCGCCGAACCGCTCGGTGGCGATCCGGTGCCACATCCGCCGGGCCGCGCGGACCTTCGCGACCTCCTCGAACAGGTCGAGGGTGGCGGAGAAGTGGAACGACAGCCGGCCGGCGAAGTGGTCGAACGGCAGGCCGCGCCGGGTGATCTCGTCGGCGTAGGCGATGGCGGAGGCGAGGGCGAGCCCGAGCTCCTGGACGGCGTCGCTGCCGGCCTCGCGGACGTGGTAGCCGGTGATGGAGATCGGGTTGAACCGGGGCAGGCGCTCGGCCGCGAACGCGACGACGTCGCCGACGAGGCGCAGCGACGCGGCCGGCGGGTAGATGTAGGTCTTGCGGGCGAGGAACTCCTTGAGCAGGTCGTTCTGGGTGGTGCCGGCGACCCGGTCGAACGGCACACCCTGGCGTTCCGCGGCGACCAGGAAGAACGCGAGGATCACCGGGGCGGTCGCGTTGATGGTGTGGTTCACCGACAGGTCGCCCAGCGGCAGGCCGTCGAACAGCCGCACCATGTCCTCGGCGGTGTCGATGGCGACACCGACCCGGCCGACCTCGGCCTCGGCCATCGGGTCGGTCGAGTCGTAGCCGAGCTGGGTGGGCAGGTCGAAGGCGACGGACAGCGCGGTCTGCCCCTGGGCGAGCAGGTAGCGGTAACGGGCGTTGGCGTCCTCGGCCGATCCGAAACCGGCGTACTGACGCATCGTCCAGAGCTTCTCCCGGTACATCGTCGGGTACGGGCCGCGGGTGTACGGCGCGTCACCGGGCTGCCCGAGCCGGTCGGGCAGCCCCGGCGCCAGGTCCTCCTCGTCGTAGACCAGGCGGACGGGGATGCCGGACTCGGTGTGCATGGGCGTGACCCGCGGCCGGGAGGTCCGGGAAACCTGGGATGGCTGGGAGGTGCTCATCCGCGTACCACCACCGTGTCAGTCGTCGGGTCGGTCGCGGCCCGGGTCGCGGTGGCGATACCGAGGATGGTGTCGACGACCTGCGGCAGTGGCGTGCCGACGCCCTGCACGGCCGCGGCACCGAGCTCGCGCAGGGTGGCCGCGTCCGTGGCGCCGATCGTGCCGCCGACGGTGACGGGGATGTCGGCGATGCCGGCCGCGTCGCGCTCGCGCAGCAGTGCCCTGGTGAGCGCGAGGTGCGCGCCGGAGAGCACCGAGATACCGATGACGTCGACGTCCTCGTCCCGGGCCGCCGCGACGATCTCCGCGACGGAGCGGCGCAGCCCGAGGTAGATGACCTCGGCGCCGGCGTCCCGCAGCGCCATCCCGATGACCTTGATGCCGCGGTCGTGGCCGTCGAGACCGGGTTTGGCGAGCAGCACCCGCGCCGGCCGGCCGGCGGGTGCCGCCCCGGCTGCGGTCACGCCGACTCCGGGGCGAGCGCCAGCGCGACGAACGTCGCGTAGGTCCGGGTCGCCTCGACGAGGTCGTCCACGCTGAGGTGTTCGTCCGGGCAGTACACCGGCTCACCGCCCGGCCCGAAGATGACGGTGGGGACCTTGTGGCCGAAGCTCGCGGTGTCACCGAGCCAGCCGGCGGCGGACAGCTTCGGCGTGACCCCGCCGCGCACGGCGCCGAGCGCGCTGCTCATCAACGTCACGACCTCGTCGTCGGGCCCGGCCAGGTAGCCGTTCTTGACATCCGCCAGGACGACGTCGGCGGCGAAGCGCGGGTCGCGGGCGTGGGCGCGGGCCAGGCAGCGGTCGATCTCGGCGCGCACCTCCTCGACGGTGACGCCCGGCTGCGGCCGGCAGTCCACCCGGATCACGCACTCGTCCGGGATCATCGACGGGCCGCCGGGCGGCAGCCNGCCGTAGATCCGCCCGGGTGCCATGTAGGTCTCGGGGCCGAACAGGTCGGCGACCCAGTCCTCGATCGTCGGGGTGAGCCGGGAGGCGTCCAGCTCCAGCACGGCGTGCGCGGCGAGCATGTTCGCGTTGATCGCGAGCGGCTTGTGGCAGGTGTGCGCGGTCCGCCCGCGGGTCGTGATGTCGAAGTAGTAGCGGCCCCGGTGCCCGAGGAAGATCTCGTTGTCGGACAGTTCACCGAGCACGCACAGATCGGCGTCGTACTCGTCGAAGTAGGCGATCGAGCCCAGCTGGTCGCCCATGTGGTCGGCGACGGCCGCCATCGCGACCGTGCCGCTGACGGGTATCCCGCTGGCCCGCACCGCCTGGATCGCGACGATCTGGCAGACCAGTGCCGCCTTCATGTCCATGATCCCGTGCCCGTAGACGTTGCCGTCGATGAGCTCGCCCGAGAACGGGCTGGTGGCGGTCCAGCCGTGGGCGACGGGCTTGGTGTCCAGGTGGCCGGTGAGCACGACCCGGCGTCCGGTGCCGAGGTTGACCTCCCCGATCGCGTTCGGCCGGTCCGGCAGCACCTCCTGCAGCCCGACCTGCTCGAAGTCGAGGTCCTTCATGGTCTGGGCGAGGAACCGGGCCAGGTCGCCCTCCTCGCCGAGCACGCTCGGAACGCGGCAGACCTGCTGGACGAGCTCGACGAGGTCATCGGTCCGGATCTGCGCGGCGACCTTCGCGGCGATGTCGACTGCCGGCATTCCGACGGACGTGCTCATGGGTGTGGATCTCCTTTGATCGCGGGCGGCCAGGATCATCAGCCGGCGGAGGGGGCTGGCGGCCGCCCGCGGTGGGGGGCGACTGGGCGGTGGGGTCGTGAGGCGGTGCGGGGCCCGTCCACCCGGCCGCCGGGCGCAGGCGCGCCGGCGGCCGGTGAGGTTCGGCGGCTGAGCCTGGTCAGCCGCTCCGATGGGCCGCTTCGGTCAGCTGGTCGGCAGGTACTCGTTCGTGACGACCTCGGACGCGGTGACGGCCTTCTCGATGAGCTCTTCGGACTTCATCCAGTCGGCGAACGCCTGCCAGTCGGCGACGTCCTGGTGGCCGAAGCCCTCGTCGTTCTTCAGCAGCGGGACGGTGGCGTCGATCATCTTCGGCACGATCGCCTCGTCGTAGCCCTCGGCCTCCGCGGCGATGATCTCCGAAGCGCCGGCCGGGTCGTCGATCACCTTGGCGTTGCCCTTGGCGAGCCCGCTCAGGAAGTCGCGGACGAGCTGCTGGTAGGCGGGGTCCGACTTCAGCCGGCTCTTCTGCGCGATGATCACCAGCTCGTCGTAGTCCGGCACACCCGCCTCGGTGACCGGGATGATCGTGGGGTTCAGGCCCCGCTCGGCCAGATCGACGCCTTCGATGTTGCGGTAGGAACCGAGCGTCGCGTCGACGTTGCCGGCCACCATCGCCGACAGCAGGTCCTGCGCGATGCTCACGCTCTTCACCGACGCCGGGTCGATGTCGTTCTTCGCGAGGATGGTCTTCAGGAACGCGTCGTTCGTCTGCAGGCCCGGCGTCCCGATCGTCTTGCCGGCGAGGTCGGCGACCGTCCGCACGCCCGAGTCGCCGGTGGCGGCGATCGACAGCAGCGCGGTCGGCACCAGCGCGCCCACGGCGATGACGTCCAGGCCCTGGGAACCGGAGATGATCGTCTCGGGCTCGTAGGAGATACCGATGTCGATCTTTCCGGTGCTGACCAGCTTGGTCGGGTCGGACGGGTCGGACGGCGGCTGGAAGGTCACGTCGAGCCCGGCGTCGGTGAAGAAGCCGGCCTTCTTCGCCGTGTACAGCGCGACGTGGTCGGGGTTCGGGTCCCAGTCCAGCAGAACCGTCGTCTTGCGCAGCGCCTCGCCGTCGGAGGAGCTGTCGTCGTCCCCACAGGCGACGAGGGGAAGAGTGACCGCCAGCAGGGCGGCCACCCCGCTAGCCAGACGCTTGGCTCTCATTTCTTCTTCCCTTCCCTGGCCCAGGGGACCAGGACGTGTTCGAGGAGGGTGACGAGGACGAACAGGGCCACGGACATCGCGGTCAGCAGTGCGATCGCGGCGAACACCAGGGCGCTCTGCAACTGCGGGACGGCCTGGCGCATCACGTGCCCCAGTCCGTCGGTGGAACCGGAGTACTCGCCGAACACCGCGGCCGTCGCCGCGTAGGCGGCGGACAGCCGCAGGCCGGTGAACATCGACGGCAGCGCCGACGGGAACTCCACCCGCACGAAGATCGACCAGCGGGTGCCGTACAGGGTGCGCATCATCCGGACGAGCTGCGGATCGACCGCCGCCAGCCCGTCCAGCGTCCCGACGACGATCGGGAAGAAACACAGCAGCGCGACCAGGATCAGCTTCGGCGTGAGCGAATAGCCGAAGATGATCGCGAGAATCGGCGCGATCACGACCACCGGGATCGTCTGCGAGCCGATCAGCAGCGGGTAGACCGCCCGCCGGGCGATCGCCGAGAAGTGCAGCGCACAGGCGATCAGCAGCCCGGCCGCGACCGCGATCGCGAAGCCGATGAGCACTTCCTTCAACGTCACCCAGGTCGCGCTGGACAACGTCCGGTCCCAGCGGTCGAACAGTGTGCTGACGACCTCGCCCGGCGCCGGCAGGATGTACTCCTCCACGCCGAACACCGAGGTCGCCAGTTCCCAGGCGGCCAGCACCAGGAGGATGACCAGGCCCGCCGGGCCGTACTGGCGCACCAGCGCCCACATCCGGGTCACGTCACCCCTCCAGGTGGGCCAGCAGGGCGTCGCGCAGCCGGACGAACTCCGGCGTCGCGAGCAGCTCACGGCGCGACGCGGCGGCCGGCAGCTCGACCGGCAGCCGCGCGGCGACCCGGCCCGGCCGGCTCGACATCACCACCACCTCGTGGCTGAGCAGCAGCGCCTCCTCCACGTCGTGGGTGACCAGGACGACGGTCCGCGGCTCGGTGTCGAGGGTGTCGCGCAGCCAGTCCTGCACCCCGGCGCGGGTGATCGAGTCCAGCGCGCCGAACGGCTCGTCCAGCAGCAGCACGTCCTTGTCCGCGACGAGGGTGCGCAGGAACGACACCCGCTGGCGCATGCCGCCGGACAGCTCGTAGGGCCGGCGGTCCTCGAAGCCGGCCAGCCCGAACCGCTCGAACAGCGGCCGCACCCGCTCCCGCGCGTCCCGCCGCGACACCCCGCGGTTCTCCAGCGAGACGCAGGCGTTCGCCAGCACCGAGCGCCACGGCAGCAGCAGGTCCCGCTGTGGCATCCAGGCGCAGCGGGCGAGCCGGGCGGCCGGGTCGGTCGCGCCGAGCACCTCGACGACGCCCTCGTCCGGGCTCTCCAGCCCGCTCACCATGCTCAGCACCGTCGACTTGCCGCAGCCGCTCGGGCCGACGATGCCGAGCCGGGTGTGCCGGGGGACGGTGAGGTCGAGTAGCTCGACCGCGACGACGTCGCCGTACCGGCGGGTGACGCCGGACAGCCGAATGCCGTCGCCGCTGCCGTCGCCGGCAGCGCCGCCGCTGCTGCCCGTGCCCTTGACCGTGCCGGTTTCCGGGTCGGAACCGCGCTGGCCCGCGGCCATCACCGCACCCCCTCCCGCCGAGATGAGATCTGAGATCTGATCTGAGATCGAATGACCTGATAGAACCCGGTTGGACGGTTACGGGTCAAGTCGTGAAGATGTCGTCCCTGTAAATGTTTTCGCTGGATAGAAGGGGTTTGACCAGCTCGGAGGAACCCGGCTACGGTGCCGGAGATCTGATATCTCGAAGCCAGGGGGCTGGCCCGTGAAGGCCGAACTGCTCGCATCCGTACGCACCTTCGTCGACTCCGAGCACCAGCTCTTCATCGACGGCGCGCCGCGCCCGGCGGTCGACGGCGCCCGGTTCGACGTCCAGGACCCGTCCACCGGAACCGTCCTGACCACCGTCGCCCGGGCCGGCGCCGCCGACGTCGACGCCGCCGTGGCCGCGGCCCGAGCCGCGCTGCCCGGGTGGCGCCGGCTGCCCCCGGGGGAGCGCGGCCGGCTGCTGTGGGAGCTCGGCAACCGCGTCGAGGCGCTCACCGACGAGTTCCTCCAGCTGGAGGCGCTCGACAACGGCAAGCCGACGAGCGAGTCGGCGATGGTCGACGTGCCGCTCACCGCCAACGGCTTCCGCTACTTCGGCGGGATGGCGAGCAAGATCGAGGGCGTCACCATCCCCACCTACGGCGGCCTGCCGGTGCACGTCAGCACCCGCCGGGAGCCGGTCGGCGTGGTCGCCGCGATCATCCCGTGGAACTTCCCGCTGCTGATGTGCGCCTACAAGCTGGCGCCCTCGCTCGCCGCCGGCAACACCGTCGTGCTCAAGCCTGCCGAGCAGACCCCGCTCTCCGCACTGCGGCTGGCCCGGCTGGCGGCCGAGGTCGGCTTCCCGCCGGGCGTGATCAACGTCGTGACCGGCTTCGGGCCGGACGCCGGCGCCCCGCTCGCCGCCCATCCCGGCGTCGACAAGATCACCTTCACCGGGGAGAACGCCACCGGCCGCAAGATCCTGGAGGCGTCCGGCGGGACGATGAAGCGGGTGTCGCTGGAGCTCGGCGGGAAGTCGCCGAGCGTCGTCTTCGCCGACGCCGACCTCGACGCCGCCGTCGAGGGCACCTTCGGCGCCGTGTACTTCAACCAGGGGCAGTGCTGCATCGCCGGGGCGCGGATCTTCGTCCAGCGGCCGGTGTACGACGCGTTCGTCGAGGCCCTGGCGGCCAGGGTGGGCCAGGTTCAGCTCGGCTCCGGCCTCGACCCGGCGACGACGATGGGCCCGCTGGTCAGCGCCGAGCAGCGGGACCGGGTGCTCGGCCTGATCGGCTCCGGGCTGGCCGCCGGGGCGAAGCCCGTCGTCGGCGGCTCGACCGCGCCGGCCGAGGTCGCCGGCAGCCCGGGCGGGTACTTCGTCGCCCCCACCCTGCTCGCCGACGCCCCGGCCGACAGCGAGGTGATGCGCCGGGAGATCTTCGGCCCGGTCGGGATGGTCACCCCGTTCGACACCGAGGAGGAGGCCGTCGCGCTCGCCAACGACACCGACTTCGGCCTCGCCGCCGGGGTGTGGACGCGGGACGNCGGGCGCGCCCACCGGATGAGCGACGAGATCCGCGCCGGCACGGTGTGGGTGAACCTGTACGGCTGGTTCGACGTCGCCGTGCCCTTCGGCGGCTTCCGTGCCAGCGGCTACGGCAAGGAGCACGGCATCGAGGCGCTCGACGCCTACCTGCAGACGAAGTCGGTCTGGATGGGGCTCGCGTGACCGCCCCGAGTGACCTGACCGCCGCGAGCGGTTCACCGGGCGAACCGCTCGCGGCGTTCCTGCGCGGCCGCGCGGAGAGCGTGTGGGCGACCCTCCTCGAGCACCCGTTCCCGGCCGAGATGGCCGCCGGCACGCTGCCGCCGGCCACGTTCCGCTTCTACATCGACCAGAACCTGCTCTACCTGCCGGAGTACGCCCGGGTGCTGGCCGCCGGCGCGGCCGCCGCCCGCGACGACGCGGAGCTGCGCCGGTTCACCTCGGCGCTGACCAACATCGTCGACACCGAGATCCCGCAGAACCTGCGGCTGCGCGATCTCGTCGAGCGGCAGGGCGCCGGCCCGTCGGCGCACTCCGGTGTGCTGGCGCCGGCCGCCCAGGCGTACGTCTCCTACCTGGCGATGATCGCGGCCCGGTTCGGCCCCACCGAGATCTTCACCGCGCTGCTGCCGTGCGCCTGGTCCTACGGCGAGATCGGCCGCCGGCTGGGCCCGGAGTCGGTCGACCACCCGGTCTACGGCTCCTGGATCCGGTTCTGGGCGTCGGCGGACGCCGCCCGCTACGAGGCCGAGCTGATCGCCTTCATGAACGCGCTGGGGGAGCGCGCCGACCGGCCCGACCGGGAGCGGCTCGCCCAGATCTTCCTGACCGCGGCCCGCTTCGAGCGCGCCTTCTGGGACATGGCCTACACCACCGAGCACTGGCCCGACCTCGGATGACCCTGACCGGCGCGCGGGCCGGCGGCTCGAACGAGGGCGCGGCCGACCCGGACGCCCGGTTGCTGTCGGCCGCGCGCCGCGAGGAGTACGAGGCCCCGCCGCCGCCTCAGGGCGCGTCGCCAGTCGCCAGCGGCAGCTCGGGTGAGGACGTCCAGTCCTCCAGCGAACCGTCGTAGATCCGCAGGTCGCGGTACCCGGCCGTGACCAGGTCGAGGGCGAGCGCGGAGGCGGAGATGCCCGCGCCGCAGTAGAGCACCAGCGGCTGGTCGCGGTCCGGGCCGAGGACGGCCTCGGCGAGCTCCGCGGGCGACCCGGCGGGAACGTTTCGGCTGCCCGGGATGTGCCCGGGCCGGTCGTAGCGGGTGGGCCCGCGGCCGGCGAACTGGTCGGCCCCGAGCGCGCACACCAGCGTGCCGGGCCGCTCCCCGTGCATGATCTCGATGACCTCGGCCCGGCCCACCCAGCCGGACCGGCCGGGCCGCAGCCGGGGCGGCGGCCCGGCTGAGCCGGCTGAGCCGGCGGGCTCCTCGGGTCGGCCCGGGTCACCGGTCGCGACCGGCGCGCCCGCGGCCGTCCACGCCTCGAACCCGCCGATCAGCACCGCGACCGGCAGGCCCAGGTCGCGCAGCGTCCACCACAGCCGCGCGGCCCACATCCCGCCGGCCGCGTCGTAGCAGACGATCCGGGCGCCGTCGGTGACGCCGGCGGCGGTGAGCGCCGCGGCCAGCCGGGCGTCGTCGGCGACGGAGAAGTGGTAGCTCGCCGCCGGGTCCGACAGGTCGCTCTCCAACGCGACATGCCGGGAACCGGGGATCCGGGCCCGCCGCCAGGCCGGCAGCCCGGGACGAACGGGGAAGAGCTCCGTCTCGGTGCGGTCGCCGAGGAACAGCGTCGCGTCGAGGATGACGAGGCCGTCCTCGCCGAGGTGGGCGGCGAGCCAGCCGACCGTCACGGTCGGCCCGAACGCCTCCGTGCCGGTCGGCTCAGCCACGGCGGTGGCCGGTGGCCGGGTGGTCGGGGCGGGTCCGGGCGCTGCCGGCGCCGTAGAAGTGCTCGCGCAGGGTCTCCCCCTCGTACTCGGTCCACATCCGCCCGCGCCGCTGCAGCTCCGGCACGACGAGGTCGACGAAGTCCGGGAAGGTCGTCCCGGCCAGGGTGTCGGCGATGTTGAAGCCGTCCACGTCGGCCTCCTCCACCCACCGCTCCAGCTGGTCGGCGACGGTGGCCGGGGAGCCGACGACGAGCGCGCCCATGGTGGACACGCTCAGGAAGTCGGCGATCTGACGCGGCGTCCATTCGCGGGTGGGGTCGGCCTTGGTGAAGACCTCCAGCGAGCCGCGGATGCCGTCGTTGTCGACGTAGCGCAGCGGCTCGTCCGGGTCGAGCTTCGACATGTCGACGTGGGTGAGACCGCTGAACCGGGCCAGGTTGCCCTCCAGCGCCTGGTGGCTCTTGTAGTCCCGGTACTTCGCCCACGCCTCCTCGTCGGTGGCGGCGGTGACGACGGTGGTCAGCGGGAACACCTTGAGACTGTCCGGCAGCCGGCCGGCGGCGGCGGCCTCGGCGCGCAGCTTCGTCACATACCCGGCGGCCATGTCCGGGCGCGGCACGGAGATGAACACGCCCTCGGCGTGCCGGGCCGCGAACGCCCGCCCGGCGCTGGAGCTGCCCGCCTGGAACAGGGTCGGCGTGCGCTGGCGGGTCGGCTCGCTGATGAAGCAGCCGGGGACGTCGTAGTAGGTGCCGTGGTGCTCGATCCGGCGCACCTTCGCCGGGTCCACCGCGACCCGGCGCTCCCGGTCGAAGACGAACGCGTCGTCGTCCCAGCTGTGCTCCCACAGCTTGTAGACGACCTCCATGAACTCGTCGGCCATGGTGTACCGCTCGTCGTGCGGGATCATCTTCTGGAGGCTGAAGTTCGCCGCCTCACTGCGCGACGACGAGGTGACGATGTTCCAGCCCACCCGGCCGTTCGTCACCAGGTCCAGGGTGGCGAACTTGCGGGCCAGGTCGAACGGCTTCTCGTAGGTGGTGGAGGCGGTGACGGCGAAACCCAGGTGCTCGGTCGCCGTCGCCATCGCCGAGACGAGCAGCATCGGGTCGATCACCGGGACGCCGATCGCCTCCCGCAGGGTGACGTCCGTCGAGTCCTGGTAGACGTCCACGATGCCCTGGCTGTCGGCGATGAACAGCCCGTCGAACAGGCCGCGTTCCAGGGTGCGGGCGGTGTCCATCCAGTACTGCAGGGTGCCGTACTCCCGGACCCGGTTCGCCGGGTGGGTCCACAGGCCCACCGCCGTGTGGCCGATCGTGGCGGCCTTGAACCCGTTGAGCATGATCCTGCGTCTCATTGGACGGCCCGTCCTTCCGTGATCTCGGGTGATGGGTCGTCGCCGCCGAGGAAGACCCGCTGGGCGACGGCGTCGTCGAACCGCTCGGTGGGCCCGTGCCAGCTCGGCCGGCCGGCGCGCAGCGCCTGGATGTCGGAGCACGCGGCCCGGACCAGCCCCAGGTTGTGCTCGACCAGGACGATCGCGATCCCGGCCGCCCGCAGCCGGACGAGCGCGTCGGCGAGCGGGGCGACCAGCGCCGGGGCGAGCCCGGCGGAGGGCTCGTCGAGCAGCAGCACGCTCGGCCCGGCCATCAGCGCCCGGCCGATCGCGAGCATCTGCCGCTGCCCGCCGGACAGTGACCCGGCCGGGTCACGCAGCCGTCCGACGATCTCCGGGAACAGCTCGCGGACCCGTTCCAGCGACTCGGCGTGGCTGGCGGAGCGGCTGCCGGTCAGCCAGGACAGTCGCAGGTTCTCGCCGACGGTCAGGTCGACGACGGCGGTCAGCGACTGCGGCACGAAACCGAGCCCGCGCGCGAACCGGCGCGGGGNGTCCAGGCCGTCGAGGCGTGCCCCGCCGAGCCGGACCTCACCGGTGGCGGGCAGCAGGCCGGCGATACCGCGCAGCACGGTCGACTTGCCCGCGCCGTTCGGCCCGATCAGCGCGAGCCCGCCGCCGGCCGCGACCCGCAGCGCCACCCCCTCGGTGGCCGGGATCGAGCCGTAGAAGACGCTGAGGTCGCGGGCCTCCAGCGCGACCGGCCCGCCGTCATCGCCACCCGCCGTGCTGGCGACCGCCGTGCTGGTGACCGCCGTGCTGGTGACCGCCGTCCCACCGAGGCCGCCGCCGACGTCGAGTTCGATGTCGCCGATGTAGCGCCGGACCACCTCCGGGTCCGCCAGCGTCTCGGCGACCGGGCCGGCCGCCACCAGCGTCCCGCGGTCCATCACCACCAGCCGGTCGGCGAGCCGGCGCACCTGGGCGAGATCGTGCTCGACGAGCAGGACACCCGCACCGGCGTCGCGCAGCACGCCGACCAGGTCGGCGACGACGGCGCGGGCCGGCCGGGACAGCCCGGCGAACGGCTCGTCCAGCAGCAGCACCCGGGCGTCCGAGGCGACCGCCCGGGCGAGCTCCACCAGGCGTTGCTGGCCGATGGACAGCTCCGACGAACGGACCGGGGCGATCTCGCGCAGCCCGACCCGCTCCAGCGCCCCGAGCGCGTGCGCGCGGCGGCGGCGGGCCCCACGGCGCCCGCCCGGCAGCCCGAGGGCCTCCAGGACGCCGCCGAACCCGGCGGCCGCGGCCATCCCCAGCTCCACGTTCTCCACCGCGCTGAGTTCCGGAACCAGCCTGGGTGTCTGGAAGACGCGCGCCACCCCGAGCCGCGCCCGCGTGGTCACCGGTGCGCCGGTGAGCCGGTGGTCCGTGCCGCCCACGGCGAGCGTCACCTCGCCCACCGACGGCCGCTGGAACCCGCTCAGGACGTTGAGCAGGGTGCTCTTGCCGGCCCCGTTCGGCCCGATCAGCCCGACGCATTCGCCCGGGCCGACCCGCAGCGACATCCCGTCCACCGCCCGCAGGGCCCCGAACGACACCGAGACGGCCCGCGCCGCCAGCTCCGTGACTCCGTCCTCAGCCATNGGCCCGCCTCGTCCCAGCTCGCGTCGTCCCGGCTCGGTTCCGTACTGCCTGGGTGACCCACTGCGCGATCTGGTGGACGCCGCCGGGCAGGAACAGCGCGACGGCGGTGACCGCGACGCCGTAGACCACCAGCCGGTAGTCGTCCAGGAACCGCAGGTGCTCCGGCAGCGCGATGACGATCATCGCCCCGACGATCGGGGCCCACCGCCAGCCGCGCCCGCCGAGGATCGGGATGATCAACAGGCTCGTCGACTGGGTGGGGCCGAACTGGTCGGGGAACGCGCCGCCGGCGAGCTGGGCGATCAGCGCGCCGGCGACGGCGGCGGTGATCCCGCTGAACACGAACGCGGTGACCCGCGCCCGGGAGACGCTCACTCCGAGTGCCTGCGCGGCCGGCGGGTCGTACCGGGAGACCGCCATCGCCAGCCCCCACGGCGACGTCCGCAGCGCCTCCTGCAGGTAGCAGAAGAACGCGAGCGCGACGACGCCGGTGGCGAAGATGGACGCCACCCCGGACTGGCCGAACAGCTTGAGATAGCCGACGTTCACCAGCCCGGCGTCACCGTTCGTCATCGACGTCCAGTTGCGCGTCACCACGGTGCCGAGGGTGCCGAGGGCGAGCGTCCCGATCGCGAAGTAGAAGGTGCGCAGCCGCAGGAGCAGCAGGCCGAGCAGCAGCGCCGACCCGGCGGCCAGCGCGATCCCGGTGAGCAGCGCGACCGCCGGCCCGGCCGGTACGGCGAGCTTCGCCCAGGCGTAACCGCCGATCGCGAGGAACACCGCGTTGCCGATCGAGAGCGCCCCGGCGTAACCGATCAGTACGTTGAAGCCGACCGCGCCGACGGCGTAGGCGACGACGAGCGTCCAGACCCGCAGGTCGAAGGGCCCGGGCCGGACCCCCCACAGCACCACGGCGCCGAGCGTGAGCACCAGCGCCGGCTGGGTCCAGCGCCAGTGCCGGGCCGGCACGACGTGGCTGGCGGTGCGGGAACGGCCGGCGAGCGGCCCGATCGCTGTCGGTGCTGGTGCTGGTGTCGGTTCCGGGGCCGGGCCGGTGGTCCCGGCGGTCGCGGGTGCGCTCATCCGGCCCGCACCGCCCGCGCCGGGCCGAGCAGCCCCTGGGGGCGCAGCAGCAGCACGCCGAGCAGCACCAGGGGTGCGATGCTCGCCCGGATGGTGTCGTTGAGGTAGCCGCCGGCGAAGGTCTCGGCGACACCGATGACCAGGCCCCCGATGATCGCTCCGAGCGGGTTCGCGAGCCCGCCGACGATCGCCGCGGCGAAGCCGTTCAGGCCCAGCGGGAGCGCGGATTCCGGCGTGATCGGCAGCACGCCGGCCACCAGCACCCCGGCGACACCGGCCACCAGCGCGGCGACGGTCCAGGAGATCATCAGCATCCGGCCGACCCGGACCCCGGCGTCGCGGGCGGCCGGCAGCGAGCTGGCCACCGCGCGCAGCTGCAGGCCGACGTCGGTACGCCGGTGCAGCCAGTGCACCGCGCCGAAGACCAGCACGGCGCCGCCGATCAGCAGCAGGTAGTGCAGCGGCACCCGCAGGTCCCCGATCGGCAGGAACTCACCCGCCACCGGGCTGTCGACCCGCTGGTGGCGGCGGCCGAACCAGTTCCCGAACAGGTTCGTCATCGTGATCGCGACCCCGAGGGTGCCGATCAGGACGACGTCGATGTCGGCGCGCCGGTGCCGCAGCGGGATGGCGAAGAGCATCCCGAGGACGGCACCGACGGCACCGGTGACGACGACCGCGGCGGCCAGCGCGGGCAGGTATCCGTGGCCCGCGCTGGCCGTCGACGCGGCGACCAGCGCGCCGAGCACCATCAGGTCACCGTGCGCGAAGTTGGCCAGGCCGGAGCCGGTGAACAGGGTGGCGATCCCGAGCCCGCTGAGGGCGTAGATCGCACCGATGCCCAGCCCGATGACCAGGTAGTAGGCGAGCTGGTCCATGTCAGCGGCTCAGGAGCCGTCCGCCGGGACGGCCTGGCCCCCGTCGTACGTCAGCCAGACCAGGTTGCCGCCGACGAGGCCGACGTGGTTGTCGGCGCTGAACGCCCAGCTGCTGCCGGCCCGGCCGGTGAGCAGCTCGGTGCTCTGGTAGGACTCGAGCGCGTCCCGCAGCTTCACCCGGTCCGGCCCGGACTCGGCGAGCGCGCCCGCGACGGCGGTGAGCATGTCGTGCGCGGCGTAGGCCTCGCTGGGGACGCCGTCGGGGAACTCCTTGGCCCAGCGCGCGGCGGTCTCCTTGACCGCCGGCTTGCCGTCGTCGATCGAGTCCTGGAAGTAGAGGACGTCGGCGGCGGACCCGGCCAGCCGCGCCACGGACGGCTCGGCGGTGGAGCCGTTGCCGAAGATCGGCAGCGTGAGGCCGACCTGCTGGGCGCCGGTGGCCAGCGTCGCGTACGCGGGGCCGGTGGTCCAGGCGACGACGGAGTCGGCGCCGGAGTTCTTCGCCTTCAGCAGCACCGCCGACAGGTCGGCGGCGTCCGCGGCGAAGGTGTCGTTGAGCGCCGGGGTGATGCCGTCCGCGGACAGGTACTTCTCCAGCACCGGCTTCGCCGAGGCGCCGAACGAGGTGGTGTCGGTGAGGATCGCCGGCTTCGACAGCCCCTTGCTCTTCATCCGCTCGACGATGCCGGTGATCAGGCCGACGTCGGTCGGGCCGGTCTGGAAGGTGTACGGGTTCTTCTTCTCGGTGATGGCCGAGCTGATCGCGTAGACGAGCTGCGGGATCTTCGCGGCGGCGATGGCCTCCGACTGCGCCAGCACGACCGCCGAGTTGTAGGTGCCGACGATGGCGACCGCGCCGTTCTGCGCGAACCGGTCGACGAGCGCGACGCCGGTGGTGGGGTCGGCGGCGTCGTCCTGGATGTCGAGCCTGATCGGCGAGCCGTTGACCCCGCCGGCCTCGTTGATCTCGGCGGCGGTCAGTTCGAAGCCCTTGCGCAGATGCTCCGCGGACGCCGCGGTCGGGCCGGACAGTGGCAGCTCGACCCCGATCGTGATCGCCTTGCCGTCGCCGGCCGGCGCGGCCGCCTCCTCGGTCGTGGATTCGGTGCTCGTCGAGCACGCGGCCAGGGCGATCACGGCGGAAAGGCCCACGGCCATCCGCGCGGCCCAGGATCTACTGCTCACCGGTTTCTCCGTTTCCCCCGTCTGGGGTGTGCATGGGTGTGGGGACTCGCGGTCGGCAACCGCCGGCCGGAGGCCGAGCTGACGGGCCAGCGCCGGTGGGCGACCGTGCCGGCGCCGCCGCGCGGGTGTCGCGGTGTCCTCCGGATCGCGAAACGGTCGACTATGCCCTTACTCGTCGCTATCACGAGATCTGAGATTAGATCTCACTTGTCCGGCATCGAACCGCTTGCCCGCAGGGGGTCAAGGTCGTCGTGTGTCGCTGGTGTGACGCTTCGGACGGTGACGATCCGGCCGGGTCCGAGTCGGCTCCGCTGCCGTGGTGAACCCCTCGCGCGGCCACGGCCGGCGGTGGGGGCCGTCGCGCCCACGGCGAGCCCGCCGGATCGTCTGGTCACGGCGGCGTTTCTACCAGGTAAGACGGTCTTACGACAATCTCAACCGAGAAGGTGTGATTGGTTCCCGGGTTGCGGCGTGTACGCCTGGTCACGATGCGCTGATGTTCGGCCGACGACGGGTTGACTACTCGGAGTAGTTGAGATCGCGTCGATCGGGTCGCGGCGGGATGCGGACGTCCGACCTCAGATCTCAGATCCCGCCGACTGTGGCCGACCCCGCCTCGCCGCCCGTTATAGGCCCCCTACCAGGGGATTCTTAACAAGATGGACATCTGGGGCCACTTGTGGCGTAACGGATCGACGCTTTCATCTTGGAAGTCATATCTGAGATCTCAGATCTGACGCCGCCCAGCGGTGCGCCCTGCCGCTGTCGCCGGCACTCGCCCTCCGCCGTCCGCTGCGTGCCCGTCCGCACCGCGCGTCGAACTCGCCTGCCTGTGCGCGGGCCACCCGTCGAAGAGGTCACATGAAGCGCCTGAAGCGTCTCGCCGTTCCATTCACCGCGGTCGCGCTGGTCGCCGCGGTCGCCGCCTGCGGCACCTCTGACTCCGCCTCCTCCGGCGACGGCGACAGCTCCGGCCGGCCGAAGGTCGCCNGGCTGTTCACCGCGTTCGTCGACCAGGCCAACTGGGACATCGCCGGCTACGAGGCGTTCGACGCGATGTGCGAGAAGTACGACTTCGACTGCACCTACGTCGAGCAGGCCAGCTACGAGAAGGCCCCGTCACTGCTGCGCGACTACGGCACCAAGAAGTACGACCTGGTGGTCAGCCACTCGTCCGGCTACTCCGCGGCCATCCAGGAGGTCGCGCCCGACTTCCCCGACACCCAGTTCGCGCTGTTCTCCTACGAGACCGAGACCTACGGCCTGAAGAACTACTCGGCCTGGTCGGTCAACTGGGACGAGTACGGCTTCCTGCAGGGCGCGGTCGCCGCGCTCGCCTCGAAGACCGGCCAGATCGCGATCATCGGCGGCGAGAAGATCCCGTCCAGCGAGCGCTCCGTCGCCTACGCCACCGACGGCGCGAAGTACGTCAACCCGAACATCAACGTGCAGACCGCCTGGATCGGCAGCTACCAGGATGTGGCCAAGGCCAAGCAGGTCGGCCTGCAGGCCATCGACGCGGGCGCCGACGTGCTCGTCCCGATGGCCGACCTCGCCGGCCAGGGCGTCCAGCAGGCGGCGGCCGACGCCGGCCTGCTCACCATGGGCGAGTACATCGACGAGAACCCCAAGCACCCGAAGGCCATCGTCTCCAGCGGGCTGGTCGACATGATGACGGCCTTCGACGAGATGGGCCAGCAGCTCACCGACGGGACGCTCGGCGGCAAGGTCACCGACATGAACGCGGCCACCGGCGCGATCTCCTTCGCGCCCTTCAGGAACGTGGACGCCGGGATCGAGGCCAAGGCCAAGCAGCTCATCGAGGACCTGGCGGCGGGCAAGATCACCCTGGCGAGCCGGTGACGGTCGGCGACCCCGACAGCACGGCTCCAGCCGTGGCGGCGACCGGCAGCGTGGCCGGCGCCGTCCCGGCGGGTGGTCCGCCGCCGGCACCACCGACACCGCCTCGGCTGGAACTGCGGAACCTGACGAAGCGGTTCGGCCCGGTGCTCGCCGTCGACGACGTCAGCCTCGCCGTGCGCCCCGGCACGGTGCACGCGCTGCTCGGCGAGAACGGCGCCGGCAAGAGCACACTGATGAACCTGGTCTTCGGGGTGCACCGGGCCGACGCCGGGACGGTGCACGTCGACGGCCGGCAGGTGGCCGTCCGCGGCCCCGGTGACGCGATCGGCGCCGGGATCGCGATGGTGCATCAGCACCTGAAACTGGTGCCGTCCTTCACGGTGACCGAGACTCTGCTGCTCGCCTCGCACCGCGCGATCGGCCGCCGGCTCGACCTCGCGACCGCCGCCCGCCAGGTAAGCGAGCTTTCCGAGCGGCTCGGGCTCGCGGTCCGGCCCGACGACCGGATCGGCGATCTCTCCCTCGGTGCCCGCCAGCGGGTCGAGATCCTCACCGCGCTGCATCGGGACGCCCGGCTGCTGGTCCTCGACGAGCCGACGACGGTGCTCGCGCCCGCCGAGATCGACGGCCTGTTCGCGCTGCTGCGCCGGATCAGGGACGCCGGCCACGCGGTCGTCCTCATCACCCACCGGATGAGCGAGGTGTTCGCCGTCAGCGACGAGATCTCGGTGCTGCGCCGCGGCCGGCTGCTCGACACCGCCGCGGTCGCCGCCACCACACCGGCGCGGACTCTCGGCCTCGTCGTCGGTGACTCCGCGCGCCCCGCGCCGGCACCGCCGCCCGCCGGCCCGCCCGGCGAGGTGCTGCTGGACGTCCGTGACCTGCGGGTTGTGAGTGAACCGGGGTCGACGGGGCTGCGCGGGGTGCACCTGCAAGTCCGCGGCGGCGAGATCGTCGCGCTGGCCGGGGTCGAGGGCAACGGCCAGCACGAACTCGTCGAGGTGCTCGCCGGCATCCGGCGGGCGGCCGGCGGCGAGGTCACCGTCGAAGGCCGCCCGGTCGACGTCACCAGCCGCGGCGGCCGCCGGGACAGCGCCGTCGGCGTCGTCCCGGAGGACCGGCACCGGGAGGGACTCGTCCTCGACCTGACCATCGCGGAGAACCTCGTCCTCGACCGGCTCGCGCCGGTCAGCAAGGCGGGTTTCCTGCGCCGCCGGCTGATCCACGCGCACGGGACGAGCGCCGTCGAGGCCCACGGCGTGCGGGCACCGTCCGCGCGGGTGCCGGTCCGTCAGCTCTCCGGTGGAAACCAGCAGAAGGTCGTGCTCGCCCGGGTGCTCGGCGCGGGGCCGCGGGTGCTGGTCGTCAGTCAGGCGACCCGGGGTCTCGACGCCGGTGCGGCCGCGGCTGTGCTCGACCGGATCCGGCGCGCCCGCGACGACGGGGCGGCGGTCCTGTTCGTCAGCAGTGACCTGGACGAGGTGCGGGCCGTCGGCGACCGGATCGCGGTGATGTTCGACGGAAAGGTCGTCGGCGACCTCGACCGCGCCGAGGCGAGCGTCGAACGGATCGGCGCGCTGATGCTCGGCGACGAGCCGCTCCCCGCCCAGAAAGGAACAGGACGCTGAGCGCGCAGATGTCCGGGCCCACGCCCACCACCCTGCCCACCGATGCCGCCGATCCCGCGGGTGCCGCCAGTCCAGCCGATCCAGCCGATCCAGCCGATCCCGCGGGCGCCGCCGGTCCGGCCGACGCTCGCCGGCCCGCTGCCGCTGCCGCCGGCGGCGCGGTGGGCCGGGCGGCCAGGCTGGCTCTGGCCGTTCTCGACCGGCCGGCCGCCACCCTGGTGGCCGCGTTCGCGGTGAGCGCCCTGTGCGCGCTGCTCCTGGTGGCCGCGCTCGGCGAGGACCCGGTCTTCGCCGCGCAGGTGGCGGTGGACTCGACCATCGGAACCCAGCAGGGCGCCGTCGACACCATGGTCTACGCGACGCCCCGGCTGCTGGTCGCGCTCGGCGCTATCGTGGCGCTGCGCGGCGGCCAGTTCAACCTCGGCGGTGAGGGGCAGCTGCAGCTCGGCGCGGTCGGCGCGGCCGTCGGCGGGGTCTACCTGGCGAACGTGTTGCCCGGCGGCCTGCACCTGGTGGCCGCGCTACTGGTGGCGGCGATGTTCGGGGCGGTGTGGGCGGCGATCGCGGCGGTGCTGAAGATCTGGCGGGGGGCCGACGAGATCGTCGTCACCCTGCTGATGAACTTCATCGCCACATACTTCGTGCAGTTCCTGGTGCAGGGCCCGATGAAGGCCGAGAAGACGTCCTTCAACCAGTCGGAACGGATCAGCTCGTCCGCCGAGCTTCCGCAGCTGTTCGGGACCCGGCTGCACCTGGGCTTCCTGCTCGCGCTGGTGCTCGCCGTCGTGGTCGCCGTGCTGGTGAACCGCACGACGACCGGACTGCGGCTGCGGGCCGTCGGGCACAACCCGCTGGCCAGCCGCTACCACGGGGTGTCGATCACGCGCACGGTGCTGATCGCGATGGCGGTCTCCGGCGCGATCGCCGGGCTCGCCGGGGCGTCGGACGTGCTCGGGGTCCAGTTCCGGCTCATCCAGGGCTTCTCCAGCAACTTCGGCTTCGAGGGGCTGGCGATCGCGTTCCTGGCCGGGCTGCGCCCGGGGCGGGCGCTCGTCATCTCGCTCGTCTTCGGCGGCATCTTCAGCACGGCGACCCAGCTGCAGCAGCTCACCGGGATCACGGCGTCCCTCGCCTACGTGGTGGAGGCGCTCCCGATCCTCCTGCTGGCCTGCGCCGGCGGGGCGGCACTGCTGCGCGGTGGGAGGAACGCGGCATGATCGACACCATCTTCACGGTCTTCTTCTGGTCGAGCGCGCTCGCGCTCGCCGCGCCGCTGCTGCTCGCCGCGCTCGGCGAGACGGTCGTGCAGCGGGCCGGGATGTTCAACGTCGGCCTTGAGGGCATGATGTTGGTCGGGGCTTTCGCCGGGGTCGCCGCGACGATCCGGTGCGGTGGGGCCGTCGTCGGGCTGGTCGTCGCCGTGGCGGTCGGTGCGCTCGTCGGTCTCGGCTACGCGGTCGCGGTGGGCTGGGCGCGCGCCGACCAGGTCGTCATCGGAATCGGGTTCAACCTGGCCGCGATCGGCGTGACCAGCCTGCTGCGGCGGGAGTGGTTCGGCTCCGGGATGACCGCGGCCGACCTCGGCGTCCTCGACGATCTGCGGATTCCCGGTCTGGCGTCGATCCCGTTCCTCGGGCCCGTGCTGTTCGACCAGAGCCCGCTCGTCTACCTGTCGTACCTGGTCCTGCCGGTGGTGGCGTGGGCGCTCGCCGGTACCCGGGCCGGCCTGCTGATCCGCGCGGTCGGCGACGGTGCGGCGGCCGCGGACGCCCACGGCGTGCCGGTGCTGCGGGTGCGGGCCGCGGCGCTCGCGTTCGGCGGGGCGACCGCCGGCCTGGCCGGCGCGATCCTGGCGCTGGTGCAGTCCGGCGGGGTCTTCGTCGACAACATGGCGGCCGGACGCGGGTTCCTGGCGCTGGCGCTGACCATCTTCGCCCGCTGGATCCCGTGGCGGGTGGTGGTCGGGGCGGTCGCCTTCGGCGCCCTCGACGCTCTGCAGTACCGAGGCCAGGCCGAATTCGAGAACATCCCGTCCTCGCTGTTCCTGATGGCGCCCTTCCTGCTGGCGCTGATCGCCTGGGTGATGCTGGGCGACACCCGGTCCGCACCTCGTGACCTGGGTAAACCATTCATCCGCGGCGCCGGCTGACGGGGTCGCGCCGGAGCTGCCGTCTGCCGGTCGCGCCGGCCCCGCCGGTCCGGGCGAAGCCCGGCGCTCAGCCCCGCGGTTCCGAGACCGGAGCCGACGGAACCCCGACCGGCGCCTCGACGCCGAGATCCGCGGCGGCGGTGGCGAACTCGGCCCGCAGTGACTGCTTGTCGGGCTCCGGCAGGAAGGAATGCTCGACCCCCGCGGCGGCCAGGTCGAAGACCTGCTGCCGAGTGAGCCGCAACGACCGCAGGGCGTGCAGGTACTCCTGGCGCAGCGTGGTGTTGAACATGGGCGGGTCGTCGCTGTTCAGGTTCACCTCCAGACCCTGGGCGATCATCTCCGGCAGGGGATGCGCCGCGTAGCTGGCCACCGCGCCCGTGCGCAGGTTGGAGGTGGGGGAGACCTCCAGCGGGATGCGATGCCGGCGCAGGTGGTCCACCAGGGCNGGGTCCTCGAGGGCGCTGGTGCCGTGCCCGATCCGCTCGGCGTGCAGGAACTCGAGCGCGTCCCAGATGGTCCGCGCCCCGGTCGTCTCCCCCGCGTGCGGGATGCAGTGCAGGCCGGCCTCCCTGGCCGCCGTGAAGACCGGCCCGAACTGGGGCCGCGGCACCCCGACCTCGGGCCCGCCCAGCCCCAGCGCGATCACACCCTCGCCGCCGTGGGCGAGGGCCAGCTCCAGGGTGCGTTCGCCGGAGTGCACGTTGTCCGTCCCGGGCAGGCCGGGAATGTCGGTGATCCAGCGAACCCGGATGCCGGTCTCCCGCTCGGCGTCGAGGCGGCCCGCCTCCACCCCGGCGAAGACCAGCTCGGGATCCACCCCGCGCTGGACGTGCAGCCACGGGGTGAAGGTGATCTCGGCGTACCGCACCCGCTGCTCCGCCAGCCCGAGCGCGGTCTCGCGGGCGAGGAGCCGGAAGTCGTCCTCGTCGCGCAGCACCTGGACCGCCGCGAGGTAGACCTCGATGAAGTGGTCGAAGTCGCGGAACTCGTAGTAGGCGCGCAGGGCGTCGAGATCGGTCGGCAGATGGCCGACGTCATGCCGCCGGGCAAGCCGCAGCAGCGTGCCCGGCAGCATGGACCCTTCGAGGTGGACGTGCAGCTCCACCTTGGGCAGCGCGTCGACGAACTCCTCGTCCGTGAGCGTCCCGTCCCTGTCGTCCCTCACTGGCCCGCTCCACTCCGGCGACCAACCGCGCCATCTCAACACCGCGCCATCTCCGTCGACACCGGGTCATCTCCGTCAACCTCCCACAGGCTGCCGCCGGCACGCTGCCCACCCCGGCGCTCACGGCGCCGGGCGCGCCGGTGGCTCGGGTGCCGACCCGCCGAGGTGCGCGGGCAGCCACCAGGGTGATTCGCCGGCGGGGGGCGCCGGGTAGCGGCGCTGGGCATCGTCGAGGATCTCGGCCATCGTGATCTCCAGCAGGGCGGTGCCCGCCCGGGAGTCCTGCAGCTCCGTGTACGGCACCGGCTTCCCCACGGTGATCGAGACCGGCGTCCCGACCGCCGCGCGCAGGTTGCGGGGACGTCCCTTCGTCAGGATGCGCTGGCTGCCCCACAACACCAGCGGAATGACGGGGACCTCGGCCTCGGCGGCCATCCGGGCGGCGCCCGACTTGAACGGCGCCAGACAGTAGCTCGGGTTGATCGTGGCCTCCGGGAACACCNCGATCAGCTCCCCGTCCNGCAGGGCCTGCACGGCCGTGCGCAGCGACCCGGCACCGGCCGCGCGGTCGACCGGGATGTGGTGCATGCCGCGCATCAGCGGCCCGCTCACCCGGTGGTCGAAGACCTGCTTCTTGGCCATGAAGCGGACCATCCGCCGCCGCGACCACCAGAACGGCACCCCGGCCAGGGCGAAGTCCAGGTACGACACATGGTTGATCAGAACGACCGCGCCGCCGCTCGCCGGCACGTTCTCCTCGCCGCGCACATCCAGCTGCAGGCGCAGCGCGCGGAAGAGCCCGAGCGCCGTATGGATGACCGGCCGATAGACGTATTCCGCCATTGCGCGGATTCCTCCCCGTCCCTAGGTTCCTGTCGCCGCGCCGACCGCGGCCAGCCGCGTCGTCGGGCCTGTCAGCCTGGCCCGCCAGCCGGGCTCGCTGTCAGCCGGACCCATCGTGCGCCACCGGGCGGCGCGAGTCGTGCATTCGAGACGGCGGGATCGATCGCACCGGACCGGTTCCGTGCCGGTGAAGCCGGTGCATGTCGGGAGAGTGACGGCTCGGACGCAGCTGAGGACCGGTCCTCGCTCTGGGCCGCGGAGGGGACGTGCGGGATTATCGGGACGGTTCGCCGCCCGGGGTCCTCGGTTTCGGGCACTTCGCGGCGGTGGCCTCGCGACGAGGAAAGGGGCAGCCACGTCCGACCTGCTGAGCCGGAGCTTCGGCGCACAGCCGCCGCCCGCCCACTGGATCCTGGTGCTCACCGGGATCGCCGCGCTGCTCACCGTCGCCAGCGACCGGGTGTGGCCGAAGGCACGCCACGTGGTCACGATCGCGCACGAGGGCGGGCACGCGCTGGTCGCGGTGGCCGCCGGCCGCCGCCTCTCCGGAGTGCGGCTGCACTCCGACACCTCGGGCGTGACGGTGTCGGCCGGGCGGCCGACCGGGCCGGGGGTGATCCTCACCGTGGCGGCCGGGTACACGACGCCGTCCCTGCTGGGCCTGGGCGCCTCGGCGCTGCTCGCCACCGGGCGGGTCAGCCTGCTGCTCCAGGTCGTCGTCGCCCTGCTGCTGGTCATGCTGGTGATCGTCCGTAACGCGTTCGGGGTGGTGTCCGTGCTGGTCAGCACGGTCGTCGTGCTCGGGGTCTCCTGGTTCGCCGCGGACGACGTCCAGGCCGGCTTCGCCGCGTACGCCACCTGGTTCCTGCTGCTCGGAGCGATCCGGCCGATCGTCGAGGTGCAGCACCAGCGGCGCCGTCGGCGGGCGAGGGACTCCGACCCCGACCAGCTGGCCCGCCTCACCGGCCTGCCGGGGAACCTCTGGGTCGGGGTGTTCGGCCTGGTGTCCCTGGGCTGCCTGGCCGGCGCGGCCGCGGCGCTCGTCGGCTGACCACCGAGCCCGCCGCGAGACTTGCGAGACTGGGACGATGTGCGGCAGGTACACCCAGACGCTCAGCGCGGATGATCTCGCGGCGGCGATGTCCGCCGTCGACGAGACGGGCGGCCGCGTCCGCGAGAGCTACAACGTGGCCCCGACCACCGAGATGCCGATCGTGGCCGCGTCGCGTCCCGCGGCCGCGTCCGGTGGGGCGGTCGCGGCGGCCGATCCCGGTGTCGGCGGGGCCTCCGCGGCCGGTCCCGTTGCCGGCGGTCCCGTTGCCGGCGGGCCCGATCGCGTGCTGCGCCTGGCGACCTGGGGGCTGGTGCCGTCCTGGGCCAGGGACCGGTCGATCGGCAGCCGTCTGATCAACGCGCGGGCGGAGACGGTGGCGGCGAAACCGGCGTTCCGGGCGGCGTTCGCCGCCAGGCGCTGCCTGGTCCCGGCCACCGGCTTCTACGAGTGGCAGCGGGTCGAAGGGGCCCGCCGGGGGCAGCCCTACTACGTCCATCCCGCCGGTCATCCGGGTGCGGACGGCCTGTTCGCCTTCGCCGGCCTCTACGAGGTCTGGCGGCACGGCGAGCAGCCGCTGACGACGTTCACGATCCTCACGACCGACGCGGCCCCGGGTTTGGAGTTCCTGCACGACCGGTCGCCGGTCGTGGTCCCGCGCTCGGCCTGGTCCCGGTGGATCGATCCGGAGGTGCGGGATCCGGCCGCGCTCACGGGCATCCTGCGGCCGGCGCCCGCCGGGGTGTTCACCGCGCATCCGGTCTCGTCCGCGGTGGGGAGTGTGCGCAACGACTCCCCACACCTCGTCGATCCGGTGGACGCACCCGCGGTGGAGGCGAGCGGTGCGGCGGCCGGCCCGGGCGCGAAGCCCGTTGCCCCGCATGAGGCCACACTCTTCGAAGAGGATGGGGTGCGGCCGCCCGCCCCGCGCTGACGGGGCGACGACCTCGTCAGATCGTTTTGCCGCCGGGCCCGCCTCCTCGTCGGGGCCGTGGCCGGGCGCCCGCCGGCACGGTCACGAGGCCGGCGGTTGGGACGCCCAGGTGGCGGGGCCGCAGGCCGGTCCCGTCCCGGGCATCGGGCTCTCGGGAGGACTGCGGATGGGTACGGATGAGATCTCCACGGTACGGCTGGCCAATCTGCGGGATGTCGGTGGCATGACCACGGACGCCGGCCAGGTCATCCGGCCGGGTGTGCTCTACCGCAGCGACATGCCACGGGTGGGGGACGCCCTGCCCGTGGGTGACTTCACCTGGCCGCCGCCCACGGTGGTCGACCTGCGGTCGGCGGTCGAGCGGGGAAGCTCCCCGCATCCGCTGTCCCTGCTGGGCTCCGAGGTGCACATCATGCCGTTGCTCGGCGAGGAGACCGGCCGGGCCAGCGACTCCGTCGGCCCGGACGCGCTCGCCGGTGGTCTGCGCTCGCTGTACACCGCGATCCTCGACATCGCCGCTCCCCGGCTGGTGGAGATCGTGGACCTCGCCGCCGAGGCGCCGGGGCCGCTGCTGGTGCACTGCGCCGCCGGCAAGGACCGCACCGGGATCGTGGTCGCCCTCCTGCTGCGGCTGGCCGGGGTCGGCCGCGAGCAGGTGATCGCCGACTACCTGGCCACCGGCGCCAACATGCCGGGGGTGCTGCGGCGGCTGCGGGGGCAGTCGCTCCTGCCCGGGGCGAGGACGGCGTCCCGGGCGGTGAGCGAGGTCTCCCGGGAGGCCGTCGAGCAGGTGCTCGCCATCATCGACGCCGATCCGGACGGGCCGCAGGCGTGGTTGCTCGACCGCGGCGCGAGCCCGGACTCCATCGCGCACTGGCGCAAGCGGATCGTCGACTGACAGCCGGCTGGTGGGCCGCGGTGGCCGTCGCCGCCGTCAGGGGCGAAGCGCGAGCCCGATCAGCACCTCGGTGACGCCGGTGACGACGAGCTGGATCCCGAACAGGACGGCCAGGACCGCGACCGTGGCCGCCGGCCAGCAGACGGCGAGGACGCCGAGGACGACGGCGAGGCCGGCGATCACCAGGCTCCGGTTGCGGCCCGGGGCGTGGCCGGCCCGCCGGCTCGCCAGGACCAGCAGCGCGCGGACGACGCCGCCGACGATCAGCGCGGCTCCGACGACGAGCGCGATCACGCGCAGGGTCACATGCGGCCACACCAGGATCACGACCCCGGCGGCGGCGGTGAGCACTCCGTACAGGACGGTGGTGCCGCTGTGCTCGGCGCGCACGGCGGACACGATCTCGCCGATGCCGGAGACCAGCAGAGCCACTCCGGCGATCATCGCCAGCCCCCCGGCGGTGCTGAAGGGGTTGGCGATCAGCAGCACGCCCAGGACGGTCGAGGCGATTCCCAGCACGGCCAGGCTCGACCACAGCGGGCTCCGGTGCTGCGTCTGCCGCTGTTGCCGGTACGTCGTCGTCATCGTGACCTCCCGTGTCCGGAGCTTCGGCCGCCGGAACCCGGCGGCAACGCCCACGACCTGGGAAGGGAGTACCCGCGCCGCATCAGGGACGCACGTCATGGGCGGGAGTCACAGCCGGGACCGCCCGGGACGCCCGCGGTGCCCATGGCCGCGGCCCGTACCCTGGAGAGCATGACCTCTGCCGCGTCGTGACGCGGGCGTCCGCCGCTACCCCGGTGCCGCGCGGCCATCCGTCAGGCAGCTGATACACGCACGAATCCGATGTACGAAAGAGGCCGACCCTCATGATCATTGTGTCCGAGCTTGAGCTCCGGGCCGGAGCCCGAACACTGATCGAGCCGGTCTCCTTCCGGGTACAGCCCGGCGATCGCATCGGCCTCGTGGGCCGCAACGGTGCCGGGAAGACGACGCTGCTGAAGACGTTGTCGGGGGAGACCCTGCCGTTCGCCGGCAAGGTCGACATCCGCGGGGAGCTCGGCTACCTGCCGCAGGACCCGCGCACCGGAGACCTCGCGGACACCGCGCGGGACAGGGTGCTCGCCGCCCGCGGGCTCGACGCGATCCTGCGCGAGATGGAAAAGCTGCACGTGGAGATGGCCGAACTCGTCGACGAGACCGCGCGGGACGCGGCGGTCCGCCGGTACGGCCGGCTGGAGGAGCGGTTCGGGACGCTCGGCGGCTACGCGGCCGAGGCGGAGGCGGCGCGGATCTGCTCCTCACTGGGTCTGCCCGACCGGGTTCTCGCCCAGCCGATCGGCACGCTGTCCGGCGGTCAGCGGCGCCGGGTCGAACTGGCCCGCATCCTGTTCGCCGGCTCGGGCAACTCCGACGCGACCCTGCTGCTCGACGAACCCACCAACCACCTCGACGCCGACTCGATCACCTGGCTGCGTGACTTCCTGCGCGCGCACTCCGGTGGCCTCATCGTGATCAGCCACGACGTGGACCTGCTGGACAAGAGCGTGAACAAGGTCTTCCACCTCGACGCCAACCGGGCCGCGCTCGACGTCTACAACGTCGCCTGGAAGACCTACCTCACCCAGCGCGAGCAGGACGAGCGGCGGCGCCGGCGGGAGCGCGCCAACGCGGAGAAGAAGATCGACTCGCTGCGGGCGCAGGCGGACAAGATGCGTGCCAAGGCCACGAAGGCCCGGGCGGCCCACCAGATGGACCGCCGGGCCGAGCGCCTCGCGGCCGGCCTCGCCGAGGTCCGGGTCGCCGACCGCGTCGCCAGACTCCGGTTCCCCGACCCGGCGCCCTGCGGGCGCACCCCGCTCACGGCCACCGGCCTGTCGAAGTCCTACGGCTCGCTGGAGGTCTTCACCGGAGTGGACCTGGCGATCGACCGCGGCACCAGGGTCGTCGTCCTGGGCCTCAACGGCGCCGGCAAGACGACCCTGCTGCGGATGCTCGCCGGCCAGGAGCCGCCCGACGCNGGTGAGGTCCATCCCGGGCACGGCCTGCGGCTGGGCTACTACGCCCAGGAGCACGAGACCCTGGACACCTCCCAGTCGGTCCTCGACAACATGCGCGCGGCGGCACCCACCGCGTCGGACGTGGACCTGCGGCGCATCCTGGGTGCCTTTCTGTTCAGCGGCGACACGGTGGAGCAGCGGGCCGAGACGCTCTCCGGCGGCGAGAAGACGCGGCTGGCGCTGGCCGGCCTGGTCTGCAGCTCCGCCAACGTGCTGCTGCTGGACGAGCCGACCAACAACCTCGACCCCGCCTCGCGGGACGAGGTCCTGAGCGCACTGCGGACCTACCGCGGCGCGGTGGTCCTCGTCACCCACGACCCGGGCGCGGTCGAGGCGCTCAGCCCCGACAAGGTCCTCATGCTGCCGGACGGTGTCGAGGACACCTGGTCGCCCGACCTGGCGGACCTCGTCGCGCTGGCCTGAGCGGCGCCCACCCGGCGAGGCGCCCGCGGTGGCGACTTGACACACTGGGCGATCAGTCCGGGTGCCGAGGGCACCCGGTCACGGCAGACGACGGGCTACGAGAGCGGGGGCGCGTGAGCGCGGAAGGCGGCACCAAGGCAGTCGTGGCGGCGCTGCTGGCGAATCTGGGCATCGCGGTCGCGAAGTTCGTGGCGTTCCTGTTCACCCGGTCCTCCTCGATGCTGGCCGAGTCGATCCACTCGGTCGCGGACTCCAGCAACCAGGCTCTGCTGCTGCTCGGTCAGCGGCAGGCCAGGCAGTCGGCGGACGAGGAGCACCCCTTCGGCTACGGCCGCTCCCGCTACATCGCCGGCTTCCTCGTCGGCATCGTGCTGTTCAGCGTGGGTGGGCTCTTCTCCGTCTACGAGGGTGTCGAGAAGCTGCGGCACCCCCACGAGCTGGAGAGCGGGCTGGTCGCGGTGGTGGTCCTCGGGATCGCCATCGCGCTGGAAAGCTTCTCCTTCCGCACCGCGATCAAGGAGTCGCGGGGCCTCAAGGGCTCGGCGTCCTGGTGGCGGTTCATCCGGGACGCCCGCTCGCCGGAGCTGCCCGTCGTGCTGCTGGAGGACCTCGCGGCCCTGTGTGGCCTGCTGCTGGCCCTCGGCGGCGTCGGGCTGACGCTGCTGCTCGACGAGCCGCTCTGGGACGCCGCGGGCACCGTCGCGATCGGCGTGCTGCTCCTGGTCGTCGCGGTGATCGTCGCGATGGAGACCTACGGGATGCTCGTCGGGGAGGCGGCCGCACCCGCCACGGTCGACACGATCCGCCGGACGCTGGCCTCCGCTCCGGCGGTCACCAGTGTGATCCACATGCGCACCCTGCATCTGGGGCCGGACGAGCTGCTGGTGGCGGCCAAGATCGGGCTTGAATCCGAGCTGACCACGGTCCAGGTCGCCGCCGCCATCAACGGCGCCGAGGATCTGCTGCGAGCGGCCGTGCCCTCGGCGGTCCGGGTCTACCTCGAACCCGACATGCCTCGCCAGGACGCCGACGGGTCCTCGCCCGTCCCGTCAGCCGCCGCTGAGGACCACCCGCAGGATCACCGCGACGAGAGCGCTCGCACCGAGCAGGAGCATCGGTAGATCGCCCGCCCGGACTGTGTCCCCGGGGCCGTCCGGGCGGGGCCGCGGTGCCAGTGCGGCAACCGCCAACCAGGGTGCCAGCGGCAGCCAGGCCTGCTCCACCCCGCCCCAGGCCAGCCCGGCACAGAGGCTGAAAAGCGTGGCCGAGCCCGCTCCGACCAGGAACGGCCAGCCCGGGGTCAGCCGGACGCGTCGGACGGCCCGGGCCAGCACCGGCCCGCCGGCCAGCACCACGACGGCGACGTCCATCGCGAGCCAGGCCAGCATCGTGGTGACGCCGGCGCTCGCCCGCGCGCCGGCGAGGCCGTCCGGCCAGGAGAAGCCCCAGGCGAAGAACAGCCAGAAGGGGAGCAGGGCCCCCAGGCCGGTGAAGACGTTCATGAGCGGTCGCCGCCGGACGAAGTAGGCGGCCGCGACGCCCACTCCCAGCCAGACCGCCGCGTAGTCGAACAGGCTGGTGACGCCCAGCAACAGTCCGGACGCCAGCGCCCACAGCAGCGGCCAGCGCCGTCCCGGCTCACACCCGACCACACCGACGGCCAGTGCGGCCGCGGCCGGCAGGATGGTCACCGCCTCCGGTGACGCCGCCGCCCACAGCGCCCAAGGCGTCAGCACGAGTACCGGCACCGCCCGGCGGGCCGCCGTCTCGTGGCACAGCGAGCGGACCGCGACGGCCACCAGTGGGACCGCCGCGGCTGTCAGCACCGTCAGTGCCAGCCCGAGAGCCACCGCCTCGCCGCTGCCCGCCACACCGCCGATGCCGAGCCTGTCCAGGGTCCAGACCAGCAGGATCGGACCCGGGGGATGCCCGGCGAGCTCCGCGGGACCCGGGACGAGCACGGCGCCGCCGTCGGCTGTCGCCGCTGTCGCGGCCGCTGGGGACCCGGTGGGCGGTCCGGATCCCCAGTCCGCCAGGTAGCCGAGTGGATCGTCACCGACGGCGCGGGCAGCGGCCAGATAGGCCGGCGGTGGGCGAAGGCCACCGGAAAGGTCCGGGCCGGCCGCGGCGGCCAGCGCGACGCTCCAGGCCAGCGAGCCGGCGAAGCCGAGCAACAGCAGGACGGCCCAGCGAACGCGGGTGCTCCGACGGGCGAGCGCGAGCGTGACGATGGCCACCGACACGGGCAGGAGCACGGCCGGTGCCAGCCGGGGCGCCCGCCACGCGAGCCGGAACGGTGCCGCGGCCCGCTCCGCTCCGGCCGCGGCCAGGCCCCGGACGGGTTCCGTCGCCGTTCGTGACCCGGTCAGCTCGACGCCGGTTCGGATGACGAGACTGGCGACCAGCAGGCCGAACGCGGCGGCGGCGAGCCAGAGCCCGAGGTCGACAGCCTGCGCCCGCACCGCGGCCCGGGTCTCCGGGGAGGGGACCGAACGTCGGGCGATGCGCCCGACGTGGCCGGCACCCGCTTCTTTTGGCGCGTCCAGGTCCCTCCCGCTCATCAGGTCTCGTTTCGGCCGGCTCGTCGTCCGGCCACCCTTCGCGCCCGGAGGTGCTCCTCGCGTTGCGGTCGAGGGCCGGACGCCGGTGACGCCGGAGGGGGTGCCGTCCGCGCCGGCCGGCCGGCCGTTGACCATGCATGCACCGTAACCAGTCTTTGCGGGCCGTGGATCCGCGCGGGTGAGCCGATCCGGATGTACCGTCGGTAACGATGTTCGGCGCGTTGCGGGGAAGCCCGTGCCTGATCCGGCTCCCGGCCTGTGGGTGATGCCCGTTTCGGGCGGCAGATCCGGTTGTCGGGCGTGGTTTTGCAGGTCAGGGACCATGCGGCCGGGCGGGGGAACGGTCGGGGTCGGGGCGGTGTCCGCATGCGACCCTGTCCCGGTGACTGCTCAACCGCGTGTGATGGATCACACGGGCTTCGAGTGGCGCCGGCACCGAAGCTGGGTGAAGATCGGTTCGCAGATCATCGAACACGGAGGGGGCCACGTTGGCCGAGCTTAGGAAAGGAACCCGGATCACCGGGGCGGAGCGAGACAAGCTCGCTGCCGAACTTCGGAAGAAGTACGAGTCCGGACAGAGCATTCGCCTGCTCGCGGAGTCGTCGGGTCGTTCGTACGGGTTTGTCCACCGCATCCTGTCCGAATCGGGCACGACTCTGCGTGGACGTGGCGGCGCGACCCGGGGGACCAAGAAGAAAAGCTCCTGACCATGAGCGTGCCGGTCGTCGCCGCGTCCGATGCGGCGGCGGCCAGGCTGGTCGTGGTCACGACCGGTCCCTGCGTTTCGCTCACGGTAAGTAGTCATGGATCGGGTGTGGCGGGTGCGGCTCCGGTCGCCGCGGGCGGTTTGGCCGCGGCGATGGATGACGCGCTGCGCGACCTGCGTGGCGATGTTCGTGTCGTCCTCGTTCGCGGACTTCACCGGCTTCCGGGGGCCCCCGAGCTTCCGGGTACACCCGAAGTTCGGGGGACACCCGAGCCACCCGAGTCGCACGGACCGGCCGGGTCGCGGGAACCGGCCGGATCGCAAGGGCCGGTCGGGATCCCGCGGCCCGCGCTCGACGCGTCCGGTGGTGACCTCGGCCGGTGGACCCGGGTGGCGCACCGGCTGTCCGAACGGGCGGACCTGACAAGCATCGCCGTCCTGGCAGGCCGTACCTCAGGGGTGGGCCTCGCCCTCGCTCTCGCCTGCGACCTGCGGGTGATGGCCGAAAACTCGGCGCTGTGCCTCCCCGAGCCCGCCCACGGCCGCGTCCCCACCATGGGAGTCACCGCGGCACTGGTCGAGGCGCTCGGCTACGAACGCGCCCTGCATCTGTGTCTGACGGGTGAGGCGGTCCCGGCGCCGGACGCGGTCCGGCTCGGACTCGCCGCCCTGGCCGTTCCGGCCGCGGTGGTCGACGCGGAGGCGGATCGCCTCGCCGACCGGGTCCTCGCCGTCCCGCGGGAAGCCGCGGCGGAGACGAAGGCCCTGCTGCGGCAGACCCGCGGCCCTGCCATCGCCCGCAGCGGGGAGGCCGAGGCCGAGGCTCTTCGGCGACTGGCCGCCGGGAACCCGGCTACCGGGTACCTGGGCGACGCGGACAGCACCGGCGCGGCGACGTGCGACACCAGCTCTGATGGGTAGTGGCTGACCGGTCGCGTTGGTGGTTGCTGACCGGTCGCGGCTCAGGTCGGGGTGCGGTGCCGGGTCCGTCGCACACCTTGGCACGACGGACCCGGCACACCCACGACCCAGGGTCGGGGCCGGTGCGCCAGCGGCGCGGTGGCCGATCAGGCGGCCTCCGGGACGGCGACAGCTGCCTGCCGAGCCTCCGGGCCCGCCTGCACGGGCACTCCGCCGAGCGGCCCGACGCCCAGGATGTCGGCCGACGGCTCGGTTTCGTGGGGCACGGCGATGTCGATGTCGCCGGAGGCACGTCGGTGAATTGCGGGATTGTTGGTCATGACCGGGCTCCAGGTTGGTTCAGGGCGGTTACCTACCGCTGTCTGGACGTCCGGGATCGTGCGGCGCCGTTGCCGGCTTTCCCGTACCTGTCTGCCGCACGCGCTTGCGGGCGGACCATGCGAAGGTACGCCTGTTGTGCCGTTGCGCGCAGCAGGTATCAGGACGCCCGGGCGGGAAACGGTCACGGAACCTCTTCGGACCAATCGGCCTGGATCCGGCGGACCGAGTGTGTCACCCGGGCCCATGCTCAATCCCGTGTGTTCGTTACTTAGGCTTTGACCGTGCCACGAAGAGCCAAGATAGTTTGCACCCTCGGCCCGGCCACCAACTCGCCGGAGATGGTCCGGGCCCTCGTAGACGCCGGAATGGACATTGCCCGGCTCAACTTCTCGCACGGAACGCATGAACAGCACGCCGCCGCCTACCGCCTGGTCCGGGACGCCGGCGAGTCCTCCGGTCGCAGCGTCGGCATCCTGGCCGACCTGCAGGGCCCCAAGATCCGCCTCGGCAAGTTCGCCGACGGCGGCGTCACACTGCTGCCCGGCCAGCACTTCACCGTCACGATCCGCGACGTGCTGGGCGACCAGGAGCAGGTCGGCACCACCTACACGGGCCTTCCCCGTGACGTCGCCGCCGGGGACACGATCCTCGTCGACGACGGACGGCTCAACCTGCGCATCGAGGGCGTCGAGGACACCGACGTCCGCACCACCGTCGTGATCGGCGGCAAGGTCAGCGACCACAAGGGCATGAACATCCCCNGTGCCGCGCTGACCGTCCCCGCGCTGTCCGAGAAGGACGCCTCCGACCTGCGCTTCGCGCTCGAACTCGGCGTCGACATGATCGCGCTGTCGTTCGTCCGCTCGGCGGAGGACTACCAGGCGGTCCGATCGATCATGGACGAGGTCGGCGTCCGGATCCCGGTCCTGGCGAAGATCGAGAAGCCGCAGGCGGTCGACGAGCTGGAAGGCATCATCGAGTCCTTCGACGGCCTGATGATCGCTCGCGGGGACCTGGGCGTCGAGCTGCCGCTGGAGGATGTCCCACTGGTCCAGAAGCGCGCGGTGAGCCACGCGCGCGAGCGGGCCAAGCCGGTCATCGTCGCCACCCAGGTGCTCGAGTCCATGGTCAGCGCGCCGCGCCCGACCCGCGCGGAGGCGAGCGACTGCGCCAACGCCGTGCTCGACGGTGCGGACGCGATCATGCTCTCGGCGGAGACGAGCGTCGGCTCGTACCCGGTCGAGGCCGCCGCGACGATGGGTCGGATCATCGAGGTCGCGGAGGCGGAGCTGGGCCGGATACCGCCGCTGCGCACCCAGCCGCGGACGCTGGGCGGCGCGATCGCCCAGGCCGCGGTGAGCGTCGGGGAGACCGTGGGCGCGCGCTACCTGGTCGCGCACACTCTCAGCGGGGACACCGCCCGCCGGCTCATCCGGTACCGCAGCTCGGTGCCGGTGCTCGCCTTCACGCCGCTGCCGGCCGTACGTAACCAGATGTCGCTGCTGTGGGGGGTCGAGACCATCCTCGTGCCCTTCGCGGAGAGCACCGACGAGATGGTCCGGCAGGTGGACACGGCGCTGCGCAAGAACGGCTACTGCCAGCCCGGAGAGCTTGTCGTCGTGGTCGCGGGCACGCCGCCCGGCGTGGCCGGCATGACCAACGCGATGCGGGTGCACCGCATCGGTGAGGCGGTCTGACCGCCCTCGGTGCGGCGCTCTGACCGTCGGGCGTGGCCCCGGGGCCGCGGGGCCACGCCCGACGAAGCCGTCCACCATGGTGGTGGCGCCGGCCGTGGTGATGGTGACAGCGCCCGCCACCGTCGCCGCCCGCCGCCCGCCGGATCTGATCGCTCGAACTGCATCATCCGCGGCGGGCACAACCACAACTGTTCAGCGGCGGAAATGATCGGTGAGCGGGCTGGCGTCGACACGCCTCGACGATCCCGCGCTCGGCTCCGGCGGGGCCCGGCCGCGCGGCGCTGACGGCTGAGTCAGCGGGTGGGCGTGAGCTCGATGACCCGCCGCGGGTCGTCCGGATGGTTGACCTCGTCGAACAGGATCCAGCGGTGGACCCGGACCTCGTAGAGCCGGTGTGCGTCGGGGTCGGCCCGCATCAGCTCGACATTCGCCAGTGCGCTGCCCTGCGGCCAGCGCTGGTGGTAGATCGGGAGCAGGTCGCCGGCGCTGGCCTCCGGAACCTGGCGGGCCGTACCGGCGAAGCTCACGCCCTGCACCTCCTGCCCCAGCCCGTCGAGCTCGATGGTGAGGACGGCCCCGGCGACCCGCTTGTCGGTTCTGATGTTCCGGCAGTGCACGCGGTCGGGGCGGGAGATGAACAGGAGCCGGTCAGGCTCGAAGGAACTCGCGTACCAGAGGTTGCACACCACCGGCTCGCCGCTCTCGGCCAGTGTCGCGATCTGCATGACTTTTCCGTCGCGGACGTAGTTCCGGGTCAGGGACAGGTCCGCGGAGACTGCGTCGGACGTCGACGTCGACACGGGAATCCTCCCAATCGTCGGGTGTGGGCCCTGCAACGTGAACAGCGCTCCCACCGGGCGGCCGCGCGGTGCCGACCGGTTGGTATGAAGCTCTGGAATTGTGTCTGATCTTCGTTTCGCTGGTGGCGAAGTGGAATTAGTCGGCGATTTTGTGAATGTGTCGTCCGTCACATTCCCGTGATCCGCGCGTTGTCTCCGCGCTTCTCGACGGGGATGTGATCGCGGATCGACGGTGGCGGGAGCGCGAGACCGGCGCGCGAATGCCGGAGACGGGACGTACCGGACGCGCGCCCGTAGCCTGGTGGGTACGCGCTGTGGGGGTATGGTAGCCGCCGCCACAGCGTTACCTCTCTGTGTAATTGGTCCTGTACTTCGGGCCGTATGGCGGGGTTGGTGCCCGTGGTGAGCCGCCGGCGGCTACGAGCGGCGGCGCCGTCCGGCATCAACCCGGCGTCGACCGGGGCCGACCGGCAGGAATCCGGTGTGCCTGCTCGACGCCTCCGGACCGATGACTCGCAGTGGCGGGCCGCCGGGCGTGAGGCGCTGAGCGTGCTGGCCCGGAGGTGGCCGAAAGCGCGGCGGCAGGGTTGTCCCGCCCGATCGCATCCGTTACCGTCGGCGCGCCTGAGCGGCGGGATCGTCGGTCTGGCCGTACGCACCCTCCTCGTCCGGAGCCGCTGGTCGGGCAGGCGTTGTGGCGGCGGTGGTCGGACTGGTGTGTTCCGAGGTGTTCGCGGGTGAATGAGGCGAATCGTCCAGCCCGCCTGTCGTCGGCCCTCGCCGGACGGATACCGTCGCCCGGGTTCGCCGGCGACCCGTCAGGACCGCCGGCAGGAAGCGCCGCGCGTCGGGAGTGATTGCATGGCTGACCAGGGCGACCCGGCCGAGAAGCCCGCGTCCGGACCGGGTGCGGACAAGGGCGGTGTCTCAGGTCGTCCCCGTCCAGCCGCATCGGCCGCACCAGCGTCCACCGCTGGGAACCCCGCGGCGAGCGAAGCCGGAGCCGGACGTCGTGTCGAGCGGTCCGCCCCTGGGAAGCCCGCGACTGATAGGCCCGGCGCTGATCGGCCGGCGTCCGGCGGAGGGCCGGCATCCGCCGGAGGCTCCGTGCAGGGCGGCGGGCCGGGGCCCACCCGAAGCGCTGCGAACAGCGGAGGCGCCCCGACCGGAGTACCGCCCGCGGGAAGAGCCGCCGCCACCGACGCCGGGCGTCCCATCGCCCCCACAAGGCCCGGGGTGCTGCGTCCGCCGCCCCGCGGGCGGGACGGTGCGTCCGTGGCTCCGGCGGCCGACAAGCCGGCGGCGCCTGTTCGTCCCCCGGCAGCCGCTGCGCCTGCCGGTCAGGCAGGGCCTGCCGGTCAGGCGGCGCCCACCCGCCAGGCCGCCCCCGTACGATCCCCGTCGCCTGCCGCCGGCGGGAAGCGAGAGGAACGCGTGCCCGGGGGGAGCGCTGTGCCCGGGGGGGCCGCGCCCAGGGGCGGCGGATCAACGGTCCAGGGCAGGTCGGGGCCCGGTGCACCCCCCGCGGGTGCGCAGGCGGCCGACGCCTCCCAGGCTGGGGCGGCTCGGGCTGGCACGGGCCGGCCCGGGGCGTCTCCACAGGCCCGGTCCGCCGCACCCGGGGGACCCCCGCGATCCGACGGACCCCTCAAATCCGAACCTTTCAGCAGGTCGGGTGGCTCCGGCGCCGCTGGGAGAGCAGCTACTGCCGGCGCCGGTTCGGGTTCCGGCCCGAGCACGGCGCCGGGCAGGCCGGACGCGGGTGCGGATTCCGCAGCGGGCAGGCCCGGCGAGCCCGGGAAGCTGGCCGACCCCGGCCAGCGGAGCGGCTCCGCGAGCCGGGGCGACGCCGGCCAGCGGAGCGGCCGGGAGAACCAGGTGGGTTCCGGAAACGAGGTCGGCTCCGGAAACCGGGGCAACGGCGGGAAGGGGGCTGGGGCGGGGACGCCGCCAGTTGCCCCCACCAGGTCGGGAGCCCCCATCAGGTCGGGAGCCCCCATCAGGTCGGGAGCCCCCATCAGGTCGGGTGCGCCGACCTCCGGCACGGCGGGGAGCGGCGCGGCGGGTGGCCGGCCGTCCGGAGCGGCTCCGGGCAGCACCCCGACCGCGTCCCCGGCACCGACTGACGCGCGCTGGTCGTCACCGCTGCGGCCGTCGGCCAGGACCGGCGAGGGCAGCCGTCCCGACGCTCTGCGCCCCGGTGCCGCGACGCCCCCGACGCCCCCGACGCCGCCGCGTCCGCCGGAGTCCTCCTCGCCGGCCGCCAGGGAAAGCCTGCGTCCGCGACAGGGTAACCAGATCCAGCCCGCTCGGGGGGTGGCGGCCGAGCCGGGGCGGGCGGCTTCGCAACCCGCCCCGGCTCCAGCCGGGTCGCCCGAGCCGGGGAGGACCCGGGCTCCGGGTGGGCGTGACGAGGGCCAGCGGGATCAGTCCCTGTTCACACCGCGTTCCGCCGCCGTGGGCCCGCCGGCCGCCGCGGCCAAGCCCGCTCCCGCTTCCAAGCCTGCTCCCGCTTCCAAGCCCGCTCCCGCTCCCAAACCCGCCCCCGCTTCCAAACCCGCCCCCACGGGTTCGCCCGGAGCGGCGGCCACGCCTGGCTCCACGGCCACGCCGCCCGCGCGGTCGGGGCAGGGAGGTGCACCGGGTCCCGAGCGGTCCGCGGCACGGGACACCCCGACCTGGTTCGAGCGGTCCGCCGGCGGATCACCGCCCGCGGCCGGGACAGGCACCGCGGGCACGGGTCTGGGCGCGGCGGGCCTGTCGGCCCCACCGGCCGCCGCGGCTGAGCCGGCCGCCCCGCCGGTCTCCCACCGCGGCGCCGTCGACTCCCCGACGATGCGCGTCGATCTTCGTCGGGTCGCGGCCGCACGCCGACCGTCCCCGGGGCAGGACAGCGCCGACAAGGGCGCCCTCGCGGTGCCCGAACAGACCGGCGGCGGTGCCTCCGCCGCCCGGACCGGAAGGCCCCCGGACTCGCCCCCCACCTCCGGCGTCCCACGGGCCGCGCCCAGCCGGGACGACCCGGAGGCGGCGCCCTGGCACCGACCCGAGGCGGTCTCGGCGCCCGGGTACGCCGTGTCCCGGGCGGGGGAGGTGCCGCGGCCCGTCGACCGGCCCGTCGACCGGCCTGGTCCGGTGGACCGCACCCGGCATCCCGCCGACGCCTTCGACGAGCGCCTCCCGGACTCCCCGGCCGAGGACGGGCAACCTGCGTCCACGGATCCGCGGGCCGCCGCGGTGCCACCACGGCGCCGGGACGCCGGGCTGCTGGTTCTCGCCGGGGGTGCGGCCGCCGTCGCGTCGTTCCTGCCCTGGAGCACGTTGAGCAGCGGGGACGAGACACGGACCTTCACCGGGATGACGGTCGGCGACGGGCGCCTGACCCTCGTCGCGGGACTGACGCTGCTGGCCGTGGGGGTGATCTGGCTGCGTGGCGGCGCCCGACCGGGGAACTGGTGGCCAGGTGGAGGGGTCCCGGCCGGCGCCTCGACGGCCAGGCTGGCCGCCCTGCTGCTGACCGTGGTGTCAGGCCTGGACCTCGCGCTCGGGCCGGCGACGCTGTCCTCCTTCCGGGGCATCTCGGCGGATGTCTTCGAGGTCCGGCCCCAGGTCGGTGTGGGTGTGGTCCTGGTCGCCGGGCTCGTCGCGCTGTTCGCCGCGACACGCGGGGCCGGCAGGCGGTCGCGGCGCCACTGATCCACCCGACCGGCGGTGTGCGGTTGTTTACTCTGCGTGGTACGACCATCGCCAGGAGTCGAAGCGCGGGTGGTGGGTGCGCGGGCGGCGGCCGGGTTTCCGGTGCCGGGCGTGACCGGGTCTGCGCCGGGGAGGTGCCCTCGGTTGGGAAGCCGGTCCGGCGGGCAGGACGTCTCCGCGTGGACGGGGGAGGAACCGGTGGGGGAGCATCAGCGGCGGAGCCCCTGGGCCCGGCCTGCCGGCGGGGAGAGCGCCGCTGCGGCAGAGGCGGCGGTGCGCGACCGGGGTCTGGAGTCCTGGCGGGCGGCGGCGGCCGCCACCGCCGATCCCCGGTGGGCCAGGCACGGCGGTGAGCCCGGTGAGCCCGGTGAGCCGACAGGTGCGGGAGCGCGCTTGAGGTGGAGTCATCCGTGGGAGCCGTGGGATCCGCGCGCCCTGCCCGGCACTGAGCGGCGCGGCGAGCCCGGAGGCGGTCCGGGCAGTGACGCCCTTCCCGCGGGCGGCCGGCCTACGGCGGCAGCGGACACGTCCGCGGCGCCGGCCGCGGAAGCGACGACCCGGCCGGGTGGGGCGGGTGCGGCCATCGGCCGGGCGCGCCGCGTTCTGGCGATCGCATGCCCGCCACTCGTCGTCCTCGCCGGGGGCGCCGCGGTCATCGGCTCGACGATGACGTGGGCCACGGTGCGCGCCTTCGGGCTGATGGAGTTCGCCGTCCGGGGGACGGACCCGGACCAGCACGGCCATCTGACGATGCTCCTNGGCATTCTCGCGATGGTGGCCGGTTTGCTGCTGGCGGGCCGGCGGGTCGAGTGGGGGCGCATGCTCGCGGTGGTCGCGGGCCTCATGCTCGTCCTCACCGCGGTCGTCGACGTGGCGAGGGTGCGCCGGGGCGGTCTGCTGACCGGGGCGGGCTTCGACGCGACGACGGCCCTCGGCCCGGGACTGTGGGTGATCGGTGTGAGCGGGGTCGTGCTGGTCGTGGTGGGCGCGCTGGCCCGCCCTTCGCCGGGGCCGCGCCGCCGGGACGCGCCGTCCCGGTGACGACGTCGCCGAGCCCGACTGGTCAGCTCGGGTGGTACGCGGCAGNGGCAACCAACGGTGGTCCCTACGGGTTCACCCGCAGTCGTCTGACCCCCGAACGGGGGACCGTCCCAGGATGGTTCTGGGTCATGACATCCGGCCGCGGTCACGAAAGACCGGCCACGGCACGCGGGTGACGGGGGGATGGGGCGTTCGGACCGGGGGGTCTGGACACCGATCACACCTGCGGGCCCAGGACGCGCACTCCGTCGGGCATGGAGGTGCGCGAGGCATGCGCCGGACGCGGGGATCCGGCGTGCGCGAGGTGGTGGGTATCGGCTGCCCGAGCCGGTACCCACCACATAGTCCGGTCCGCCGCGAACCACCGGTGGGAGGGGCCCAGGCCAGATCAGTCGGCCCAGATCAGTCGAGGAAGCCGTCCTCGACCGCGCGTCGGTAGAGATCGATCTTGGTGTTGGCGTCGCGGCCGGCCTTGCGGTATTTCACCCGCACCCGCTCGATGTACTGCTTGGCGGTCTCGGGTGAGACCTCCATCCTGCGGGCGACGGTCTTGAGCGCCATGCCCGTCGCGTAGAGGCGCAGCGCCTCCATCTCCTGCGGTGAGAGCTGTGGCCGGTCCGGGGCCTTGTCCGTGAGGAGCAGGAAGGCAAGCTGCGGGGAGACCCAGCCGGCGCCCGAACTCGCCGCGCGGATCACGGTGCCGAGTTCGTCGACATCATCGGTCTTCGTCACGAATCCGCAGGCCCCGGCGCGCATCGCGGCGCGGACGCCGTCCGGGTCGGCGAGCGCGCTGAAGACGATCACCGCCGCGCCGGCCTCGATGAGCTGCCGGATGTTGTCGGGTGCCTCCGACCCGTCGCCCAGACCGAGGTCGAGCAGCACCACCTGCGCGTCCCGGCCGGGCCCCGCCAGCAGCTTCCGGATCGACGTGGCGGTCGCCACCAGTTCGACGCCGTCGATGCCCGCGATGACGTCGGCGAGACCGCGGAGCACGATGGGGTGATCGTCGACCGCGGCGACAGAGATGAGCGCGCTCACCGCGCCGCCGCGCGCTTCGCCGCACCTTGGGTCACGAACCCTCCAGCGTTCTGCCCGATCGCGGGCACAGGTATGACGTGTCCGCCCCCCACCGGTACGCCACCGGACGCCATGTCCGTAGGGCAGCTATTTCAGCAGATCCACACGGGACGTCACCAACAGGTGCCTGCCAGCCGGTGGCGAGGAGACGAAATCCAGGCGACCTATTGCGACTTATCGTCCTATTTCGGTAGGGCGAGTGCCTGACAGGCGTGACGAACGCCGCATCCGGCGCGACTCAGGTCGGAAGACTCCCAGGACGCCCCCATCGTTCCAGGGCCGCGGCGAGCTGACCGATCTCGTCCGGCGTGGTATCCACGTGGCCGCTGACGCGCAGCACGGGGCCGGTGAGTTCCGGTGCCCGGCCGACCGGGATCGGGCTGGTGAGGATCCGGGCCTCGACGTACAGCGCCTGGGCGGTGCGCAGCGGGTCGGCGCCCGCCGGCGGACGCAGTGTCACGATCCCGCAGGGCGAGTCGGCGTCCTCCCCGAGGCGCCAACCCGCCACGCCGTCCAGCGTCCGGCGCGCGTACCGGGCGAGGTCCGCGATTCGGGCGCGCATCCCGGCGAGATCCTCGGCGAGCAGCTCCGAAAGAGCGGTGGCCAGCCCGACCCGGCTCGCGATCGCCGCCTCACCGACCGCCAGCCGGGCCAGGCCGGCCAACGGCCGCACAGTGGGGCCGGAGGGCCGTCCCGGCCCCACTGCCAGTCCCGGCCCGACTGCCAGTCCCGGCCCGACTGCCAGTCCCGGCCCGACTGCGGGCCCCGCCGCCCGCCCGGGCGGCACCGGGCACAGATCCGTCTGCCACAGATCCACCGGATACGCCGAGTGCAGGCTCGGAGCACCCACACCGAGCCGGTCGACGATCTCCCGGCGCACCGCGACGAAACCCGCGCCGCGGGGGCCGCACAGCCACTTACGCGACGTGCCGACCCAGGCGGCCGCCGCGATCCCGGCCACGTCGACCTGGCCAAGCGACTGGGCGACATCAAGCACCAGATCCACCCCGGCCGCCGCGCAGCGGGCCGCCACCTCGGCGGCCGGCTGCACGACCCCGCGCTGGCTCGGAACATGCGGGAAGGTGGCCAGGGTCAGATCCTCCAGGCCGACGGTCCCGACACCCGCCGTGGACGGCCCGCCGGCGCCCGGCGGGCGCAGTCCTTCCCGGTCAAGGCGGTCGACGTCGATACGGCCCAGCCGGTCGACGGGGAACTCGACGAGCTCAAGCCCGTCCCGGGCGGCCCGGGCGGCCAGCAGCAGCAGGTTGGCGCCGTAGTCCCCGGGAACGAAGCCGACCCGGGACCCGGGCGGCAGCGGCCACGCGGCCAACAGCCCGCCGAAGGCGGCCGTGGCCGAGTGCTGGAAGACGACGTCGTCCGCGGTGAGCCCCGATCCCAGCAGCTCGGCTAGCCGGGAACGCGCCGCGGCCAGCAGCTCGGCTGCCTCCAGCTCCGCCACGTAGGCGCCGACCTGGCTCTCCCGCCGCAGATGGTCGGTCTGGGCGGCCAGGGTGGCGATGCTCGGCCGGCCCGCGGCGGCCGAGTCCAGGTGGACGACGTCCGCCTCCCCCCGGGCGGCGCGCCAGCGGCGGCCGAGGTCCGCCCGAGCGACGCGCGGCCGGCCGTCGCCCGGGGCGGCGGTCCAGGTGTCCGCGGTGCTCGGTGTACCCGGACCGTGATCCATGAGGTCAGTGTCGCATCGTCTGACCGGCCGCGGGGCCGAGCTGGCAGGCTCGCCCCATGGACCCGTCCCGCACCGATCATCGGGCTGCTGACGTGTCAGCGGACCCGCCCGACCGGGACGCCGCGGTGTTCCGGGGACGGCCGGGCCGCCCCGCCGCCGCCCCCGGCCCGCCCGGCGGCCCGGCGGCCCAGGACCCGGGGCGGTCAGGCTGGTCGCCGGAGCGGTCGGGACCGCCCGCCGGAAGGAAGGCGCCCGCGCCGCCGCGGATAGCGGTGATCGGGGGCGGCGCCGTCGGGTCGTATCTGGCCGCACGGGCCGGCCAGGCCGGCGCCGAGGTGCTCCTGTGCGTCCGCCGGGGCGGCTTCGACCGGATCCGCGTGGAAAGCATGCCGACCGGGAGCACCGTCGAGGTTCCGGTGCGGCTGCTCACGGAGCCCGCGCAGTTGGACCAGCCGGTGGACTGGCTGGTGGTCGCCACCAAGGCACACCAGACCCCCGGCGCGCGGGGCTGGCTGCGGGCGGCGCTCGGCAACGGCCGGGACGTCGGCGTCGTCGTCGCCCAGAACGGTGTCCGCCAGGCCGACCGGGTCTGCCCACCGATGCCCCGCGACGCGGTCCTGCCGGCCGTGGTCTACATCAATGCCGAGCTGCCCGAACCGGGGGTGGTTCGGCACCTGGCCTACGGTGTGCTGCAGGTGCCGGACAGCGGGCTCGGCACGAGCTTCGCCCAGGTGCTGCCGCCGGGCGACGTCCGCCTCGTCGACGACTTCGCCACGGCCGCGTGGTCCAAGCTCCTCAGCAACAGCGCGGCGAACTCGCTGACCGCGCTCGTCGGCCGCGGCCTGGAGGTGCTCGCCCGCCCCGACCTGGCCGAGCTCGCCCTCGCCGTGATGCGCGAGACCGCCGCGGTCGGCCGGGCCGACGGCGCGCGGATACCCGCGGACGCTCCCGAACGGACGCTGGAACGGCTCCGCCACCAGCCGGCCGGCGCGGGCACCTCGATGCTGCGCGACCGGCTGGCGGGGCGCCCGCTGGAACACGACGCGCTGATCGGCGCGGTGGTCCGCATCGGTGCGTCGGCCGGCGTGGCGACCCCGACCTGCGCCGCGCTGCTGCCTCTGCTCGCCGCGGTCAACCAGGACCCGGACGCCTGAACGGCGCACGCGATGCCCGGCCCCCGCGGGCCGCTTCGGCCGGGCGCCGGGCGCCGGGATGCCGGGTGCCGGATGTCAGGAGGCGCGTTCCGGCACCACGTCGGCCACGATGTGCTCGGCGATCGCCAGCGAGGCGGTGGCACCCGGTGACGGGGCGTTGCGCACGTGGACGACCCGTCCGCTGAACGCGAGAACGAAGTCGTCGACCAGGCTGCCGTCCCGCGCGACCGCCTGCGCCCGGACTCCGGCCGGCCCGCGCACCACGTCGGCCGCCCGCAGCTCGGGGACGTAGCGCCGCGCCTCGGCGACGAAGGCCCGCTTGCTCGCGGTGCGCAGCATCTCCTTGGCGCCGGTGCGCCAGTGCGTCTTGGCCATCCGGTGGAAGCCCGGCCAGGAAAGGGTCTGCCGCAGGTCACCCCGGTCGAGGGTGCCCACGGTGTAGCCCTCCCGGGCGGTGGCGAGCACCGCGTTCGGGCCGACCAGGATCTCCCCGTCCACCCGCTTGGTCAGGTGGATGCCCAGGAACGGGTACCGAGGATCCGGCACCGGGTAGATCAGCCCGCGCACCAGGCTCCGCCGCTCGGGCCGCAGCAGCCAGTAGTCCCCGCGGAAGGGGATGATCCGCGGCGAGCTGTCCTCACCGGTGAGCGCGGCGACCTCGTCGGAGTGCAGCCCGGCGCAGGAGATCAGCAGGTCGAACGGGCCGACCGACTCCGAGACCGTCTCGACCAGCCCACCGTTGCCGGCGACCGTGCGACGGGTGCCGTTCGGCCGGATCGCGGCGCTGCCCCGCACCCGCACCCGCAGCCGCACACCCGCCGTCCCGTCCTCCACACCGATGACCTCCGCGCCGGTGCGTACCGAGCCGCCGGCGTCGAGGATGTCCGCGCGCAGGGCCCGGGCGACCGCCGGGTAGTCGACGATGGCCGTGGTGGGGGAGTGCAGCGCGGCGACGCCCCGGGCGTGCGGCTCGATCGCGCGCAGCTCGGCGGCGTCGAGCATGCGGGTGTCCGGCACGCCGTTGGCGGTCGCGCGGGAGGCGATGTCGGCGAGCCGCTCCAGCTCGCTGTCGTCGACGGCGACGACGACCTTGCCGCACTCCTCGTAGCGGATGCCGCGCGACTCGCAGTACTCCCGCAGCAAGCCCACTCCCCGCCGGCACAGAGTGGCCTTCAGCGAGCCGGGCTTGTAGTACAGGCCGGCGTGGACCACACCGCTGTTGCGCCCGGTCTGGTGCTGGGCGACGTCCTGCTCCTTCTCGAACACGGTGACCGTCGATCCGGGCATGACCTGCCCGAGCCGGCGGGCCACCGCCAGCCCCAGAATCCCGCCGCCGATGACCGCGATCCGTTCCGCCACCCGTGCCGCCTCCGCTCTACCTCAGCCACCACTCACCGCCGGGCTGCCATCCGGCCCGGGTCGTTCGCCGCGCCCGGTCGGCCGGGCCAGGGCCGGGCGACCCGGTCCAGTATCCCGGTTCGGCCATCCCGCGCAGGCCCCGCCCACCGTGCCGCGTTCCACCGGCCGCTCGAGCCGGCCTGAGCGGCCGGCTCCGCCTTCCGGGATCAGCCGAAGAAGTGGCCCGGCGGGTGCGCCCGGTCGGCGCGCGAGCGGGGCCGCCCCCGCAGCGCCTCGGTGAGCGTTCGCGCGGTGTTCACCAGCGGGACGTGGCTGAACGCCTGCGGGAAGTTACCGGTCATCCGTCCCAGCTTCGGGTCGTACTCCTCCGCCAGCAGGCCCACGTCGTTGCGCAGCGCCAGCAGGCGCTCGAACAGCTCCTGGGCCTCGTGGACCCGGCCGGACAGCGCGTAGTTGNCGGCGAGCCAGAAGGTGCAGGCGAGGAACGCTCCCTCGCCGGCGGGCAGCCCGTCCACGGCGCCGTCGGCGGCGGTCGGGTACCGCATCACGAACCCGTCCTCCATCAGCTCCCGCTCGATCGCGGCGACGGTGCCGACCACCCGGGGGTCGGNCGCGGGCAGGAAACCGACCAGCGACATGTAGAGCAGTGCGGCGTCCAGTTCCTTCGAGCCGTAGAACTGGGTGAACGTGTTCCGGTCGCTGTCGAAGCCGCGGGCGCACACCTCGTGGTGGATCTCGTCGCGCAGCGCGGACCAGCGGTCCACCGGCCCGGGCAGCCCCGACTCGATGATCCCGCGGACGGCCCGGTCCGCGGCGACCCAGGCCATGACCTTCGAGTGGACGAAGTGCCGGCGCGGCCCGCGCACCTCCCAGATGCCCTCGTCGGTCTTGCGCCAGCCGGTCTCCAGGAAGTCCATGAGCTTGGTCTGCAGCGGCCACGAGTCGTCCCGGCCGTCGTCCTCGGGGACGTAGATCCCGGAGTGGAACAGATCGCGTGCGGAACCGGGCCGGCGGTTGGCGACCGCCACCCGGGCCACGTGCAGGGCGTCCAGGACCTCGCCGTAGACGTCCAGCTGAAACTGGTCGACGGCGGCGTTGCCCACCCGGACGGGGGAGGAGTTCTCATAGCCCGGCAGCCACGGGACCTCGTACTCGGGCAGTCGGCGCTCGCCCGCGACCCCGTACATGATCTGCACCCGGGAGGGGTCGCCGGCCACCGCCCGCAGCAGCCACTCCCGCCAGGCGGTCGCCTCGCTGGTGAAGCCCGCGTCCAGCAGGGCCAGNAGGGTGATGGTGGCGTCGCGCAGCCAGCAGTAGCGGTAGTCCCAGTTGCGCACCCCACCGATGTGCTCAGGCAGTGAGGTGGTGACCGCCGCGACGATGCCCCCGGTCGGGGCGTAGGTGAGCGCCTTCAGCGTGATCAGCGACCGGCGCACGGCCGGCTGCCACTGGCCGTCGTAGGTGCACCCGGCCATCCAGTCGGACCACCACGCCTCGGTCTGGCTGATCATCCGCCGGATGTCCTGCGGCGCGGGCGCCGGCTCGTGCGAAGGCCGCCAGGTCAGCGAGAACGGGACGGACTGCCCGGCCGACACGCTGAACTCGGCGTAGGTGGCCATGTCGTGCCCCTCCATCGGGGCGGTGGTCCACAGCGTCACCGAGTCCGGGCCGGCGATCGCGGCGACGGAGTGCTCGTCGAGGCGGCGGACCCAGGGCACGATCGAGCCGTAGTCGAACCGGAAGCGCGTCTCGGACCGCATCCGCACACNGCCCTGCAGGCACTCCACCAGCCGCAGGACCACATGCGCGCCGGCGCGNGGGAACATCGCGTCGATGATCCGGACGGTGCCCGACGCCGTGGTCATGTCGGTCTCCAGCACCAGGGTGTCACCACGATAGCGCCGGCTGATCCCGAGCACCGGCTCCACCGGCGCGATCTTCCAGTGGCCGGACTCGTTGTCGCCGAGCAGCGCGGCGAAGCAGGCCGGAGAGTCGAACCGAGGGAGGCAGAGCCAGTCGATCGAGCCGTCGCGCGAGACGAGCGCCGCCGAGTGAGTGTCGCCTATCAGCGCGTAGTCCTCAATCAGGGATGGCACGGCTTGTTCTCTCCTACCTCGGGTCGGTACCTCGGATGTCTGACGATCGTGGACGGGTCACACCAGGTGGGGACCGACTGGTCGCCCGTGCTGCGCCGCACAAGGCCGTTCACCTTACGGACCCGTCGGGAGGAATACGTTGGGTGTCCCGGAGTCCGTATCCACGACACACCCACCGGACCAGAATTCGTGCCCCGCCGTGACAGGAACCGCCTGATGACGACGTCCTCCCGTCCGCACTGGACCCGCGAGACCCTGGCCTACCTGGCCGATCCGCGCCGCCGCACGGCGGTGGTCGCGGGCACGCTGGCGACCATCGGACTGGTTGTCTTCGGGGTTTACGCCGTCGTGGGCGGGCCGCCACCGAAGGTGGAGGCAGTGGTCTACTTCGACCCGGCCGCGACCGCGGCCGAGAAGGACGCCGTCCGCGCGGCCTGCCCGACCGTCGGGAACGCGGTCCAGCAGCCGCGCGACACGAACGGCCTGGCGACCAGCCGCGTCTATCCGCTGCGCTACGACATCTCGCGGGCCTCCTCGGCCGACCGGGCGGCGATCTACCGCTGCGTGCAGGGTCAGCCGAAGGTGGTGGGCATGAGCGAGTTCACCCAGGGCGAGTAGCCCCGCCGTCGGAGCGCGTGCCCGGCGCGGGCAGCCGTGCCGGCGTGGGCGGGCGGTCCGCAGGGGGCAGGGGCACCGCAGGGGGCAGCGGCTCCGCAGGGGGCAGCGGCTCCGCCATGTCGGGCCGGGCGGGCCCGAGGCCCGCCGGGTCCCCGGCCGGTCCGGGTCGGTGCTCGTGCCCGTGCCCGCCCTGCCCGTCGTGTTCGTGCTGGCGCTGCTCCAGCAGCTCGGCGGGCGTCGGCAGGCCGGCGTTGCGTGCCTGCCGGGCCTGCCACAGGCTCACGATCATGGTGGTCAGCACCACCAGTCCGGAGAAGACGAGACTGCCCCCGGACCACGGCGATGACGCGGGCAGCGTGTCGACCACGATCCAGGCGACGCCGGCGGCGATCATGCCGAGCCCGAAGACGATGGTGAACGCGCTGGACCAGGCGTTGGCGGCGGCCTGGTCCGCGAGATCGGCTGCCTTCTGACGCGCCTGTTCGAACCGGTGCCGGGCCCATTCGTATTCGAGGCTGAGAATGAAGAACCCGAGCGCGATGATGAGGAAACCGGGCCCGGGCAGCGCCAGCATCGCGACGCCGAGCCCGAGAACCGCGACACCCAGCAGGGTCAGGACGATCCGTCGGACCAGCCGGGCGCTTCGATTGAGCACGATGTCGTCTTCCCGGCCCGGGTCACGGGCCTGCGTCTCACGCCCGCTCGCGGGCCCCTGCTCGGTGGCTCTGCTCGGCGGCCCCGGTCGGTGGGCTTCGCTCCGCCCGGCACCCGGTGACCGGGCGCCCACCCACCCCGGGCCGAGGTCCCCGGGCCGGTTCGGACAACCGCTGCTGACTCCATCCTGCCTGGTGACAGTGGGTTCCAACCGCAGTCTGCGGGATCGGGCACCGCGGGTACAACGGGAAACCCTGTCGGGATCACGTCAGTAGTCGGGGTGTTGCCGGCCGCAGACTGCCAGGCACGCCGGACCGGCGGATCCAACCGGGCTAATGTGACCGCAGGCGGAACCGGGGACGCGGCGCCTGCGTCAACCATGGCGAGCCTCTCCCGGGATGTCACCGGGAACCGCGGACGCCTTGAACATCGCGGATGTCCGGCGTAAGGGTGATGGGTGCCAGGTCCGCTGGCCGTGCGTCGCCCCGGCGCCGGGCCTCTCCCTGGAGCCCCACGTCAGTGCCGACGGAGGATGTGAAGTGGACGTCGAGGAGACCCCGCTGCCCGGAATCGGGCTGCGGCACGACTTCAGTACCCGTTCGGGCCGTCGGCTTGGTGTGGTGACTCGTCACGACGGGCGTCGTGACCTGGTCATCTACGATGCGGAGGATCCGGACGCGTCGCGTGAGTCGATCACGCTGACCCCCGAGGAAGGGGACGTGCTCTCGGAGCTGCTGGGCGCTCCGCACATCGTGGAGAAGCTCGCGGACATCTCGCGGGCTTTCGCCGGGCTGGTGGGTGAGCAGATCGAGATCGCCGCCGGTTCGCCGTACGCGCACCGGGCCCTCGGCGACACCCAGGCCCGCACCCGCACCGGCGCGTCCATCGTCGCCGTGGTCCGGGACCATGAGGTCCTCGCCTCACCACGCCCGAACTTCCGCTTCAAAGCGGGCGACGTGGTGGTCGTCGTGGGTACACCGGAGAACACTGCGGCTGTCGCCCGGCTGTTGCGCGACGGCTGACAGGGACGGGAAGGAGCGATCGCACTCCAGTGCACGACACCGCGACGACCTTCCTGGAACTGGGCGCCGTCCTTTTCGTGCTGGGGGTTCTCGGCCACTTCGCGTCGAGATTCAGCATTTCGCCGATCCCGCTCTACCTCGTCGCCGGCCTCGCCTTCGGGCACGGCGGCCTGTTGCCGCTCGGCGCGAGTGAGGAGTTCGTCGAGATCGGCGCCGAGATCGGCGTCATCCTCCTGTTGCTGACCCTCGGGCTCGAGTACACCGCCGAGGAGCTCCTGCACGGCCTGCGCGGACAGGCCCCCGCCGGGGCACTCGACCTGACGGTGAACGCCGTGCCCGGGGTGGCCGCGGCGCTCCTGCTCGGATGGGGACCGCTGGCGGCGGTGGTCATGGGCGGCGTGACCGCGATCTCGTCGTCGGGGATCATCGCCAAGGTCCTCGGTGACCTCGGCCGGATCGGTAACCGGGAGACACCNGTGGTGCTCTCCGTGCTGGTCCTCGAAGACCTCGCCATGGCCGCCTACCTGCCGGTGCTCACCGCGCTGCTGGCCCACCACAGCCTGGCCCGTGGATCGCTCACCGTGGCGGTTGCCCTCGGCGCCCTCGTGCTTGTCCTGTACATCGCGCTGCGGCACAGCGACAAGGTCACCCTGCTGGTCTACAGCCTGCGCGCCGACCGCAACGACGAGGTGCTGCTGCTGCGCTCGCTGGGGCTGACCCTGTTCGTCGCCNGGATCGCGCAGCGGATGCAGGTCTCGGCCGCCGTCGGCGCGTTCCTGGTCGGCATCGCCCTGTCCGGCCCGGTCGCGGAGGGGGCGCGGGAGGTGCTGACGCCACTGCGTGACCTGTTCGCGGCGGTCTTCTTCGTGGTCTTCGGTCTGCAGACCGACCCGGAGGAGATCCCGCCGGCGCTGCTCGCCGCCTCCCTGCTCGCCGTGGCCGGCGTGATCACGAAGGTCGCCACGGGCTGGTGGGCGGCGCGGCGCGCCGGAATCGCGACGATGGGTCGCTACCGGGCCGGCGCCGCGCTCGTGGCCCGCGGTGAGTTCTCCATCGTCATCGCCGGGCTCGCCGTCGCCGCGGGCGTGAACCCCCGCCTCGGCCCGCTGGCCGCCTGCTACGTCCTGTTGATGGCGGTACTCGGCCCGCTGGCCGCCCGCTTCGTGGAGCCGGCCGTGCGCACCGTCCGTCGCCGGACTCAGGCGCGCGGAGCGCCGGGGCCGGCGGACTCCCGGGTCCGCTGACGCCCCGGACACGAATCCCCGCCCCGGTGGCGGGAATCGCCCGCGATGTTTGGCAGGATGACGCTCCATGAGTGGACTTCTCGACGGCAAACGCGTTCTCGTCACCGGTGTCCTGACCGAGGCGTCCATCGCCTTCAGCGTTGCCCGCATCGCCCAGGAGCAGGGCGCTTCGGTGGTGCTGACCGGGTTCGGCCGCGGCCTGTCGCTCACCCGCCGCATCGCGCGCCGGCTGCCGACCGAAGCTCCGGTCGTCGAACTCGACGTGACCGACGAGGAGCACCTCGCCGGCCTCGCCGCCAAGGTCCTCGAACACGTGGACGGGCTCGACGGCGTGCTGCACGCGATCGGCTTCGCCCCCGAGTCCGTGCTGGGCGGCAAGCCGTTCGTCGAGGCGGCCTGGTCCGAGGTGGGCACCGCCCTGCAGGTGTCCACCTGGTCCATCGCGTCACTGACCCGGGCGACCCTGCCGCTGTTCGGCGAGCGGGCCAGCGTCGTCGGGCTGGACTTCGACGCCTCGGTCGCCTGGCCGTCCTACGACTGGATGGGTGTGGCCAAGGCCGGTCTCGCCTCCGCCACCCGCTACCTGGCACGTGACCTCGGCCCGCGCGGGGTCCGGGTCAACCTGGTCTCCGCGGGACCGCTGCGCACCATGGCAGCCAAGAGCATCCCTGGTTTCGGGCAGTTCGAGGAGGTCTGGGGCGTCCGCGCGCCACTCGGCTGGGACATCCAGGACACGACGCCGGCCGCGCAGGCGTGCGTCGCGTTGCTGTCGGACTGGTTTCCCGCGACGACCGGAGAGATCGTGCACGTCGACGGCGGCTTCCACGCGGTGGGCGCCTGACGTTCCGCCCGCAGGTGACCGTGGGGGGCGGTCCGCGGGCGGGGCGCGCGGCCGGCCTGGTGCGCGGGCCCGCCCCGGGGAGGGGCCCGCGTTCCAGATCAGTGTGGGTCATTCCGGTTCAGACCAGCCCGGCTGGTCCGGGTCGGACTGGCTGGGGCGGGTCGGACTGGGCCGGAACTGGTGTTCAGGCGTGCCTGGCGGCGGCGGACGCGGTACCAAGCCAGGTGTGCGGGTTTCCCTCCCAGCACCAGCCCAGCTTCGGCGCCCGGCCGGAGATCCACATCGCCGGCACCCGGCGGTCACCCCGCCGCGACCCGGAAAGCATGAAGCAGTTGTTCTTCTCCAGGATCTCCGGATGGTGGGTGACCACGGCGATCCCCTCATGGATAGTCAGCGGTGTGCGTCCCCGTTCCAGGATCGCGGGCAGCGCGTCCGCCGGACGGATGCCGCGGAACTCCTCTCCGCGTTCGATGTCGGTCAGCAGATACACCCCCGCGTGGGGCAGGTTCAGGACGGGCAGCGGCCGGTAAGGGGCGAGGCCGTCCTCGCCGTGGTTGCGGTCGACGGTCCCGGCGTCGGCCCGGCCGGCGAGAGTGAGCAGCGGCACGATCTCCTCGGCCCGGACGAGCTCCCCCGAAACGACCAGGACGAATGGCAGCCAGGATCGGGTGGCGGCTCGGAAGGGGCCGGGCACGGCGGCATGGGCCACGGTCCGCAGCGGCTCGCAGAGCGCCTCGAAGTCCGCGGCCTCCATACCCGCCAGTGCCGGGTACCCCAACCGCACCAGGCTCGCCACCTGCCTGTTGAACGCCTGGTCGAGCGGATTGACCCAGGTCGTGGATCCCTCCACGCCCGGGTCGACGGCGGCGTTTCGCGCGGCGGTGATCAACGTCGCGGCGCGGCTCGGCATGCGGCATCCCCTCGGTTTCCCTGGACGGTCGTTGGCGGTGTGCGACCACCGGTTACGGGCGCGAAATCCGTGCCCGTAACTGGATGTCCCACCCTCAACGCCGTGCGTTCCCGCCGGGTTCCAGTAGTTGTCGGGACGGGCAGGCACGGAAAGGGGTGGCGCGACGTCAGCCGGTGGCAGCCTCGTCGATCAGGTCGAGAGCGGCGCCGACAATGGTCGTCAGGTCCACCGGTACCCGCCCACCCGGGGAACCTCCGGCACCGGCGCGAGGTGCGAGCGCGGCGCTCGGCGGGACGGCGGGCGGGGCGGGCACAGCCGAGCCGAGTGTCGTGATGTGCTGCCCGTGCACCCCGGCGAGGAAGCCCAGGACACGGGGGTCGCCGTCCACGACTGTCAGCAACGGTCCGCGCCGGCCGGGCGGGAACAGCTCGGAGAGGATCGCGTCGTTCGCGTCGGACAGGCCCCGCCGCGCCTGCAGCGCTTCGAACAGCAGGTCGGGAGACGTCACGCAGACGACCCCGATCTCCCGCCGCAGCCCGGCACTGAGCTCGTCGGCGGCGCGTAGCACCTCCGGCATGACCGCTCCCATGCCGACCAGCGTCAGCGGTGCCGACGGCTCACCGTCGCGCAGCCGGTAGCCCCCGGCCAGCACGGCTGCCCGCCGCCGCCACCAGGCACCGGGGTCGGCGGGGTCGGTGGGCAGGCCGGCCAGCCGCTGGTCGATCGGACGCGCGCTCAGCCTGATCAGGCTGGAGGCCCCGTCGATCCGCCCGAGCCGGCCGAGCGCGTCGAGCAGGCACCAGACCAGGTCCTGCGCGAAGGCAGGCTCCCAGCAGACCACACCCGGGACGGCGACCAGGCCGTGGCGCCACCCGCCCGGACGGGCCGGATCCACCCCGGTGTCAGCCACCGCGAGCAGCGAACGCCCGTCGTCGGAAGCGCTGCCCGCCCACCCCGGCAGCATCGGCGGCACCGCCAGCTCGTCGGCGACACCGATCGGCAACAGCGGCAGCCCGAGCCTGCTCCACGCGACGCCGAGCGAAGCCAGCACGCCGCCGAACGCCGTCGCGGACAGGCCACCGGCGACATGGCGCCCGCCGGCGCCGCCCCGCGGGTCGAGCGGCGCGGGCCTGGTTGGGTCCCGTCCGCTGTCGTCCGTCGCGGCGTCGATCCAACCGCTCAGCACATGGTCCGCGTCGCGGGTCGAGATCGTCACGACCGCCGCGGCCGCGGCAGGCGCCAACGAGGGCAGCTCGCGCAGCGTCGTACCGAAGATCTCCTGGGTTGACCGGGGGCCCGGGTAGCCGTGCCCGGTGTCCACCGGCACGGCCGCCACCGGGGTGACGGTCAGTGGTGAGCGGTCGAGGTAGCTCGCGACATGCCGCGCGAGCCTGCCCGCCGGGGAGTCCGCGGGCAGCGGCTCGGCTGGCCGCCTGTCCGGCCGCGGTACCAACTCGTGGCCGGGTGACAGCCCACCGGACCCGACGACCGCCCCTGACTCGGCCTGGCCCGAACCGGCGGCCACGGCCGGTGCGCTCGTCGACGGCGGATAGCTCGTGGACGGCGAATGGCTCGCCGGAACCCCGGTGCCGGCAGCCGCGTTCTCGTCGGCCGGCGGTCGTGCCGGCCCGGGCAGCGGACCGGTGTAGGCGAACAGAACGGTGGGGCGGTCCGCTGCCACCTCGTCGAACGCGTCGATGATCAGTGGCAGGTCGTGGCCGCCCAGATCGCGCAGCGCCTCGTGGATCTGCTGGTCGGTCAGCCCGTCGAGCAGGCGGCCCACCCCGACCCCGGCCGCACCTGGCCCAGCGAGCCGGCGCCGCAGTTCGGCTCCGTCCAACCGCAACAGGGACAGGTACTCGGCGGGTGGCATCGCGTCCAGCCGGGCGCGCAGCGCCGCCCCGCCCGGCAGGCGGAACAACCCGGCGAGACGCCGGCCGTACCGCAGCGTCAGAACCTGCCATCCGGCGGCTTCGAACATTCTCGCTGCCCGTGCCGGCGGACCGACGCCGCCCGGTTGACCGAGAGGAGTGCTGCCCGGCCCGCCGGACACCCCCTCCGCGGAACGTGGGTCCACGGAGGGCCCGCCGGTGGGAACGGTGCCGGTGACCAGAACCACCCAGAACAGCTCCCCGAGGTGGGAGACCCGCTCGTCGGTGACGGCCTCCCAGACCGTGGAGTCGCGAAGCTCCGCGAAGTCGATGATGCAGATCTGCCGTCCGTGCGACGCCCGGTCGAAGCGCTCACCCGCGAAGCGGCCGGCCAGCGCCGACCAGATCGTCCCGGTCGGCCCGACGTTCCCCGCCCCGGTCGCCCGCGGTGACCGGCGAACCGTGACACTCCCGGCCCCGGCCCCGGGTGGCATCCGCGCCGGAGGTCGGTACGGCGCCGCCTTGGCCTCGCCGACCTGCACGCCGATACCCGCGTGGTCCCGCGGCGAGGACAGGCCGTCATCGGGCACCGGGGTGGCTTCGTCGGCCACCGGCGTGGCTTCGTCGAGGGCTGACCGTAGAACCTGGTGGGCCGCGCCGAGAAGGGGCCCGGCATGGGGCGTGACGGACACCCTGTCCTCGGCCCGTAACGTGTCGAACCACAGAGCCGTGGCGATCGTCGACGCTGCCGCACACATCGCGCGGTCGGCATCGGCTCCGCGCGGGCCCCGCGCGCCCGTCGCCACGGCGTGGTCTATGCCCGCCGCGGCGAGCGCGCGCAGCCGGTTCTCGACCGCCGTGAGCGCGTGCAGGTCGAGCACGCCGCCGGGCGGTCCGGGAACGACCTCGCTGGTCGGGGACGCCGCCGAGACGGCCTGGGCGGTGCCGGTGGGCAACGACTCGGCAAAGTCGTCATGGGCTGGAGGGGGAGTGCCAGCGCCACTGCGCGGCCAGGCCGCGCCGTCCTCGGCACCTGCCCCCTCACGGCCCGAGCCGGCCGAGCCGGCCGAAGCGGTCGAAGTGGTCGAAGTGTCCGAACCCACGGCTCCTACCGGCTCAGCGGTCAGCTCGTGACGTCCCCCCTGGCCGTGCGCGTGCTCACCGGTCCGGATGTCCGTGCTGCGCAAACCCCGTCTCCGTCCCATCGCGTCGACGAACTACCGGGAGTCCAGACGTGCGGTCAGGGTGGAATGTTGCGCGAGCTCCGCGAGCCGGGCCATGATCATGTTTTCCGCCGCGTCCACCTCCACGAATTTCACCCTTCCGATCGAGCGGATCAGCTGGACATCAGCCCGCCGTACCCCGAGTGCCTCCGCCAGCGCACGCAGCGCGGCCTCGTTCGCGCGTCCCTCCACCNCGGGCTCCCGAACGCGCACAACCAGCAGTTGACCATGGACGGGGTCGGATGTGGTCGGTCCCACAGCTGTCCGGTCGGCCGCGGGACGAACCCGGATCGCAATGCGCACCCGGCTATCGTCCCTGACCGGCCGATGACGGGTGCGGGTGAGTGTCATGGGCGCCAGGTGCACCTTGCCCACCGTCCGCAGACTACGATCCCGGCCATGGTCGAGAATGAAGGTCGAGTAGCACTGGTGACGGGCGGTAACCGTGGGATCGGCGCCGCCTGCGCAGCGGCGCTCGCCGCCTCGGGTGACCGCGTCGCGGTGGCGAGCCGCAGCGGCGAGGCGCCTGCCGGCCTGCTCGGCGTCCGCCTCGACGTCACAAGCGCGGACAGTGTCGACAAGGCCTTCGCCGAGGTCGAAGCCGAACTCGGGCCCGTCGAGATCGTCGTGTCCAACGCCGGTGTCGTCCGCGACACCCTCCTGCTGACGATGTCCGAGGATGCGTTCCAGGATGTCGTCGACACCAACCTGCTCGGGGCCTACCGGGTGGCGAAGCGCGCGTCCAGGTCGATGATCCGGCGGCGGTCCGGCAGGCTGATCTTCATTTCGTCGGTGGTGGGGCTCTCCGGCGGCCCGGGTCAGTCGAACTACGCCGCCTCGAAGGCGGGTCTGGTCGGCTTTGCTCGTTCCCTGGCCCGCGAGCTCGGCGGGCGCGGAATCACTTCGAACGTGATCGCGCCCGGGCCGATCCGCACCGATATGACGGACGCGCTGACCGACGCCCAGCGTGACTATCTCGTATCGCACACTCCCGCCGGTCGGATGGGTGAGCCTGCCGAGGTCGCGGCGGCGGTGGTGTTCCTCGCCTCGCTCGGTGCCGCCTACGTCAACGGGGCCGTGATCCCGGTCGACGGCGGTGCCGGGATGGGTCACTGACAGCTGGCTCCGGCGCCGACAGCTGGCTCCGGCGCCGCTCGGGGGACTCTCATCGCCGGCGGTTGAGGTTGGGCGTGGTCGCTGATCAGCGTGGTCGGCGCGGTCAGCGGTCGACGCGACCGGCAGGATGGGCCACCGTGGGAGCGGGCAGGGTGGCCGGGTGTGTCGCTGCCACCGGTGTGGCGTGCCCGGCGCCGCACGGCCCGCTCGGAGGTGGCGGCGATGAGCATGATCAGGGTGGAGCCGCGGGGCGGAAGCGGCTACGAGGTGGAGGTCGCCGAGGAAGCGGCTCCCGGGGTGAACGGGCGTACGTTCTCCTTCCGCGTAACAGTGGACGATGCGGTGATCGCGGCGCTGGAACTGGACCCCGAGGACAACGCGGCGCTTGCCGCGCTGGTTCGGGAGTCCTTCGGCTACCTGCTTGCCCGTGAGCCGGCGACCTCGATCCTTCCGGCCTTCGACCTGTCGACAATCTCCCGGTACTTTCCGACATATCTCGAGGAGATCCGGGAGCGAGTTCCGCGCTGACAGGATCTGGTCCAGGCGTCCCCGCGAGAAGACCGTCNTCCAACGGAGGGGCGGCTGGCCGAACGGATGCCTCCGTGGGAACACCGGGCCAGGCGGGAAGGGAAGGGCCACAGTGACGATCAACATGCGCGCTGACGGCCAGGGGACCGAGGTGGACGCGCTGCTCCTCGTCTCCTTCGGAGGACCGGAGAGCCCTGAGGACGTTCTGCCGTTTCTGCGCAACGTCACCCGGGGCCGTGACGTGCCCGAGGAACGCCTCGCCGAGGTCGCCGCCCATTATGATCACTTCGGCGGGCGGAGCCCGATCAACGACCAGAACCGTGCGTTGTTGGCCGCGCTGCGCAGGCGCCTCGCCCCCATGCCCGTCTACTGGGGTAACCGGAACTGGGCGCCGTACATCTCCGACGCGGTCGCCCACATGCGGGCGGATGGTGTGCGGCGGGCGGCCTGCTTCGTGACAGCCGCGTTCGCCTCCTATTCGGGCTGCCGACAGTACCGCGAGGACCTCGCCGCGGCGCTTCGACAGACCGGTCCCGGTGCACCAGACCTGATCAAGCTACGCCTGTTCTTCGATCATCCGGGGTTTGTCGAACCGATGGTCGACCACTGCGTGCGGGCGATCGAGGCGCTGCCCACCGAGGCCCGGGATGCCGCCCGGTTGGTTTTCACCGCTCACGCACTCCCGCTGGCCCAGGCGATCGCGAGCGGGCCGGATGGCGGAGCCTACGAACGCCAGCTGCGGGCGGCCGCCGCGGTGATCGCTGCCGGGGTCCACACAAGGATGGGGCGTCGGCATTCCTGGCAGCTTGCTTACTGCAGCCGCAGCGGCCCGCCCGCCGTGCGCTGGCTGGAGCCGGATGTGAACGACGCGTTGGCAGCACTCGCGGCGGGCGGTGAGAAGGCCGCGGTGATCGTGCCCGTCGGCTTTGTCAGCGATCACATGGAGGTTGTCTACGATCTTGATGTCGAGGCCGTGGCTACCGCCCGCCGGCACGGCTTGGCCGTGGTGCGGGCAGGCACGGTCGGGACGGACCCGCGCTTCGTCGACATGGTCGCGGATCTTGTGGCGGAGCGGCAACGCCCCGGATGGGAACGGCGTGCCCTCAGCGATGAGGGTCCCGCGCACGATGTCTGCCCCCTGCACTGCTGCGATCCGGAGCGACCGTCGACGGTCGACGGGTGGCGGTCCCAGGGCGCGGGAAGGACGAGGACTGCCGCGGAGACGGGCACTCGTGCGCACGGTCGGGCGGGTGTGAGGCGCCCGGCGGCCGCCGGGGTCCCAGCGGACCTGCGTGGACGTGGGCCGGGGAGTTCCGGGCTGGCGGGGCGTGAGCCTGTCAGGCAGAGCGAGGACAGGGGGTCCCGGGATGGTGGGCCCCGCGATGAAGCGACGATACTGGTGGAGGAGCGGGCAAGCGCATCGCGGCCCGACTCGAATCCCGCAGGCGAATAAGACGGAGCGATCCGAGACATGCAGCGATTTGTGTTCGACCCGCCGGAGCGGTTCGTGGTCGGAACCGTCGGGCAGCCCGGGGACCGTTCGTTCTTTCTGCAGGCGGCGGCGCGCGGGCAGCTCGTCACGGTGGGGCTGGAGAAGACCGAGGTGACCGCGCTGGCGGAAGGGCTGACCGCCCTGCTCGGCCAGGTGGGTCAGACCCAGGGAATCCCGCTTCCCACCGCCGCCGAGGTCGAGGTCGACCTCGCGCCACTGGACGCGCCGTTCGAGGAGGACTTCCACCTGGGCCAGCTCACCGTGTCGTGGGACGGTCACCGGGTGTTCGTCGAGGCCGCAGGCATGTCAGCCGGGGAGACCCGGGCATCCGAAGGCGAGAGCGAGGTCGACTCGCTCCGCGTTGGTCTCTCGATCGAGCAGACCAAGGCCTTCATCGAGCGGGCCCGCAGCATCGTCGCGGCCGGCCGGCCGCCGTGTGTGCTGTGTGGCCGCCCGGACGACCCCGCCGGGCACTTCTGCCCGCGGCTGAACTAATCGATCAGCCTGCTCCCACACGGTCCAGCCGCGAGGATCACGGCGGCCGGCTGGCGGCGGACGGCATCTCGGTCGTTACGTTTTCGTGATCGCGGTATGAATGTGGCTCGACGATGAACACCGTCCCCGTGGGGCTCGTCCAGACGAAGACCCCCGCCTGTGGTTGGACGACCGACCAGCCCTGGCGATGGCGTACCCGGTGGTGGCGGGTGCACATCGGGCCGAGGTTGGATGTGATCGTGGCGCCGCCGTGCGCGTAGGGAACGGTGTGGTCGATGTCGGCACGGCGTGAGGGACGAGCGCAGTGCGGAAAGACGCAGGTGCGGTTGCGTGCGCGGACATGACGTTGCTGCGCCGCGGTGGGAAACCGGCGGTCGGCGATCTCGACGAGATGCCCGTTGGGGTCGGTGAGGAGCCTGCGCCAGGTCGAGCCCTGGCGGGCACCCATCTCGCGTGCGATCTGGGCGGGCACCGGCCCCGCGCCGGGGATCTCCCCGGGTTCCGTGCTCAGCCCCAGCAGGGTGCCGACCGGAACCACGACCTGGACCTCGACCGGGACCGGGGAGGCATGCTCAGCCCGTCCGAGCACCAGGTCCACGAGCACGTCGGCGCGGATCTCGTCGCGGCTACGGTCGTCGCCTTCGGGACGCCGGGAGGCTATGGTCCCGGCGACCTGGTCGATGCGCTGGTAGCAGGCCGCGGCTTCGTCGGTGGGGAGCAGCGCTGTCAGCCTGCTGACTCCGTCGTTGTCGGCGGCCAGCCGGACATGCCGGTCGTGGCGCCGCCGCTTCGCCCGCGTTCCTGCCCCGTCGGGGTCGAGGTTGTGGACGGCGCGCCTGCAGGCGGAGGTGAAGGAAGCCCGGTGCGCTCGTGGCCCGCCGGCGAGTACCTGCGCTTCGACCTGTTCGGCGACCTGATCGTCCAGTGGGCGGATGGCGTTCGCCAGCGACTCGAGCCGTGGCAGATCCAGGGCGCCCGCCTCCAGGGCATCTAACGCGTTGGGAAGCCGTCCGGCGACGGTCTGCGCGAAGATTAACTGCCCTGTCGCCGACTGGGTGGAGACGCCGAGCGCCGCCGCCACCAGCTCTGGCGCATCCGTATGGAGGATTCCCGCCGGGTCCTGTACAGCGGCTGGGTAAAGATCCGACAACTGCGCCAGCAGGCGCAACAGCAGGGCGTTGCTCCGGGAGACCATCGCCACCGCCGACCGTACCCCGCCCAGCAACATCATGATCGGCGTCAGCGCGGCCGACGTTCCCTCCATGCGCGCGGAGACATCCCCGTCCGGGACGCTGGCATCCGCACCCGCGTCTGTTGTCCGCTCGGCGGAGGCATCTGGACTCTCCCCGCCTGGATTCTGTGCCGTACTCATGGGCTGCCTCGCCTGGTCGCACCTGCGCTCGAGTACCGGCTCGAAGACTAGGTGCCATACGGCGTCCAGAATCGCCAGCCAGCCAGGAGGCCACATCGAGTACCGCCGGTCCTACCGAGGCACCGGCACACTCCTCTGCCCCCCGGCCCCGGCCCCGGCCCCGGCCCCGACCCCCGACGACCCCCGACCCCGGCGGTGTCGGCCCCGCCGGCGCTCAACGAATGGCGTAGGCGGGATCGAACGCGTCGTAGGCCGCCTCGTATGCGCGGCGCACCGCCGCCGACAGGCCCCGCAGCACGTCCGAGCGCCGGCTGACCTCGCTCGCGGTGACAGCGGCACCGTCATCGAGCGCGGCGAGTCCCAGCAGGTCCGCGAGTCGCTCGGCCCGGGCCAGCAGGGCGTGCGCATTCGGCGGATACCCGGGGCCGAGGCCCGGCCCGGGCTCGGGCTCGCCCCGATCTCGCAGCAGCGCGAGCACATGAGGCCGGGCGCTGGCGATGTCCAGGTCGACGAGGGCCGCGGTGGTCTGCCTGATCGCGACCGAGAGCTCGTGGTCGGCGGCGCGCAGCCCGGAGGGTGGCGGCGGCACCCGCCCGGCGCGGAGCACACGCCAGTGGATGGACTCCAGCCCGCCCTCGACGGCGGGGCCGTGCACGACGACGGAGGGCACGAGTGCCAGCGGCGGGGTCGGCCCGATCACCACCAGTGCCTCACCGGCCGTGAGCGCGTCCTGGTTCACGTCGGACGGCCCGGGGAGGCTGCTGACATCGCCGGGGACCGGCAGCACGAGGCGCATCCGCACCGCACCGGCGCGGCGCAGGGCGCCGAGGCCCAGCACCAGCGGCTCCTCGCCGAGCGTATGCGGCGCAACCCCGCCCATCGCCTCGTGTACCCGGGTGATCACGTCGTCGAGGCCGACGAGTCCGGCCAGCCAGGCATTGCCCCACCCGGCGAGGACGCCGGAACGCGGGGACGCGGGCATGTCGGCAAGCACATGCCTACCGTAGGGAATTCACCGGCCCGACGAGGTGTCGAGTCGCCGGAAACCGTGGTTTCTTCCTGGCGGGTCCCGCCGGACGGCCCGGGCGTGACCCGCGAGCCAGGGAATCCCGACCGTGGCGACCCACCAGACATGGTCCGTACGGACCGGGATGCACCCGCTCGACGTCGAAGCTGGACCGGCGGCGGACCGCCGGATGCCGACCCAGGTCGACGACGAGCACACCGCGGTCCCGGCCGGCCGCGGCGTCGACCGCCGCGTTGAGGTGCCCGACACGTTCGGTGAGCAGCCGTCCCAAGGGGCCCGGAAGTGGCAGCAGACCAGCCGGTCACGGCAGTTTCGCGGCCAGGACGACCACCCCGTCGGCAGTTCAGGCGGCGAGCGGGCCGGACAGCGAGGTGGGCCGGGGACCGGCCGCCTCGGCGTGGTGACATCGCAGGAAGCCGGCGATGGTCGATTCCCAGGGGAACTGCTCCGCCCGCGCCCTCGCCGCCGCACGGCGGTGGTCCGGGTCGGCCGACAGCAGCTCCATGGCCGCGTCGGCGAAGGTGAACCCGGTTCCCGCCGCGCTCAGGCCGGCCGCCGCCCCGTCGGCTCCGGCCACCAGCTCCGCGAGCGCGCTGGCATGGTGGACGACCGGCGCGGTGCCGCTCGCCATCGCCTCCAGCGCGGCCAGCCCGAACGTCTCGATCGGTCCTGGGGCGAAGGCGAGGTCGGCCGAGGCGAGCAGGCCGGCGAGCCGGGCCGGATCGGCGACGAACCCGAGGAAGGTCACCGGCAGCCCGGCGGCCATTCGCTCCAGCCGACCGCGGCTGACGCCCTCCCCGGCGATCACCAGCCGGACCGGGACCCGCCGGCGCACCAGTTCGGCCGCCGCGGAAACCGCGATGTCGACCCGCTTTTCCGGCGACAGCCGGGTCGCCGCGACGATGAGGATCTCCCGGTCACGGGCGAACGCGCGCCGCAGAGTGCGGTCGTGATTGCCGGGAGTGAACCGGTCGAGCTCCACGCCGAGCGGCACCTGGCGCAGGTTCGGCGCACCGATCCGGACGAACTCCGTCGCGGCCCAGCCTGTCGTCGCGAGCACGGTGTCGAAGCCCGCCGCGAGCGCGCGGTTCGAGCGGTCGGCTGCCGCCCCGACCGGCAGGACGCCCCGCAGCGGTGCCGGCGTCCACAGCCCCAGCAGCCGGTCGAGCCGCTCGTGGCTGACGACGAGGGAGCGGACGCCCCGGCGGCGGGCCCATCGGCCCAGCGGGCGCAGGGTCGCGCGGTCGTGGACCTCGATCCGGTCGGCCCCGACCTTTTCGGCCACTGCCGCGACCCGCCGCGGGTCGGCGAGGATCCGATAGCCGGTGCGCGGCAGGAGCGGTGCCCGCAGGGTGATGATCCGGGCGTGCGGGGTGTGTTCCTCGCGGTCGGCGGCGCCGGGGATGATCTGCACAACCTCGTGACCGGCCGCGGTGTAGCCCGCGGCCAGATGCCGCAGGGTCGTCCGGATCCCACCCGAGGCCGGCGCGACGAAGCTCGCCGCCTGGACAATTTTCATCCTGGCCACCTGTCGGTCGTCATGGTCGTGGAGTCCTCCCGGCCCCGTCTGCCGTCCGTCCGGGTGAAGTCGGCCGGGGCGTGGCTGATCCGTGTACGGAGGATTCCGGGGTCGGCGGGACGTCCGCGATCCCGGCCCAGGCGGGCCGGCGGGCGGTGGCGCCGACCGGCTGTCGTGAGCCCGGTTCCCAGCACGTCGCGGTAGTGGCCGAGCAGCTCCTCGCCGATCGCGTGCCAGTCGCAGCCCGCCACCGACGCCCTCGCCGCCGTCGCGAGCCGGGTCCGCAGCCCGGTGTCCGCGACCAGGCGTCGGACCTCCCGGCGCAGGGAGACCGGGTCTCCCGGGGCGTAGTGCAGGCCGGTCCGCTCGTGCTCGATGAGGTCGAGCAGCCCCCCGGCCGCCGGGGCCACCACGGCGACCCCGCTCGCCTTCGCCTCCTGCGCGGCCTGGCAGAAGGTCTCGTGGACGCCGGTGTGCACGAAGACGTCCAGGCTCGCCACCGCGGCGGAGAGATCGGCGCCGGTGCGGAAGCCGAGAAAGACCGCTTCCGGCAGTGCCGCGGCGAGCGCCGGACGGCACGGCCCGTCGCCGACGACGACCAGCCGGGCCCCGGGCAGGCCGGCGACACCGGTCAGCAGCTCCACCCCCTTTTCCTTCGCGAGACGTCCGACGTACCCGACGAGGATCTCCCCGTTCGGCGCCAGCGTGCCCCGCAGCGTTTCGTCCCGGTGGTCGGGGTGGAACCGTTCGAGGTCGACGCCCCGGCTCCACCTGGCGACCCGCTGGACGCCTTCGGACAGCAGCGTGTCGACCGCGTCCCAGGACGGCGCCAGCGTGCGGCTGGCGAGCCGGTGGACGGTCGCCAGCCAGCGCCAGATCGTGCGCTCGGCCCCGGCCAGCCCGTATCGGGTGGCGAAGGCGGCGATGTCGGTCTGGTACACGGCGATGCTCGGCACCCCCAGCCGCCGTGCCGCGTACGCGGCCTGAGCTCCCAGGCCGGCCGGCGCGGCGAGGTGCACGATGTCCGGCCGGAACTCGCGCAGCGCGGCGGGCAGACCGGCCCACGGCGTCGCGAAGCGGAACTCGGGGTAGCCCGGCATCGGCGCGGACGGGCTCCACAGCACCGGGGTGCCCGCATAGCTGCGCGGCGCGGTGCGCCGGGCCGCCGGCGCCGGCGCGGGCGCGATGAGGAGGGCTTCGTGGCCGGTGTCGCGCAGATGTTCCAACACCCGGCACACGGAGTTCGTCACGCCGTCGATCTGAGGCAGGAACGACTCACTTACCACCGCGACTCGCACACGAGCACGGTCGCAGCGACCGACGCCCACCCGAGGACCACAATCCGTCCGCCGCGTAAACATTCGGACACGGCTTGGGGTGGCGGGAGCCCTTCCGGCGGCCGGTCGACGATGACCTCCGCGGGTGTCGGATCTCGCGGCGGGGATCGTTGTGCCGGACGTGTCCGGCTGGGCAGGATGTCAAGGAGCGAGTGACTGGCCCGTACCGGGGCCTGGCCGCGTCCGGCGGCCCGTGGCAGTGGCGTGTGTGGTCGATGTGAGCAGGCGATGGATGTGAAGTGGCGACGCGACGAGCCGATACTGATCACGTCGGCGGTTGAGGCCAGGCCGGAGGAGATCCGTCGTCGGGAGCGGCGCTACATCCTCACGATGTTGTTCCGGGTGGTCTGCTTCGTGCTGGCCGTCGTCGTCTTCTCCGGTTGGCTGCGCATCGTCGCGGTCGGCCTCGCCGTGATCCTGCCCTGGATCGCGGTGGTCGTCGCGAACGGCGGGCCACCGCAGTCCGCCCGCCGGCAGGCCGGCTTCGTCGAGAAGGACCCGGCGACGCCCGATCCACTCGTGCTGTCGGCGGGTCACACCATCGTCGACGCCGAGCCCGCCGAGCCCGCTGAGCCCGCCGGTCCTGCTGACAGCGCCGGGCCCGCCGACGCTGCCCGGATGGTCATCGACGCCGTCGTGCTCGCGTCGGTCGAGGCCGACCCGCAGGACGGATCCGGGGCGCCCACCGCGCGCGAAGCGGCCGCCGGTGAACCGCCTCCCGCGGAGGGCCCGCGGCGTTAGCCTGGCCTCCGTGCTTCCGCTTGAGGGTGTCACTGTCGTCAGCCTGGAACATGCCGTGGCCCTGCCGTTCGCGACCAGGCACCTGGCCGAGCTCGGCGCACGGGTGATCAAGGTGGAGCGGCCGGGTCGCGGGGATTTCGCCCGTGACTACGACCGTGCGGTGCGCGGCGGAATGTCCGCGCACTTCTCCTGGCTCAACCGCTCCAAGGAGTCGCTGACGCTGGACCTGAAGGTCCCGCGGGCCCGCGCCCTGCTCGACCGGCTGATCGAGGGCGCCGACGTCGTCGCGCAGAACCTCGGCCCGGGCGCCGCGGCGCGCCTCGGGCTGGATGCCGCGACGCTCGTCGAACGCCACCCGGCACTGGTCGCGGTGAACCTGTCCGGCTACGGGCCGACCGGTCCGTACCGGACGCGGAAGGCCTACGACATGCTCGTGCAGGCCGAGTCGGGCCTGATCGCGGTCACCGGGAGCCCGGACCGGCCGGCCAAGGCGGGCTTCGCCGCCGGCGACGTCGCGGCCGGCAGCTACGTCGCCCAGGCGGTGCTCGCCGCACTGCTGCGTCGGGCCCGTTCCGGGGAGGGCGCGGCCCTGGAGATCACCATGCTGGACGCGCTCACGGAGTGGATGGGTTACCCGCTGCAGACGGTGGAGCACACCGGCCAGGAGATGGCCCGGTCGGGGATCAGCCACCAGTCGATCGCACCCTACGACGCCTATCGGACGGCGGACGGTGACGAGGTGCTGATCGGTGTCCAGAACGACGGGGAGTGGCGTCGGCTGGCGGAGGGACCGCTCGGTCGGCCGGACCTCGTGACCGACCCCGAGTTCGCGACGAACCAGGCCCGGGTGCGTAACCGTGACCGGACCGACGCCGTGGTCGCCGCCGCCGTGGTGGGGCTGGGCACGGCCGAGCTGGAGGCGGGGCTGGACGCGGCCGGTATCGCCTACGCCAGGGTCAACGCGGTGGCGGAGGTGCTCACACATCCACAGCTGGCGGCCCGCGGGCGCTGGGTCGAGGTCGGCTCGCCGGTGGGGCCGGTGCGCCAGTCCCGTCCGGTGGTCGAGTTCCCCGGTGAGCAGGCCCGGCTGGGACCCGTGCCGGCGTTGGGCGAGCACACCGAGAGCATCCTTCGCGAGCTCGGCACCTCCGCCGCGGAGATCGCCGACCTGCGCGTGGCCGGGGCGGCCTGAGGCCTCCCGGCGCCGGCCTCCCACGCCCCGGCTCCCGTGCGGCGCACGCCTGGTCACGAGCCGGCCGGACGGCCGGGCTCAGCAGAAGCCCGGCGTTCCGTACCAGGCGACCGGGGCGGGCGGCACATCATCGCGCAGCACGGTGCCCTCGATGCGCCCGTAGGGACGGTCCGTGGCGACGTAGACGCAGTCCGGGTTGTCCAGGCCGAACGGTTCCAGGTCAACCAGGAAATGATGCTTGTTCGGCATCGACAGCCTGATCTCGGCGACTTCCGGAAACGCTGTGAGAACGGCCGTGCCCAGCTGGTGGAGGGTCTGCTGCAGGGCGAGACTGTGCAGGCTGGCGAACGTCTCCACCAGAACGCGGGGTATCTCCGCGGCCAGCCGGGCGAAATCCCGTCCGCTGGTCTCGGGCCCGACGCCGAGGTATCGCCAGCGGGCGGTCACCTCGGTGGCGAGGATCCGGTCGGACGTCTCGGCAAGCGTCGTGTACCGGTCTCGGGGGAATCCGTGGAACTCCGAGCCGGTCGTCTTGAGCACGACCAGACCGGCGAGTCCGGAGACGACATGGATGTCGTCTCCGTCGACGGTTACCACCGTCGTGCGGCTGCTTCCGCCCGACCGGACGAAGGAGTGGTCATGCCCGCGGCCGCCGACGTTGATCCGGTCCCAGGCGGACTGTTCGATCTCGATCCGTGCCCCGGTGATCCATTCATGGGTGGCGGTGAAATGCCGGCCGAGCCGGAGGGCGAACTGCTCGATCTCGCCGACCCCGCCTTCCCGGGCGAACGCGTACACGACGTTCTTCTGGGTGTCGGTGGCCAGCACGTGGCTGTTGTCGCCGCGGGTGTGGGCGGCGGCGAAGTCACCGCGCAGCGCCGTGGACACCGTCAGGTCGCTGATCAGGTGGGCCGGTGTGGACCGGTCGACGTGGACGAGGCGCACCTCGGCTTTGCCGTACTGGTTCGGTCCGAGAACGATGGCCATGCGCACCCTTCGTGGTCGAGGCGGTCGATCCGCCGCCCGGCGGGGCCCGTGGCCAGCTGAGCACCGTGGCCAGCTGAGCGCCGTGGCCCGGCTGACGCGTCGAGCGGGCCTCATTCTGACGGGCCCGACCGCGTCCGCCGGTTGTGGCGGTGTTTCCGTTCGGTTCGCTCATCCCAGCCTGACGTCGGCCGGCGGCGGTGGCCACCCCCACCCTCCGCCCGGCCGCCGGGAATTGTCGCGTCGCGTGCGTGTTGACGGGGCAGTGCCCGTTGGCCGGGCGGTGGCCGTTGGTGGGAGGGTGGCTGCCGGTGGGGCGTCCGGGATGTTCCCGGGATCCGGGCGGTCGGCGACTGAATTCTGCGATGGCACCAAAGTCCGACTGCACTGCGTATAAATTCTGGCACGCGCTGTGGCGAAGATTGTCTACTTGCGGACAAAATCGGTTCTGATTGCCATCCGGGTGGAGGTCGGCTTCTCCCTGGGGCGCAACGTCGGATATGAGTCGTGCGTCGTAGGGATCGGTGCTGGGAGGGGTTATGGCGGTCAGCCGGGGAGTATCACTCTCCGAGTTCGCCTTAGTGGCGAAAGGTAGTTGTCCTGCGGGTGTGGTGAGGTCTTCCGGTGATCGACGGGACGGCCGTCGCCGTCCTGGGTACCGTCCGCTCGTGGGTGCTCGAGCATGTGCACATTCTGTTTCTGGTACGCCTCGTTCGGTGACGTCGCCGCTCTACGTTCCAGCCCTTACGCATCCAGCCGCCGTGGGTCCTGGTGACTTGTTCTCAGACCGCTCGCAGTCCGGAGGAAAGCGCTGGCTCGGGTCGCCGTCCTGGTCTTCGGAAGAAGGCATCGCATGTCTCGCTCGATGATGAGCTCGTTGCGCGCCGTCCGCGGCGGCGAGCCGCCTGCTTCCGCCGCTGGGACGCCGTCCGGCGCCGGGATGACCTCCGCCTCCGCGGCGAACCCCGGATCCCGGCGGCGTCACCCGCGTCGTCCGGCCCGCACGGGGATCACCGGGCTGGCGACGGTGCTGGTCGCGGCGGTGCTGGCTTCCTGCTCCTCCGGTGGTGGGGCCACGGGCGCGGCGCCGGCCACGTCACCGCCCCCACTCGCGCCGACGTTGGAAGTCACGCCGTCGGATGGCGCCAGCGGCATCGCGCTCACCGACTCGGTGGTCGTCAGGAGCAACGCGCCGCTCGCCTCGGTGGCCNTCGCGCGGGGCGCGAGCGTCACCGAGAAGACCGACCCCGGCACCCTGGAGGGCACCTTCTCGGCGGACCGGAAAACGTGGACATCCTCCGGCGGCCTGTTCTCCGACACCCGGTACGACATCCAGGCGAGCACCGCGGCGGCGGCGGGCGTGACCGGCACGAAGACGGTCACCTCNAGCTTCACGACCGGAGTTCCGGACAAGGCGTTCAAGGTGTCCTGGGAGCCGGTGGCCGGCCAGACGGTCGGCGTGGGCGCCCCGATCAGCCTCACGTTCAGCGCGCCGGTCACCGACCGTGCCGAGGTGCAGCGGCGCCTCGCGGTCAGCTCCGACCCGCCGGTCCTCGGTGCCTGGCGGTGGATGTCGAACCGGGTGGTGACGTGGCGGCCACAGGAGTACTGGGCGCCGGGCACCAAGGTGCACGTGGAGGCGAACCTGGCCGGCTACGACTCCGGCACCGGCTGGATCGGGGTCAAGGACCGGGCGATGGACTTCGCCATCGGTGCCGCCCAGATCAGCGAGGTCGACGCGGCGACCCACATGATGCAGGTCTACCAGAACGGCCAGCTGGTGCGGACCATGCCGATCAGCGGTGGCAAGCCGGGCTACCTGACCATGGAGGGTCCGCACAACGTGCTGGGCAAGGCGCCTCTGGTGATCATGGATTCGGCGACTGTCGGTGTGCCGGTCGGTCATCCCGAGCACTACTACGAGGAGGTGCAGTGGGCCGTCCACTACACCAGCGGTGGGCAGTATGTGCACTCCGCGCCGTGGTCGGTTCCCTCTCAGGGCAGGGCGAACGTCTCCCACGGGTGTGTGAACGCGGCGCCGGCTGACGCCGAGTGGTTCTACCACTTCAGTCAGTTCGGCGACATCATCAACATCAAGAACACCGGGCGACCTGCCGACACGTCGCAGCTCGGCAACGAGTGGTCCGTGCCGTGGTCCACCTGGAAGGCGGGAAGCGCCCTGCCGGTCGACGAGACTCCCCCCGACGCGGCCCTGGCCGGGGGCGCGCCCGGCGGCGGGTCGTCCAGCGGTACCTGAGCGGCTCGAGTCGCCTCGCGCTCGGGCGGGTGGTCACGGAGACGTCTCCCGGTGGCCACCCGCCCTTGTGTTCGTGATCGGCTGCCCGTGATTGGCTTGGCGGCGCAAGCTGGACGAGGAGAACCGGACACGGCGAGCCGGCAGACGCGGACCGGAAGTCGAGGCGTGGTGGATCGGACGAACCGGGGCAGTCAGAGAGGCCGGGGCGGTGACGCGGCTCCGGGCGAGCGCGGCGGCCCGAGCCCCCGGCCGGGCGGCGACGGGCCGGCGACGGCCCGGTGGTGGGCGCGCCTGCGCAACCCGGCCACCGGCCTGCCCAAGCTGTGGGTCGAAGCCGTCATGTTGGTCTCGCTCTACTACACCTACACGGCGACCCGAGGCACGGCGGACTCGTCCGCGGCCGCCGCGAACGACCTGGGCTGGGACATCCTGCACCTGCAGGAACGCCTGCACATCGACATCGAGCTCGGTCTCAACCGGTGGTTGCAGGGTGTGCCGCCGCTCGCGGTCATCTGCTGCTACTACTACGCCACGTTGCATTTCATCGTCACACCGTCACTGCTGGTCTGGATGTACCGGCGTCATCCCGGGCGGTACCGCCGCGCCAGGTGGGCCCTCGTCTTCACCACCCTGATCTCGCTGTGCGGCTTCTTCCTGTTCCCCACCACCCCACCCCGGCTGCTGCCCGGGACGTCCTACACCGACACGATGTCGCACTTCGAGGCATGGGGATGGTGGAGCGGCAGCGCCAGCGCCGCGCCGGACGGGCTGGAGGGCCTGGCCAACCAGTACGCCGCGATGCCGTCGCTGCACTGTGCGTGGGCGTTGTGGTGCGGGGTCCTGCTGGCCTGCTTCGCCCGCCGGCCGGTCGCGAGGGTACTCGGCTGTCTGTACCCGGCCGCGACGGTCTTCATCGTGATGGCGACCTCGAACCACTACATCCTGGACGCCGTGGCGGGCTGGGCCGTGCTTGGCGTGAGCACGTTGCTCGCCTTCGCGATCACCAGCCGCGGCCGAGGCGCGCGGGCCCCGGCCTCGCGGCCCGCCGCCGCGGCGGACCTGCCCGGGACCTCACCGGCGGAGGTGGCCGCGCGACCGGACGTCGCGGCCGCGACGTCCATGCCCTCGGACCTGGGCGGTCCGGGCGGTCCGGGCGGCTGAGAGCGGGTTCCGCGGCACCTGGGTGCGCGGACGGCCGGGTGGCGCCGAGGCCCCTCCGGAGCGGCGGACACCAGGTCCACGGCGACCCTTTCGGCGGCCTTTCCGGTGGCTTCCCCNGGTGCGTGCCCGATGTCAGGCATATGCGACAGTTTCGGTGCGCCGTGGTGCCCGACGACGCCGGCCCAGGGGGCCGCCGGTGACCCGCCGGGTCGGTACCGCGCCCGCTCGTGGCCCCGCTCTCGGTGGGGGGCGGTCACGGCTGTCCCGTCCGAGATCGAGCACGGAGCGTTCATGTCCTCGTCCTCGGTGGCGCTCCTCCGTCGCCCCCGCCCGGTCGCCTTCGTCGTCTCACTGATCGTCGCCTGGCTGCTGCTCGCTCTGGTGGCGCTCTGGCTGCGGCACGGCCCGATCGAGGACGACCTGGCGGTCCGCGCGGCCGACGCGGTCCGCGCCGCCGGGGTGACCCGGGCTCGGGTGAGCGTCGAGGGGCGCGACGTCGTGCTGCACGGTCGTTTCGACAGTGCCCAGGAGGCTCGTCAGGCCCAGGAGGCGGCCGCGGTCTCCGGGAGTGGCTCCGTCCGGCTGGCGGGGGATGCCGTGATCGCCGAGCAGCCGGCGCGTCCCCTGGTCATCGGGGTGCGGGGAGCCGACGGAAAGCTCTCTGGTGTGGCCTTCAGCGCGACCGTTCCGGACAGTGCGACGCGCGCGGAGCTGCTCGGCGCCGCGGCGGATGTGTCCGGTGGCGCCGTCTCCGCGACGGTGGCGGTCGACCCCGAGGTGGCGACCCCGGCGGTGGAGACCTTCGGNGACGTGGCCAGGGCGCTCGGCAGGCATCCCGGAGCCCGCTCGGTGACGATCGACGGTTCGTCGGTGGTGCTGCGGGGCGGTGCGGCCGACCAGGCGGACAGCACGGCGATCGGTGCCGAGGTGCTGGCGGCGGTTCGCCGGTGGCTACCGGGCGCCTCGCTCGACAACAGGCTGGCCCTCGGCTCCCGCGACGCCGTCCTCGACCCGGCGACGGGGGTGGCGACGCCCACCGCGGGCACAGCGGCGGAGCCGCGGACGGGTACGGCGGCGGAGCCGCGGACGGGCGCGCGGCCCGCGGCCAGCGGCACCCGCGAGGCGCTGCGGGCCGCCCTTGCGGGCACCAGCCTCACCTTCGCCGTCGGCGACGCGGCACTGGACGCCTCAGTGCGCTCAGGTCTCGACCGGGTGGCGCGCGCGCTGCTGCCCGGGGACCTCACGGTGCTGGTCGGCGGGCATACCGACAGCACCGGGCCACTGGCTCTCAACCAGGTGCTGTCCCTCGACCGCGCCAGCGCGGCCCGTGAGTACCTGGTGCTGCGAGGTGTGCCGGTGGAGCGGGTGCGGGCCGCCGGGTTCGGACCGGACCAGCCGGTCGCCGACAACGCGACCGTGTCCGGCCGAGCCGCAAACCGCCGGGTGGACGTGACCCCGATCACGGACTGAGAACGCTCCCTCGGGGCATCTCCGGGCCGTCGCCGAAGACCGGCGACCCCCGTTCGGTGCCGGCGGGCCGGAGTCGACGTCTGCGGTGCTCTGCCCGCCGTCGGCACGGAACACCTGGCGCGGACCGGGGATGGATGAGGTCCGAGGTGGTGGGTAGTGCGCTATGGGCGACTCGAGTACGGGCCTGCACGAGCAGGCCGGCGCGCTCACTCCGGCGACCATCGATCGTCATCGCGCGATCGTGTCGTTGATGGAGGAGCTGGAGGCGGTCGACTGGTACGACCAGCGGGTGGAGGCGGCCACGGATCCCGAGCTGGCCGCTCTGCTCGCGCACAACCGCGACGAGGAGAAGGAACACGCGGCCATGACGCTGGAATGGCTGCGTCGCCGCGATCCGGCGCTTGACACCCAGTTGCGCACCTATCTGTTCACCTCGGTTCCGGTCACGGAGGTGGAGGAGGCGGCGATGAGTGAGGACGGTCCCGACGGCGATGCCGAGGCACGGGCCGGGGACCCGCCGGACGGCTCACTGGGGATCGGAAGCCTGAGAGGTGTGAGCGAGTGAACCATCTACTGCGGGGGCACGCGCCCCTGACCGAGGCCGGCTGGAAGGTCGTCGACGACGAGGCCCGGACCCGGCTGACGACCAATCTCGCCGCCCGCAAGCTGGTGGACTTCGCCGGCCCACACGGGTGGGCCTACTCCGCCACCTCGATCGGCAGGGTGGCGGGCCTGGAGTCGCCGCCGGGAGCGGGTGTGCGGGCGCGCCTGCGCCGGGTTCTGCCGGTGATGGAGCTGCGGGCGTCGTTCTCCGTCGACCGCGGTGAGCTGGAGTCCGTCGACCGTGGTGCGGATGACATCGACCTCTCGGCCCTGGAGGAGGCGGCCCGCAGGGTGGCGGTGACCGAGAACTCGGTGGTCTTCCACGGCTATCCCGAGGCGGGGATCGTCGGTATCACGGAGGCGTCGTCCCACCCCCAGCTTGAGCTGGGTTCCGATACGGAGAGCTACCCGCGCACGGTCGCGAAGGCCGTCGCCCTGCTGCGGCGGGCGGGTATCGGCGGGCCGTACGGGCTCGCGATCGATCCGGACGGTTACACCGCCATCCTGGAGGCCACCGAGCACGGCGGATACCTCCTGATCAATCATCTCAAGCAGATTCTCGACGGCCCGGTGGTGCGTGCACCGGGTATCCGGGGGGCCGTGGTGCTGAGCCAGCGCGGCGGTGACTTCATCCTGGAGTCCGGGCAGGACCTCTCGGTCGGGTACGCGTCCCACACGGCGGAAGAGGTCGAGCTCTATCTGGAGGAGAGCTTCACCTTCCGGGTGACCGAGCCGGATGCCGCCGTCGCGCTGATCTCCGCCGCCGACCGCCCGACCAACCAGACCTGACCCCGGTCCGACTCATCCGACCACCCGACACCCGACCTGCGGCCGCGGAGGTGAGGAGGGCGGTGCGCAGCGTTCGCCTGGCCACGGAATGTTGTGCTGCTGGTCACGCTGGGTGTCGGGTGGTAGCGGTCGGTGTGTGGAGTAGGTAAGGCTGTCTTGCGCTCGCCGTCCGTTCCGTGGCAGTCTATCGATAAGGGAAGCCTTAGCTAAGCCACAATCTCGGTTCGAGGAGTCCCGCGGAACGGCAACGTCAACCCGTCGGCGCTTTCGCGTCGACCACTCGGGCGTGGTGAGGTGCGGTGCTCATCTGTTCATGCTTTGCTGTCTCCGACCGGACGCTACGTAGCGTGATCGCATCAGGCGCCTGTGATGCGGAAGAGGTCGGCGCGCGCTGCGACGCCGGCACAGGCTGTGGTGGCTGCCTTGAAGAGATCGACGGGATGCTCGATGAGGCGATCCCGCTGCGGAGTCGTCCGGTTGCCAGATCAGCCTAGAGACCCACCGGGGCCTCCTGGGACATGATCTCGGTGGGTCGGAGCGGATGCCCGCTGCCGTCTGCGGGGAACGCCGTGTGCTCGCGCGGCCAGTCCGGCGCGCCGGCGACGGGGTTCCACCACAATGGCCGCTGGCCTCATCGAGCTGTCCATGGATGTCGCCGGGTGATACTTGGTGGAGGTAACCGGCGGTGCGTGGCGATGAAGAGATCGTCGATAGACTGAATGCCGTTCTGACGAACGAGCTGACCGCNATAAACCAGTACTTCCTGCATTCCAGAATGCAGCGGAACTGGGGCTACAAGTACATTTCGGAGCACTATTACCACGAGTCGATCGACGAGATGAAGCACGCCGATCGACTCATTCACCGAGTGCTCTACCTCGGTGGTCTGCCGAACCTGCAGCGCCTGAACACGCTGCGCATCGGGGAGACGGTGCCGGAGCAGCTGGAGCTCGACCGCACCCACGAGACCGAGGCGGTCGACGTCCTCAGCGAGGCGATCGCGCTGTTCCGCACGAAGGGCGACATCGGCTCGGCGGTTCTCCTGGAGGAGATCCTCACCTCCGAGGAGGAGCACATCGACTGGCTCGACGCCCAGCTCGAGCTCATCTCGCAGCTCGGCGCCGCCGAGTACCTCTCCCAGCAGATCCGGGAGGAGTGACGGCGGACCTTCGGCGCGACCCGGACGATGCTGCGAGAGTGCCGGGTCGGGCACAGCGGTGCTGATTGCCGGGCCGGCGCCGGCTGGCGGGGCGTCCGGTCCGGATCCACCGCGCTGCGATGATGTGGGGGACCATCCTCAGGGCGACCATGGCAATGGGCGCCCTGTCGGCCCACGCACAGCTTCGAGGACGTCAGATGAGCGACAGCGGAGGCGGCCCGACCGAGACCGCCAGCGCCCACGCCGTGCCCGGTCCGCGCGGCGACTCACCCGGTCCGACGCCCGCGCCGGCCGCGGATGCCGGGACCTCGTCGGAACCGGGGCCCGGGGAAGTCGAGCCTGTGGTCTCCGACGGGTCCGCTGGCGGCGGTGCTCCGGCCGAGGAGCCGGCCGCGGCCCGGCGGGCCGGCGGGCCGATCCGCTTCCTGTTCCTCGGACTCGCGGTGCTCCTCTTCCTGCTGGGCGCCTTTGGCGGCCAGTTCATGGCCAAGCTCGCCGAGGTGCAGAAGAACGACAACGCCGCCTTCCTGCCCGGGTCGGCGGAGTCGACGCGGGTGGACAGGGAGACGGAGAAGTTCCGCTCCGTCCAGACGTTGCCCGGGTTCATCGTCTATGAGCGCCCGGCCGGCCTGACGAAGCAGGACAAGGACAAGATTGCGGCGGATGCGGCGGCGTTCCGTTCGGTCTCCGGCGTCGACCCGAACCAGATCGCCGAACCGCAGTACTCCCGGGACGGCACCGCCGCGAACGTCGCCGTTCCGCTGATCGGCAAGGACGGCGACGTCGAGGTCAGCGGGGACGAGCTGGTCGAGGTCGAGAAGGCCGTCGTCAAGATCGCCCAGACGGACGTCCCGGACGGCCTGACAGTGCACAGCGCGGGCCCCGGTGGCCTTCTCGTGGCCTTCATCGAGGGCTTCGAGGGCATCGACGGCGTGCTCCTGCTCGCCGCGGGGCTCGTCGTGATTGTGATCCTGCTTGTGGTCTACCGCAGCCCGATCCTGTGGTTCTTCCCGCTGTTCAGCGCGATCCTCGCGCTCGGCGCCTCGATTCTGATCATCTACCCGCTCGCGAAGCACGACGTGCTGACCCTCAACGGCCAGAGCCAGGGCATCCTCTTCGTGCTGGTGATCGGAGCCGGCACCGACTACGCGCTGCTGCTCATCAGTCGGTACCGGGAGGAACTGCACACCCATTCCAGCCGGGTGGACGCGATGGTCACCGCCTGGCGGGGCTCCGCACCGGCGATCGTCGCCTCGGCGATCACGGTCATCCTCGGTCTGCTCTGCCTGGCGCTGGGGGAGCTGAACTCGAACAGGAGCCTCGGCCCCGTCACCGCGATCGGCATCGCCTGCACCGCGGTCGTCATGCTCGTCTTCCTGCCGGTGTTCCTGGTGGCCGTCGGGCGGTGGGTCTTCTGGCCGCGGGTTCCCCGGTTCGACCAGCAGGCCGATCTCGCCGCACACGGTGCCTGGGCCCGCTTCGCCACCAGGCTGACGCGCCGCCCCCGGCTGGCCTGGATCTCCACGACCGTCGTTCTGCTGGCCTGTGCCGCGGCGATGACGACCCTGAAGGTTGACGGCCTGTCAACGACCGACAGCTTCACCAGCGAGCCCGACGCCATCCTCGGTCAGCGGATCTTCGACGCGCACTTCAGCCAGGGATCGGGTGCCCCCGCTGTGATCGTCGCGAACGCGGACCACAAGGCCGAGGTGATCGCGGCCACGTCGAAGGTCCCGGGTGTCTCGTCGGAGCCGGGCGCGGTGTGTGTGCAGGTCGACTACGGCAAGCTGGCCCGTGCCTTCGCGGACGACAGCAGCTCGGTGCGGCCGGGTGCGGACGGCTGCCTGCCACCCGGGCTGCAGGTCTCCGAGGTCGACGGGCGGATCGCCATCGAGGCCGTCCTCACTCACCGTTACGACACTCCCGAGGCGTATGAGACGGTCCGTGCGCTGCGGGCCGCGCTGCATCCGATCGACGGCGCCGATGTTCTGGTCGGTGGGACGTCGGCGATCAACTACGACACGCAGGAGGCCTCGGCGCACGACCGGAACCTGATCATTCCGATCGTCCTGGTCGTGATCATGATCGTGCTCGGCCTGCTGCTGCGGGCNCTGCTGGCACCGCTGCTGCTGATCGCGACGGTGGTCCTGTCCTTCACGGCCACGCTCGGCGTGAGCGCGCTGGTCTTCAACCACGTCTTCGGTTTCGCCAACGCGGATCCGGGCTTTCCGCTCTTCGCGTTCGTGTTNCTGGTCGCGCTGGGTATCGACTACAACATCTTCCTGATGACCCGGGTGCGCGAGGAGACGATCGAGCACGGGACGCGGTCGGGTATCGTCCGCGGCCTTTCCGTCACCGGTGGCGTGATCACCTCGGCGGGAGTCGTGCTCGCGGCGACCTTCGCGGTGCTCGGTGTGCTGCCGCTCGTCTTCCTCGCCGAGGTCGGCTTCGCCGTGGCCTTCGGCGTCCTGCTGGACACGATCATCGTGCGTTCCGTCCTGGTACCCGCGCTCAGCCACGACATCGGCAGGAAGATCTGGTGGCCGTCCAAGCTGGCGAAGGGGGCCGACTGAGCGGGTCCCGCGCCGTTCCACCGGCGGTGCCGGTTACGTTGAGTGAATGGTCTGCCGCGGGCCGCAGTGGAACGGCGGGCGAGGGCGTGGTTGGCTGAGTTCGATGGAGGACACGAGGATCTTCGAGCGGATCGACACGCTGGTCGCGGAGGAGCACAGCCTTCGCCTTCGGCGTTCCCAGGGCAGGATCGATTCGGATGCCGAACGCGATCGGCTCGTGGAACTGGAGCAGACCCTGGACCAGTGCTGGGATCTGCTCCGCCGGCGGCGGGCGGCCCGCTCCGTCGGGGCTGACCCGGACGAGGCGCGCCCCGGTTCCGGGAGTCAGGTGGAGGGCTACCTCCAGTAACGCGCGTGGGCCCTCGGTGGATCATCCCATGCGCCGCACCCGGACCGCGGCGTCAGGGCCCTGACCGCTCCAGAGCCCGCTGGCGATCCAGGAAGCGGCGGATCCGGTCGCTTTCCGCAGCCGGGGCTGCCCGGCCCCCGCCAGCCGCCGGATCACTGCCACCAGCGGGGCCGTCGGGCCGCCCTCGCCGCGGCCCGCTCCGCGGGCGCAGGCCGGCGGGGTCCGTCCCGTCGTGGGGGAGGCCGCCTGGAAGCGCCCCGAGCGCCACACCGTCGAGCGGTACCAGCGCGACGACCCCGTCTATGATCAACTGGCCCGGCGCGCGATCTCCCTCCCAGCCGCCGTCCGCGCGCTGCACGAAAAGCTCCTGGCCGTGCACCGCGAGACGCAGCGGCGCCTGGATCCCCGCCGGTGCCCCGTCCGGCTCGGGGCCGGGCAGCAGCCGTAGCCGTTCGACGGCGCCTCGGATGTGCCGCAGGCTCAGACCGGCCCTGAGCAGAGCCGCGATCGCCCTGGCCTGGGTCAGTTCGCCGCGCCCCGGGCGCACCAGGCCCGAGCGCCGCCAGTGGGCGAGCTGGCTGGACGTGACGTGCTCGGCACCGGCGACCTCCAGGGCGGCCGCCGCCGTTCGGCGCATCCTGGCCGTCATGGGGCGAATGTAACCGGCGGGCTGCCCCGGCGCCGCGCCAGGTTCTGGAGCCATGGGTCGGTGCTCCGTAGGCTCACGGTGTGAGCGAGCGTCTGTACTTCCGTCAGCTTCTGTCCGGTCGCGATTTCGCGGTGGGAGACCCCGCCGCGACGCAGATGGTGAACTTCGTCTACCTGATCGGCGACCGGGAGACCCGTGAGGCCGTCGTGGTCGACCCGGCCTACCGGGTCGGCGACCTGCTCGACGTGCTCGCGGCCGACGACATGCGGCTGACCGGGGCACTGGTGACACACCACCATGCCGACCACGTGGGTGGCACGGCGTTCGGCATCGAGCTGGAGGGCATCCGCGAGCTGCTGGAGCGCACCTCGGTACCGATCCACCTGCAGCAGGCCGAGGCGGAGTGGGTGCGGCGCGGAACCGGCGTCGGCGCGGCCGAGCTCGTCGAGCACAGCGACGACGACGTGGTCACCGTGGGCGCCGTGGACATCCGCCTGCTGCACACCCCGGGCCATACGCCGGGCAGCCAGTGCTTCCTCGTCGACGGCCGCCTGGTCGCGGGGGACACACTGTTCCTGGAGGGCTGCGGCCGGATGGACTTCCCCGGCGGGGACGCGGCCGCGATGTACGACAGTCTGCGGCGGCTGGGTGCCCTGTCGGACGACGTGACCGTCTACCCGGGGCACCGCTACTCCGCGGAGTCCTCGGCCGAGCTCAGTGTGGTGCGCAAGATGAACTACGTGTTCCGGCCGACCAGTTCCCGGCAGTGGCTCGCCATGCTCGGTGTCTGAGGTCGGCTCCGGGGCGGAGCCCGGTCCGGCGCGGCCGCGGGTGGAGATCGAGTACTGCACCCGGTGCCGGTGGCTGCCGCGGGCGGCCTGGCTCGCCCAGGAGCTGCTGACCACCTTCGAGTCGGATCTCGGCGCGGTCGCCCTCGTGCCGGGCACCGGCGGCGTCTTCACCGTCCGGCTGGACGGTGAGGTGATCTGGGACCGCGGCGAGCAGGGCTTCCCCGAGCCGTCCGCGGTCAAGCGGGCGCTGCGTGACCGGGTGGCGCCGGGCCGCCCGCTGGGCCACGTCGAGCACTGACGGCCACCCGGCTCGCCGCCCCGGGCCAGGCCCGGGGCGGGTGTCCGGCGGCACCGCGGGCGTTACCGCGTGCCGAAGACCTGCGTCCAGTAGTAGCGGTAGGAGCCGCCCTCGGCATAGCCGACCCCGATGCGGGTGTAGCCGCAGTTCAGGATGTTGGCACGGTGTCCGGCACTGCCCNTCCACATCTGGATGGTGGCCGCTGGCGTCGACGTTCCCGCGGCGATGTTCTCCCCGACGTAGGACGACGGGAACCCCGCCGCGCGGGCCCGGTCACCCACTGAGCTGCCGTTCAGACCGGTGTGGCTGAAGTAGCTGTGCACCGCCATGTCCAGCGAGTGGGCCTGGGCGGCGGTGGTGAGGCTGGCATCGGCGGTGAGTGGCCCGCAGCCGACCTTGTCCCGCTCGATGTTGGTGAGCCGCACGATCTCGTCCTGCCGGGTGCCGGCCGACGGCTGTGGCTGGGGCGGGACCACCGGCGGCGGCGTGACCGGCGCCGAGGTGACCCGCGGGGGCGTCGGGCTCGACGACCGCGTCGGCGCGGGCGCGACCGTGGGGACGGAGGTGACTGTCGGGACGGGCACCGGTGCGCTGGTCGACGGAACCTGAGTGGGCCCGGCCGGCGCCGTGCTCGTCGGTGTCGTCGAACCGGGCGGCACCGAATTGGGCGGCACCGAACCGGGCGGCACCGAACCGGGCGTGGTCGGTGCCGGCGCGGACGGTGTGACGGTGGCGGGTGTGCTCACGCCGGGAGCCGGTGGCTGGTTCCCAGCGCCGGGCAGGTCACCCGGCGTGGCACGGCAGGAAGCGACGGCCGCCGTGAGGGCGACCGCGGTTGCTGCGCTGGCGACGGCCTTGCGGACCGGGGCCATGGAGACTCCTTCGGTGATCTCCCCCCTCGCAACGCCTGGAACTGTAGCGAACCCGCCGTTCATCCGCCACGGCGGGTGGTGCCCTGCCCGTGCCCGGAAGCGGAACGGGGGNGGCGGCGTTGCCGGCAGGCATGAGTCTGACTCTCGGCACCGGACCCTTCGCCCGGCATCCCGCGGGCGCGTTCAACTTCGACCTCGGCACCGCGGCTCCCGCCCACGTTCTCTACCTGGACGACGTCCCCGGACGGATCCGGGCCGAGTTCGCGGGGCGGACCGTGCTCGACACCCGGCGGGCCCGCGCCCTGTACGAGACCAACTACCAGGCCGTCTGGTACGTCCCGCTCGACGACATCCGCCGTGACCTGCTGGAACCGACGGACCATCAGACCTTCTGCCCCTTCAAGGGCACGGCGTCGTACTGGACGCTGCGGGTCGGGGACCGGGTCGAGGAGAACGTCCTGTGGTCCTATCCGGCGCCGGTGGCGGGCGCTCCGCCGCTCGCCGGGCTGGCGGCGTTCTACTTCGATCGCCTGGACGCCTGGTATCAGGAGGATGAACGGGTCTTCGGCCACCCGAAGGACCCCTACCACCGGGTCGACATCCGCCGCTCGTCGGACCAGGTGGAGGTCACGGTGGGCGGCGAGCTGGTGGCCCGCACGTCGCATCCGGTGAAGCTGTTCGAGACCTCGCTGCCGCCCCGCTGGTACGTTCCGCTGGCGGATGTCCGGCCGGAGGCCCTGGTGGAGTCCGCGACGCACACGGTCTGCCCCTACAAGGGGGAGGCGTCCTACTACACGGTGCGCGGCGGCGGGCAGACCGTCGTGGACGGCGCCTGGTACTACCCGCGGCCGTTGCCGGAGTCGACGGGGATCGCCGGGTACGTCTCCTTCCTCGGGGAGGGCATCAGCGTGCTGGTCGACGGCGAACCCGCCCCGGGGACCTGAGAAGCGGAGTCCGGGGCGGTCATCCGGGGACAACGCCGGGGGATCAACGCCCGGAGTCGGCCCGGCCGTAGACGTCGAGATCCGCCTGGTTGATCGTGAGCCAGACGGATGTGCCGCGGACCAGCCGGAGCTCGGCCAGCCGGCGCGCCGGGATCTCGGCGCGCACGGCGGGCGCGCTGGCGATCTGCACCCTGACCCGGTCACCCAGGGACTCCACGGTCCGCACCGGCCCGCGCAGGAGAAGCCGCGGGCCCGGGCCGGGAGCCGGCCGGTCCAGCTGCAGTTCGACGTCGGACGGGCGCGCCGCGACCAGGACGGCCCCCCGCGGGGCGTCGGGCCCCACCGGCACGGTCGCCGGCGCCGCGGTGCCGCCGACGTCCGCGCCCGCCCCCGCCCCCGTGTCCGGGTGGTCGCCCGGGTCAAGCGTGACCACGCCGTCCCTACAGGTCCCGGGGAAGAGGTTCAGGCCGGCGAGCCGGGCCACGTACGGCGTGCGCGGCCGGCCGATCACCTCCGCCGGTTCGCCTCGCTGCACCACCCGGCCCTGTTCGAGCACGGCGACCTCGTCGGCCAGCGTCAGCGCGTCCACCGGGTCGTGGGTGACCAGGATGACGGGTACGTCGAGCGTGGGCAGCAGCGCGCGGATCTCGGCGCGGACCTCCAGGCGGGTCCCCGCGTCCAGCGCGGCCAGGGGCTCGTCCAGCAGCAGGATGCCGGGACCGGGGGCGAGTGCGCGGGCGAGCGCGACCCGCTGGGCCTGCCCGCCGGACAGCGCGCCGGGGCGCAGGTGCCCGACCTCGGCGAGCCCCAGGCGGGCCAGCCATTCCCGGGCGGCGGCGCGGGCCACCGAGCGCTTGACCCGGTGGCGCACCCGCGGGCCGAACGCCACGTTGTCGACGGCNCTGAGGTGCGGGAAGAGCAGGTAGTCCTGGAAGACGTACCCGGCGCCGCGCCGTTCCGGGGGCACGAAGCACCGGGTGTCCGGTGCGTCGAGGACGGCCCCGTCCAGCACGATCTGCCCGTGCTCCAGGGGGACGAGCCCGGCGAGGGCGCGCAGCAGGGTGCTCTTGCCGGCGCCGTTGGGCCCGAGGATCGCCAGCGTGCGCCCGGGTCGTACGGCCAGCTCGGCGTCGAGGCGCAGGGCGCCCAGCTCGACGCCGATCCGGGCGACGAGGCCGGTGTGCCCCGGCCGGTCGACCGCCTGCCCGACCGCCTGCCCGACTGCCTGCCCTGCCGGCTGTTCGTCCGGCTGTTCCGCCGGCGGTCGGCTGTCCCCGGGCGGGTGCTTCCTGGCCATCCCGATCATGCGATTCCGGGCGTCCGGCGACCGCTCCACCAACGGCCCCGCAGCGCGACCAGCACGACGATGCTGACGGTGAGCAGCACCAGGGACAACGCGACGGCCTTGTCAGGGTCGACCTCCATCGCGAGGTAGACCGCGAGCGGCATGGTCTGCGTGGTCTTCGGGAAGTTGCCGGCGAAGGTGATGGTCGCGCCGAACTCGCCCAGGGCCCGCGCCCAGCACAGCACGGTGCCGGCCGCGATCGCGGGGAGGATCATGGGGACGGTCACCCGGCGGAAGACGGTCACCCGGCTCGCCCCGAGGGTGGCAGCCGCCTCCTCGTAGCGCTGGTCGGCGGCGCTGAGCGCGCCCTCGACGGAGAGAACGAGGAACGGCAGCGCGACGAAGGCCTGAGCGATGATCACCGCGTCGGTGGTGAACGGGATGGTGATCCCGAACCAGTCGTCGAGGTGCGAGCCGACGATGCCGCGCCGGCCCAGCACCAGCAGGAGCGAGACGCCGCCGACGACCGGCGGGAGCACCAGCGGAATGGTGACCAGCGCCCGGAGCAGGTTCCGGCCGGGGAACGCGCCGCGGGCGAGCGCCCAGGCGAGTGGAATGCCGAACACCATGCAGATGACCGTCGCGATCGTCGCCGTGCGTACCGACAGCCACAGCGCGTCGCGGGTGGACGGATCGCTCAGCAGCTCGGGCAGCGATTCCCAGGGCGCCCGGATGATCAGGGCCAGCAGCGGCAGCATCAGGAAAACGGCGGCGAGCCCTGCCGGCACGGCGAGTGGCCACGGTGCGCGGCCGCGGGCCTCACGCCGTCTCCGGGTCGTGCCCCGTCTCCGCGTCACGCGCCGTGCCAGTTGGGCGGTGGTCACGCCGGCGGGCCGAAGCCGGCTTCGGTGAACACCTTGGAACCCTCGTCGGACAGGACGTAGTCGACGAACGCCTTCGCGGTCTCCTGGTCCTTCGCATCCTTCAGCGTGGCCACCGGGTACGTGGTCCTGGCGTTGACGTCGGCCGGGATCTCGATACCGGTGACCTTGTCGCCGGCGGCGGCCACGTCGGTCTGGTAGACGAGACCGGCGTCGACCTCACCCAGAGTGACGGATGTCAGCACGGCCTTCACATCGGCGCCGTAGGTGACCGGGGTGATCTTCTCGCCCGACTTCTCGAGCACCGTCTTCGCGGCCACGCCGCACGGTACCTGCTCCTCGCACAGCGCGACCTTCACACCGGGCTCGTCGAGGTCGCCGAGTTCGTCGATGTGGGCCGGGTTGTCCTTGGGCACGGCGATCTCGAGCGAGTTCGTCGCGAAGACCTTCGGGTCGGTGGCGTTGCCGGCGTCGACGACCTCGGTCATGTTCTTCGTGCTTGCCGAGGCGAACACGTCCGCGGGCGCGCCCGAGTTGATCTGCTGGGCCAGGGCGGAGCTCGCGGCGAAGGAGAACGTGACCGTCGTACCGAGGTGGGCGGCTTCGAACTGCTTGCCCAGCTCGGTGAACGTCCCGGTGAGGGACGCGGCCGCGAGCACGGTGATCTTGTGCGTTTCCGGCGCCGTGGTGCTGGTGGAGCCGGCGTTGTCGTCGTCCGATCCGCAGCCGGCGGCGACGAGCGCGAGTGCGGGAACGAGGACGAGGGGGACGGCGAGGTGAGACGCGCGGGCTTTGCGCGCGGTACGGATCATTGGCACGGATGCACGATACATCCGCAATCACGGAATAAGTTGGCGCTTCTGATCCGCGTTTACGGGTCGGTAACGGCTCTCGCCGCAGATGGGAGGCTGTGGGGTGTGACGATCGACCTCGGCGGCCGCGGGTCCGCCTTCCTCGATTTCTGGCGTGAGCGGCATCTGTGCACCCTGTCGACGGTGCGTCCGGACGGCACGGTGCACGTCGTCCCCGTGGGGGTGACGCTGGAACCTGCGGCGGGGCTCGCCCGCGTGATCACGCGCCGTGGCTCCCGCAAGGTCGCGCTGGTGGCGGGCCGGGGCGGCGACAGTCTGGGTGAACAGGCCGTTGGGCCGCATCCCGAGCCCATGGCGGTCGGTGACGAAAGCCCAGCTTCTAGTCCGGATTTGTCCGAAATGACATCACGTAGCGGGATGCTGCCCGCCCCGCTGGGCGTGCCCGTCACGGTCTGCCAGGTCGACGGCGGGCGGTGGTCGACGCTCGAAGGGCTGGCGGTCGTCCGGGATGATCCGGCGGCGGTCGCCGAAGCTGTGCGCCGCTACGCCGAGCGGTACCGCGTCCCCCGGCCCAACCCGGAGCGGGTGGTGTTGGAGATTCTGGTGACTCGGGTTCTCGGCAGCGTCTGACCTGGGAGTTCGAGGGCTTGTCGAGCCTTCCGCCGGTCGCCCTCCCGCTGGGTGTGACGTAAATCACTTGCCATGTTACCCAATTGTTTCGGTGGATGAGCTGTCGCCGGGCAAGGGGGCGGCGTCGACGCCCGCNGCGGGCCCGGGCGGTGCCTTCGGGAGGCGTCGCAGTCGGTGCGCGGAGCGCGAGCGATGGTCGACACGGCGCGGTGACTGACAGACCGGGGTCTTGCGGACATTAGACTGCGCACTCCGGGCGGCGCGGTGCGGGAGGTGCGGTGATCGCTGGGGTTGCGGGCATGGCCGCTGCTGCGTCGTCGGTCGGAATGCTGATCGTCACCGCGGACGGCAGGGTGGCCTGGGTCAACGACGCCCTCGTCGAGCTCGTCACCGGCACGCGGGACCCCGACTCCGCCTTCGAGGCCAGGCTCGCGGTCGCCGATGCCGGGCTGCCCCTGACCGGGCTGCACCCGGCCGCCCCGCCCGCCGTCGTCGGCTGGACCAGCGCCGACGGCACCTCGCACCGGCTGCGGGTCAGCTGCCGTGACATGAGCGCGGGCCAGCCTTCGGAGCTGCTTCTCTTCGAGATCGTCGATCTTCCCGGTGAGATGGCCCCGGACGCCCCAGGCGTCGCTCCCGGTCTGGACGGTCTGGACGGTCTGGACGGGCTGCACGGTGGGGTGCCGGAGGGCGTTCCGACACCGGATGCCGGGGCCACGCCGGATATCGCTGTTCTGCCGGCCACGGCGGTCACCGCGGACGGCCCCGGTGCGACCGCCGACGGCCAGGCGGAACTCCGCTCCGTCGATCCGCTGACCGGCCTGCTGACCCGGTACGCGCTGGCCGAGGATCTGGAAGCGCGGACGGCGGGCACCGAGCCGGCGGAAGGTTCCCTGCTGCTGCTTGATGTAGATCATCTCGCGGACGTCAACGACCTGCAGGGCTGCTCGCTCGGCGACGCCGTGCTGTGCGCCGTCGCGGGTGTGCTGCGCGAGGAGCTCGGTGACACCGCCACCCTCGGGCGCTTCGGCGGTGACGAGTTCGCCGTCCTTCTTCCGGACGGGGCAGGTGCCGAGGGCCTGGCGATCGCTGATCGGCTGTGCACCGCGGTCGCCACCCGGACCGCGGCAGCCGAGGAGATGGCAGTGCAGGTCACTGTCAGTATCGGGGTGGTCCCGCTCGACCTGGCCGCGGGCAGCGAGGCCGCGTTCGCCTGGGCGGACCTGGCGTTGCGGGAGGCCAAGCGCGCCGGGCGTGACCGGGCCCGGCTGTTCACCCGCGAGCAGTACGACGAGGCGGCGCTGCGGGTGACGGTGACCGGTCGGGTCGCCGCCGCGCTCGACAACGGCCAGATGTCGCTCGACGCGCTACCGGTCATCGATCTGGCCAGCCGGGAGGTGATCGGCTTCGAGCTGCTCTCCCGGCTGCGGGACGGGGTCTGGCCCGAGCTCGGCCCGCGCGGCTTCCTGACGGCGGCCGAACACACCGACCTGGGGCTGCACCTGGACCGCTGGGTCGTCCTCCGCGCGGTGAATGCCCTGGTCAGCGGCCTTCCCGGGCGGCTTTACGTCAATCTGGCGACCAGGTCCCTGCGAGACCCGGCGTTCGGTGACTTCATTCTCTCGACGTTGCGGGACAGCCGGGTCGACCCGTCCCGACTGGCTGTGGAGATCTCCGAGAGCGCGGCGCTGGCGAATCTGGACGCCGCCCGGCGCCTGGCCGAGCAGCTCGGGGCGGCCGGCTGCCCGGTCCTGCTCGACGACTTCGGGATGAGCGCCGGTGCGGTGACCGCGTTGCNGGACCTGCCACTGTGGGCGGTGAAGATCGACTCCGGTCTTGTCCGGACCGTTGACACCAGTCCGCGTGACCGGGCACTTGTCGAGGCCGTCGTCCGGATAGCGCAGGCCATGGGGATGATCGTCATCGCTGAGGGGGTCGACCGCGCGCCGCTTACGCCGGCACTGCTCGACATCGGTGTCGGCATCGCGCAGGGGTATCACGTCGGTCGCCCGCGCCGACTGACCGAACTGCTCGGCGGTCCGGAGGGGGACGACGTCACGACGGTGATGAGCCTGGGCGGCAGGCGCTGATCGTGCCGGCGGCGCCGGCAGTGCCAGTGATCCGCTCGCCCGGCGGCGGTCACTGTGCGTAGTGTCAGCCGCATGGTTGGGGCGTCGGAGCCGACGCCGCCGCGGTACGCCCGGCTGGCGGACCATCGGCAGCGGCTCGAGCGCCGCCGGCTGACGTTCCGGCAGTCGTCGCGGGCGGCGGCCTGGTCGTTGCTGGTGGCCGGCACCCTGCTCGTGGCGATGCTGGTGGCTTCGTGCGGACCGCTGCCCGGCGCCGGCCAGCCGGCGGCCGGGGCCGAGGCCCCACCGCCCACCGCCCTCCCGCCCGCGCGTGAGCCCTCCGACCCAGGTCAGCCAGGGCCGTACGGGGTGGGTTACCAGACACTGCTGGTGCCGAATCGGCAGCGCCCCGACCGTGTTCTGACGACCTCGGTCTGGTACCCGTCGCCGCCGTCGCCGCGGCGCGCCGCGCCCGGCGGTGGTCGGCCGGGGAGCACCAGCGGCGGGCCGCTCGCTCCCGCCCGGACGGCACCTGCCGCCCAGACGATACCGGCCGTGATCGGCACCCCAGCCCGCTATCCGGTGGCCCCCGGTGTCGAGGTGCCCGCCGCCCGGGCCGAGGAGGAGGCGACGGTCGCGCCCGGCCGCTTTCCGCTGGTGGTGATCTCGCACGGCAGCGCGGGCAGCCGGGTGCAGCTCGCTTATCTCGCCGAGGCGCTGGCCTCGCACGGCTTCGTCGTGGCAGCGCCGGACCACCCGGGAGACACCATGATCGAGGCGGCCGAGGGCCGCCAGGCGCCGCTGGTCGACCTGGCCAGCGATCGGATTCTCGACGTGTCGAGGGTCATCAGCGCGTTCACCGACGACGACTGCCCGCTCTCCGCGATGGTGCGGGCCGACGAGGTCGCGGTTGTCGGGTTCTCCTTCGGTGGTTTGACCTCTGTGGTCTCAAGTGTGGGTTTCCTGCGGGCCCCGGCCGACCCGCGGGTCCGCGCCGTGGTCGGGATCGCCGGGGCCACCGAGGTCGTCCCGACCGAACAGCTCGCCCGGGTCACCGTGCCGGTGCTGCTGATCGGCGGCCGCATGGACGGGGCGGTGCCGTTCGAACGCAACACGCTGCGCGCCTTCGACGAGCTCACCGGGGCCCGCCCGCGTTACCTGGTCGCCGTGGCGGGTGGGACGCACAACTCGTTCACGGAGATCTGCGCCCAGGCCGCCGCGGCGCGGGAGGCCGAGGTGGCGCGGGCGGCCGAGGTGGCGGACGGTGTACGGCTGCGCCTGGAGGTCACTGAGGAGATGACCTGTCGCCCACCCGCCATCGCGATCGACCGCGCGCACAGCCTGACTGCCCACTACACGGTGGCTTTCCTGGAACGTCACCTGGTGGGCGTGACCGGTTACGGCCGGTACCTCACTCCCGCGACGGCCGAGCCCCATCCCGAGGCCGAGCTCCGGGCGGTGAACTGAATGGCCTCGCCGCGGCGGGAGGACACCTCCGTGGTCTGATCAGCGGGGGAAGTGACCGGTGACCTGGGGCGACGCGCGGAGGATGCCCCGGGCCACGGACAGGAGCGGGGAATCGGATGACCATCCCCGATCACGGCGGCTACGGTGGCCCGACCGGTCTGCCGCTCGCCAGCCGGCGGCGGGCCGGTCACCGCCGGGGTGCCGGGCAACGTCGCACGGCAGGGCGAGGTCTCGCAGGGAGGTCGACCAGCATGTCCGCTCGCCAGATTCGACGGTTCCACATCGAACGCGACGTCGACGTGTCCGGAGTGTCGGGCACGGGCGCGGTGGCCTACGGAGTGCAGGCTCCGGACGGCACCTGCGTCCTGTGGTGGAACTCCGACCACGGGTCCGTCGCGTTGTACCCGTCGATGGCCACGCTGCTGGCGATCCACGGCCATGGCGGGATGACCAGAGCCGTCTACATCGATGATCCCGTGGTGACCGACCGCCCTGCGGCCGCACCGACGGGCTCGGCGCGGGGCTGGCGGGTGCCGGGCGGCACCGGTGCCCGCGCCGGCCGGTCGGCACCGGCGAGGGCGGCCGGCGGGCGCGCCCGGCGCACCCGGGCCACCGGGCTTTCCTGGGAGGTCGCCACGAGGTCGATCACGGCGCGGGCGGCCGCGCGCGGTGGCATCGCCCGTGTGCTGCCCGCTCAGGCCAACGGCCGGAAGCACGGAGCGGTCGGGCCGTCCGGGTCGATGGTGTAGAGAGCCAGAGTGCCGGCCATGTCCTGAGGGTCGACACCGATGATCCGCATGTCCTCCGCCATGCTCGCCATGACGCCGAGGGCGTGGCGCAACATGATGGGCCCCATCCCGCGTGGATTGTCGACATGGGTGTGGAACTCCACGGCGGAGTCGGCGTCGGCGGTCAGTGCCGCCAGGACGCCAAGCCTGATCCTGTCGGTGAGGGCCTCCCACACCCGCTCCGATTGCGGAGCCTCAGGGCTGCGCCACACCTGGCGATAGGACATGGCGGCGACCACCGTGGCAGGGGGGCGCCCCGTGCGCAGGTGAATCGTCACCGTCCACATCGCCAGTAGCCAGCACAGCGCGGCCATGGTGCGATGAGGGTCGTCCTCGGCCCGCTCGACGAGCTTCTGTTCGGCGGCGAACCGGGTCTGGGGTGAAAGCCACGTCACGACGAGTCGTTCGATGTCGACGACGTCGATCATGGGCAGTTCACGTGGATGTGGACGGGCGAGCGCTGCGGCCCGCCGTGAGCTGGTATCTACCAGGGCCAACGCCCCCGCGTCCGGGAGAGTCTGCCAGGCGAGTCCCGACAGCGGCATGGCGCACACGGTAACCCGACGCGCGGACTTTAACCATCGGCGTTGGTGAAGGCTTGTTGTCGCTTCTGTTTCCGGTGCTACCGCTCAGTGCCGGCGTGCCGGGATTTCTGCCAGCCCCGTCACCGCACCTGTGCATTCTGGTGACGCGGAGGCCCCGACGGCGTGCCCAGAGTGCCCGGATCGGGACACGCCGGGCCCGCCGCGCCGTGGCTACTCGCCCAGAAGGTCTAGGACGATGGTGGGGGACTGGTGGGGTGAGGTGGCGATATGGGTGCGCCAGTGGGCTTCGGCGGCATCCGGGTCGTGGTGGGCGATGAGGTCGAGGAGGTGGGTGTGGTCGTGGTGGTTGTGGGGTGCGGTCTGGGGCGGCGGGGTGTGGGTGTCCAGGATGTGNCGGAGCATCCCCGCGATCATGCTGAGTGTCTGGTTGCCGGCGTGTTCCAGGAGCTGGTGGTGGAAGTGGCCGGGGTCGGGATGGGTGAGCGCGCTGTGTAGGGCGCTGAGGACGGCGTCGGTGTGGTGGGTCGCGAGGAGCCGGACGGCGGCCGGCTCCAGCAGGGTGTGGGCGGTGTGCACATCCGCGAGAGTGGTGTGGCGGTGCTCGAGGACAAGACCCGCGTAGCGAGCCGCGACCTGCCCGTCGGGCGTGTGCACGCGGGCACCGCCGTGAGCGCCGCGGCGGACCGAGATGAGCGCTTCCGACTCCAGGACGCGGAAGGCCTCGCGCAGGGTTGGTCGGGAGACCCCGAACTGCTCCATGAGGACGGCCTCGGGCGGCAGCGCGTCGCCCTCGACGAGTTCGCCGCGGACGATCTGGCGGCGGAGCTGGGCCGCCACGAGTTCGGCGGTCTTGGGCACCCGGACCTGCTGGCCGACCTTGCTCTCGGGCAGTGGGCCGAGGCGCGGTGGGCCGGCCGAACCGGTGCCGGGCCCGTCGGGCGCGGTCACCCCGGCGGACTCGCCGCCGCGCCGTGGCACGCGCAGCGCGTGCCCCCCGCGCACGGGACTGATGTTGGCCGGGTTCAGTAACGCCATGACGTGCTCCCCCAGTTCCTCATGCCGCCGGCGCCCGTGGGCTGACGTGACCGGCCGCCTCGGCGGTATCCATATCCACGCTCGTCGGTGGCCGGCGGCCCGCCGGGTGGCCTGGCGCCAGCGTCGGGAGACTTCCGGCCTGGGTAGGCCGGGCTGACTCCCACCACGGGCGCCTGCAACCGATATCCGACGTCGACTACAAGGCCGTCGACTACAAGGCGTGCTTGTGAAGTTGCATTGTGGCATCAGATTTGCGGCTTGGTTGCGCTAGGCGGAATCAGACCACGGTGTAAACCGAAACTGGCTAGGCGCAATACGGCGGCCTGGTTACTCAAAGTGGCGAGATGAGAGCGCCCGTCGTCCGGCTTCGGGAGGGCCGGCGGCGGCCCGGCGGGTGTCGATCCGCATGTTGTGCCGCGTCAGGAGGGTGTCGCGCGCGGGGGAAGGGTGGTGGCGAGGGGAGGCCCGCCGGAATCCCCGCGATCACGCTGGGTCGTCCTGAGGCCCCGTCGAGGCCGGTAACGATTCCGGCACGCGACGCGCCGTGGGGGGCCGCCACGGCGTGGCGTGGGCCGCGCGAGCGTGCTGGGAGTGTGGCGGGAGGTCGCCGGGAGGACTGGGCGGGGCTTGGGTGGCGAAGGGAAAGGCCCGGCGCCGCGGCGCGGTTGCGCCGCGAGGCCGGGCCTCGGCGAGAGCGACGTCTCGGAGTGGGAGTGGCGGGGTGCGCCGGGGTCAGGTCGCCGCGGGGATCCGTTCGTGGGCCTCGACGGTCACCGCCGCGGCGTGCACCACGGAGGCGACCCGGATGGCGTCCTGGATCACCTCGCGGGAGACCCCGCGCTGGCGCAGCTCGTGCTCGTGCGCGGTGAGGCACATCCCGCAGCCGTTGACCGCCGAGACCGCCAGTGACCACAGCTCGAAGTCGACCTTGTCGACGCCCGGGTTGGCGATGGCGTTCATCCGCAGGCCAGCCCGCAGCTTGGAGTACTCCTTGTCCTCCAGCAGGTGCATCGTCCGGTAGTAGACGTTGTTCATCGCCATCAGCGCGGCCGCGGTGCGCGCGGCGGTGGCGGCGGTGGGGCTGAGATTCTCCACCGCCTCGGCCTCCAGTTCCGCCAGCGCGGTCCCGCCGCGGCTGGCGATGGCCGAGGCCAGGACCGTGCCCCACAGCTGCTGGGTGCTCAGGTTCGACTGGGAGGTGACCGAACCGAGGTTGAGCCGGATGTCCTTGGCGTAGTCGGGAAGCAGCTCCCGCAGGTGGGCGACGCTCATCACGCCGCGACCTCCGCGGGGGCGGGTGCCCCGCTGCCCAGGGTGGCCTCGCCCTTCTGCCAGTTGCACGGGCACAGCTCGTCGGTCTGGAGGGCGTCGAGCACGCGCAGCACCTCGGCCGGGTTACGGCCGACGCTGCCGGCGGTCACCATCACGAACTGGATGACGCCGTCAGGGTCGATGATGAAGGTCGCCCGCTGCGCGACGCCGTCGTCACCGAGCACGCCACAGGCCTGGGTCAGTTCGCGCTTGATGTCCGCCAGCATCGGGAAGGGCAGGTCGCGCAGGTCCTCGTGGTTCTGGCGCCACGCGAGGTGGACGTACTCGCTGTCCGTCGAGACGCCGAGTACCTGGGCGTCGCGGTCGGCGAACTCGCCGTTGAGCCGGCCGAAGGCGGCGATCTCCGTAGGACAGACGAACGTGAAGTCCTTCGGCCAGAAGAACACGACACGCCACTGCCCGGGGCGGCTGCTGGAGGTCTCCTGCACGAAGGCGGTGTCCGGGTTGGTGGACACGACACCGGTCAGGTCGTAGGCGGGGAAGACGTCGCCGACGGTCAGCATCGGGGTGGCTCCTCTCTCTGCGCCCCGGTGTGGGGCGACGGGTCCACTCTTCCGATCGTCGACTCAGAAGGGAAATCGAAAAATTCAGCGAGTTTGATAGCCTCAGGCTATGGCGCAACCTCAGCCCACCCTGGCTCAGCTGCGGGCACTGGTAGGTGTCGCGGATCACCGGCACTTCGGTCGGGCCGCGGCCGCGCTGCACGTCAGTCAGCCCACGCTGTCGAGCGCGGTGGCGGCGCTGGAGCGCACACTCGGCATCCAGCTCGTCGAGCGGACGACCCGCAGTGTTCTGCTCACGCCGGTCGGTGAGGAGATCGTGCGGCGCGCGCGTGGCGTCCTCGGTGCGCTGGACGACATCAGCCAGCTGGCGATGAGCGCGCGGGCACCGCTGTCGGGCGACATTCGGCTCGGTGTGATCCCCACGGTGGCTCCTTACCTGCTGCCCCGCCTGCTGCCCTCGCTGCGGGCCCGCCGCCCGGACGCCCGGCTGGGGCTGCGCGAGGCGCAGACCAAGCCGCTGCTCGAGGAACTGCGCGGCGGCGCGCTCGACCTGGCGCTGCTCGCCCTGCCGACGGACGAGCCCGGGATCGCCGAGCTGCCCCTCTACGACGAGGACTTCGTCCTGGTGGCACCCGTCGACCACCCGATGGCCGGTGGGGCGGGTCTGCCACTGGCGGCGCTCGGCGGGCAGGAACTGCTGCTGCTGGAGGACGGACACTGCTTCCGCGCGCAGGCCCTCGATGTCTGCCGCGAGGCGGGCGCGCGGGAGCGCAGCGCGCTGCGCGCCGCCAGTCTGTCCACGATCGTGCAGATGGTGGCGGGCGGTCTGGGGCTGACCCTCGTTCCGGCGGCGGCGGTCGGGGTCGAGGTGGGTGAGGGTCGGGGCCTCGCGACGGCGACCTTCCGTGATCCCGCGCCGCGGCGGCGGATCGGCCTGGCGTTCCGGGCGACGTCGGCGCGGCTGGCGGACTGGAGCCTGCTGGCCGCGGAGATCCGCGACGCGCTGCCGGGCACGGGCCTGCCGGTCGCCCCAGTCACCCCAGTCGCTCCGGTCACCGGGTCGGCCGTGCCCCGCTCCGCCTGACGGTCCTCGGTAGTCGGGCATCCTCCGGCGGGACCGCTTTCCCCCGATTCACCCGCTGGTTTCCCCGGGGTACCGCTGGGTGACTATTCCGGAACGCGGGCACAAAGCCCCGTCCCCGCGCGGCTGTCGCCAGCCCGGGCGCACCTCGCTTCCATCGCGGGTTCACCGCCGCTTCCGGGCGTTTCGTCCGATCCCGCCACGCCCACGGGTCGCGCACGTCGGATTTCGGGTGCCCGCGTTTCGACAGTGGTTCGGACCATCCGGTCCGGCGCCGCCGGAGCCGGCGGCGCCGGACGGGCCGGGCGCAACGTCAGCGAGCGGTCACAGGCGGACTGTCCGCCGCCGGACAAGTGGGCCGAGGCACTCCCGTGTCGGGGAGTGTCGGAAGTGATTCCCGGTAAGCTGAGGTCGTTTCGTCATGGTTTAAACACCTTCTCGCTGGGTACTTGAGACGTGCTGGCGGAGGCGGTGACCTGCCCTGGGCTGGCACGCAGGCGTCGTCCGTTCCCCCGCCCGGGGCGGGGTGAGGTGCTGTCCGCGGATCCGGCCCGCATGGAAACCGCCATGTGTGCTGGGCCGCGCCCGATCAGTTCGGAGCCGATGTGAACAGGCGAGACCGTGGAGTGACCGCGGCATCAAGGATTTCCGCACACGGGGCGACAACTTACGGAATCCCGCCCGGGATCAACCGGACAAACGCAAGCGGTGACACGTCCACGACATATCCCCGTAACCCGTCGGCCCTAGTGTAGGTATTCATGAGCGACGCGCGGATTGCGGCGGTCGGAGTAGAAGAAGAGTTTCACATCCTCGATCTCGGGACGCGGCGGCTCGTTCCGCGGGCCGCGGAGATACTCCGCGCGCTTCCCGACGACCAGTTCTCCCCAGAGCTCCTGCGGTCGGTTGTGGAGACCAACAGCAGACCGTGCACGGACCTCGCGGACCTGCGGGTCGACCTGGTCGACCTGCGCCGGCGCCTCGCTGCCGCGGCCGGGTCACTGGGGCTGGGCCCGGTGGGGGCGGGCACCGTGCCGATCGTGGGCGCGGAGGTCCATGACGTCTCGCCGGACCCGCGCTACCTGCAGATGGCGGAGGAGTACCAGCTGCTCGCGCGTGAGCAGCTCATCTGCGGCGCCNAGGTCCATGTTGACGTCGCCGACCGTGACCTCGCGATGGCCGTCACCGCCTGGGTCGCCCCCTGGCTGCCGATGCTGCTCGCGCTCTCGGCGAGCTCCCCGTTCTGGAACGGGGCCGACAGCGGTTACGCGAGTATGCGGACGATGGTCTGGCAGCGCTGGCCGACGGCCGGTGTCGCCGGCCCGTTCCGGACGGCCGCGGAGTACGACCAGCTGGTGGCGGACCTGGTCAAGTCGGGGGTGATCAGCGACCCCGGGATGGTCTATTTCGACATCCGGCCCTCGGCCCATCTGCCCACCGTCGAGCTGCGCATCTGCGATGCCTGCCCCGACGTGGACACGGTGATCCTGATAACCGCGCTGTTCCGTGCCCTGGTGTGCCGGGCGATCGACGCCGTCACCGCGGGCAGCCCGCCGCCGTCGCCCCGGGCCGAGCTGCTGCGGGCCGCCACCTGGCGGGCCGCCCGCTCCGGCATCGAGGGCGACCTCGTCGACATCTCGGGTGCCGGCAGCATCCCGGCGGAGGAACTGCTGCGGCGGCTGCTGGCCGAGGTCCGCCCGGAACTGGAGCGGCTCGGCGACTGGGAGCTGGCCGGGCAGCTGGCCGAGGCGGCCGTCGGGCGCGGCAGCGCGGCGTCCCGCCAGCGCCGTGCCTTCGCCCGCCGCGGGCTGCTGACCGACGTCGCCGACCTGCTGCTCACCGAGACCCGGGAGTCGCCCGCCGCCTCGCTGGATCCGCCCGGTGTCGCCCGGTCGGTACGCCCCGCGGGGGAGGCCGGCTCACTGCTGGACCACTACCGGCCGACCGGCTTCGACGAGGCCGTGGAACAGCGGGACGGCGTGCGGCCGGCCTACCGCGGCGTCCTGCGCACCATGGAGCGGCTGGGCCCGGCCGTGCTGGCCGAGCGGGGCGAGGCGATGCAGGCCGAACAGCNGGAGCGGGGCGTGGTCTTCCGGGTCGACGGCGAGACCCGCCCGTTCCCGTTCGACCTGGTGCCGCGGGTCGTGGACGCGGCCGACTGGACGCGGCTGCAGGCCGGGCTCACCCAGCGGGTGCGGGCGCTGGAGGCCTTTCTGCGGGACACCTACTCCGAGCGCGCCGCGGTCGCCGACGGCATCATCCCGGCCTGGGTGGTCAACGACTCGCCCGGGCTGCGTCACTCGGGGCGGCTGCTGTCCCGGGACGGCGCGCCGCTGTCCGGCGGTGTCCGGGCGACGGTGGCGGGCATCGACCTGGTCCGCGGTGGCGACGGCGGCTGGCTCGTGCTGGAGGACAACCTGCGCGTGCCGTCGGGGGTGGCCTACGCGATCGAGAGCCGGCGGCTGACCCGTTCGGCGTTGCCGGAACTCAGCCCGCCGGGCGCCATTCTCGGTGTCGGCACGGTGCCGGCGCTGCTGCACGAGGCGCTGGCGGCCGCGGCGCCGCCGGCGGTGCGGGGCGAACCCGCGGTGGCTGTCCTCACCTCGGGACCGCAGGACTCGGCGTACTACGAGCACGCCTTCCTGGCCGAGGAGATGGGCGTCGGGCTGCTGACACCGGCGGATGTCCTGGTCGACGACGACGTGCTGTACTCCGTGGCCGGCGGTGCCCGCCGCCGGGTGGATGTCCTGTACCGGCGGGTCGACGAGGACGAGCTGATGGGCCTGCCCGGCGCGGACGGCGCGCCGCTGGGGCCGGGCCTGCTGCGTGCGGTGCGGGCCGGGCGGCTGGCGCTGGCGAACGCACTGGGCAACGGGGTGGCCGACGACAAGGTGGTGTACGCCTTCGTCGCCCGGATGATCACCTACTACCTGGGTGAGCAGCCTCTGCTGGACGATGTCCCGACCTATGTGTGCGGGGATCCCGAGCAGTGCGCGCACGTCCTGGAGAACCTCGACCGCCTCGTCGTCAAGCCGGTCGACGGGTACGGCGGCGCCGGGGTGGTGATCGGCCCGGCGGCCGGGCCGGGCGAGCTCGACCGGGTCCGCGAGGACATCCTGGCGGACCCGCGGGGCTGGGTCGGCCAGGAGGTCGTGTCGCTGTCGACCCACCCGACCTGGGTGGACGGTGAACTCCTGCCGTGTGCGGTCGATCTGCGGGCCTTCGTCTACGCCGGCCGGGAGACGGTCGTCGCGCCCGCGGCGCTCAGCCGGGTCGCGCCGCCGGGCAGCCTGATCGTCAACTCGTCGCGCGGCGGCGGCTGCAAGGACACCTGGCTGCTGCGTCCCTGAGCCTTCCGCGCCACCCCGCGCTTCGAGCGATCTCACCCGGCCCCGTCCGCAGCTGTGGACGGGGCCGGGCCGCGCGTGCCGCGGGTCGCCGCGGCCGGCCCACTCGGCCCGTTTCTGGCGATTCATTCCGGTTCGCGTGGCGGTTGCGGCGGTGGCATTGCGCACAGCAACACTGCTGTCATCGTGGTGAAACCTCGGCCGTCGAAGGTGGGTGCGCGAGCGGCACCGGATCGCGGGGCGCGCGGCGCGGCATGTCCGTGTCGTGACGTTCGTCGGTTCCGGTGGCCCGAAGGAGTGGACCCGGCCGAGGGGGAGCAGAACGACCGTCTGACCGACCGATCGACGGGAGCTGGAACATGTGCGGGCTGAGCGGTGAGCTGAGGTTCGACGGCCGCGGGGCGGATGTCGCCGCGGTGGGGCGGATGACCGCCGCCATGGTCGCCCGGGGCCCGGACGGAGTCGGGACGTGGTCGGCCGGCCCGGTGGCGTTCGGCCACCGCCGGTTGAAGATCATCGATCTGTCCGAGCGGGGCGCCCAGCCCATGGTCGACACCGCCCTCGGCCTGACGGCGGTGTTCAACGGCTGTATCTACAACTACCAGGAGCTGCGCGAGCGGCTTGTCGACGCCGGCTACGCCTTCTTCTCCACCTCCGACACCGAGGTGATCCTCAAGGCGTACCACCACTGGGGCCCGCGCTGTGTGGACCACTTCGCCGGCATGTTCGCCTTCGCGGTGTACGAGCGGGACACCGGCCGCCTCGTCCTCGCCCGGGACCGGCTGGGAATCAAGCCGCTCTACGTGACCCGGGACGCCAGCCGGCTGCGGTTCGCCTCCAGCCTGCCCGCGCTGCTCGCCGGTGGCGGGGTGTCGTCCGACATCGACCTGGTCGCGTTCCACCACTACCTGTCGTTCCACGCGGTGGTGCCGCCGCCGCACACCATCCTCGCGGGCGTGCGAAAGCTGCCGCAGGGCACCATCCGCACCGTCGAGGCGGACGGCACCACCCGCGACGAGGTCTACTGGCGACCCGACTTCACCCGGCGGCCNGAGCAGGCGTCCTGGACCGCGCACGACTGGCGGGACGCGATCGGCGAGCGGCTGCGTACCGCGGTGCGCCGCCGCATGGTCGCGGACGTGCCGGTCGGCGTGCTGCTCTCCGGCGGGCTGGACTCCAGCCTGATCGTCGCGCTGCTCGCCGAGGCCGGGCAGAAGGACCTGGCGACGTTCAGCGTCGGTTTCGAGGCGGCCGGTGGCGAGTCCGGCGACGAGTTCTACTACTCGGACATCATCGCCGGCCGCTTCGGCACCGAGCACCACCAGATCCGGGTGCCCGGCAGCGGGCTGCTGCCCGCGATCGACGCGGCCGTCGCCGCGATGAGCGAACCGATGGTCAGCCACGACTGCGTCGCGTTCTACCTGCTTTCCCAGGAGGTCGCCCGGCACGTCAAGGTCGTGCAGTCCGGGCAGGGCGCGGACGAGGTGTTCGCCGGCTACTCCTGGTACCCGCCACTGGCCACGGTCCCGCGCGCCGACGCCGTCGACGCGTACCTGCGGGTGTTCGCCGACCGCCCGCACAGCGACCTGCCGGCGATGGTCGAGGCGCATCATCTCATCGAGGCGGACGCGAGCCGCCATTTCGTCGCCGGGCAGTTCGCCGAGCCGGGGGCGGAGACCTCGGTGGACGCCGCGCTGCGCATCGACTCCTGCGTGATGCTGGTCGACGACCCGGTGAAGCGGGTCGACAACATGACGATGGCGGCCGGCCTGGAGGCCCGCACCCCCTTCCTCGACCACGAGCTGGTCGAGCTGGCCGCGGCCTGCCCGCCCGAGCTGAAGCTCGCCTCCGGGGGCAAGGGCGTCCTCAAGGACCTCGGCCGTTCCCTGCTGCCCGCCGAGGTGATAGACCGCCCGAAGNGGTACTTCCCGGTGCCGGCGATCCGGCATCTCGACGGGCCGTTCCTCGCCCGGGTGGCCGACGCGCTGACCGACCCGGCGGCGCGCGCCCGCGGACTGTTCCGCCGGGACTGGGTCGACACGATGCTCGCCGACCCGAACGCGAACCGCACGACGTNGGGAGCGAACGCGCTCTGGCAGGCAGCCCTGCTGGAGATGTGGTTGCAGACACAGGGGGTGTGAATTGCTCCGTCCGGTCGAGTCGGGCGCCGCCGGTTTCCCGCTTCAGCCCACCGCTCCGAGTCCGGAGAACCTCGCGGTGGACGGGGCGGACCTGGCGGCGGTGACGGCCCTTCCGACGCCGTCGCTGGCACAGCTCGCCGCCCCCGTGCCGGACGGCGCGCTGCCGCGGCCACGGGACGGGTCCGGTCCGCGTGACCTGGTGGACGAGTGGGCCGCCCCGCCGAGCGTGCGCGGCGCCTCGCCCGGGCCGGACGGCGCCCACGCCTTCGTGGGGGACCGCGACGGGCCGCCGGAGCTGTGGATCCGGTCTGCCGACGGCACGGAGCGGACCATCGACACCGGACCCGGGCAGGTGCGCTCGGTGCTGTGGTCGCCGGACGGCGCGCACCTCGCCGTGGTGGTCGCGCCGGGCGGCGGCGAACGCACCGAGGTGCACGTGGTCCGGCCCGACGGGACGGGACTGCGCCGGTTGGCCGGCGGGGCAGGCCCGGGCACGTCCGAGCCGACCGCCGCGACGGCGGTGCGCTGGCTGGGCGGCGGCCGGCTGCTCCTGATCACCGAGTCGGTCCGCTCCGGACTGACCCACGCGCTGGCCGTCGATCTGGCGGGACGTCGTCGGCACCTCGCGGTCGGCCTGGCCCTTCAGGTCTGCGCCGTGCACGAGGGGTTCGGCGCGGGTGCCGCGGACGCCGCGGACGCCCCGGACGACCGGTGGCTGCTGCTGCTGCGGGAGGGGCCGCGTGGGGCGCGCCGCGTCCTGATGGCGGCGGTGCCGGCTCCCGTCCCCTCCGCGGCGGCCGCGGCGAGCTTCACGGTGCCGGGCGGCACCGTCACCGCGGTGTCGGGCACCTTCAGCCCGGACGGTTCACGGGCACTCCTCGCCTGCGATCTCGGCAGGGAGCGGTCGGGGCTGCTGGAGGTCGTGGTGCGCCCCGACGGCACCCCGGGCGCGGCGCGGCTGGTGGCCGGGCGTGCCGACGCCGACCTGGAACGCCTCGCCCTGATCGACGCGACCACCGCCGTGCTGAGCTGGAACGTCGGCGGTCGCAGCGAGCTGGCGCTGCTCGATCTCGGCACCGGGGCGTCCCACCCACTGCCCTCACCGCCGCGTGAGGTGGTGACCGCTCTTCGCTGTGCCCCGGACGGGGCGTCCCTCGTGCTGGAGCTGGCCGGCTCCACCGCGCCCGGCGAGGTGTGGACCTTCGACCTCGGCGCCCGCCGGGCCGGGGGCGAGGCGGGCTACCAATGCCTCATCTCGCACACCCCCACCGCCTACCCGACGGTGGGTCTCACCGCGGTGGGCGTCGACGGGGAGCCGGCGGCCCGTTCCGCCGAGGCCGGCGGCTACCGGCTGGTGAGCCCGGTCTGCCGCCACTTCCGCGCGCACGACGGGCTGGAGCTGACCGGCTGGTGGTACCGCCCGCAGGTGGGCCCCGGCCCCCTGCCGACCGTCCTGTACTTCCACGGCGGGCCCGAGGCGCAGGAACGCCCGGTGCTCAACCCGCTGTTCCACGCGCTGCTGGCCCGGGGTATCGCCGTCTTCGCGCCGAACGTGCGCGGCTCGACCGGGTTCGGCCGGTCCTTCGAGGAGGCGGACCATCGCCACCGGCGGTTCGCCGGGATCGCCGACGTCGAGAGCGCCGTCGCCTACCTGGTGGACGAGGGCCTGGCCGCTGCGGGCCGCATCGGGGTGGCCGGGCGCTCCTACGGCGGGTACCTGACGCTGGCCGCCCTCGTCAGCTTCCCCGCGCTGTTCGCGGTGGGTGTCGACGTGTGCGGGATGGTCGACCTGGAGACCTTCTACGAGCACACCGAGCCGTGGATCGCGGCGCCCGCCGTGACCAAGTACGGCGATCCGGCCACCGACCGCGAGCTGCTGCGGGCACTGTCGCCGCTGCACCGGATGGACGCGCTCGTGGCCCCGCTGATGGTGGTGCACGGGGACCACGACACCAACGTCCCGCTCTGCGAGGCCGAACAGACGGTGGCCGCCGCCCGGGCCCGCGGGGTGCCCTGCGAGTACCTGCTGTTCGAGGGTGAGGGGCACGAGGTGGCCCACCGCGCGAACCGGCTCGCCTTCGTCCGCGCGGTGGTCGACTTCGTCGCGGCCCGGCTGGTCGGGGCCGAGGCGTCGGAGCTGCTGGGAGCGGCGGAGGCCGTGTGAGCCGCGCTGGCCGGCGACGGGAGGCCTTTCCACACTTCACGCGATGGAGCTGTAACGTAGCGTAATGTGAAGATAGAGGAGCTGGAGGCCGAACGCACCTGGCTCGCGTTCGACCCCATGCGGCAGCTGCGGCCCCACCTGACCTCGGCGGGGTTCGTCCGGCTGGTGAACGAGGTCCAGCGGCCGCAGGGCTACCGCCTGGTCGGGTCGTGGGACGGTGATTCGGGCCGGATCGTGGCGGCGGTCGGCTTCCGCGAGCTCAGCTCGCTCGCCTACGGGCGCCACCTCCTCGTGGACGACCTCATCACGATGCCGAACATGCGTGGGCGGGGGCACGCGACCCGGCTGCTCGCCTGGGTCGAGCGGGAGGCGCGCCGGCTCGGCTGCGGGCAGGTCCACCTCGACTCCGGAACCCACCGCCACGACGCGCACCGGCTCCTGCTGCGCAGCGGTTTCACGATCCCGTCCTTCCACTTCGCCCGCCGCTTCTGAGCCGCCCACCGCCGCCGACCCGGGGCGGTTCCGGGTCCGCCCCGGGTCGGCAGTCGGCCGGGCTACTTGTAGGTGATGTCGGACGTCGAGTAGCGGCAGTAGGTGCCGTCGGCGCCGCTGCCGGTCTTCGTCGGCTCGGAGCCCTTGCTGTTGCCGGTGTAGCGGTCGCAGATACTGATCTTCCGACTGCTGTCGCCGACGACGGTGATCCCGGAGAGGGTCGCGGTGTCGCCGTAGTTGGTGTTGATGCCGACGAGCGCCTTGCCCGGGGCCGTCACGACGACGTTGCGGACGATCACCGCGCGGCGGTGCTGGCTGGAGCAGTTCCCGCACGACCGGTACAGCTTGCCGAAGTCCCGCACCTGGAAGTTCTGGATGATCATCGTGCCGGGACCGTTGTGCTGGAACACCTTGTCCGCGGCCGCCCGGGCGCCGCCGCCGTCGATGGTCATCGTCTGCGACGCGGACGTGCCCTTGAACGTGGCCGCGTCCTCGCCGACGTCCTCCCACCAGACGTTGCGCAGGGTGCAGGTGCCCTTGCAGTGGATGCCGTCGGCGGCCGGCGATCCGATGACGACGTTCTGGATGACGCCGCCGTCGGCCACACTGAAGATCGGGTCCTGGCCCTCGTCCTGCCCCCCGTCACTGACCCCGGAGTAGCGCTTCAGGCCGCCGTCGAAGGTGCCGGAGATCGAGATCGTGCTGCTGACCCGCACATCCCCCTTGGCCTGCGGCCAGCTCGGCAGCGACCCGGTCGACCCGGGCGGGGAGGTCGACGCGGGCGGGGAGGTCGTCGGGCTCGTGGTGGTCGGCGTGGTTGCACCCGTCGACGGGCTCACCGCGACGTCGTCGAACGAGGCTGCCGCGTAGGAGGTCATCAGGGCGAGCTGGCCGCCACCGGCCGGTACCGCCCCCGACGCCACGACCTGGCCGTCGACGGATGCCTGCGCGCTCGTGCCGCGGACATCCAGGGCCAGCGAGTACCACCGGCCGGTCGTCACGGCCACGCTTTTCGCGCCGATGACCGCGACCCGCCCGCCGGTGACGGCCTGCAGCTCGGCGCGGCCGGACGACAGCAGCGCCAGCCGGACGAAGGTCGTGTTGCTCGACGCGCGGGCCGCGACCGCGGCCAGCCCGGCGGAACCACCGAAGACGGTCGGCTTCACCCGGGCCTGCACGGTGACATCCGCCCAGGAGGCCGAGCCGGCGAACTGCCGGGCGAGCTCGCTCGTGGCCTTGTCCTGCCGCAGGACCTTCGAACCGTCGGCGACCACCGACCAGGAGCCACCGGACTTCGACCAGCCGGCGAGATCTCCGTCCTCGAAGTCGTCGGCGAACAGGGCCGACGCGCTCGCCGCGGTCGTCACCGAGTCCGACAGCCGGTCCTGGCTCCCGGTCAGCGGGCCGGCGACCAGCGCACCGGTCGCGGCCAGCAGCACCGCGGCGGTGAGGGCGGGCAGGCCCCAGCCGATGCGCACCGGCGGCCGACCTGTTCGCGCACCCCCGCGTCGCCGGCTCGGCCGGCCGGCCCGGCCGGGTTGGTGTTGCTCGTGTTGGTCACGGTCCGCGGCGCCCGTACGACGTGCCATCAAGCCGTCCCTTCAGCGGCGGCGAACAGCCGACCCGTCCCACCCCTCCTCGGCGGTTGCCGCTTTTCGACAGTTCCGCCCTGTCTGTCGCCGGTGGATCACCGAAGGTTGCCGCCGCGGTCATCACTTTCCGCACAACGCCGCACACATCACGTGGACGGGATGGGGTTGGCGGTGTCCGAAGCGCTGGGCGGAGCCGCCGCCCCCGGCCGGCTGGCGGCCCCGAAACGCGCGGGAACGGGCTCAGAACCAGCCGCGGCGGGCGCCGAGGGCCTGCAACTGCTGGTGCAGCGCGCCGGCCAGGGCGTGCCGGTCGGTGTCGTGGTGGCCGACCCGGAAGCGGCTCAGCTGGTCCCCGCCGGAGTGCAGCAGCCCGCCGCGGCGGTCGGCCTCCAGGACGACGTCCATCCCCGCGCCGTCGACGAGGAAGGTGACCTCCAGCTCCTTGATCCGGCGGGCGTACTCACCGGACGGCCTGAGCTCGATCTCCTGGTAGAAGGGCAGGTCCGAGCCGTGCAGCCGGCCCTTCTCGACGTCCGCCGACCGGAACTGGAAGCCCAGGTCGCCGAGCGCCGCCAGCACCGCCTCCTGTACCGGCAGCGGATGCACGGCCACCGGGTCGAGGTCACCGGGGTCGATCGCGCCCGGGATCGACAGGGACGTGCGCACGCCGATCTTCATGCCGTGCAGGTGCCAGCCGCCGACGTCGGTGATCGGTGTCTGCCAGGGCACCGGCAGCTCGAACCGGCCGGCCTGCTGCTCGCCGGGCCGGATCACGAAGCCGCCGCCGATCTGCTGCGTCCCGAAGGTCACCTGCTCGTACCAGGTGGAGTCGTCGGTCTCGACCTCGACGGTCGCCTCCAGCGCGACGAGGACCTTCTCGATCTGCTGCTCGACCTTGCCGCCGGTGATGGTCGTCAACCCGGTCACCACGGCGCCCGGCAGGGTCTCCGGGCGGTCCAGCACCGTCTCCACCTCGGCGCCGCCCACACCGAGCCGCGACATGAACCGCTTCATTCCCATGACCGTTCCGTCCCCTCGTCGTCGAGCTGTCGTGTCGGGCTGTCCGCGTGGCGGGCCCGGGTCTCCGGGACACCCGTCCCGGCACCGACCACCACATAGCTTCCGACCATCACATAGCTGTAGCAGGTACCGGGCGGCAGATCGCGCCGCGTCCGCGACCGGACACCCCGCGGCCGCCCGGCGTGGTGTTTTCCGGTTGTCTGTCCGGCAACGGCGGGAGCGCGCCCCGGGGAGCGTCGGCGTCGAAGGCTCGACATGATGGATTTCTCGCCTCACCTGGGGGACGGTGTGCCTATGGGGCGAGCAACCACGCGACGTCGGGTCATGCGGGTGACTCTGGGGACGGAGCCGACGCTGCGGCCGGACACCGTCGTCGGTGAGGAGCCGCTGGAGATCCGGGTGGGCGGACGCGCGCTGGCGGTCACCATGCGGACACCGGGTGACGACATGGACCTCGCCGTCGGCTTCCTGCTCGGCGAGGGTCTGATCGCCACCGCCACCGACATCGCCGGCATGCGTTACTGCGTCACCAGTGAGGGCTCGGTCGACGAGGCGGGGCGACCCACCTACAACGTGCTGGACGTGACGCTCGCCCCCGGCGTGCCCGCGCCCGACGTCGATCTGCGGCGCAACTTCTACACCACGAGCTCGTGCGGTGTGTGCGGGCGGGCGAGCATCGACGCGGTACGGCTGCGCGGGCGGTACGAGATCGGCGACGACCCGTTGCGGATCACCGCCGAGGTGCTGGTCGACCTGCCCGGGCGGCTGCGCCGGGCGCAGCGCCTGTTCGCGACGACCGGCGGCCTGCACGCCGCGGCCCTGGCGGACGCCGACGGCGAGGTGCTGGCGGTGCGCGAGGACGTCGGCCGGCACAACGCGGTCGACAAGGTCGTCGGGTGGGCGGCGCGGGCCGGGATGGTGCCGCTGCGCGGGCATGTGCTGCTGGTCAGCGGGCGGGCCTCGTTCGAGCTGGTGCAGAAGGCGCTGCTGGCCGGGCTTCCGCTGCTCGCCGCGGTGTCCGCGCCGTCGGCGCTGGCGGTGGATCTCGCCCAGGAATGCGGGATGACCCTCGCCGGCTTCGTCCGGGGGTCCTCGATGAACCTGTACACCGGCGCGCACCGCGTGATCCTTCCCGTGGTCGCCGCCGCCCGCTGAGCCTACCGGGCGAACCACCCGATAGCATCTCCGAACGTGACCTGCATCGTCGGTGTGGAGCACGACGGACGGGTCGTGATCGGGGGGGACAGTGCCGGCGTGGCCGGCTGGTCGATCACGGTCCGCGCGGACACGAAGGTTTTCCGCAACGGCGAGTTCATCATGGGATTCACGGATTCGTTCCGGATGGGCCAGCTGCTGCGGTACAGCCTCGTTCCGCCCGTCCCGCACACCTGGGACCTCGACCGCTTCATGGCCACCGAGTTCGTCTCGGTCGTCCGGGACTGCCTTCGGGAGGGTGGCTTCGCGCGCAACGAGGCCGGTACCGAGTCGGGCGGGCAGTTCCTGGTCGGTATCCGGGGCCAGCTCTACCGGATCGACTCCGACTACCAGATCGGCCGGACCGTCGACAACTACGACGCCGCCGGCTGTGGTGAGGAGTACGCCCGCGGGTCGTTGCACAGCACGATCGGCGAGGCGCCCGAGGAACGGGTCCGCAAGGCGCTGGAGGCCGCGGCCCACCACTCGACCGGAGTGTGCCCGCCGTTCCACATCATCTCCGACGACGGCGGCCACGACTCCGGTGACCTCGACGACCGGACGACGTTCTAGGCGATCTCCCGTGGATCAAGGCCGGATGGTCAGGGCCGCCCGACCCGCTCGGCGGCCATCGCCGCCCACGACGCCGGGCCCGTCAGCGGGGAGAAGTTCTCGGCCGCGGAGGTCAGGGCGTCGTACTCGTCGTCGGTCAGCGTGATGTCGGCCGCCGCGGCGTTGCTCTCCAGCTGGGCCACGCTGGAGGCGCCGGGGATGGCGACGACGTTGGGGTGGTGCACCACCCACGCCAGCGCGATCTGGGGCACGGTCACTCCGTGTGCCACCGCCACCTCGCGCAGCACGTCGAGCAGCGGTGCCAGCCGGGCCAGGTTCTCGGTGAGGAACAGCGGGTTCGCCCTCCGCACCGCCCCGGTCGGCCGGTTCGTGACGTCGTAGCGCCCGGAGAGCAGTCCCTGCGCCAGCGGGCTGTAGGCGATGATCAGGCGGCCCTCGCGCCGCGCGAACGGGATGAGGTCCCGTTCCGGCTGGCGGCGGACGAGGCTGTACTGGACCTGGTTGGACAGCACGCGGCTGCCGAGCGCCTCCTCGGCCGCCCGCCAGCGCTCCAGGGAGTAGTTGCTCACCCCGACCTCGTCGACGAGGCCGACCCGGCGCAGTGAGGCCATCCCGCGCATCGTGGTGCGGTCGCGGACGACCGGGTTCGGCTGGTGGACCTGGTACAGGTCGATGGTGCGGACCCCCAGCCGGTTCGCGCTGGCGATCGCGCGCTGTTCGACGACCGGCGCGACCGGCAGCACCGGAAAGATCTTCGTGGCGATGAAGGCGGCCCCCGCCGCGCCGGCGGCTTCCGCGAGCGCGTCCCCGAGAATGCGCTCACTGCGGCCGAACGCGTACATCTCCGCCGTGTCGAACAGGGTTACCCCGAGTTCCAGAGCACGCCGGACGATCAGCGCAGCGTCGGTCTGCGCGTAGGACGATCCGTAGCCCCATTCACGCGAGCCGAACTGCCAGGTGCCCAGTCCGATCCTGGAGATTTTCTTCGTTGTGGAGACGACATCCACATAGCGCATGGCGTCCAGTCAACGCCACCGGCGCCAGAACGGCGAGGGGAACGTCGCGCGCTGCCCGCCCCGGCCGGTGGCGGGCGGCTGTCCGCGGCCGGTCGTGCGCTGTCCGAGGTCCGACAGGCTCCGGTGACGGGCGCGTCCTGCCGGTGACGGGTCGGGCTGCTAGTTTCCGGTCAGTCCGGTTCGTGCGGGTGGCCTCCTGCCGCCCGCCCAGGCGTCGGCCGCGACGGCGAGACGCCGGGCATCGGCAGATGCGGCGATGCGCGGCGGAGGTGCCGCGCCGCGCCGGCACGCCGATGGGAGGGAGAGCGGTGGCAACGCAGTTCAGTCGAGGCCAGAAGTCCCCACTGTCGGCGGTCACCGCTGGCACCGACCTGTACATCGGCGTCCAGATCAACGCCCCGGGCGAATGGGACGTGTCCTGCTTCGGCCTGGACGGCGCCGACCGCCTCTCGGACGACCGGTATTTCATCTTCTTCAACCAGCCGCGGTCGCCGGAGTCCTCGATTCAGCTCCTCGGCACACAGGCCGGTGACACCCAGTCGTTCCGGGTGACGCTGGACCAGGTTCCCGACTCCGTGCAGAAGCTGTCGTTCTGCGCCGCGCTCGATGGTCCGGGCAGCGCCGCGCAGATCGTCTCCGGGTACTTCCGGATCGTCGCCGGCGGGACGGAGGTGGCGCGCTACTCCTTCAGCGGCGCGGACTTCTCCGACGAGCGCGCGGTCATGATCGGAGACGTGTACCGCAAGGGCGTCTGGCGGGTCGCCGCCGTCGGCCAGGGTTTCCGGGGTGGTCTGGCGGAGCTGATCCGCAGCTACGGCGGTGAGGTCGCCGACGAGCCCGCGCCGGCCCCGGCGGCGCCCTCCTTCGGGCCACCGCCGGGTGCGGCGCCGGCCGGGGTGCCCGGTTTCGGTGCCCCGCCCGCGCCAGCCCCGGCGTTCAACGCGCCGCCGCCCGCGCCGCCACAGCCCGCCTACGGACAGCCGCAACCCGCCTACGGCCAGGCCGGGGGCGCGCACCAGGGATACGCCCAGCCACCGTCGGCACCTCCCGTCCCGCCACCCGTCCCGCCGACGATGCCGATCGCCCCCGGCCACGGCACCCCGGGCGGTTTCGGCGGGCCGACGCCGTACCTGCCGTCGCAGGTCCAGCCGATCCAGCCCGGCGCGATGAACAGCCTGAACCCGTACCGCGAGGTACCGACGGCCGGCCGCTGGACCCAGCAGAACGGCAAGCTGGTGAAGGTGACCCTCGGCCCCGAGGCGCTCGCGCTGCGCGGCGCGATGGTCGCCTACCAGGGCAACGTGGACTTCGACTACAAGAGCGGCGGGATCCGCGGCCTGATCGAGGAGAAGCTCACCGGTCAGGGCCTCAAGCTCATGACCTGCAAGGGAACCGGCGAGGTGTTCCTCGCCCGGGACGCCGCCGACCTGCACATCGTCGAACTCGGCAACCAGTCCCTGTGCGTCAACGCCAAGAACCTGCTGGCGATGGACGCCACCGTGCGCTCGGAGGTCCGCCGGATCGAGAGCCCCGGGATCCCCGGCGGCGGCTTCTTCCACTTCGAGGTCTCGGGGCCAGGGTCGGTGGTCGTGATGACCAAGGGCACACCGATGACGCTCAACGTCGCCGGGCCGACCTTCGCCGACATGAACGCGCTGGTGGCGTGGACGTCCGGCATGCGGGTGAGCGTGTCGACCCAGGTGCGCGTATCGCGCCAGATCTACGCGGGGGCCAGCGGCGAGTCGTTCGCGCTNCAGTTCATGGGCTTCGCGGGCCACTTCGTCGTCGTCCAGCCCTACGAGGTGTGAGGAGCAGGCCGTGCAGGGAAGCCTGATGGACCACTACGGTCCGACTCCGATCATGGATCGGATGAGCAAGCACGGATCCAAGATCGCCAAGGTTGTCATGCAGCCGGGCCAGGACCTCTTCGCCCGGGTCGGCTCGATGATCGCCTACGAGGGGCTCATCGACTTCAACCCGCAGCCGCCGCAGCTCGGCCGTNTCGCCTCGTCCTGGGCGACCGGCGAGGGTGTCCCGCTGATGACCGCCACCGGGCAGGGTCTGCTCTACCTGGCCGACTACGGCAAGGAGGTCATCGTCGTGCAGCTCGCCGGCGAGGGCCTGTCGATCAACGGCAAGAACATCCTGGCGTTCGACGCGCACCTGCAGTGGGGCATCGAGCGGGTCAGGGGCGTGAACATGCTCTCCGGGATGGGGATGTTCAACGTCGTCGTGCGCGGTCACGGGTGGGTGGCGCTGACGGCGAAGGGCAACCCGATCATGCTGGACACCCGGGAGGCGGCGACGTTCGTCGACACCGACGCGCTCGTCGCCTACACCGACGGCCTCCGGGTGGAGCCGCGGCGCACCGCCCGCCTCGGCGGGCTGATCGGGCGCGGCTCGGGGGAGGCGTTCCAGCTCGGTTTCTCCGGCCAGGGTTTCGTCGTGGTGCAGCCGAGCGAGGACGAGCGCCCGTCGTTCTCGGCGCGCGGCTGACCGCGGGCGCGGGTGAGAGGATCTACTGATCATGACGCACGGCGGAATGTACGGCGGTCACCCCGGTGGGATGCCCCCCGGTGGGATGCCCCCCGGTGGGATGCCCGGCCCCGGCGGGCCGGCGGGCGGTATCCGCAGCAGCCTGCTCGACAACCCCGAGGTCAACAGCAACGAGCGGTTCGCGTTGCAGAACGGCAAGATGCTCAGGGCGACCCTCGGGGCCCAGGGCATGCGTGAGTTCTACGCCCGCCGCGGCGCCATGGTCGCCTACCAGGGCGGGGCGACGTTCGACGCCCACTGGGAGGGCTGGGGTTCCCGGTTCCGGAGCTTCTTCAGCGGCGGCGAAGGCCTGAACCTGATGCGGGTCGCCGGCGCCGGCACGGTCTATCTCGCCAACCAGGCGCAGGACCTCCACATCCTCGACCTGGCCGGTGACGGCCTGACCGTCGACGGCAAGAACGTGCTCGCCTTCGACGAGGCGCTGACCTGGGACCTGGTGCGGATCGACACCCAGGTCGGGATCGCCGGCGTCGGCAACTACCAGATCGACCTGCAGGGCACCGGCAAGGTCGTCGTGTGCACCACCGGCGCCCCGCTGGTGATGCGGGTGACCTCGCAGAACTACTACTTCGCGGACGCCGATGCCGTGGTCGGCTGGTCGTCGAGCCTGCAGGTCTCGATGCAGGCGGCGGTCACCTCAAGCTCCGCCTGGAAGCCGCGGGGCAACACGGGGGAGAGCTGGCAGCTGCAGTTCTCCGGCGAGGGCTTCGTGATCGTCCAGCCGTGTGAGCTGCTGCCACCCTATGACGCGTTGGCCGGCTCCGGCCTGGCCGGGCAGTTCGGCCTCGGCCAGGGCGGCTTCGCCGGCAACCAGCTCGGCGGCCAGGGCGGCCACGGTGGCCACGGCGGCGGCCACGGTGGTGGCCACGGCGGCGGTGGTTTCGGCGGCCTGGGGAACCTCGGCGGCTTCGGCGGCGGGCAGGGCGGCGGCTTCGGTGGCCTGTTCGGCAACCCGGGTCGCCATTGACCCCCGCTGATCTTCAGTAACGGTCAGGGCAGTTGGCTGGCGGGCCTCGGCAGTGCCGGAGCCCGCGAGAGCAGGACCACTCCGGACGCGATCAGGGCGGCCCCGAACGTGACCCCCAGGAGCTGCCCGGCGGTGTCGGGCACGGGAACTCCGTAGAGCAGCACTGCCAGCAGGTAGGAGACCACGGGCGTGGTGATGTTCATGGCGGTGACCGCCGGGGCGAGCGGCCCGATCGCGTAGGCGGCCTGCCCGAGCAGGAGGCTGCTCGCTGTGGCGGCGGCGAGCGCGTAGCCGCCCCAGTCGGTCGCGGTGCCGACGATGCCCTCGTGCAGTAGCTGCTCTGTGGTCTCCTTCATCAGCACCGCGCTCAGGGCGCAGAACAGGCCCGCGGCGAGCGCGAACAGGGCGGCCCGCACGGCCGGTGACCGGCCGCGAGACAACACGACCAGCACACCGGCCATCGCGCTGGTCGCCGCGATCGCGGCGACCAGCCGGGTCTCGTCGATACTCGCCGCCGGTGGAAGTTCTCCCCGGGACGACAGCAGCGCGGCCAGCCCGGCGCAGACAGCCGCCGCGCCCCACCAGGCACCCGCCGACATCCGCCGGCCCGTTCCGATCAGGCCGAGCGGGAGCGCGAAGAGCAGCTGGCAGACCATCAGCGGCTGCACCTCGGCCACCGATCCCAGGTGCAGCGCCGCCGCCTGGACGCAGAAGCCGCTGATGTTCGCCAGCCAGCCCAGTACCCACAGCCGGTCGCGGACGAGTTCGGCCAGCAGCCGGATCCCGGGCACGGCGTGGGCGCTGTCGTCGCGCGCCGCGAACGTGCTCCGCCCGGCCGCGCGTTGCTGCAGAGCGGCCGACGAGGCGAGCAGGAAGGCGGCGAGCAGGGCGACGGGGACGGCGGCGGGCATGGTCACACAACCAGAATGGCTACCGGACGGGCAAGATCACGTAATTGGAATTGTCACAGGACACCGCGGAGGCCACCCGGCGACGCCTGACCGGCCGCCCGGGGTGCGCTGACCGGTCGGCCGGCATCCCCGGCGAGCCCGGCCCGTTCAGGCGGAGCGGGCCAGCGGCGAGGCCGGTTGCAGCGGGCAGGGTGCAGCCAGCCGGGTCAGGTCTGCCAGCGCCGCCCGCAACGCCGCCGCGAAGACCACCGGGTCGACCCGGGCGGGATCGACGGTCGCGGCCACGCAGTAGCGGCCGTTCCACCCGAGCGCGCCCACGGAGATTGGCACCTGCGCGGCGAGCGGGACGATGGGGAACACCTCGCGAAGGGGGCAGCCCAGCAGGGTCAGCGGTCCCGGCGCCCCGCGCATGTTCGACACGATCGCGGTGAAGTACCGGGCTCGGTACACCGAACGTGCCGCGGTGCGGTGCAGGTTGTTGGGCAGTGCTCCCATCAGCCGCAGCACCGCGGCGCTCGCCGGCAGCCGCCCGGACGTCCGCCGGCCCCGCGCGGCCTGCGCGACCAGCTCGGCGCGCCGGGCGACCGGCATCGGCCCGAGGGGGATGTCGAGGCGAAGCGCGGCCGTCAGGTTCCCCGGCCCGCGCGGCACACCGCGGTGATCGGCGCCCGGTATGCGCATGGTCACCGGGACAGCCGCGCGCAGCACCTGCCCCGCGGGCCGGGCACCGGTCGCGGCGACGGCCGCGGTGGCGGCGTCCCCGACCGCCGCGAGCAGCAGATCGGTCACCCGGACGTCCAGGCCGCCGGCGCGGGAACGGAGCGCCGGCAGGGACCAGGCGGACGTGAGGTACGCCCGGGAGGGTCCGAGCGGACCGGACAGTGTCACCGGCGGCGCGGCGCCGTCCCGAGCCAGGCTGACGAGCCCGCCCGCGACGGCGACCGGACGCGCGACGCACCGGCGCAGGAGCCGACCCGGGAGACGTCCCGGCTGATCCGCGGGGGCGACCGGTGCGCCGGGCGCGGCGGGCGACCCCACGTCGAGCAGGTGCCGCAGCATCGCCACGACACCGAGCCCGTCCGCCACGGCGTGGTGGACGACGACCACGACCGCCGACCGCTGTTCGCCCAGGCCGTGGACCAGCCAGATCCGCCACGGCGGCCGGCCCGCGTCGAGCGGGGTCGCGCACAGGGTGGCGACCAGGCGGTCGAGGGCGGGCTGACCGCCCGCTCCACCGCGTCCGGGCAGGGTCGTCTCCTGGACGTGCCAGGACAGGTCGGGGTGCGGATCGGCCGCCCAGCGGTGGTGGCGCAGCGGCCCGGCCGGCCGCACCCGCCGGGTGAGCCTGGGCACCGCCGGTAGTCGCCGCTCCACATGTGCCCGCAGCGTGTCCAGGGTCGGCGCGGGTGTGGCGGCCGTGTCGAGAACCGCGACCCCGCCGACGTACTGCGGGTTGGTGGGGGTCTGTACCTGCAGGAAGATCTCGTCCGCCGCGGCCACCCGGGGGGTGCGCCGGCGCCGGGCCAGCTGGTCCGCCACGACCACCGCGATCGCCACCGCCGCACCCCCGGCCACCAGGTCGAGCACGTAGTGATTGGCCGTGGCGAGCACGACCAGGACCGTCACCCCGAGATGGGCCGCGCCGAACGCCCGGCCGGCCGGCCCGACCCGGTGCGCGCGCAGGGAGGCCACCACCACCCACACCGCCCACGCGGCGTGCAGGCTCGGCATGGCGGCGAACTGGTTGGCGCCGGCCGACACGGGCCCGCCGCCCCAGGACAGCGGCGGATGGTGGATCGCGACGATGTCGACGAACGGTTCCCCGGGCAGCAGCCGCGGCGGGCTGGTCGGCCACAGTGCGAAGCAGGCCAGCCCGAGCAGGGTGGTGGCGGCCAGACTGTCCCGCGCCCAGCGGTAGGCCGGGTCGGCCCGCGCCCACAGCACGCCGAGCAGCCCGAAGGTCGTGATGATGTACGTCGTCGCGTACTCCCACGCGGCGAGGATCTCCAGCGTCGGGTGACCGCGCAGCGCCAGGTTGAGCGGTTCCGTCGCCGCGATGTGCAGCCAGCGCTCGGCGGCGAGCAGATCCTCCCCCCGGCTGTCCGCGGCGGCGCGGGAGACCGCCACCCCGTGCGTCACGATCAGGTAGAGCGCGAAGATGGCGAGCCCGATCGTCAGCTGGCACAGCGCGTCGCCGCCCCGTCCCGCGAACCTCGCCCGCCGACGCCCGCGCGGGCCACCCGGAGTCTCGGCCNGGCGGTTTCCGCGGTCCTGACGGACTGGCGATCGACGAGCCATTTAGCGTCACCCCGCTGCGCAGAGTGCCCTGGATCGGTACTGATCACGCTAGCTGGAACAGAGTGAGAGCAATTCATCACGGAAAGTCGCTGCTGGGTTGACGCTCACGCCGGCACGTCGGTCCGCGGTGCGTTCTCGCGCGGTGCGTCGGTGCGGGGCGCCGCGGCGCCCGCGGTGGCGCCCGCGGTCCTGGCCACGAGGGGGTCGAGGGCGTCCAGCTCGGCGAGCCAGTGGTCGGCGAGCTCGGTGTGGCGGGGCACGCTCGCGCTCGCCGTGAACGCGGCGCACACCTGCGCGCCGAGGCCGAACAACGCGACGGAGAGATGCTGCCGGCCGACGAACAACGGCGGCATGCCGATCAGTGCCGCGACCTCGCGGCCGGCGAGGGTGTAGGGGCCGCGCATCGTCCCGGTGTTGCTCGCCACCAGCGCGGCCTCCTTCACCCGCGACCCCGAGGAGGCGGCCTGGGCGAGCATGCGGGGCGACGCGCTGGGTGGGATCCTGTCCAGGATCCGCCGCTCGACCGCGCCGATGCTTCCGCCCGCCTTGATCCGACGGGTCTCCGCGGCGACCAGGGCCAGCCGGCGGCGCGGGTTCGCCTCCTCGCAGGGCAGCCGCAACCGCGCGCCGAAGGTGAAGTTGGAGAGGATCTCGCTTTCGTCCCGCGAGCGCAGGCTGATCGGCATCGCCGCGTGCACGGGGCGCCGGCTGTGCTCCCACTCCGGCAGCGACCAGGCGCGGATCGCGCCGGCGACGCCCGCGAGGTAGACGTCGTTGACGGTCACCCCGTTCCGGCGGGCGATCCGGCGCAGCTGGTCGAGCTCGACGAGCGCCCAGGTGTGCCGGGCCCCGCCCCGCGGCGGGCCGCCCCAGGACGTGAGCTGGCGGGTCGGGGGGATACCGCGCAGCAGCGCGGCGGCCATCCGGGCGTAGTCACGGGCGCCGGGCGGGGCGAAGGTCGGCAGGTTCCGCAGGGCGGGTTCGCGGTCGGGGCCGAACAGCAGGTGCAGCGCCTGGTGCAGTCCACTGCCGTCCTGGTGGATGTGGCTGAACCGGTAGACGACGGCAACTCCGTCGGTGATGTGCCCGTGCAGCAGCCAGATGCGCCAGAGCGGGCGGTTCAGGTCGAGCGGTCGGGCGGCGATCCGGTCCATCGCCGCGCGCAGGCCGTCCTGCCCGCTGCCGGCGGGCAGCTCCTCGGCCGTGACGTGATGCTCAAGATCCAGCCTGTGGTCGGGCCGCCAGACGAAGCCGTCCCCGGACGACTTCTCCGCGGCAGCCGTCCCGGTGCCGGGCATCGTCGAGTGGGAGAGGCGCTCGGTGAGCGCCGGGGCGTCCCGCAGCCGTTCCGCGACGTGCGCGCGCAGCTCGGTGACGGTCAGCGTCGGGTCGTCGACCAGCAGGACCACGCCGGCTTCCAGCCGCTCTCCGGGATTGAGCCGGGTGAAATGCAGGAAGGCGCGGTCACCCGTCGTCAGCGATCTGATCTCCGGAGTCTGCGGGGTCGTGTCGGCGGTCGCTGTAATCGGCTGGGTCATCCGGCTCCTTCTGGCTCCGCACCCGCCCGGCTCACTGCCGAATGATCGATCCGGCCTGGACTTTGATATCCATCCGAATACGGATTTCCGGGTCGGTGCGACAGCGTATACGCCCGGGAATCGCCCGGCCCCGGGCCCTCGGGACGGAGTTCACCCGAAGGAGCCATCAGGTACTACCATTCCGGAATTACAGTCGCCGGGCGCCTGCGACCGCGGCCGGGGAAGAGAGTGGACTGTGCGACCGCTCCGGTACTCGATCAACATCACCCTCGACGGTTGCTGCGACCACCGGGAGGGCGTTCCGGACGAGGAGTCGCACCGCTACTGGGCCGCCAGCCTTGAACGAGCCGACGCCCTGCTCTTCGGGCGGGTGACCTACCAGATGATGGAGGAGGCCTGGCGGCAACCGGCCACGGGAACCTGGCCTGACTGGATGGCTGACTGGATGGTCCNCTTCGCCCAGACGATCGACGCGGCGAAGAAGTACGTCGTGTCGGCAACCCTCGACCGGGTCGACTGGAACGCCGAACTCGTGCGGGGCGACCTGCGGAAATCCGTCCAGGAGCTGAAGCGGATGCCGGGCAGCGGCCTGTTCGTGGGAGGCGTGACCCTCCCGCTGGCCCTGGCCGATCTGGGGCTGATCGACGAATACGAGTTCGTCGTGATGCCCGTCCTGGCGGGCCACGGCCCGACGTTGTTCGCCGGCCTGCGCGAGCGGGTCGAGCTGAAGCTCGTGGGGCGCCAGGAGTTCCGGTCGGGGGCGGTTGCCCTGCGCTACCACCCCGCTCGAGTCACGGCCTGACGGCCGGGCCGGGCGCGCGCCCGGGCCGGGGATCGGTGGCGGCAATAGCATCGTCAGGATGCCGACGTTGTTGATCGTCCACCACACGCCGTCGCCAACGACGCAGGCGATGCTGGAGGCGGTGCTGGCCGGCGCGCGGGACGAGGCAATCGAGGGCGTCGACGTCGTCGTGCGACCGGCGCTGGCCGCGAGCAGCGTCGACGTGCTGGCAGCGGACGGCTACCTGCTCGGCACCCCGGCCAACATCGGCTACATGTCGGGCGCGCTCAAGCACTTCTTCGACCAGATCTACTATCCGTGCCTCGAAGCGACGGTTGGCCGGCCGTACGCGCTCTACGTCCACGGCAACAGCGACACAACCGGGGCGATCCGCGNGGTCGAGACCATCACCACCGGACTGAAGTGGAAACGCCTGCGCGATCCGCTGTCGATCGTCGGTGAGGTGGACGCCGCGGCGCGCGATGCCTGCTGGGAGCTTGGCGCAACGGTGGCCGCCAGCCTGATGCCGGAGTGATCGGCGACAGTCAGGACAGCGCGAAGGTCGGCGTGGCGGGCCGGGTGGTCAGTGGGATGGGCCGGGTGGGGNGTGTTCTTCGCCGGTGAGGTAGTTGTGGGGGTAGGTCGTGGTGGTGGCGCCCAGGGGGCTGGTCCAGGTGAACTCGCCGGGTCGGGTTTGCCGGACGGTCCAGCGGTGCTGGGGGCGGTGTTTGAAGGTGTGGTGCCGGCCGCAGAAAGGGCCGAGGTTGCTGGTGTGGGTGGGTCCACCAGCGGCATGGGGGTGGGTGTGGTCGGTGTCGGTGCGGTACGCGGGCCGGGTGCACACCGGGTGCGCACAGGTCTGGTTCCGGGCCCGGACATGGCGGACCTGGGCGGGGCTGGGGAACCGACGCTCCGCCACCTCCAGCAGCGTCCCCTGGGGATCGGTGAGGATTCGCCGCCACGTGGACGTCGCCCGCTGGGCCATCTCGCGGGCGATGGAGCCGGGGATCGGCCCGTAGCCGGGGATCTCCCCGGGGGTCGTGGCCAGGCCGAGCAGGGTGGTGACGGGGACGATGACCTGGACGTCGCAGGGGATCTGGGCGTGGGGGGTGCGGCCGGTGATCAGGTCGACGAGGGTGTCGGCACGGATCTGGTCCCGGGTCCGCCGGTCGTCCGCGCCGCGGGTGCGGGTGATGGTGTCGGTGAGGCGGTCGAGGCGCTGGTAGCAGGCGGCGGCGTCCTCGGCGGGCAGCAGCGCGGTCAGAGTGCTGGTGGCGTCATCGCCGGGGTAGAGCCGCACGTGGCGTTCGGTACGGCGTTCGGCGGCGCGGCTGTCCCCGCCGTCGGGGTCGACGTCCAGGACGGCGCGGCGGCAGGCGCGGGTGAAGGCGCGGCGGTGCCGGCGGGGTCCGCTGTCGAGGATCCGCTGTTCGACCTGCGTGGTCTTCTCCGCGTCCAGCGGGGTGACGGCGTGGTCGAGGGAGTGTAGGCGGGGTAGGTCGAGAACACCGTCGGCCAACGCCTGCAACGCGCCGGGGAGACGGCGGGAGACGGAGGAGGCGAACCCCATCTGCCCACCCGCGGACGCGGCCGAGACCCGCAGGACCCGGGCGAGCTCGTCCGGCGCCGACATCGCATAGGCAGCGAGGGGGTCCACATCAGCCGGGGGGTGCAGCCCGGTGTACTCGGCGAGTAGGCGCAGCATCCCCGCCTGCGCCGCGGCCACCACCGCAGCCTGCTCCCTGATCCGGTTGAGCAGCTCCCGCGCCTGCGACTGGAACACCGCCATCCGCTCAGCCACACCGGACCCGCCGGCGTCAGGCTGGCCGGTCTCGGCAGGACCGAGGCCGCCGCCGGGGTCGGGATCCGCTCTGGGGCGCGCGCCCGAGCGGCTGGGAGCGCCCGGCCGGGTAACCGACGGGGCGGCCGAGGGGCGCTGCGGAGAGCGGCTGTGGGCAGGCATGGAGTGCTCACCTCGATCAGGGGTCGAGCCGGAGTGGCACGCCCGACGCGGAATCGAACGCATGTTCGATTATCGTTCGTGGGGGCCACCGCGGATCGGAGTCCGAGGCAGGAGACCACACCAAGCACCGCGAGCGCCCGCCGCTCTGCCCGCCGCTCTGCCCGCCTCAGACCGCCTCAGACCGCGGTCGTCCGGCCGCCGCGCTGACCGCGGGTGGTCCGGGAGCTGACAGCCTTCTGGGCCGCGAGAAGGACGGCGGCGATCGTCAGCAGGCCCAGGGCGCGCAGGTAGACCGTGCCCTCACGGTGGACCAGCGGGGTGGCCAGTGTCGCGCAGGACAGCGCGCCGAGCGCCGGTGCCCAGGTGGGGGCGCGGTATGCGCCCGGCGGGGCCGGCTCGCGGCGCAGTACCAGCGCGCTGACGTTGACGATGAGGAAGACCAGCAGCAGGAGCAGGACGGTGGTGTCCGCCAGGCCGGCCAGCTGGCCGGTGCAGGCGAGCGCCAGCGCCAGGGCCGTCACGAGAGCAATCGCCACCGGCGGGGTGCGCCGGCCGGGCAGCACCCGCGCGAAGACGGCCGGGATCGCGCCCTGGGCGGCCATGCCGTAGACGAGCCGGGAGGCCATCACCATGTTGATCAGGGCGGTGTTGGCGACCGCGACCAGCGCGACCGCGGCGAACAGCTTCGGCGGCACCGGCACGTCGGAGGCCTTCACCACCTCCAGCAGCGGGGCGCTCGAACCGGCGAGCACGTCGGGATCGACCAGCGTGGCACAGGTGAACGCGACGAAAAGGTAGATCAGGCCGGCGATGGACATGCCGCCGAACAGGGCCCGCGGCAGGTCCCGGCGCGGCCGGCGGGCCTCCTCGACCAGGTTCACCGAGTTCTCAAAGCCGAGCAGCGCGTAGAACGCGAGCGTCGTGCCGGCGAGCAGGGCGAGCGGCGCGGGCTCATCGGTACGCAGCTCGAAGGCCCGTCGCGGCTCACCGGTTCCGGTGACCAGCGCGTACGCGCCGATCCCGACGATCAGCAGCAGCCCCGCCAGCTCGATCACGGTGAGCACGAGGTTCACCCGGGCCGACTCCTCGATCCCCCGTGCGTTGAGGACCGCGGTCAGCAGGATGAACACCACCGCGACCGAGACCGCGGGGGCTGTCACGAACTCCGTGAGGTACTTGCCCCCGATGGCCCGCGCGGCGGTGGCAGTGGAGGTGACCCCGGCGGCCAGCACGGTGAAGCCGACCATGAAGGTGAGCGGCGGGCGACGGAACGCCTGGTCGGCGTAGAGCGCCGCGCCGGCCGCCCGGGGGAACTTGCCGACGAGTTCGGCGTAGGACGACCCGGTCAGGAACGCCAGTGCGAAGGCGATCAGGAACGGTGCCCAGATCATCCCGCCGACGTCGGCGGCGATCTGCCCGGTGAGCGCGTAGATCCCCGAGCCGAGGACGTCACCGAGCACCAGGAACATCAGCATCCGCCCGCTCAGGACGCGCGCCAGGGCGGGCTGTCCGGTGTCGGGCGTTCCCTCGGTCACCGCCGTCTCGTCATCGCTCGACCCCCGGCCGGATACTGACACCGTGCCCGCCGGCCCGCCTGTTGGGACGGCCCGGTGCGGTGCCGTCCGCCGAGCATGTTCGGAGCCCGCACGGCCCGACCCGGCTGGCCGCGGCGCCGGGCCTGCTTGGTGCTGCTCGACGCGCATGGCCCGAGTTCGCCGCTGCATGGCGATGGGCCATCAGCTCTGGGACGACCTATGCCAGTGATCGTCGGTGTTCGGGCCCGTGGGCTGCGCGGTCCTGGCCGGCGGTGGTAGCTGGCCGGGACCGCGCAGGTGGGTCGGGAGCCGATCAGGTGACGACCCGGTAGGGCAGCATCATGCAGTCGTCCTCGTGGTCGAGGACGTGGCAGTGCCACACGTATCCCTGCAGGGTCTCGCCTTCCGGGCTCTGGAACGGCGCGTCGGGGTCGAAGTGCAGCTCGTCCGCGGTGGGGAAGCGGACGAGGACCCGGGTCACCGTGTTGCTCGGGCAGCGGACCGTGTCCTTCCACCCCTTCTCCCAGGCCGCCGGCTGCTGGGTCGGCTGGCCGACGGTGAACGGCCCGACGGCCGGTGTCCACCTCGTCCCGACCGGCGGGCGGGGGTTGAGCAGCTCGTAGCTGTTCGCGGCGAACCGCTGCCGGTGCAGGATCCGGAACTGGACGAGGTGCAGGTGCACCGGGTGCTCGTCGTCAGTGGTGTTGACGATGTCCCACTGTTCCACCGAGCCCTGGCGCGGCCGCTCGATGTCGCTGTCGTGGAACCGCAGGTTGTTCAGCGTCATCATGGCCGGTGGCCAGCGGACGGCCACCAGCTGGCTGAGCGTGACGGTGCGGACCTTCTGCGGTGACGGCAGCGGCGGCAGTGCGGGCGGCTTGTTGCCGCCGCCGCGCAGCCTGGCGGGCGGCGAGCCGGTGAACCCCTGGGCCGTGCCGACGGTGAACTGCATGACCCGCGGCAGGACGTCCACGCCGATGACGGTCGACTGGAACGGCGGCGCCTCGTCGTTGCGCAGTTCCAGGCGCGTGCCGGGAGCCAGTCCGGAGAAGTCGATGAGCAGGTCGTACCGCTCACCGGAGGCGATGTGGAGGTCGGTGGTGCGCACCGGCGCGTCCAGCAGGCCGCCGTCGTTGCCGATCACCCAGAACGGCATCCGGTTGGCGAAGAACAGGTGGTACGTGCGCAGGTTCGCGGCGTTGACCAACCGGAAGCGGTAAAGCCCGCGGGCGACGGTGAGGTTCGGGTTGACCGCCCCGTTGACGACGACCGTGTCGCCGGTCATCCCGCCTTCCCAGACGCCCTGCTCGATGAGCTTGAAGACGCGGAAGCTGAGTGAGCCGTCGGCGCTGAACATCTTGTCCTGCAGCACCAGCGGGATCTCGAACTCCCCGGTCGGCAGGCCGAGCGGGTTGCCGGGCCGCCCGGTGTCGTACTGGTCGCGCACCAGGCACATTCCGGCGAGCCCGGCGCACACGTTCAGCCGGGTGATCCCCTCGGTGTGGTCGTGGTACCACAGCGTGGTCGCTTCCTGGTTGTGCGGGAAGTTGTAGACCACGTCACGGCCCGGCCGGAACGTCGCCGACGGGTGGCCGTCGGACCCCGGCGGGCTGGGCGCCCCGTGCAGGTGCAGAACGGTGCGCGGTGACGTGCGGTCGAGGTCGCTCGCCCCGTGCAGGCTGGTGTCGACGTCCGCGGCGAAGATGTGCTGCCCGAGGCGGTTCCCGTGGGTGATCCGCTGCGCGGCCCCTGCCTGGACCTCGATCGTCGGCCCGNGGTAGGCCTGCCCGCCGTAGCCCCAGGTGCGGGCCGGGCCGAGGTCCCGGTGGAAGCGATGGGTGCCCTCGGCCGCGTTCAGTGTCAGGTCGCCGGAGACGACCGGCGGGATGGGTAGCTCGTCCACGTAGGGGGTCAGCTGCGGGGAGTGGAAGACCAGGTCGGGGTAGGGTGGTGCCGCCCCCGCGGACCCGATCGCGCCCCCGTTCAGGAGCCAGCCCACGCCGCCGCTGGCACCTACCCAGCCGGCGGCGGCTCCCGCCCGCAGGATGCCACGCCGACTCGGCCCCCGGCGGCCGGGCTCCTGACCGTCCCCCGCTACCCGCGCACGCTGCCGGCTCACCGGTACGCACCCGATCGCCGCCAGGCCGGGCATTCCATTCCTGCGAGGTCGTCGCCGCAGGCTAACTCCGCCATGTGCACCTCCGGCGGCGCACCGTATCAATCAGTACTGCTCATCGTCGCGGAGTTGTCACCCGAAGGTGTCGATCGGGTTGGAGGGCGAGTCCAAAAGGATGTGCAGAGATAATCTACGCAGCGATTATCTCTCCAGGAGGTGCCAGGATGTGGAGCTACGAACACGGTGTGGTCACGACGGCGTCGCCAGACGCGGTCTGGCGAGGTCGAGTTCGCTGACATCGTCGTCCGCACCATCCACCGCGTTGAGCGACGTGACGCCGAGCACAGCCGGGTCGTCTACCGGATGGAGATCAGCGGCCCGGCCGCGGCCGACCTCGGCCCCGAGGTCGGCCCGGCGATTTCCGGCGACTTTCCCGAGACGATCGCCGCGCTCGTCCGCCTCGCCGAGGGGACAGCGGCCTCGGCGCGGCCCTGACGGAAAGGGCGGTCAGCTCGGCGTGGCGTTGCATCCCAGTGAGTCCCCTGGCTTCCTGCTCTGGCACGCCACGCTGCGCTGGCAGCGCGCGATCGCGGCCGCGCTCGCGCCGTTCGAGCTCACGCATGTCCAGTTCGTCCTGCTCACCTCGGTGTGGTGGCTGGGGAGCCAGAGCACGCGGCCCAACCAGCTCGCGGTGGCCGCGCACGCCGGCACGGACGTGAAAATGACCTCTCAGGTGCTGCGCACCCTGGAGAGGAACGGCCTGGTCAGGCGCGAGACCGATCCGACGGACAGCCGGGCCAAGCTGGTGAGTGTCACGAACCGCGGTGCCGAGCTGGCTTCCCGGGCGGTCGCGGCCGTCGAGCGGGTCGACGCCGAGTTCTTCCGTCCGGTCCCCACGGGGGAGGCGCTGCGCCTGCTCCGCTCGTTGCGGGGCGGCGACGAAAACTGAGGAGGAGGGTCTTCCCGCCGCTGCCGACGGTCAGACGGTGACGACGATCTTTCCGATCTGGTTTCCGCGTTCGAGGTGCCGGTGCGCCTCGACGATGTCGTCGAGGCCGAACACGGCGTCGACGGTCGGGCGCAGCGCGCCGAGGCGCAGGCCGGCGCCCAGGAATGCCGCCATGCGGCGCACGACCGCGGGATCGAGGGTGTGCTCGAAGCTCATGTAGCGGTGAATCGTCAGCGGCGCGTTCATGGGCATCGACGCTGGGCGGGGGTCCAGCCAGCCGACGGTGAGCAGAGTGCCGCCGAAGCGGGCCGCGGTGGCGAGCTCGGCGAGGCCGGGTCCCATGACGGCGTCGAAGATGACGTCGGCTCCGGCCCCGCCCGTGTGCTCGCGGGTGGCCGCGACCACGTCGTCCCGGCCGGTGACGAAGACAGCCGCGGCGCCCGCGGCGAGCAGGGCGTCCTTCTTCGCGGCGCTGCGGGTGACCGCGAGGGGGACGCCGCCGAGCTGGTTGACGACCTGGATGGCGGCCAGACCGGTGGCGCTGGAGGCCGCGGTGATCAGGATGTGGTCGCCGGGCCTCGTGCCGGCCTTCTCGACGAGCGCGCCGTACGCGGTCGAGTACGCCACCCACAGCGCCGCGGCGCTCGTGGCGTCCACCTCGGCGGGCCGGCGGATGAGGGCACGGGCCGGTACGACGGTGAACTCGGCGTACGTTCCGTTGACGTCCATGTCCGGTACAGCGGTGATGATTACCGGGTCGCCGACGGCGAGTCCCCCGACGCCCCCGACGCCCCCGACGCCCCCGACGGCCCCCACGCCCGGGCCGATCGCGTCGACGACGCCGGTTCCCTCGCAGCCGATGCGTGCGTGCGGCAGGCGGATCGGCCGCGGGTAGGCGCCCGCGCGCATCATCTGCTCGATGCGGTTGAGGCCGATCGCCTCGATCCTGACCCGCACCTCTCCGGCGGCGGGCTCGGCGACCGGCTCGTCGACGATGTGCAGCACGTCGGGTGTGCCGGTCTCGTCGAAGACGACGACTCTGGGCATGGGTGAACTCCTTCGGAGCGCGAGAAAAGAAGACGCCGTGGCTGGTGCGGCCGGGCGCACGCTGGCATGATGGAAACGGAACAGCGTCCCGTTTGACGATACGGGACGTTGTCCCGGTTAGCAACGTCCAGGTGGGGGGAGTTCGGTGAGCGCGTCTGGGTCAGCCGTCGAGCCCGCGCCGCGCCCCCGGCGGGCGGACGCGCGGCGCAACGAACAGGCTCTGCTGGAGGCCGCCGCCGCGGTGTTCGTCACGTCGGGTGTCGAGGCGCCGATCCGCGAGATCGCGGCCCGGGCCGGCATCGGGACGGCCACGATCTACCGGCACTTCCCGACCCGGGCGGATCTGATCATCGCCGTCTACCGGCACCAGGTCGAGGGCCTCGCCGAGGCCGGCCCGGCCCTGCTGGCCGCCGGCGAGACTCCCTACGCCGCGTTCGCGCGCTGGATCGACCTGTTCGTCGACTTCCTGGTCACCAAGCACGGGCTCGCCGGCGTGCTCAACTCCGACGACTCCTGTTTCGACCCGCTGCACGACTACTTCCTCGAACGGCTCGTGCCGGTCTGCGCCACGCTCCTCGAAGCCGCCGCGGCCACCGGGGAGATCCGCCCCGACCTGGAACCGCTGGAGGTCATGCGCGGCGTCGGGAACCTCTGCGCCGGCGCCACCGGCAGCCACGGTTACGACGCCCGCCGCCTCGTCGGCTTCCTCATCGCCGGGTTGCGCCAGCCCGGCTGATCCGGTCTTGCTCGGGCCGACTCGACCGCGATGGTGGATTTCTGGTGTGCTTCTGGAACCGAGGCACCCGTGATCGGTACAAGGCCGCGATCGAGCGACACGGATGTCGGTNGGAACTCGTCTTCCTGCCGGCCGATCCGGCGACGCTCCGGCATCGACTGGCGATCCGCAACCGGCGGAACGACGCGAACAGTGTCACCGTCTCCGACGAACTGCTGGAACGCTACTCCGCCACCTTCCAGGAGCCGGTGGGCGAGGGCGAGCGTGTCGTCTTTCAGCACGGAGTCCAGGCGGACTGAGGTCGACCGTTCGCGATTCGCGATGACTCCGGCAGGGTCGCCCTAAAGCACGCCCGGCGGGGGAGACTCGGGAATGCGGCCAGATCGCCCGCCCGGGCGAAGCTCCGGCTGACCCCTCATCGAGAGGACTCCGCCCAGCATGCAGTTCACCAACCTCGGTCGTTCCGGTCTGTCCGTCTCGCGCCTGTGCCTGGGCACGATGAACTTCGGGCCGCTGACCAGCGAGGCCGACTCCCACAAGATCATGGATTCGGCGCACGGGTACGGCATCAACTTCTTCGACACCGCCAACGTCTACGGCCTGCGTTCCGCCGGTGTGTCAGGCCTCGGTGAGGGTGTGGGCTACACCGAGTCGATCATTGGACGCTGGTTCGCGCAGGGCGGCGGGCGCCGGGAGCGCACGGTGCTGGCGACCAAGGTCTACGGAGCGATGGGGGAGTGGCCCAACGAGGGCCGGCTGTCGGCGCTCAACATCCGCCGCGCCCTGGACGCGAGCCTGACCCGTCTGCAGACCGACTACATCGATCTCTACCAGTTCCACCACGTGGACCGCGACACCCCGTGGGACGAGATCTGNCAGGCCGTCGACGTCGCCGTCGCGGCCGGCAAGATCCTCTATGCCGGCAGCAGCAACTTCGCGGGCTGGCACATCGCCCAGGCGCAGGCCGCCGCGGCCCGGCGCGGGACGTTCGGCCNGGTCAGCGAGCAGCCGATCTACAACCTCCTCACCCGCGAGATCGAGCTGGAGGTGCTGCCCGCCGCGCGGCACTACGGCGTGGGCCTGCTCCCGTGGTCGCCGCTGCAGAGTGGGCTGCTCGGTGGCGTGCTGCGCAAGGAGCGCGACGGCAGGAGGCGCCTGGAAGGCCGGGCCGCGTCGGTCCTGGCGGCCAAGCGCCCGCAGATCGAGGCCTACGAGGACTTCGCCGCCGAGCTCGGCCACGAGCCCGGTGACGTCGCGCTCGCCTGGCTGCTGCACCAGCCGGCCGTCACCGCGCCGATCGTCGGCCCGCGTGTCCAGCAGCATCTCGACGACGCCGTCCGGGCGCTCGACGTCCACCTGGACGAGAAGGCGCTCGCCCGGCTGGACGAGATCTTCCCGGGTTACCGGACGGCCCCCGAGCACTTCGCCTGGTAGCTCCTGCGTCCCGCCTGCCCCGCCCGGTCGCCCGGTCAGCGCGAGGGCAGGCCGAGGCGTTCCAGGATCTCGCGCAGCCGGTGCCGGCCCGCCATCGACTCCGGGCCGGCGAGGCGGGCGAGTGCGCGGTCGCTCCAGTTACCGTCGAGGCCGAACCGGGCGTTGTAGGCGGCCAGGCGCGCGTCGTAGGTCGGGATGTGCGCGTCCGCGGTGACGTCGTAGCGTTCCCGGTGCAGGACGGCCTGCTGCGGTAGCCGCGGCTTGACGTCGGCCTGCTCGGTGGGGTCCGGTGCGCCGACGGCGAGGCCGAAGGCCGCCACCGTGTGTGGTGGCAGCCCCAGCTCGGCCGCCACCTCCTCGGGGCGGTTGCGGACCGCGCCGACGAACACCGTGCCCAGCCCGAGCGACTCCGCGGCGACCGCGGCGTTCTGGGCCGCCAGCGCCGTGTCGACGAAGCCGACGAGCGTGGTCTCCAGGTAGTCCACGGCACCGAGATGTGCCCCGGCCCGCTCGGCCAGCCGCTGGACCCGGCCGAGGTCGGCGATCCAGACCAGGAACAGCGGGGCCTGCGCGATGAACGCCTGGTTGCCGGCGAGCGCGGCCAGGCGGCCCTTGCGCTCCCGATCGCGTACCGCGATCACGCTCCACACCTGCAGGTTGGAGGATGTCGACGCGGACTGCGCCGCCGCGACGATGGCGGCCAGCTCGCCNTCGCTGACGTCGCGCGGCCCGAACCTGCGCACCGAGCGATGCGCGAGCTGCACCCGCAGGACGTCGTTGAGCGTGTCGAGCGTCGCGGCGGGATCGCCGTAGCGGGCGGTGGCGGGCATGGGGCACGGACCTCGCAGGAGTCGTCGACGGGTCGGGCCGACCGCCTAACCTCGTCTTGTCGATCGTATTAGTGAAGAATACTCCTCGGGTCTGCTTCAGGCAGGTCGCCGACCATCGCGTCAGACCATCGCGTCAGACGAAGCGGGGCTGGTCGCTGCCCCACGGGTGCGCGGGGTGCGGGTAGTCGTCGAAACCGGGGATCGCCGGGCGCGCGGTGGTGAGCTGGCCGTGGGTGACTGTCGCCGCCGCCGTGGGGGCGGCCGCCGGCGGATGGTGGGGGTCGCGGCCGGGGGCGTCGAGCAGCCAGGTCGCGGTACGCGCGAGGGACGCGGCGACGTCTCGTCCCCGGCCGTCGGCCGCGCGTTCCACCAGAGCGTCGATGATCGCCGCCGCCAGGAAGTAGCCCGTGGCGTGGTCCAGTGCCTGCGCGGGCAGGGCGCCGGGTGTCACCCCGTCCGCGCTCTCGATCAGCCAGATGCCGGCCGCGGCCTGGACGATGGAGTCGAACCCGCGTCGGCCCGCCCACGGGCCGAGATCCCCCCAGGCGTTGACCCGGGCACGGATCAGCCCCGGCGGCATCCGCAGGCCGAAGGCCTCGATGGCGCCGGGCCGGTAGCCGGTCACCAGGACGTCGGCCTGGTCGAGAAGCTCCTGGGCGCGCGGCCGGTCGGTGCGCAGATCCAGCAGCGCCGAGCGTTTGCCCTGGCCGGTGTCGAGGTGCTGCCAGCCGATCTCCGCCGGCACGGGCGGGTCCAGCCGCAGGACGTCCGCGCCGAGCAGCGCGAGCGTCCGCCCGCAGACCGGCCCCGCGAGGACGCGCGTCAGGTCGAGCACCCGGATACCCGCCAGCGTGTGGCCGGTCGGGGTTCGGGCGGTCACGTCCTCGCGTTCGGTCGTTCGCACGAGTGGCCCGGTGGCGGCGGCGACCCCGGGCGCCGAGGCCCGCCACTCGGCCTCCGTCCGGGCCCGGACGGCGATCGCCCCGACCTGCGCCGCCGCCTCCTCCAGCTCCGCGGCGGAGCGGGTCGCGATCGTCCTGGCGACGGTCTCCCGGTCGGGTTCGGTCAGCCCGACGATCCGCAGCAGCCGGTCGCGGTGATGCGGATAGTTCGCGTGCGTCCGCAGGTACCCGTCCGCGGCGCGGAAGAAGCCGGACAGCGGCGCGAAGGCGTTCGCGGGCGTGCCGGCAGCCCGGAACAGGCGGTCGCTGGCGAAGGCGGCGGCCACCCGCTCGGGGTCGACAGCCGCCTCGGTGACGGGACCGGTCGCCCCGGATCGGACGGCCGCCGACCGCACCGCCTCCACCGAGGCGGTGGCCAGCCCCAGCACCGGCAGCGTCGCGGAAAGCCATGCGTCGGTCATCCGGACATCATCGACCGTACGGGGTGTGGACGCCGCGACCAGGGTCACGACCACGGGCGGGCTGCGCTGGCGCGCTCCCGCGGAGCGACCGCGCGAGGTCGTCGTCGTGCCGTTGGCGGGCCGCCAGGAGGTCGTCGAGGTTGTCCCGTGCCCAGTCCCGGGCGGCTTCGACCAGGCGCAGCAGCGTTCGGCCGAGGTCGGTCAGCTGGTATTCGACCCGGGGCGGGTTCTCGTCGAAGATGTCTCTGGTCAGCAGGCCGTCCCGTTCCATCGCGCGGAGCGTGTCGGTGAGGACCTTCGCGCTCACCGCGCCGAGGAGCTGTTTGAGCTCGGTGAACCGCCGTGGCCGGGCCTCAAGACACAGAACGATCATGGCGGTCCATCTGTCGCCGATCCGCACCGGGAAGGCGCTCATCGGGCAGGCCGGATCGAACGTCGGTGCGTCGGCAGGGTTCTCCACTCCGGCAACGGTAGCCGGTCACGTTGCGGTAACCGGCGGGTCGTGCCCTAGCTTCGCGACCATGACAGAAACGGTGAAGCCAGAACGGCGGGTCGCTGTCCTCGGGGCCGGGGGCCGCGCCGGCCGGGCCGTCAGCCGGGAGTTCGCCGCCCGGGGCCACCGGGTGACCGGCGTCGTCCGCGACCTCCGTCGGCATGACTCACTGAAGGAACTCGGTGTCGAGGTGGCCGAGGCGGACGCCACCCGGGGCGGCGACCTCGCCGACGTGCTGCGCGACACCGACGCCGTCGTGGTCGCGGTGACGCCCTTCTCGGCGCCGCCGCCGTCCTTCGACGGTTTCGACGAGGCGTTCTACGAACACGTCGTCGCCGGGGTCGTCGGCGCCGCGCGGCGGACCCCGCCCACCCGGCTGATCACGATCGGGCTCTTCGCCACCCTGACGATGTCCGATGGCCGAACCGTCATGGACGACCCCGACATCTTTCCCGCGGCGCTACGGCCGTTCGCGCGGGCACACGCGCGTGAACTGCCCGCGCTGCGCCGCCACGCCACCGAACTCGACTGGCTGGTCATCACGCCACCCGCGGGGCTGCGGCCCGATGGCGACGCCGCCGCGACGGGCTACGTTCTCGTCGAGCCGCCGCTCGACAACCGCCTGCTCGGGGGCGAGATCGGCTACGGGCAGCTCGCGCGTGCCGTGGTGGACCAGGTCGAGATCCCGACCTGGCACCAGGCCCAGGTGGCCCTCCTTCCCGCGCCGGCGGCGGGTAGCTGACCACAGACAGGTATCCGGTCAGCCCTGGTCACTCGGGCGGGTTCATGCCCGCGTCGGAATGACCACGTTGTGCGGCGGCTCGCCCGCGGACAGGGCGTCGATCTGGCGGCGGAGAAGGGCGACGACGCGCGGCAGCATCGCGGCGGTGTGCCCGCCGACATGGGGCGTGAGGATCACGTCGTCCAGGCCCCACAGGGGGTGTTCCGGCGGCAGGGGTTCTGGATCGACGACGTCGAGCGCGGCCCGGACCCGGCCGGCCCGGACCGCCGCGACCAGGTCGTCGGTGACGACGACTCCGCCGCGGGCCACGTTGACCAGCAGGGCACCCGGCTTCATCAGGGCCAGGAGCTCCCGGTCGACCAGGCCCGCCGTGTTCGGGTTCAGCGGGACGGCGAGGGTGACGATGTCCGCACCGGGCAGCAGCCCCGGCAGCTCGTCGACCGCCGACACCACGCCGTCGCCGTCCACGCGGTGGGACGCCGCCACGCGGATGATCTCGACCTCGAAGGGGCGCAGGCGACTGACGATCGCCTTGCCGACGCCGCCCTGCCCGATCACGATCACCCTGGAGTCGGCCAGCGCCAGCGATCCGGTGTGTGCCCACCGGTGATCCGCCTGCGCGCGGGTCAGCGCGGGCAGCCGCCGCTGGCTGGCGATCATCAGACCGATCGCCAGCTCGGCGGTGGACGTCTCGTGGACGCCGGCGGCGTTGCTGAAGGTGAGCCCGGCGGGAAGCACGGCGCTGACACCCTCGTAGCCGATGGACTGGCTCTGCACGAGCCGCGGGCGCAGGCCCTCGAGCGCCGTGAGCACGGCCGGCCCGGCCATGTAGGGCGGTACGACGAGGTCGAGGTCCGTCCGAGGCGGCGCGCCGGAGAGGTCCCAGACGACCACCTCGGCTCCGGGAGCGGAGGCCAGCGCCGCCCGGAGCTCCTCGGTGGGCACGGTCACGACCAGTGGCCGGCGGTGCTGGGGCAACGGACTTCCCTCCTGGTGCGGGTGTCTGACGGCGGTCAGCCGAGGCGGGCGCCGTACACGTGGTCCACCAGTGCCTCGACCTCGGGACCATACGGGTCGGTCCCCGGCCCGACGAGTGTCACCGCTCCCTCGGCGGTGGCCCAGCTCCGGCCGTCGGGGCTGGTGACCTCCAGAAGCCCCGCGGTGGCGGCCCGGCCGAGCCCGAGGCGGTGCCGGGTCAGCCTCGGCCGCGTGCCTGCAGCAGCAGCGCCCAGGTGAGGCAGCCGAACGCCGCCACGCAGGCGGCGGTCCGGATGAGGTTCCAGCGCACCCAGGTCGCTTCGAACCGGTCTCGGGCCGCCGCGAGGTCGGCGGCCCGGCCCGGTTCGCCGGCGGCGGCGAGACCCTCGTTGAGCGGGACGTTGACGGCCCCGGTGGTGAGGATGGTCAGGCCGTACAGGACGAACGCGGCGACGATCCACGGCAGTGCCGGGCGCTGGCCGGAACCGAGCTGCACCGCGCCGGCCAGGCCGGTGAGCGCCAGCGCGCCGAGGAAGGCGAGGAAGAACCAGCCGTTGAGGATCGCGGTGTTGATGGACCGCATCGCGGCGACGAACGTCCGGTCGTCGGTCGCCCGCAGGCCCGGCATGACCGAGCAGGCGAAGGCGAAGTAGATACCGGCCATCAGGCCGACGCCCACGGTGGCGGCGATCAGCGAGCCGTTGCGGAGTGGTTGCATCGTCGCCCCCGAATCTGTCGCCGTCTCCGCGGCTGTCCTGGGCCTCGTGGCCGCTCGACGTCGTCCGTCAGGGCGGTCGTCGTTCTGGTGGCGTGTTTCATGATCTTAGTAAAGGCCAACGGCCTGAGACGGGCCATGGCTGAAAGTCTCAGTTGCATGTTCACACGTCCAGATCCCGGCCGTTAGGCTCCGATCATGGACGCTGTCGTCGGCCTGCTGGACGGACCGCGGGCGCACGGCGCCTTCCTGCTCCGCTCGATCCTGACCCCGCCCTGGTCACTGCGCATCCAGGACGAGGCGCCGCTGTCGATCGCGGCGATGGTGCGCGGCGACGCCTGGGTCCTTCCCGACGGCGGGCAGCCCACCAGGCTCGCCGCCGGGGACGTGGCGGTCATCCGCGGGCCCGCTCCCTACACCGTCGCGGACGACCCGGCGACCTCGCCCCGGATCGTGATCCACCCGGGGCAGCACTGCACCGACCTGGCCGGCAACAGCCTGGCCGCGACGATGGACCTGGGCGTGCGCACCTGGGGCGACAGCCCCGACGGCCCCACGGTGGTCCTCACCGGTGCCTACCAGCTGGACGGGGAGGTCAGCCGGCGGCTGCTGCGGGCGCTGCCGCCGCTGCTGGTGGTGACCCGCGACAGCTGGGACTCCCCGCTGGTCCCGCTGCTCGCCGACGAGATCGTGAAGGACGAGCCGGGCCAGGAGGCCGTGCTCGACCGACTGCTCGACCTGCTGCTTATCGCCGTGCTGCGTACCTGGTTCGCCCGGCAGGGGGCGGCGGCCCCGGGCTGGTACCAGGCGTACGCCGACCCGGTGGTGGGCCGGGCGCTGCGCCTAATGCAGAGTCATCCGGCCCACCCGTGGACGGTGGCCGGCCTCGCGGCGCAGACCGGTGTCTCCCGTGCCGCGCTGGCCCGCCGCTTCACCGAGCTGGTCGGCGAGCCGCCGATGACCTTCCTGACCGGCTGGCGTCTCGACCTCGCCGCCGACCTGCTCCGCGACCCGGAGACCACCGTCGGCGCGGTCGCCCGGCAGGTCGGTTACGGCAGCGCGTTCGCGCTCAGCGCGGCCTTCAAACGGGTCCGCGGGATCAGCCCGCGGGACCATCGGACCGCGCGGCCGGCAGGCTGACCGGCCACGGCCGGTGCGGACCGGCGGGAGTGACCGCCGAGGTCTTTGGGTAGCGCTTATGTCGCGCTCGGTGACGGGCGGCCGGTCTGGCGGGTCTGAGGGGAGGGCCGATGGCGCGGCATGGAAACGGGCGGACGGGCGGCCCGCTCGCCGGTCCGGCTCCGCCCTGGGTGCCCGACCAGCCGCGGCCCGCCGGCGGAGCCGGGCGCGGCGCCTACAACCCCGCGCTGGACGGCGTCCGCGCGCTCGCGGTGCTCTGCGTGCTCGTGTTCCACCTGGACTCGCTGCCCGGCGGGTACCTGGGCGTCGACGTGTTCTTCGTGCTCAGTGGCTTCCTGATCACCAGGGGGCTGCTGGCCGAGCGGGACCTGCTCGGCGGGGTGTCCCTACGGCGGTTCTACCTGCGCCGCGCCCGTCGGCTCCTGCCCGCCTTCTGCCTGCTCGTCCTCGTCGGCGCGACCTCCGTCCTGCTGCTGGGGGTCGGGCCGGCCGGCGAGCGGGCCGAGTTCCTCGACTCGCTGGTCGCGTCCACGCTGTATGTGAACAACTACTTCCAGGTGGTCCGGCAGAGCACCGGGGCCGGCTGGCTCGGGCATACCTGGTCGCTGTCACTGGAGGAGCAGTTCTACCTGCTCTGGCCGCTGCTGCTGCTCGTCCTGTGCCGCCGGCCGTCGCTCGAGCGGCGGCTGCCCGTGATCCTGCTGGGCGGGGTGGCCGCCGTCCTGCTGTGGCGGGAGGTACTGGCCGCCTCCGGTGCCTCGGCGACGCGGATGTACTTCGGCCTCGACACCCGCGCGGATGCACTGCTGGTCGGCTGCGGGCTGGCGGCGTGGCTGCGGCCCACCCGGCAGCGGCGTTCCGCCGCCCGTGCCCCGGCTGCCCCTCCAGCGGTTGTCCCGCCAAGGGCCGTCCTGCCCGCGGCGGGGCTAACCGCGCTGGTGCTGCTCGCTGTGGGTACGGCCATCGCACCGAACGCATGGGGCCCGCGGCCGACCGTGATGTGCCACGGCGGCTACACCGCCGCCGCGCTGCTCGCCGGCGTCGTCATCCTCGCGCTGGAGCGTGGGGCGACGTCGAGCTGGCTGTTCCGCGCCCTCGCCGCCCGGCCGCTGGCCTGGCTCGGCCGGATCTCCTACGGCTTCTACCTCTGGCACTTCCCGGTGGTCGCCCACTGGGGCCGTGGCCTGACCGCTGCTCTCGGCCGCTGGCCGGCGATCCTGGCTGTCGGTGTCATCTCCGCGGCCCTGGCGGCCGCGTCGTACTACCTGCTTGAGCGGCCCATCCAACGGCGCCGACCGGCCAGGCCCCGCCGCCGACCCCGCCGAGGCGCCGTGGGCCCTGTCGGCCTCGAGCCGGCCGGCCCGCCGCGACGTGCGCCGGCGGTGGCGGGCAGCACGGGGCCGGACGCCCATGGCCGCCGGCCGTAACGGTCACGGCGCTCGTTCTCGGCTGGGTTGGCGGCAGCCTGGCCGGGCGTCCGGCTCCGGCCGGGGCCGCGACGTGCGACCTGCCGAAGCCTTCACCGGCCGCCTTCCGCGGCGCCGTCCTGGAGACGTCCGAAAGCGGGCGGAAGGCAACCGTGCGGACCGACGCCGGGCGCGTGGTCACGGTGCACGGGGGAGCGATGGGCGGCGCTGTCTGGACGTCGGCCGACCGCACCTACACAGTCGGCACCCACTACGAGTTCCACCCGCGCAACGACACCGACCCCTACCGGGACGACATCTGCACCGCGACGCATCCGGTGGCCGCTCCCGCACCGTCATCGACCGGGTGGCTGATCTCCGGTGTGGTCACCGGTGTGACCGCTGGTGTGGTCGTCGTCGGGGTGGCGCTCGGTGCCGGACTGGTCGTCATCCGGCGTCGCCGCGCGAATCCGCATCGTTAATCGTCAAGATAGTCAACCTTGTTGACGTGGACCCGTCTGCGAGTTGATCTTGGACAATGCCGTGGCGAAGCTGGTGGTGCGGTCGCGGTCGGCTTCGGGGCCGCACGGGATGATCTGTAGTTCGGTCACTCCGGCCTCGGCGAAACGGTCGATCTCGCGTTCGAGGGTGCTCTCGTCGCCGATCAGGGCCATGTCCGCCGNGCCGGCGACACCTTCCCGGTCGAAGGCGGCGCGGTAGCTCGGCAGGCCGGTCGCCGCGCCGAAATGCTCGTGCACCCACCCACGCAGACCGTCGGCGTCGTTCGTCAGGCCGACACAGACACCGGCGACCACGGCTGGGACGGGCCGGCCGGCGGCCTCGGCCGAGCGGGTCAGCGCCGGCAGGACGTAGTCGGTCACCGTGCGCGGCCCGGTCCAGCTGGTCACCGTGCCGTCGGCGACCTCGCCGGCGAGCTGGAGCATCCGCGGGCCGAGCGCGGAGAGGAGGACGGGCGGCGGGGGTACGGGGGGAAGGCCGAGCGCGCCGATCGCCGTCCAGCTCGGGCCGTCGTGCTTCACCGGCTCGCCGCGCAGCAACGGCAGCAGGATCTCCAGGTATTCACGCAGGTTGGCGACGGGCTTCGCGGTGCTGTAGCCGTACTGGCTCTCGATGAAGGGCAGCGGGCCGGGACCGAGGCCGAGGACGAGCCGGTTGCCGGTGGCGGCCTGGGTTGTCAGCACCTGTGCGGCGAGTGCCAGCGGATGGCGGGGGTAGGTCCGCACGATCGAGGTGCCGAGCCTGGTCGAGGTGCTGAGCCTGGTCGAGGTGCTGAGCGCGGACGACGCGGGCTCCGGCCCGGCGGCGCAGAGCAGTGTCAGCGGGTCCCAGCCGCCGCGCTCGCTGAGCCAGACCGAGGCGAAGCCGGCGTCGCCGGCCGCGCGCAGCTGCCGCCGGACGTCCTCCACGGTTCGCCGGTGGTCGTCGACCCACAGTCCTATCCGCATTCCGAGTGCCTTTCGTTTTCCCGCTATATGTCCCCGCGGCGTCTCCGCGGGCGCCTATATGTGCCTCCTTCAGTCAACGTGGCGGGTGCCGGTCGACCAAGGTCCGCTTTCCACGCACAGCGATAACGAGAACTGATCGATGGGCCCGATCGGCGGGCTGTGAGTTCGGCGACGTGGCACGGTCGGTCCGGTGCGGCCGGCGGGGATTCGTCGCGCGCCGCGGTAATGGTGGACCGTGGAACTGCGCCAGCTTCGCTACTTCGCCACCGTCGCCGAGGAGTTGCATTTCGGCCGGGCCGCCGAACGCCTGCACATCGCCCAGCCCGCGGTGAGCCAGCAGGTGAGCCGGCTCGAACGGGAGCTGGGCCTGCGCCTGTTCGACCGGTCGTCGCGCCATGTGCGGCTGACGTCGGCGGGGGAGCGCCTGCTGGTCGAGGTCCGCGCCGCGCTCGCCGCCGCGGACCGGGTTGCGGTGCTCGCCGCCGATCTCACGGCCGCGCCGATGAACGTCCTGCGGGTGGGAGCGAACCCCGGCCTCGGCCCGCGGCTCGACCGTGGGCTGGAGCGGCTGCGGCGGGCGAACCCCGGGTTCGAGGTGGAGCTCGAGCTGGTCGGGATGCCGGTGATCGACCAGCTCGCGGCGGTGTCCCGAGGCGAGCTGGACATGACGCTGCTGCGGGTCACGCCCACCGGGGAGGGGCTGCGGGTGATCGACCTGTGGCCCGAGCCGGTGGTGGCGGCGCTGCCGGAGGCGCACCCGCTCGCCCGGCGGGCTGCCGTGCGGCTGGCCGACCTCGCCGACCTGCCGTTGCGCCTGCCGTCCCGGGAGCAGGACCCGCTGTTCCGCGCGTTCGCCCTGGACGCGTGCCGTTCGGCGGGCTTCGAGCCCCGGCTGAGCCGGCCGACCGGCAGCCCGGCCGACGCCGTCCTGGAGATCGCGAACGGTTCGCCGGCCTGGACGTTGGTCTATGCCGACGCCGTCCCCGAGGCGGGCGCGTCCCGGGTCGCGGTCCTGCCGCTGGACCCGCCCCTGACCGCGCGTGGCTGTGTCGTGATCCCCAGGACGCGGACCGCGGCGTGCGTCGCGGGCCTGCGGGGTGCCTTCGGTGCCGGCGGGGGAGGCGACTGAGCCCGCGCCGGCTGCTCCGCCGGGGCGCCGGCTGTTCCGCCGGCTGTTCCCCGACCGCGGCTCAGACGGTGGTGGGTGGCGGGGTGCGGGTGGTGACCGCGAACCGGTTCCAGAGGTTGATCGTCGCGATGGCGACGATGAGGTTGGCGGCCTCCTCGTCGCTCCAGACCTTGGTCACGGTGTTCCACACGTCGTCGGGCACGCCGTCGGGGCCGAGCCGGGTGACGGCGTCGGTCAGCGCCAGGGCGGCCCGCTCCCGCTCGGTGAAGAAGGGCGACTCGTGCCAGGCCGCCACGGAGAACAACCGGCGACTCGACTCGCCGGCGGCGAGCGCGTCACGGCTGTGCATGTCGACACAGAACGCGCAGGCGAACTCCTGATCACGTATTGACGTGAAGATGCCCCCGGTGGTCCTGGCAGACCCCGGGGGCGGAGTGACTCGGGAGGTCACCCACATGATCAGCAGTGTACGACGCGCGGGCCCTGAAACGCCTGGCCTGGTGAAGGTTTCGCCCGCAGATGTCGCCCTTGACCAGCGTATGTACGCCGCTGTCCACGAGTGCGGCCACACCGTCATGCGGTACCTGCTCAACCTGCCCGTGACCGCCGTCCACATCGACGAAGACGGGGGTGGGCTGAACGAGGGCACCGGCAAGATGATCCGCGCGTCCGACATGAACAAGATCAGCCTTGCCGGATCTGTCGCCGAGTTCATCCACGCTGGCATCACCGACCGGTCGCCGTTCGAAGCGGAGCAATCCCGCTACCTGGTCGACTGTCCCGAGGATGACGGCGACGATGGGTACTCAGACCATGGTTCCGTCGTCCGGGCCCTGATGACGATGTACCCGCCGACCCTTCATGATCACATCCCGGACATGATCACGGGTGAAGCGGCGTTCGTCCGCCTGCTTCTGTCCGACCCGNCCGCGTGGACCCTCGTCATCGCCATGGCTACCGAGCTGTACGAGCACGGGTCCCTGTCCGCCGAACGGGTCAGTGACCTCTGCCTGACGCTGCTGCCCGCTGACGCGCCCGTTGACGCTGCCGTGAACGTGGTAGCCCGATGAAGCGGATCACTGGACAGGGTGTCGAGCACGCCCTAGCCACCGCGCTCCCGTCCCTACTCGGAGCGGGTGTGTTCGCGGTGGCGTTCGTGCATGTCCACGATGTCGCCCGGTGGGCTGGACAGCCTGAGTGGGCATCGTGGCTCATAGCGACCACGGGTGAACTCATGGCGATTGCCGCGATCGTGGAGATCCGTGCGCGCCGCCGGGATGGGGGTTCCCTCTTCTGGCCGGTGCTCGTGCTCGTGGCTTCCGTGATCTTCAGTGGCGCCTGCAACCTCACCGCGGCGTACGGCTTGAAGAGTGATCCCGGTCACTGGACCCCCGTAATGGCGCTCTGGCCGGTGATCGCGTTCGCGTTGGTCGCTGGCCTGAAGGCGACCCGTTCCACACCCGCGCCGGTGAGCCTGCCCGTCGTCGAGGACAGCCCGGTGGTTGCGCCGGTGACAGCTCCGGTGGTGGAACCGATCACCGTAGGCACCACCGTGGAGTCTGCGCCGGTGAGCGCGCCGGAGCCCCTGCCGGTAGAGCCGACTCCTGAGCCCACACCCGCGCCGAAGACGCGCACGCAGAGCACCACGCGGAAGAGGACCACGCCCCCGAAGCTCACAAAGCGGGCGCAACTCCTGGCCCTGCTAGCTGCGGTTCCGTCATCGGACCGGCGCAACGAGGGACAGATCGTGGCTGACCTGGCGGCGCAACTGGACCTTGCTCCCGGTACCGCCCGTAGGTACGTCGCAGAGTCGAAGCGACCCGCGCCGGTAGCTGTCCTCGCTGGTGACACGTCGGCTGACGAGCTGGTTGACGAGTCCGTGGCGGTGGCAGCGTGAGCGCTCTCGTCTCCCCACCGGCCCGACCGACGATCCGTCCGCAGGTCCGTATTTGGTGGGCGTGGGACCTGGACCCCCGGACAGCGTCCGCGTGGATCGACGGACGGGGCACCGTGAACATCCCGGTTGGCTCCGACGTCGCCCCCCTGGTCGGTATCCAGGGCTACCCGACCGGTAACGGCCGGTGCAAGCGTCGGTGCCTCCTGGCGAACGTTCCGGAGCTTCTCCGCCCCCTGGTCGATATCGCCATATCGCAGTGGATCACGCGGCCCCAGGATCACCCGATGGCTAGCCGGATCCTCACCGACCAGGCCTTCACCAGCTCCTGAGCTGACCAGCCCCTCACAGGAAACGCCCCGTCGGACGAATCCGGCGGGGCGTCCCGAACCGCGTGTGCAACCACGCGGATCACTCACCAACAGACCTCGAAGGATACCGCGAGCCATGTCATTTGCTCTACAGCAAGCAGCGTGGGAGCTACTTCCCGGTGAGCTGTCGCCACAGGAACGGGTGGTGCTCCTGGCGTTGGCGGAGGACTGCCGTACCGGTCGTGATGTCGCGAGCCCCGGTCACAAGGTGCTCAGCGCCCGTACCGGACTCGCCCGGACACAGCTCAGTACGACGATCGCCCGTCTCGTCTCCCGGGGCCTGGTGAGCCTCTCAGAGCGTGCACGACGGGGCCGGAACGCGGTCTACAGGCTCCTGTTCTCCCCTGTGGATAACCAGGCACCGGTACCGGCCCCCCGAACGCAGTCCACACCGCAGGATGCTCCGACTGGTACCGATCATGGTTCCGATAGCGACCGGTCTACCGGGACCCTCCATGGAAAAGCTCTTCCCAAGAGTTCAAAACCAGGCGGTTTCGCATCGAGGATCAAGGACAAGATCGGCAGCAAGGGCAGGGGCGACTACCCATGGCGGGCCCCCTCGAACGCACCGACCAACCGCCTGGTTCCGGAGCCTCGCCCCGATCTGGGCTCCCTGCCGGTTCCGCCGGAGTGGGCGATTGAAGCCGCCAGGACGCAGCTAGGCCGTTTCGCTGCACGTCCTGCGGTTCTCGCCGTGGCACGTGAGCTTGCGGGGGCGGCGGCATGACTGAGCCCCTGACCAGCAAAAAACGATACTCAAGGCTTGGGCCCAGAAATACGGAACTGCCTGTTGTCTTGCTGGATGATCCGCCGCTAGGCCGATATCAGCATTTGTATTGAAGTATCGACCATCCCGACCCGGTGACGCTAGAACTTCCCAGATTATAATGGACAACTGAAGTGATGCCGTAAGATGAGTATTGCTCTATTGCTGTGCTCATCTTGAAGCCAGTTGCGTTCTGGTTGTATATACCGCCTATCACGGTAGGGCTTATCCCAAATGNGGCACCCCAACCGGTTCCCGCGGGCATGGTATGACTGGAGTGCACGTATATCGAAGAGCATAGGGTGTCGGGTGCCGCGGAAGCAGGTTTTGCCGTAAAAAAAGCCAGTAGCATCGTCGATGCTATCGCAAAAAATTTCAGAGCCAACCGAGAAGCTCTCGCCATGCGCCTATTCCCTGCTTTCTAGAATTTCTAGTTATCGCGATGAAGAAAACTACTCAACAAACATGACAAAAGATTTGCATGGGCCGGAGTTCTCAACGGTTATCTCCAGTTGCAGGTACTCTTTTCCATCGGAATCGGTAATCATTTCCGGCTTCCCTGTCGGGCGCGCCTGGCCGGCGAAACCGTCTGTGGAGAAGGCGAATCCGGTCGGATTCCTCGGGTAGTCGAATCCTTCGTCGAGTGGGCCAACCTTAATCGTGTATTTTCCGGGCCCTGTGATGTCTATGGGAAGTGATGCGTAGGCGTAGTCGCCAGCGTTCTCAATTTGAGTCCCAGGCTGTCCAGCAATTGGTGGCGGTGTTGCCAGAAGTTCACGCTTTCCTACACGCATTTCAGCGAGTTTTGTCGGTACGTCAACCGTGGTGCAGGGAGCGTCGGGATCTCCCGACTGTGCAACACTCGCCGCAGAGACCGTTACCCCCTCGCCTCCGCTACCGCATCCGGCCGATAGAGCTATCCCGAGAGAACAGCCGACGACGACAAAAGAACGCGCTAGGCGCTTCATTCATCTCCCACTTTCGATTAGACCGGGGCGGTTCACNGACTTCAAAGGATCACGTTTTGAATGCTGCATCGCAATTGGATGTGATGGTAATCATAGTTCAGTCAAATGCCGGACGTCGATGATTTCTTCGGCGCAGCCCGCTGACCTGCGGATTCTCGTCGGGCATTACGGAGTGTTAATTCGTTGACATAATTGCGACCGAAAGTAATCGTCGCAGGTAGGTGCCCCCCTGGTGAGGCTAGGGTCCGCCCCCTCCCGCAGGATGGTCTGCTGCACCTCGTGAACGTCGGACAGGATGTCCACCCTCGTCACGTCCTGGTCCTCAACCAGGGCCAGTTGCGCCNCCGTGGGAAGGTCGATCCTCCGGGCCTTCCACTCCGGGACGTACCAGTCCGTATGCCTCCCGGCGGCGGAGACTCTCAGGTACGGCATGTTGTGGTCCGTTTCCCCCGACCCCCCGACCGGGGGAGAACGCCACCGGCCGGAACGCCAGCGGCCGGAACGCCACCTGTCGGATCACGACGTGTCGCACCGACAGTTCTGGGCTCCTCGACGGGGCCCGAATCCGCCACCATCCGCCCGTGGTCGAAGATCTTTACCTGTTCCACGTCCGGCACCAGGGAGAGCAGGTGCGCGGCGAGGTTGGCCAGGTTGGCGTGCCGGAACGCCTGTCCGTCGATCACTGCGGACTCGGGAGGCCCGGATGCGTAGTACAGGACGATCAACACGGCGCACCGATCGCAGCATGGAGCCGGGCTCGCAGAGCGCGGGCANGTTCGACGCCAGGACCCGCGAGGAACAGCACCCGCGCGCAGCCATCGTCGAGCACCTCGACGGACGTCACGTGACGCTCCAGATGCTGGCGTGCGGCGGCCCGGACACCGACGTCCAGCAGCGTGCCCCACGGCAGGTAGGTCCTCTTTCGTTCACCTTGGACCCCGGTCACCACGATGTACGGCATAGGGCCCCCTGCCCCGTCGGGGCCCACGGGCACACCGGCTTCGTCGGCGGCAGCGCACCCGTGGGCGACTCGGTGAGCGCACCGACCCCCTGACTCCCCGATGCGCCCAGAGCAGAACCTGACAGGCACGGTGGGGACACGGTCACCCCCGGCGAGGGACACTTCGGGACGCCTTACGCTGGAAAGGTCCCCTGACCCTTGGTCCTCCTGGGAGCGGCCCCTATGCCCAACGAACGGCTCAGAACGGCGCTCACCCGACGGAGCTGGACACCACCGACTCTCGGCGAGGCACTCGGTGTGGACGCTAAGACAGTCGAACGATGGGTGACCAAGGGCCGGACCCCCCATCGGGCTACCGCCATGCGCGCGGCGAGGCTCCTGGGCGAAGATCCCGATTACCTGTGGCCCGATGTGGGTAAGCGCGTGGCCATGGACGAAAAGCACGGTGAGGTAGTGACGGTTTATACCGAGCGAAGTGCCGTGCCGAATAAGCGGTGGCTATCTCTTTTGCAAAGCGCTATTGAAAGCGTCGATATTCTTGTTTTTGCCGGGCTGCACCTACCCGAGGCGAACCCCTCATGGATTCGCGAAATTCAAAACAAATGTGAAAGCGGGGTCAAAGTTCGAATAGCGTTCGGGGATCCCGATTCTGTGGAGGTGCAGACGCGCGGCGAAGAGGAAGGGGTTGGTGAAGGAATGGCTGCCCGCATTCGCTATGCCCTTTCCTGGCATCAGCCCATTATTGGAATCGAGAATCTCGAAGTCGGGTTTCATTCAACCGTTCTTTACAATTCTATTCTTCGGTTCGACGACCAGATGCTCGTGAACCCCCACATCTACAGCATGCCCGCCTTCCGGGCCCCCATCCTGCACCTACGGAGGATTGAGGGAGGACCCCTGTTTGAGACGTACGTCGACTGTTTCGAACGTGTCTGGTCAGGCTGCCGGCCCCACGACGGTAACAAGTAGGGAGCACAGTGCCCCGCGTTGACTATCTGGACGACCCGAACGCCCCCAAGGCGAATAGTATTGTGCCTGCCGTAAGCGCAATAGTGCCTGACGACCAGGGGCACATACTGCTTATCCGGCGGACGGATAATGGCTACTGGGCTATTCCCGGGGGTGGCGTCGAGCCCGGAGAATCAGTGAGTCAGGCCGTGGTGCGTGAGGTCATCGAAGAAACCGGGATTGAATGTGAAGTCACCGGTGTAGTCGGCATCTATTCGAACCCCAATCACGTCGCCGCGTATGACGATGGCGAGGTTCGGCAACAATTCTCGATTCTTTTCCGGACAAAGATGGTCGGGGGAGACATAAGGACTAGCAGCGAATCGTCACAGGNTGTTTTCGTGCCGACAGGCGAGCTGGATTCCTATGATATGCACCCCTCGATACGACTCCGGGTCGATCACTATTTCGAGAATCGCGCGGAGCCGTACATAGGCTGAGTGCCACTGTGCCACTGTCCTCCGGCGTTCTGGGGAAAAGTGCGCGTGACACCTGGTAGACGATCTTGATCGAAGATCATTTAAGGGTAGGGGGGGTCGTCACGCAAAGTAACCGTCAGCCATGGTGACTGACGGTTACGGAGCTTCGTGACTAGCGTGTGATATGTCTCACGCAGCAGCAGTAGCAGCGCGGGCCCGCGTGAGACACCGGCTGACCGTGGTGGGGTGCCAACGGTCGCCACGCTTCGGCCGGTGTCCCTCTTCCTCTAGCGCAGTGCAGATCTCGCGCAGGCTCTTGCCGTCATTGTCAAGTTCGATCATGCGTGCAAGCGCGTCTTGCTCGCGCTCGTCTGCCGTCAGCTCCTTGTCCACGGCCTTCTGACCGAACGCGGGTGCACCGTAGGCGTAGCCCCCCTTGCTCGCCTTGTGCGCGCGGCCGGTGCGCAGACGAAGAGCGATCATCGCGCGCTCGTACTCAGACACGGCGCCTAGCACCTGGCGAATCAGCTTCCGGGAAGGGTCGGCAGGGTCGTCCACCAGGTAGTCAGCCTCGCTGGCGACAGCGGAGAAGACAGCCGCACCCATCCGCCAGACTTCCGCGATGAGCTGTTCCTGAACCACCAGGTCACGAGCAAGCCTGTCGAGCTTGGGGACCACGATCCCGTCAGCCTGTCCGTCCTTCAGGGCCCGCAGTGCCTTGGCCAGTTCGGGGCGGTCCTCCAGCTTCCCGGACACACCTTCCTCCGGGAAGACTTCGACGATGCGGTGACCGTTGGCCCGTGCCCACGCCCGGACGGCGTCACGCTGAACGTCGAGCCCGTACCCGTCGAGCTGCTTCTCAGTCGACACTCTGAGGTAGGCGATGACTCGCATGCGTGACCAACTCCCTGACCTGGACTGTTACATCTACTGGCATAAGTGTAACGACCGGCAGGGATGTAACAGGCATCGCTGTCGAGCCGGAACGCCCAAATCACACACAACACGTCTGTTGGTCTACGTTCTGTCGTCATGTGACTACAGGCGTACCCAGGGGTAGAGGTACCCCCGGGATCGTCGTGGTCCTGGCCGATGGGCAACGGGACGTCGAGCACCTGGCCGATGCACTGTGCTGGTGAACGAGGGCGGGATCGTGGCCAGCAAGCCCGTCAAAAGCTCTGTGGGCACCGCCGGGAAGTTGGTATTGGGCTCTGGGTACGTGGTTGTGCTGAAACGACGGAGCCCCGTTCCCGTGTTGCTATGGGAACGGGGCTGTCGCGGTAGAATTGGTTCAGGGAATGTCTGCTACGTCCGGTAGTTAGCGTGGTCGGCAGGGGCTTGTGAGATTCTTGCAAGCTCCTGTTGTACCGCCGGATTATTCATTACCAGGGCCCGACAGACGAGGTCCCATCTGTGCCAGGTGAGCAGGTCCCTAGCCCCTTTGCTGCGTGAGCAGTGCTGGCAGACCGGAATAATGTTCGACTTGTCATCGATACCCCCCGCTGCCAGGCCATGTACGTGATCTGTTTCCGTAGCTTTGGCCCCGCAATATCCGCATGGTCCGCTCTCGCGAATTATTTTTAGTTCTTTTCTGGAGACGCCGCGGCCCCCGTTTTCTTTAATACGTGCTTTTCGGATCGACTTCTTTTCTTTCCATCGGGCCCGCTTTACCTCGTCGGGTAGAGCGCTCCACGCGCACCGGTCACATAGAGCCGAATAGCGCTGGTGTTCTCTACCGCATTTACAAACCTTGACCCCGTTCCTGGTGAGCGTCGCCGTACTCACCGGAGGAAGTTCCTTACACCCGCAGAATATGGGCCGCTACCGCTCTGTGCACCGACAGGCCATGAGCACCCAAAATTGCTGCAACGCTTCCACCCGATGGTTTGACGAGGGTCTTTTCCCATCCTCTGTACGGGGCCGGTGAGTCCGTTCTCTGCGATGCCTTGACCCGCGCTGCCGGAACTCCAGACCTCCGACCCGCAGACAGGACAGACCTCGTGCTCTGCGGGCTCCTGTGCGTTCTGTAGGGCTGTCTGCTGCGCCCTCTCACGCTTCATCCCCAAGACCCCGACCTCTGCCGCACGGGCTGTCCAGGCGGCTTCTGTAGCTGCCTCTACGGCATCCTGCTCACGTTGCTGTGCTGCTACTTTCGAGGCCCAGAACCNCGACGGTGAATTAATACCTGTATCCATACGAATATCCTTTGTTGTATCAACTATTGTCGGGTCATCCTGCGACCCGAAATCATTTATTTGCAGGCGG
>NZ_LRTK01000023.1 GCF_001636565.1 Frankia sp. EI5c
GTCCGCAACATCGCGCTCGTGGCGACGGCGGTGGCCCGCGGTGACCTCTCGCAGAAGATCACCGTCACCGCCCAGGGCGAGATCCTTGAGCTCAAGGAAACCCTGAACACGATGGTGGACCAGCTCTCGTCGTTCGCCGACGAGGTGACCCNGGTGGCCCGGGAGGTGGGTACCGAGGGGAACCTGGGTGGCCAGGCGCACGTGCGGGGTGTGTCGGGTGTGTGGCGGGATCTCNCCGAGTCGGTGAACTCGATGGCCGGGAACCTGACCAGCCAGGTCCGCAACATCTCCGCGGTGACCAGGGCGGTGGCCCGCGGCGATCTCTCGCAGAAGATCACGGTGACGGCGCAGGGCGAGATCGCCGAGCTGAAGGACACCGTCAACACGATGGTGGACCAGCTCTCCTCGTTCGCGGCCGAGATCACCCGGGTCGGCCGGGAGGTGGGCGTCGAGGGCAAGCTGGGCGGCCAGGCCACGGTGGCCGGCGTCGCCGGCACCTGGAAGGACCTCACCGACAACGTCAACCAGCTCGCCTCGACCCTGACCATCCAGCTCCGCGCGATCGGCGACGTCTCGACCGCGGTGACCCGCGGTGACCTGACCCGCTCCATCACGGTGGAGGCCGAGGGCGAGGTCGCCGAGCTCAAGGACAACATCAACCAGATGATCGCCCGGCTGCGGGAGACCACCGAGGTCAACGCCCAGCAGGACTGGCTGAAGTCCAACCTGGCCCTCATCGGCAGCAAGATGCAGGGCCAGCGGGACCTGTACACGGTCTGCCAGATGATCATCAGCGAGATGACCCCGGCCGTGAACGCCCAGCAGGGGACGGTCTACCTGCTCGACTTCATCGAGGGCGACAAGCTGCGCTACGTCGCCGGCTACGGATCGGTGCCGCGGCGCCGCTCGGACGGCACGTTCCTGTTCGGCGAGGGGCTGATCGGCCAGGCGGCACTGGAGAAGAAGCGCATCCGGGTCGAGGACGTCCCCGCCGGCTACCTCAACATCCGCAGCGGTCTGGGCGAGGCCCCACCCTGTGACCTGGTCGTGGTCCCCGTCATCTTCGAGAACCAGGTGCTCGGGGTCATCGAACTGGCGTCCTTCACCCCGTTCTCCGACCTGCACCTCACCCTCGTCGACCAGCTCGTCGACACCATCGGGGTCGTCCTGAACACGATCATGGCCAACGCCCGGACGGAGGAGCTGCTCGCGCAGTCCCAGCGGCTCACCCAGGAGCTGCGCTCCCAGTCCGTCGAGCTCCAGCGCACCAACAACGAGCTGGAGGAGAAGGCGGCGCTGCTGGAGGAGAAGAACACCGAGATCGACATGGCCCGGATCGGCCTGGAGGAGAAGGCGGAGCAGCTCGCGCTGTCCTCGCAGTACAAGTCCGAGTTCCTGGCGAACATGAGCCACGAGCTGCGGACCCCGCTGAACAGCCTGCTCATCCTGGCGAAGCTGCTGGCCGACAACCCGGATCACAACCTCAGCCAGAAGCAGATCGACTTCGCCGAGACCATCCACTCCGCCGGCTCGGAGCTGCTCGGGCTGATCAACGACATCCTGGACCTCTCCAAGGTCGAGGCCGGGAAGATGAACGTCGACGCCGGCCCGGTGCGCACCGCCGCGCTGTGCGACACGGTGGCGGGCGTGTTCGGGCCCACCGCCGAGGAGAAGGGCCTCACCTTCGAGATCAGCGTGGCCGCCGACGTGCCGGCGGAGTTCGTCACCGACGAGCAGCGCATCCAGCAGGTGCTGAAGAACCTGCTGTCGAACGCGGTGAAGTTCACCGACTCGGGCACCGTGCGACTGGACATCTCCGTCGCCCCGCCCGACACCCCCTTCGTCGCGCCCAGCCTGCGCTCGGCGCCGATGGTGCTCTCGTTCGCGGTCAGCGACACCGGAATCGGCGTCGCCGCCGAGAAGCTCAGAATGATCTTCGAAGCCTTCCAGCAGGCGGACGGCACCACCTCCCGCCGCTACGGCGGCACCGGGCTGGGGCTGTCGATCAGCAAGGAGATCGCCCGGCTGCTCGGGGGCTCGATCGCGGTGTCCAGTCAGATCGGGCAGGGCAGCACGTTCACCCTGTTCGTGCCGTCAGTGATGCCGACCGAGGTGCCCGCGGGCGTGATTCCCGGGGAGCCCGACGGTGTCCTCATGATCGTGGACGGCGCGGGTCAGGTCCGGCCGCGGCCGGACGCGGGCGGCGACCGTGACCGCGGCCCGGTGCTGGCGGGAGTCGAGCATGCCGCGCTGGTCGCTCCGGACCGTCGGCCGGGCGGTGCCGGCGGCACCGGCGGCGCCGGCGGGTCGGTGGACACGGGCGGTGACGGCTCCGGTGGTGCCGGCCAGTCCGGTGAGCTGTCCGGGGTGTCACGGGTCGGAGCGCCCACGCTGTGGTCCAGTCGTGGGTCGGAGTCGCCGGCCGCCGACCTGGGTGCCGGCGTGGGCACGCCGTTCCTCACCGACCCCGCGGGGCTGGCGCGGCCACCCGCCTCGAACCTGGACAGCACCGACCCGCTTGTGGGCGCCTCCATCCTGGTGGTGGACGATGACGTGCGAAACGTGTTCGCGCTGACCAGCGCACTGGAGATGCACGGGATGCGGGTGCTCTACGCCGACAACGGCCACGATGCCATCCGTATGCTTCAGCAGGACAACGAGCCTGTGCACCTTGTGTTGATGGACGTCATGCTCCCGGGCATGGACGGCAACGAGACGACGTCGGCCATCCGGGCGATGCCGGCGTTCGCTCCGCTGCCGATCCTCGTCCTGANCGCCAAGGCCATGCCCGGTGACCGAGAGAAGAGCATTTCGGCCGGAGCGACCGACTACATCACGAAGCCGGTCGATCTTGATCACCTTCTCGGAGTGATGCGGTCACATCTGTGATGATCAGATCGCGTATGGTGCGCATTTGGGTAGGCGTCAACGGGCCGGTGATGGCCCGGACATGCCGATCGGCGATGGTGGAACAGTGGTGTCGTCATCATGGGCGGCCAGGCCGACCGGCGAAGGAGGAGGCAGGCGGGTGACCGAGCGGACCGGCGGACCTGTCGACACCGCGGGCGCGTCAGACGTGGAGCGACCACGGAGCAAGATCCTCCTCGTGGATGACCGGCCTGACAACCTGATGGCNCTGGAAGCGATCCTCGCTTCCCTGGACCAGGACCTGGTCACGGCGTCCTCGGGCGAGGAGGCGCTCAAGCGTCTGCTCATCGATGACTTCGCGGTCATCCTCCTGGACGTCCAGATGCCGGGCATGGACGGCTTCGAGACGGCGCACCGGATCAAGCAGCGTGGGCGGACGCGGGACACGCCGATCATCTTCCTCACGGCGATCGACCGTGAGCCGCACCATGCGTTCCGCGGCTACGCCGTCGGGGCGGTCGACTACATCGCCAAGCCCTTCGACCCGTGGTTGCTGCGCGCCAAGGTCAGCGTTTTCGTTGAACTGTTTGAGAAAAATGAACGGTTGACGGAGCTGGTCCATCAGCGGGTACGGGACTTCGACCTCATCGCCGAGGTGGCCGAGCGTCTGATCGCGCTCGACGTGCTCCTCGACGGGGCCGCGACCTCGAACGAGGAGACGCTGGCCGCGGCGAGTGCCGAGGTCCGGGGTCTGGTGGCCCGGCTGCAGCCGTTCGCCCGGTCGTCGGGCGGCGCAGCCGAGTAGGGCGTCGAAGCCGGGGGCCGGGGGCCGGCGGTTGGTGGCCGGCGGTTGGCGGTTGGCGGCTGGTGGCCTATGGCTGGCGGCGGGCTGTGACGCCGGGGTGCCCGTGTGGTCACGGTGTGATGTGGCGAGTAGGTGGTGGGGCTGGTTGTTGCCCCGGGTGGATCTCATTGTGAAATTGGGCGTTGTTGCCCGTGACCCCTTGTAAGGTCTCCCTAGCTGGAACGTACACAAGGGGGCGGGGGCGATGGCGGGCGTCGACCCGCACGCGATCGCCGCGGCGGACCTGCCCCGGTTGAACCTGCCCTATGCCGATGGTCTGATCACGATCAACCGGGTCCGGCGTGCGCCGGACTCCCTGGTGTGCTCGGTGGCTGCCGGCGACCCCGCCGCGGGGCGGATCGTGACCAGCGTCGACTTCCTCACCATCGACCCCCCGCAGGCCGCCCGCACCGCCGTCGGGCTGGTGTGCGTGGCGGACCTCACCGCGGTCGCCGTGCACGCGCGGTACGCGCCGACCGACACCGCGGCGCTCGCGGTCTGCTTCGCCGGCCGGTTGCACGACGCCCGCGTCGCGCACGCCCTGGCCGGCCGGGTGGTCGTCGCGGATCACCGGCCCGAGCTGCCGCGCCCGGCGGAGGGAACCGTCACGGGGCGGGGGCTGGTGCGCGTCCCACACCTTGTCACCGTGCATCACTCGCCGACCGGGCCGACCGGGCCGACCGGGCCGGGTGGGCCGGGTGGTTCCCGTGGTCCTCGGGGTGGTCCGAGGGTGCCCGCGGGGGTGACAGACCGGGTTGTGTGGGAAATCATGACCTTTGATCAGTATCTGATCTGGCTCGGGGGCGCGCCGGGGCCGGATGCGGGTGTGCTGGAGCGCCACCTGGGTGGGCTCCTCACGCTCGCCGCCTTGCTGCGTGGGCGATGCGCGCAGGTCCCGCGTCGGGACGAGGTGCTCAGCGCCNTTGGCGGCAGGCCGTTGACGACGGCCGCGGTGTACCGGCATCCCGGGCTGTTGCTCGCCGTCGCGGCGGCTCTCGGCGAGCGCGAGGCATAACCGGCCCGTTCGGGCCGCCGGCGCGTCGATAACATGCGGATACGTCCGATGTCACTGCGACGTCCCGTCACGGGGTTTCACAAATATTTCGGAGGTGCCGACCCGTGGTCGTTGCCCGGCGACACCTCGAGCGTTCACGGGGCAATCAGCCGATTTCAATCGGGCCGTATGCGGTTGAACGCCAGCTTCTTGAGGCTGGAACCGGGCCGGTCTATCTTGCCCGGGAGCCGGCCGGCCGCTGGGTCGTCATCAAGGTGATCAGTGCTCCGTTCGCCCGCGACCACGAATTCCGCCGACGGCTGCGGGCGGACCTGGAGACCGTCCGGGCGCTGGCGCCGCCGTCGCTCACCGAGATCATCGACGCGGACACCTCAGCGCAGCCTCCCTACGTCGTGACGGCCTTCGTCGATGCTCCGACGCTGGCTCACCGGGTCGCGCACGCAGGTCCGCTGCCTCCTGGGGAGGTGCGGGACCTCGCGGTGGCACTTGTGTCCGCGCTCACCGGGCTCCATGGTGCCGGTCTCGTCTCCGGCGACCTGAAGCCGGCAAATGTGCTGCTTTCCCCGGATGGAATCCGACTGCTCGACTTCGGTCTGTCCCGCGTTCTCAACACCGTCGCCGTGGCGAACCGGATCGGTGCCGGCCCGGGGATGGGCACCCCCGCTTTTATTACCCCGGAACACGTTCTGCGGCAGCCCCTCACGGCTGCGTCCGACATCTTCACGTGGGGTGGCGTGATCCTCTTTGCCGCCACCGGAAGGCTCCCGTTCGGTAACGGCACACCGCAGGTTCTGTTGCAGCGGGCCGTCTACGCGGAGCCGGACCTCGTCGGCCTGGAGCCCAGGCTCGTCGAGGTCGTCAGCGCGGCGATGCGCAAGGATCCGTCCCGCCGGCCGATGGCCGCGGAACTGCTGGAGCTGCTGGCGGATCGTCCGGGCACCCGGCTGCCGCCGATCGGCGGCGCGTCCGTCCCCGCAGTCAGGGAGAGCCCGGAAGCCGCGAACGCGCCTGACCCCGTCGTGCCCGTCGCGGAGGTCGAGCCCGCGCCTGTCGAGCCCGCGGCGCCCGCGGCCGAAACCGTCCAGGTGGAGCCCGCGTTGCCCGTGGAGCCCGCGTTGCCCGTGGAGCCTGCGGAGGCGGTGGAGCCCACCGAGGCGGTGCGGGGAGGCTCGGTCGAGCCGGTGGTTGCAGCCGAGCCGGTGGTTGCAGCCGAGCCGGCCGAGCCGCTCATGCCCGCGGAGGCGGCGAAACCGGCCGCCGCCCAGGGGCGAACGGGCATGGCGAACCGGTTCTTCCACCTGTTCGTCGTCGGTATCGCGAGCCTGGCGGCCGTCACCCTGGTGATCGAGACTGTCGGCACGGTCCGGGCGCACGCGGCGGCGAGTGACTCCAGGAAGATCGCGGGCCAGGCCCGGGCGCTCCTTGCTGATCAGCCGGAGCTGGCCGGTCAGCTCGCCGTCGCGGCCTATGAGATCTCCCCGACCGCGGCCGCCGCCCAGGCGCTGGTGGAAGCGTCCGTGCGGCGGGCCGGTCATCTCCCGGGCGAGGTCCGGGCGCTCGCCGTGGCGCCGGACGGGCGGAGCCTGGTCGCCGGCGGCGACACCGGCGCCGCCCTCTGGGATCTGGCGGACACGACGGCATACCGGCAGCTCACGGACTTCCCGCTGGACGGGGCGGCGGTCAGCGCCGTCGCCTACCTGTCGCCGCCCGGGCAGGCCGCGTCCGCCGGCACGATCATCGTCACTGCCGCCGGCGCCGCCCTCCCGGCCGCGGCCGACTCTCCCTCCGCACGGCCCGGCGGCCCGAGTAGCGTCCAGTTGTGGCGGGTGATCTCGGACGGGACGGTCGAGCGCCTCGGTGCGCTCGCGGGGCACAGCGGCACGGTCGGCGCGATCGCGGTGAGCGAGGACGGTGGCACGGTGGCCACCGGCTCCTCCGATGGCATGCTGCGGCTGTGGGACGTCCGTGATCCGCGTGTGCCCGGGCTCTTCACCGCCCTGCGCACGGCGGGCCCGATCACGGCGCTGGCTTTCTCCCCTGCCGGTGACCAGCTCCTGATCGGTGGTACCGAGCGCCTCTCGCTGTGGTCGCTGAAGGATCCGCAGTCCCCGCGCCGCGCGGCCGCGCTGCGCGGCGAGGGCGTCGTCACCGGTGCGGCCTATTCACCTGACGGGCAGGTGCTGGCAGTCGCCACCGCGGGCCTTCCCGTCGTCGCCACCGGCGAGAGGGCCGCTGCCACGCCGGTGGCGGTGGCCTCCTCGGTCGCTCCGCCGGCACAGACCCGGTCGATCGTGGAGATCTATCGGCCGCGGGACCCTCGCGGACTGCACCGGCTCACCTCGTTCGCACCCGAGGGGGGCGCCGGCGCCCTGGCTTTCGCCGCCGCCGGGAAGGCGCTCGTGGTGGGGCCGGCCACGGCCGGTGGAGGCGTCTCCCTGTGGGATCTTTCGAGCCCCGCCCGGCCTTCGCCCCGGCTGACCCTGTCCCTGCCTGGTGGCACCGAGAGCGCCGCCGACAGCGCGACCGCGACCGCCGCCGCCATCGACAGCGCCGCCGACACAGCCACTGATGAGGACACAGCCGCCGACACAGATGCGGACACAGATGCCGACACGCATGCCGACACGCATGCCGATGCCGAGGCCGATGGCGAGGCCGAGGCCGAGGCTGAGGGTGAGGCCGACGGCCCGGAGGCACCTGTTGGTCTCGCGCTCGCGGAGGCCGGGCGCCGGACACTCGCCGTCGCGGACGGTAACGCGGCCCGTGTCTGGGAGCTGGATCCCGCGGTCGCACGGGAGAGCATCTGCGGACGCATCCAGAATGTGATCACGCGCGCGCAGTGGCGGGAGCATGTCGGAGCCCGGCACTATTCACCGCCCTGCCAGCGCGACTGATCCGCCGTCCGCGGCGGCGGGCGTCCAGGTCAGCGGGTCGTGGTCTTTGGCCACAGTGCGGTGGCGCGCTGAGCCCCGGGTAAAAGTCGGTGCCAGGCCGGGCTACGGGTGACGCCAAGCGCTTCGGGTGACGTGGCTGTCTGATCGGCGGGATATCGCGGTTGTTGGGCCGGCGGCGGGGTGCGGNGGGTGGCGGCTGCGGGCTGGTGTGGGGGGCGCACTGTGCCGGCTGTTCGATGTCCACGATCCCGTCGGTGGACGTCTGGG